>NZ_JBIVKZ010000005.1:0-532668 GCF_044751025.1 Streptomyces sp. NPDC088747
CCCGTCCGGCGATTGAGGACGAGCGCGTCAGCGCGATGCGGGGGTCTGGGGGCGGCAGCCCCCAGGAACGGGACGGGAAGGGGCGGAGGGGGCGAGAAAACCGGTTACGCCTCCCGCACCCTCAACGCCCGCGCAAGGTCATCCAGTTGATCGGCGAGCTTGCGCCGCAGCGCCGGGATCGGCTCGGCGTCGCGGAGACAGGCCTCGCCGAGCGCGAGGGTGTCGGACGTGACGGCGTAGACGGGGAACGCCCAGCGCCCGGCGGCCTCGGCGATCGCGGGCCCACGCCGCGTGGCCAGGGCGACGGAGTCGGGCCAGTACCGCTCGACGTACTCGCGGACGAGATCGCCCTGTTCGGGCTGCCAGAATCCCTGGGCGGTGGCGGTGAAGAGGTAGTTGGAGAGGTCGTCGGTGGCGAACATCGACTCCCACGCCGCCCGCTTGGCCTGCGGATCGGGCAGCGCCGCACGACAACGGGCGGCCCCTTCCTGCCCGGTGGCACTGGGATCCTGCACGAGTTCGGCCTCGATGACGGCGTCGTCGATCGCGCCGAGAACGGCCAGCCGGGCCAGGATCCGCCACCGCAGCTCGGGGTCGAGCTCGGGACCGCCGGGCACGGTGCCCTCGGAGAACCAGGCGCTGATGGTGTCGGGATGGGCGGCGACGTCGATGAAGTGGCGTACGGCGGTGAGGCGCAGACCGGGGTGGGACCCGTCCTCGGTGCGGCGGATGAGGTCCCGGCACAGGGAGCTGAGGGTGGCGAGGGCGGCGGGCCGGTCCTCGGGACGGACGTAGCGGTCGGCGACCTGGGCGGCGGCGAAGGACAGGACGCCCTGGACGAGGGCGAGGTCGGTCTCCTCGGGCAGGTGGGCGGCGGCGGTCTCCAGGTAGTCGCCGGGGGCGAGTTCACCGTCGCGGGCCATGTCGCGCAGGGTGTTCCAGACGACCGCGCGGGTGAGACCGTCGGGAATCGCGGAGAGGCCGCGCAGGACGGTCTCCAGCGAGGCCTCGTCGAGACGGATCTTGGCGTAGGTCAGGTCCGCCTCGTTGGGGACGATCAGGGCGGGGCGGTGGCCGGGGAAGTCCTGGGCCGCTTGGCCCATGGGGAGTTCGAGGTTGACGCGTTCGCGCAGGACGAGGGCGCGGCCGTCGGTGGGTTCACGGTCGTAGAGGCCGACCTCGACGCGGTGCGGGCGGCTGCCGTCGCGGTCGACGGTGAGCGACCAGCCGGGGCTGTTCTCGGTGACGGTGGTGGTGAGGGTGTCGACGCCGGTGGTGCGCAGCCAGGCGTCGGCCCAGGCGTGCACGTCGCGCTCGGTCGCTCCGGCGAGGGAGTCGATGAAGTCGGCGAGGGTGGCGTTGCCGAACCTGTGCCGGGCGAAGTGGGTGTTGATCCCGGCGAGGAAGTCCTTCTCGCCGAGCCAGGCGACGAGTTGGCGCAGGGCGGAGGCGCCCTTGGCGTAGGAGATGCCGTCGAAGTTGAGCATGGCGGACGCGGTGTCGGGGACGGCGGCCGGGTCGGGGGCGACGGGGTGGGTGGAGGGGCGCTGGTCGGCGTCGTAGCCCCAGGGCTTGCGGCTGACGCCGAAGTCGGTCCAGGTCTCGGTGAATCGGGTCGCCTCGGTGAGGGTCTGGTAGCCCATGTACTCGGCGAAGGACTCGTTCAGCCAGATGTCGTCCCACCAGCGCAGGGTGACGAGGTCGCCGAACCACATGTGGGCCATCTCGTGGGCGATGACCATGGCGCGGGTCTGGCGCTCGGTGTCGGTGACGGCGGAGCGGTAGATGAACTCGTCGCGGAAGGTGACGAGTCCGGGGTTCTCCATGGCTCCGGCGTTGAACTCGGGGACGAACGCCTGGTCGTAGGAGTCGAAGGGGTAGGGCTCGTCGAACTTCTCGTGGTAGCGGTCGAAGCAGGCCCGGGTGATGTCGAGGATCTCGTCGGCGTCGGCGTCCAGGGAGGGGGCCAGCGAGCGGCGGCAGTGGATGCCGAAGGGCAGGCCGCGGTGCTCGGTGCGTACGGAGTGCCAGGGGCCCGCGGCGACGGCGACCAGGTAGGTGGAGATCAGCGGGGTCGCGGCGGCCTCCCAGCGTCCGTCGCCGAGGTGTTCGGTGACGCCGTTGGCGAGGACGGTCCAGCCTTCGGGCGCGGTGACGGACAGCTCGAAGACGGCCTTCAGGTCGGGCTGGTCGAAGGCGGCGAAGACGCGCTGGACGTCCTCCATGAAGAGCTGGGTGTAGAGGTAGGTCTCGCCGTCGGTGGGGTCGGTGAAGCGGTGCATGCCCTCGCCGGTGCGGGAGTAGCGCATGGCGGCGTCGACGCGCAGCTCGTGCTCGCCGGCGGTCAGGCCCTTGAGCGGCAGCCGGTTCTCGTCGAGGGTCTCGGGGGCGAGGGGCTGCCCGTCGAGGGTGACGGAGCGCAGCTCGGCGGGCTTCAGCTCGACGAAGGTGTCCGCGTCGGCGCGGGCGGTGAACCGGATGACGGTCCGGGAGTCGAAGGTGTCGTCCCCGCCCGTCAGGTCGAGTGCGATCCCGTAGTGGTGGACGTCGAGGAGCTTGGCACGGGTCTGCGCTTCGTCGCGCGTCAGTACGGACATGGGGGACATGCTGCCTGATGAGGGCGACAGCGCACAGAGGCGGTCCGCCGTACCCCATTTGTCCTCGCGGGGTTCCGTCACTGTTTGCGTGGCTGCTCGCCGACGGGGGCTCGGTCCTGCTTCGGCTCCCCGTGGTGGGCGTCGCGCTGGACGGGGACGCGGGTGTCCTCGCGGGGGAGGGTGACGTCCGGGATGTGTTCCTTGACCAGGGCGCGCAGTTCGCGCACCTCGCGTTCCAGGCTCTGGTAGCGCTGGTGGCTGTCGTACAGGTAGCGGACCTTGGTGCGCAGTGTCCAGGGGTCGATGGGCTTCATGACGAGGTCGGCGACGCCGAGGCCGAAGGCGGCGGAGGTCAGTTCGGCGTCGGATCCGAAGCCCGTGACGAGGAGGACGGGGATGTGCTGGGTCTGCTCCAGGCGGCGCAGGTAGCGCACGACGTCGAGGCCGCTGACGCCGGGCATCCGTACGTCCAGGACGAGCAGCCCGACCTGGCCGCGCAGGACTTCCTTGAGGGCGTCGTCGCCGCTGGTGGCCCGGGACAGCAGGTATCCCAGCGGGGCCAGGGCGCTCTCCAGGGCGTACAGCGTGTCCTCGTGGTCGTCGACGATGAGGATCCTGGCATCCGAAGGCATGGCCCGACGTCCCCTCGTTTGGACATACCAGCTTATGCCCGTACGGACACACAGGGTGTGTCCGTGGTTGACAAGGAGTGCTCGAAACGAACGCGACGCAGAGTGCTCAGCGCAGGATGCACGGTCGACCCGCCCGGTGTCACTCCCCCATGGCCGCCGTGGGGCCCTCGACGCCGTCCGCGATGCGCTCGTGGTGGCGGATGACCTCGGCGATGATGAAATTGAGCAATTTTTCGGCGAAGGCCGGATCCAGCTTGGCGTTCTCGGCGAGGCGGCGCAGCCGGGCGATCTGGTGCGCCTCGCGGGCCGGGTCGGCGGGCGGCAGCTGGTAGGCGGCCTTCAGGTGACCCACCTGCTGGGTGCACTTGAAGCGCTCGGCGAGCATGTGGACGACGGCGGCGTCGATGTTGTCGATGCTGTCGCGCAGCCGCGCCAGTTCGGCCCGGACGGCCGGGTCGACCTGGCCGCTCGCGCCGTCGGCCGTCTCGTTGGTGTTGCTGGTGCTCATGGGAGCCAAGCGTAAGGGGCGCCCCCGCTCCCCTTCTCCTGGTCCCAGCCCCAGCCCCAGCGCCGGCCCCGCGGACGCCGGACCGGCGCCCGCGCCCAGGACGTCCGCGACACCGAACGGGTCACGGACGCCCACGGGCCGGCGTGGAGCTCAGGAACCGGGGATCCGCCGAAGGTCAGACGAAGGGCAGACGAAGGTCAGAGAGTCGCCGCGGCGCTCGCTATGGCCGATGCGAACGTCGAGACCTCGGAGTAGACACCGGGAGCGTTGGCCCGCGCGCAGCCGATGCCCCAGCTGACGATGCCGACCTGGATCCAGGCGTTCGCGCTGTCCCGGCGGAACATCGGGCCGCCGGAGTCGCCCTGGCAGGTGTCGACGCCGCCCGCCGCGTAACCGGCGCAGATCTCGTCACCGGCGACCAGACCGCTGTAGCCACTGTACGAGCGACAGGTGGCGTCACTGACGAAGGGCACGGTCGCCTTCAGCATGTAGCGCTGCTGGGCGCCGCCCTCGCTGGCCGAGCCCCAGCCGGCGACGGTGAAGGTGCCGGTGTTGTACTGCGTGGTCGTGGCGATCTTCAGGGTGGACTGGGTGGTGATGGGCGAGGCGAGCTTGATGAGCGCCCAGTCCTTGCCGTTGCCGTTGTAGCCGGGGGCGCGGTAGACGTAGGTGGACCTGACCTGGACCCGGCCGCTGGTGGACTGGAGGTCGACGACACCGGCGGTGGCGGTGATGCTGGTGTTGGCGCCGGTGCCGTTCACGCAGTGCGCGGCGGTGAGCACGATCTGCTGGGTGTAGAGCGCGCCGCCGCAGCCCATGGAGAGCCGGACCATGAACGGGAACTCACCCTGCGCGGCCCGGGTTCCGCCGACGACGGGCGAGGGCGCGGCCTGTGCGCTGGACAGCGGCTGGAGGGAGACGGCCGCGAGGAGGACGGCGCCGATGGCGAGCGCTCTCTTGACTCCGGTGAATTTCTTCAGAAACTTCAACGTGCTTCCCTTCGTGGGGGGTTGAACGCGCGGCGGGGAGCCGCACGTCACGCACAGCACTGGGCCGCGGCGCCGGTAGCGCCTGCCGACCCGAAAGGCATGGCATGTTCCTGCCAAGCTGTTGCGGATTATGGAGAGCGCCCCGCGACCCCGGCAAGGGCCTCATTCCGGCCACCTCCGCTTCCCCGCCCCCGTCCGGGCCGCGTCGTCCGCCGGAACCCCGGCCTACAGTGGAAGGCAGTCGCCTTCAGGGGGTGCGGACGTGGCGAACGGCGGACCCGTCGAGCACGGCTACCCACACCTCGACACGGTGCGGGCCTCGATCACCGCGCTCTACAAACGGCTCTCCTACGACACCGTCCACACCTTCTCGACCAGCGTGGCCCCCGCCGACGTGGCCTTCAGCGACCTCGACGACCTTCATCTGGGCGCCCAGCGCGTGGCCCGCGAGATGGTGCTGCACTACCGGCTGCCGGACGCCCGGATGATCATCGGCTTCCGCGAGATGACGCACGCGGCGAACGTCGAACTCGCCGCGGGCCCCGAGTACTTCATCGAACTCAACGACCGGTTTCGTACCCATCGCCGCGACATCGGTGCCGCCCTCGCCCACGAGGTCATGCACGTGTACCTGCACCGCCTGGACCTCGCCTTCCCCGGCACCAGAGACACCGAGATCCTCACGGACACCGCGGCGGCCTACCTCGGCGCGGGCTGGCTCCTTCTCGACGCCTACCGCGAGGACGCGGACTCCTCGCAGAAGCTCGGCTATCTGACGCCGGAGGAGTTCGGGTACGTCCTGGCCAAGCGCGCCCTGGTCTTCGGCGAGGACCCCTCGATCTGGTTCACCAGCCCGCAGGCCTACACGGCGTACAACAAGGGCATGGCGCAGGCCCGCCGTGACGAGCAGCAGCCGCCGCTGACCGCCGCCGGCTGGACGGGCCGCCGCCGCTACGCCAAGGACCGCCGCTACGCCACCGACCACCCCGCTGCCGGCCCGCCGCCCGGCGTCCCCTACACCTTCACCCCCGACGGCCCCGGTCCGCTGCGGGTGTCGTTCCCGTGCCCGACCTGCCACCAGCGGATCCGGGTGCCGGTACGCGGCCGGGTCCGGGCCCGCTGCGCGCTGTGCCGGACGGTGCTGGAGTGCGACACCTGAGTGGCGGGTGGGGTGAGCCAGAACACCCCAAAAGCCTTTGCTTACGCGGCCTTCGGGAGCGAGGGTCGAAGGATGAGCACGAACGACTCCACGGAGCTTCTCTTCACCGCTGTGTACGAGAGTGACGAGGACGCGGTGGTAGGGCTGTTGCGCTCCGGGGCGGATCCGGAGTCCGTGGACGAGGACGGCCAGACGGCGCTGTACCTGGCGGCGGTGAGCGACCAACCCGACATCGTACGACTGCTGTTGGCGGCCGGCGCCGCGCCCGACCGGCTCAGCTCGGGCTCCGACGCTCCGCTGTGCGGGGCCGCGTGCGGCGGGCACACCGAGGTCGTACGGGCCCTGCTCGCGGCCGGGGCGGGTCCCGACACGGTGGAGGGGTTCGGGTTCACGGCGCTCGCGTGGGCGTTGCGGTGCGGCCATGTCGCCGTCACCGAGGCCCTCCTGGCGGGCGGGGCCGATCCCGACCGTCCCGGTCCGACCGGCGAGCCTCCGCTGGTGGCGGCCGCCCGCCGGGGGTCCCCCGGTTGCGTACGCGCTCTCCTCGCCCACGGGGCGCGCGCCCGGTCCGAGTCCCTCGCGGAGGCGCGCCGTTGGCTGGTCCTCGACGTGGAGGCCGAACTCCGCGCGGGCCTTGAGCAGGCCTACGGCCCCGACCGCGACTTCGTCACCCACCGCTATCCACGGGACGGCGGCGACATCGTCGAGGTCCAACTCCTCGACCCCGAGGGCAACCCGCTCGCCGGCAACGACCAGCAGACGGGCCACGCGGAGATAGCCGCCCTGCTGGAAGCGGCTTTGAGCGGGACGGGTTCCTGAGCGGGACGGGTTCCTGAGCGGGGCGGAGCTGGGGGATTCTTTCGCCCCCTCCGCCCCTACCCGTCCCGTACTCGGGGGCTCCGCCCCCGAACCCCCGCTCCTCAAACGCCGGAGGGGCTATCTCTAGCCCGTCCGGCGATTGAGGACGAGCGCGTCAGCGCGACAGCGGGGGTCTGGGGGCGCAGCCCCAGGAACGGGACGGGAAGGGGCGGAGGGGGCGATAAACCGCAGGTCATTACACCCCGTACACCGCCCCAGGAACCTCCGCCCGAGCCAACAACGCCAACACGGCGTCCCCGGCCCCGGCCGGAGTCCACCGGGAGGCCCCGTCCACGCCGGGCCCCGCCCGCCACCCCTCCATCACGGTGATCCGCCCACCCTCGGCCTCGAAAACCCGCCCGGTGACCCCGGCACTCGCCACGGACCCCAGCCACACCACCAGCGGCGACACGTTCCCCGGCGCCATCGCGTCGAAGACACCCCCGCCCCCACCCCCACCGTCGGGCACAGCCATCGCCTCCGCGAACGCCCCCTCGGTCATCCGAGTCCGCGCGGCCGGCGCGATCGCGTTCACCTGGACCCCGTACCGCCCGAGCTCGGCCGCGGCGACCAACGTCAGCCCGATGATCCCGGCCTTGGCCGCGCTGTAGTTCCCCTGCCCGACAGACCCCAACAGCCCGGCCCCGCTACTGGTGTTCACGACCCGCGCCGCGGGCCGCCGCCCGGCCTTGGCCTCGGCCCGCCAGTACGCCGCCGCGTGCTTCAACGGCAGGAAGTGCCCCTTCAGATGGACCCGCGTCACGGCGTCCCAGTCGTCCTCGTCGAGATTGACCAGCATCCGGTCCCGCAGGAACCCGGCGTTGTTGACGAGGGTGTCGAGACGCCCGTACGTCTCCAGGGCGGTGCGGACGAGGGAGGCGGCGCCCTCGGTGGTCGCGATGTCGCCGCCGTGGGCCACCGCCGTACCGCCCGCCGAACGGATCTCGTCGACGACCTGGGCGGCGGGAGATCCGGGGCCGGGTGTACCGTCCAGACCGACGCCGAGGTCGTTGACGACGACTTGGGCGCCCTCGGCGGCGTACGCGAGCGCGTGCGCCCGGCCGAGCCCGCGCCCCGCGCCGGTGATGGCGACGACGCGCCCCTCGCACAGCAACGGTCCGCTCATCTCAGCTCTCCTTGTTGGCGGTCGCGGCGTCGAGGAAGGCGGGCCGCTCGCCCCCGCCATGGACCAGCAGACTCGCCCCGCTGATGTACGCGGCGGCGTCCGAGGCGAGGAAGACGGCGGCCCGGCCGATGTCGGAGGGCTCGGCGAGGCGGCCGAGCGGCACGGTCCTGGCGACAGCGGCCACGGCGTCCTCGTCCCCGTAGTGCAGGTGCGCGCGTTCGGTGCGGACCATGCCGACGACGAGGGTGTTGACGCGGATGTCGGGGGCCCACTCGACGGCCATCGAACGCGCCAGGCTCTCCAGCCCCGCCTTGGCCGCCCCGTACGCCGCCGTCCCGGGCGACGGGCGTCCCCCGCTCACGCTGCCGATCATCACGACCGAGCCCCTGGCCTCGCGGAGATGCCCGTACGCGGCGATGGAGGCGGTCAGCGGCACGGTGAGGTTGAGCTCGATCACCCGCGCGTGGCGTTCGGCCTCCGCCTCGGCGAGGGGCCGGTAGGGCGCGCCGCCCACGTTGTTCACCAGTACGTCGAGGCGCGGCAGGGCGGCGAAGAAGTCGCGGACGGCGGACGGGTCGCGCAGGTCCACGGCCGTGAACCCGGCGCCCGGGAGCGGCACTTCGGGTGGTCTGCGCGCGCAGACCAGCACCTCGGCGCCCGCCCGCGCGAAGGCCCGCGCGATCCCGGCCCCGACCCCGCGGGTACCGCCCGTGACGACGACGGTCCTGCCGCCGAGATCCACGTTGTCCACAGGCCCTCCCGCTGGGCTGCGTTCGCTGCTAGCTTCGAAATCTCACCTAACAAACGTTTGGTGGAAAGATAGCCGAAGGTAGCTGATGTGCCCATGGGTGTCTCCGTCTCGAACCCGGAAAAGGGGATCGCCGTCGTCACGGCCGACTTCCCGCCGGTGAACGCGCTGCCGGTGCGGGGCTGGTTCGACCTGGCCGACGCCGTCCGCGCGGCGGGCCGCGATCCCGGGACCCGCTGTGTCGTGCTGGCCGCCGAGGGCCGCGGTTTCAACGCGGGCGTGGACATCAAGGAGATACAGCGGGACACCACGGGCCGAGACGTGCTCATCGGCGCGAACAGAGGCTGCTTCGAGGCATTCGCCGCGGTCTACGAGTGCGAGGTCCCGGTGGTCGCGGCCGTCCAGGGCTTCTGTCTGGGCGGCGGGATAGGCCTCGTCGGCAACGCGGACGCGATCGTGGCGAGCGAGGACGCGGTCTTCGGGCTGCCCGAGCTGGACCGCGGGGCGCTCGGCGCGGCCACCCATCTGGCGCGCCTGGTGCCGCAGCACCTGATGCGTGTCCTGTACTACACCTCGCGCACCGTGACCGCCGCCGAGCTGCACGCGCACGGCTCGGTGTGGCAGGTCGTGCCGCGCGCCGGACTGTCCGCGGCGGCCCTGGAGCTGGCCCGCGAGATCGCCGCGAAGGACGGCCGTCTCCTGCGGCTCGCCAAGGCCGCGATCAACGGCATCGATCCCGTCGACGTACGCCGCAGCTACCGCTTCGAGCAGGGCTTCACCTACGAGGCCGGCCTCAGCGGGGTGGCCGACCGCGTCCGCGGCACCTTCGGCAAGGAGGCCACCCAGTGAGCGACAAGACCATGTCGGCCCAGGAAGCCGTGGGCCGGCTGGAGAGCGGGATGACCCTCGGCATCGGCGGCTGGGGCTCGCGCCGCAAACCGATGGCCCTGGTGAGAGCGGTGCTCCGGTCCCAGATCACCGATCTCACCGTCGTCTCGTACGGCGGCCCGGACGTGGGCCTGCTGGCCGCCGCCGGACGGATACGGAAGCTGGTCACCGCGTTCGCGACCCTCGACTCGATCCCGCTCGAACCGCACTACCGCGCGGCGCGTGAGAGAGGGGCCTTCGAACTGATGGAGGTCGACGAGGCGATGTTCATGTGGGGACTGCGCGCCGCCGCGAACCGGCTGCCCTTCCTGCCGGTGCGCGCAGGGCTCGGCTCGGACGTGATGCGGGTCAACCCCGGGCTGCGGAAGATCACTTCGCCGTACGCCGACGAGGTCACCGGCATCACTGAGGAGTTCGTCGCCATGCCCGCCCTGCGGCTGGACGCGGCCCTGGTCCACATGAACCGCGCGGACCGGCTGGGCAACGGCCAGTATCTGGGCCCGGATCCGTACTTCGACGACCTGTTCTGCGAGGCGGCCGACGCCGCGTACGTCTCCTGCGAGCGGATCGTCGACACGGCGGAGCTGACCAAGGAGGCCGCACCGCAGACCCTGCTGCTCACCCGGTCGAGCGTCACGGGTGTTGTGGAGGCGCCGAACGGCGCGCACTTCACGTCCTGCGCCCCGGACCACGGACGTGACGAGGCATTCCAGAAGCTGTACGCGACGACCCCGTACGCCGAGTTCGCCGAGCGGTTCCTCCACGGCGACGAGCACGCCTATCAGAGCGCCGTCCAGGCCTGGCGGAAGGAGCAGGACCGATGAGTGCGACCCCGGCCGAGTACTGCGTGATCGCGTGCGCCGAGGCCTGGCGGGACGACGGCGAGGTGCTCGCCAGCCCCATGGGCCTGATCCCGTCCATCGGCGCCCGCCTCGCCAAGCGCACCTTCTCCCCCGACCTGCTGCTGACCGACGGTGAGGCGATGCTCGTCGGGCTCGACGGGACACCGGAGGGCTGGCTTCCCTACCGCCGGCATCTGACGATGGTGACCGGCGGCCGACGTCACGTGATGATGGGCGCGAGCCAGATCGACCGCTTCGGCAACCAGAACATCTCGTGCGTCGGCGACTGGGCCAGACCCAGCCGCCAGCTCCTCGGCGTGCGCGGCGCACCCGTCAACACCCTGAACAACCCGACCAGTTACTGGATCCCGAAGCATTCCACGCGGGTGTTCGTCGAGCAGGTCGACATGGTGTGCGGAGTGGGGTACGACCGTGCCGCCGCCGCGGGCCCGAGCGCCACCCGGTTCCACCGCGTCCCACGTGTGGTGACCGACCTCGGCGTCTTCGACTTCGCCACCCCCGACCACTCGATGCGTCTCGCCTCCCTGCACCCGGGCGTCACCGTGCAGCGGGTCAGGGAGGCGACGGGCTTCGAGCTGAGCGTCGGCGACGAGGTGGACCGCACGCGTGAACCGACCCGGGAGGAGCTGGAGTTGATCCGGGAGGTCATCGACCCGAAGGGCACCCGGGACCGCGAGGTGCCCGGCGCCGCAAGGACGGGCGGGCGCTGATGAACACCGCTCTCACGCGGCTCGTCGGTGTCCGCCACCCGGTCGTGCAGACCGGCATGGGCTGGGTGGCGGGCCCCCGCCTGGTGTCCGCGGCGGCCGACGCGGGCGCGCTGGGCATCCTGGCCTCCGCGACGATGACCCTCGACCAACTGCGGGGCGCCGTAAGGGAGGTCAGGTCCCGCACGGACGCCCCGTTCGGGGTGAACCTGCGGGCCGACGCCAGGGACGCGGGCGACAGGGTGCGGATCATCGTCGACGAAGGCGTGCGGGTGGCGTCCTTCGCGCTCGCCCCCTCCCGGGAGCTGATCGAGGAGCTGAAGGACGCGGGTGTGGTCGTCATCCCGTCCGTCGGGGCGCGCCGGCACGCCGAGAAGGTGGCCGCCTGGGGTGCGGACGCGGTGATCGTGCAGGGCGGCGAGGGCGGCGGACACACCGGCGAGGTGGCGACGACGGTCCTGCTGCCGCAGGTGGTGGACGCGGTCGGCATACCGGTCGTGGCGGCGGGCGGCTTCCACGACGGGCGGGGGCTGGTGGCCGCGCTGGCGTTCGGCGCGGCGGGGGTCGCCATGGGCACGCGTTTCCTGCTGACGTCCGACTCGACGGTGCCCGCCGCGGTGAAGGCGAAGTACCTGGCGGCGACGGTCAGGGACGTCACGGTCACCACCGCGGTCGACGGCCTCCCGCACCGCATGCTGCGCACGGACCTCGTCGACTCCCTGGAGAGGGCGGGCCGTACGAGGGCTCTCGCGCAGGCCGTCCGCCGGGCGGCGGGCTTCCGGAGGATGTCCGGTCTCTCCTGGCCCGCGATGATCCGCGACGGCCTCGCCATGAAGCACGGCAAGGACCTGTCCTGGAGCCAGGTCCTGCTCGCCGCGAACACCCCGATGCTGCTCAGGTCCGCGATGGTCGACGGCCGCACGGACGTGGGGGTGATGGCCTCGGGGCAGGTCGCCGGGGTGATCGACGACCTGCCGTCGTGCGCGGAGCTGGTGGAGCGGATCATGACCGAGGCCGAGGAGACGCTGAAGGGTCTGGAGGCGCTCAGAGCCGCTCGATGATCGTCACGTTCGCCTGGCCGCCCCCCTCGCACATGGTCTGGAGCCCGAACCGCCCCCCGGTGCGCTCCAGTTCGTGCAGCAGGGTCGTCATCAGCCGCACACCGGTGGCGCCCAGCGGGTGGCCGAGGGCGATCGCGCCGCCGTTGACGTTGACCCTGGCCGGGTCGGCGCCGGTCTCCTTGAGCCAGGCGAGGACGACGGGGGCGAAGGCTTCGTTGATCTCGACGAGGTCGATGTCGCCGATGGACATGCCGGTCTTCTTGAGGGCGTGCGCGGTGGCCGGGATGGGGGCCGTCAGCATCCGGATGGGATCCTCGCCGCGCACGGAGAGGTGGTGGACGCGGGCGCGGGGGGTCAGGCCGTGTTCCCGTACGGCCCGTTCGGAGGCCAGCAGCATCGCGGCGGCGCCGTCGGAGACCTGGGAGGAGCAGGCCGCGGTGACCGTACCGCCGTCGATGACGGGGCTCAGGCCCGCCATCTTCTCCAGGGAGGTGTCCCGGCGCGGCCCCTCGTCGACCGTGACCTCGCCGAGCGCGACGCTCTCGCGGGCGAAGCGGCCCTCGTCGATGGCGCGGACCGCCCGCCGGTGGGAACGGAGGGCGAACTCCTCCTGGTCGCGGCGGCTGATCCCCCACTTGGCGGCGATCAGCTCGGCGCCGTGGAACTGGTTGACGGGCCGGTCGCCGTAGCGCGCCCGCCAGCCCTCGCTGCCCGCGAAGGGGCCCTGGGTGAGGCCGAGCGGTTCGGTGGCCTGGCGGGAGGCGAAGGCGATGGGTATCTGGCTCATGTTCTGCACGCCGCCCGCGACCACCAGGTCCTGGGTGCCGGACAGGACGCCCTGGGCGGCGAAGTGCACGGCCTGCTGGGAGGAGCCGCACTGCCGGTCGACGGTGACGCCCGGCACCTCCTCGGGCAGCCCGGCCGCAAGCCAGGCGGTGCGCGCGATGTCCCCCGCCTGCGGCCCGACCGCGTCGAGGCAGCCGAAGACGACGTCCTCGACGGCGGCCGGATCCACACCCGACCGCTCGACCAGGGCCTTGAGGACATGCGCGCCGAGGTCGGCCGGGTGGACGCCGCCGAGACCTCCCCCGCGCCGTCCGACGGGCGTACGGACCGCTTCGACGATGTAGGCCTCGGCCATGGCAACTCCCTCAGGGACAACCGGACATGGGCTGGCGGAACGGGGGCTGTTCGCGTACGGAGATGCCGTCCAGGACCATCGACAGGTACTGCCGGGCGATCTCCTCAGGGCTGTGGTGCCCGCCGGGCCGGTACCAGGACGCGGCGACCCACACCGTGTCGCGCACGAACCGGTAGGTGAGCCGGATGTCGAGGTCGGCCCGGAAGACCTCCGCGGCGACACCGCGCTCCAGCGTGCTCAGCCACGCCTTCTCGAAGTTGCGCTGCGACTCGGTGAGGAAGGCGAAACGCTGCTGCGCGGCGAGCTGTCTGGACTCCTTCTGGTAGATCGCGACGGCGGCGCGGTGCCGGTCGATCTCCCGGAAGGACTCGGTGACCAGTGCCTCCAGGGTTTCCCTGGGGCCCAGTTCGGCGTCGAGGACGGTGTCGTAGCCGCCCCAGAGCTCGTCGAGGAAGGTCCGCAGGATCTCCTCCAGCATCGATTCCTTGGAGTCGAAGTGGTAGTAGAGACTGCCCGCGAGCATTCCGGCCTGGTCGGCGATCGTGCGGACGGTGGTGGCGTTGTAGCCCTGCTCGGCGAAGACCTCGGCGGCCGTGTCGAGCAGTTCGCGGCGCCGCTCGGGCGAGGCGCTCACCGGGGGCTTCTTCTTGGTAGGCACGGGGCCATTGTGGTCATACGGCCCCCGGTCCTACGCATGCTGGCTGCTGACGGAGACGACTTCCCCGGTGAGGTACGAGGAGTAGCCGGACGCCAGGAACACGATCACGTTGGCCACCTCCCAGGGCTCGGCGTACCGCCCGTACGCCTCGCGTGCCGTCAGCTCGTCGAGCAGTTCGGGCGTGGTCACCTTCACCAGGTGGGGGTGCATGGCGAGGCTCGGGGACACGGCGTTGACGCGTACCCCGTACGCCGCGGCCTCGATCGCCGCGCACCGGGTGAGCGCCATGACCCCCGCCTTCGCGGCGGCGTAGTGCGCCTGCCCGGCCTGGGCGCGCCAGCCGACGACGGAGGCGTTGTTGACGATCACACCGCCGCCGCCGCGCTCCCTGAGCAGCCGCAGTGCGGCCCGGGTGCAGCGGAAGGTGCCGCCCAGGGTCACGTCGAGCACCCGCGACCACTGTTCGTCGGTCATGTCGACGAGCTCCGACGTGCCGCCGAGACCGGCGTTGTTGACGACTATGTCCAGGCCGCCGTGCCGCTCCAGAGCCGCGCCGAAGAGGGCCTGGACCTGGTCCTCGTCGGTGACGTCGCAGGGCAGCGCGGTGACGCTCCCGGCGCCGAACTCACCGGCCAGGGCTTCGGCGCTCTCCTTGAGCCGCCGCGCGTGCGCGTCGCTGAGCAGCACGCGGGCCCCCTCCTCCAGGAACCTGCGCGCCGTGGCCCCGCCGATGCCTGCGCCCGCCGCCGCGGTGATGACGGCGGTGCGCCCCTTCAGGAGCCCGTGCCCGGAGACGTACGCCGGACTCTCGACGTCGTTCATGGCCCCACGCTAACCTACCAAACACTTGTTAGGGAAGGTTGCCGCCGCAGGGTTCCCCCGAAGGGTGCTGCCCATGGATCTCGCCCACTCCCCCGCCGACGAGGCCTTCCGCGCCGAGGCCCGCGACTGGCTCGCCGCCCACGTGCCGTGCCCCGCCCTCCCCTCACTGGAGACCGAGGAGGGCTTCGCCACCCACCGCGCGTGGGAGGCCGAACTCGCCGCGGACCGCTGGTCGGTGGTGTCGTGGCCGACGGAGTACGGCGGCCGGGGCGTGGACATCGTGCGGTGGCTGGTGTTCGAGGAGGAGTACTACGCGGCGGGCGCGCCGGGCCGGGTCGGCCAGAACGGCATCAACCTGCTCGCCCCCACCCTTCTCGAACACGGGACGGCGGAGCAACGCGCGCGCGTGCTGCCGTCGATGGCCACGGGCGGGACCGTCTGGGCGCAGGCGTGGTCCGAACCGGAGGCGGGTTCCGACCTGGCCTCGCTCACCTCCCGCGCGGTGCGCACGGAGGGTGGCTGGCTGCTGAGCGGCCAGAAGACCTGGTCGTCGCGGGCGGCCTTCGCGGACCGCGCGTTCGGCCTCTTCCGCAGCGATCCGGACACTCCGAAGCGCCATCAGGGCCTCACCTACCTGATGTTCGACCTGCGGGCACCGGGCGTGACGGTCCGTCCGATCGGCCGCCTGGACGGCAGACCCGCCTTCGCCGAGCTCTTCCTCGACTCCGTCTTCGTCCCCGACGCGGACGTGATCGGCAAGCCGGGCCAGGGCTGGCCGATCGCCATGTCGACAGCGGGCAACGAACGCGGTCTGACGCTGCGTTCACCGGGCCGCTTCCTCGCCGCCGCCGACCGGCTGGTCGACCTGTGGCGCACCCGCGCCGACCCCGCGGACACGGCCCTGCGCGACCGGGTGGCCGACGCGATGATCGGCGCCCGCGCCTACCAGCTCTTCGCCTACGCGGGCGCCTCCCGGTCCGCCGCCGGAGAGCCGATCGGCCCCGAGTCCAGCCTCAACAAGGTCTTCTGGTCCGAGTACGACATCGCGCTGCACGAGACGGCGCTCGATCTCCTGGGCCCTGAAGGCGAGTTGGCGGACACCGACTGGTCCGAGGGCTATGTCTTCTCCCTCGCCGGACCTCTCTACGCGGGCACCAACGAGATCCAGCGCGACATCATCGCCGAGCGTCTCCTCGGCCTCCCGAAGGGCCGCCGCTGATGCGCTTCCTCCTCGACCCCGAGCAGCGTGCCTTCGCCCACTCCCTGAACGCGCTGCTGACCGCGGCGGACACCCCGGCCGTCATCCGGAGCTGGGCCGCGGGCGATCACGCGCCGGGCCGCGCCCTGTGGTCCCGCCTCGCCGACACGGGCGTCTTCGCGACGGCGATACCGGAGGCGTACGAGGGTGTCGGCCCGCTGCCCGTCGAACTGGCCGTCGCTTTCGTCGAGTTGGGCCGACACGGAGTCCCGGGCCCACTGGTCGAGACGGTGGCGGCGGCCACGCTGCTCTCCCGGCTCGGCGAGTCGGACCCCGCGGGGCGACTCCTGCCGGCGCTCGCCTCGGGTGAGGCACTCGCGACGGTGGCGCTGCCGGGCGGAGGGCCGTTCGTCCTGGACGCGGACGCGGCGGAGGTGTGTCTGACGGTGGCGTACGCCGGTGCCGGTCACGAGGGGTGCCCGGCCGGGGGCGGCACCGGCGGGCGTGAGGGCGACGCCTGTGACGCAGGCGCGCGTGAGGCCGGCGCCTACGACACCGGCACCCCTGACACTGGCGCCTATGACACCGGCGCGCAGGGCATCGGTGGATGTGACACCGGGGCCCGTGACGCAGGCGCGCAGGGCGTCGGTGCACGTGACACCGGCGCCCATGGCACTGGTACGGGTGACACCGGTGTGCGCGGCCCTGTCGCAGGTGGCACCCTCGGGCGTGGCCCGGTCGCACGTGACACCCACGGGCGGTGCCCCGACGCACGTGACACCCAAGGGCGCGGCCCCGTCCCACGTGACACCACCGCGCCCGCACAACTGCGTCTGACGCGGACACCGCCTCCGCCGGTCCGGCACCCGCCCGTCCACGGAAGCGCCGGCACCAGCACCAGCACGTATGCGAGCGGCACCAGCTCAACGAGCCTGCTCACGGCCGGAGATGAAGCCTCCGCCCGCCACCCCTCCCCCGATCCCGCCCTCCGCCCATCCCTCGATCCGGCCCTCCGTCCCTCCCTGGATCCCGCCCGCCGCCTCTCCCTCCCCCACCCCGGCGGGGAGCTCCTCGCCACCGGCCCCCATGTGACGCGCGCCGCCGACGAGGCCCTCACCTGGGCCCGGCTCGCGACGGCCGCCCAGGCGTTGGGAGTGGGACTCGCCCTGCTCGACAGGACGGTGGAGTACGTCAAGCGGCGCACGCAGTTCGGTGTCCCCGTCGGCTCGTTCCAGGCCGTGAAGCACCGGCTCGCGGACGCCAAGGTCGCCCTGGAGTTCGCGCGGCCCCTGCTCTTCGGCGCGGCGCTCTCCATGGACCCGGCGGACGTCGCGGCGGCCAAGGTGACGGCCGGTGAGGCGGCGTACGCCACTGCCCGTATGGCACTTCAGGCGCACGGCGCGATCGGTTACACGGCCGAGTACGACCTGTCCCTCTGGCTCACCAAGGCCCGTGCGCTGCGCACCGCTTGGGGCAGCCCCGCCGAGTGCAGGGCCGAAGTCCTCGCCGCCCGTACGGCCGCCGGTCCCCGCGGGTGAGACCGGTCCGACGCGGCTCGGTGCTACCGCGCGAGACCGATCACCGCGGTACGGCCCACCGCGTGCAGCACCGCGCCCTTGCCGGACGACAGCACGGCGTCGTAGGGCCCGAGCGTCAGCCCGGCCACCTCGGCGGGGCCGTCGAGGGCGACGAGCAGGGCGGGCCCGGCGGGAAGCGGGAGCCGACCGCGTACGACGGCGACCGTCGGGGACGTACGGCCGCCGTGCCTGCGCCACATCACGTTGAGGTTCACGACCGGGCCGTCGAGGAGCCGGCAGTCGGTCGGGACGTCGCCACGCAACTCCCCCGGTGCGTAACGGGAGTCGACGAGCCGCCGCTCCCCGCCCACGGTGAGGTCCATGCCCGCGCCCTCGACGAGGGTCAGGATGCGGTCGACGCCGGGGAAGGCGGAGAACGGCCCGTCGGCGGCGACCTCGGCGAGGCTCACCCGCCAGTCGAACTCGTCCATGCCCGCGCCCTCGGGCAGGGCCGCGATCTCGCGGGTGACGCCGCCGCCGTTCCTCCAGGGCACCGCCACGCGTTCGGCGGCGGGCAGAAGCCGCGTCACGGCACGATCCCCTCCGCCCGCGCCGCCGCCAGCCACTGCGGGAACTCGCCCACGATCCGGTCGTACAGCTCGCTGTCGGACACCTTCCGCGGGTCCGAACCGGCGTGGAAGAAACCGGCGTTGTCCACGACCCGCTTCTGCGGCACCGCCAACTCGTCGAGCTTGCGCAGGAATTCGAACTGCTTGCTCTTCGGATCCCCGAACCCGATGAACTGCCAGAACAGCGGAAGCTTCGCCGCCTTGCACAAGTACCGTTCCGCGGCGAGCTTGTTGATCGGGCCGCCGTCGGTCTGGAAGACGACGAGGGCGGGATCCTTGGAGCCGCTGTCGAGGTAGTGGTCGATGACCGCGTCCATGGCGAGGTGGTAACTGGTCTTCCCCATGTGCCCGAGCCCGGACACGATCTGCTCGATGCGGCCCTGGTGGTCGGCGAGGGCGATGTCGGTGACGGCGTCGATGTCGGTCGAGAAGAAGACGACGGGGACCCTCCCGTCGTCGTCGAGGTGCGCAGACAGGCCCAGCACCCGGTCGGCGAGGGCCTGCACACTGCCGTTCTGGTAGTACGGCTTCATCGACCCGGAGTAGTCGACGACCAGGTACACGGCGGCCCGCCGACCGCTCAGCCCGTGCTTGGTGAGGGACACCCCCGCGCTCTTGTACAGACTGACCAGCGCGGGCGCGGTCTCCTCCACCTTGGTCAGGCTGATTCCGGCCATGCGAGGCTCCCGTCGCGCGCGATTGCGGAGGCCGAGATTACGTCACCCCGGCCGGACAGAGCACGCGAGACCGCACGACGGACCACGACCCCACGGAAGTGCGCCACGCCGCGAAGCCCCCTGACCTCCCCCACCTGGCCCACCGCACACCCACGTTCGCTATTTTGTTCGCCGCGGCCCCACCGGACCTCCGCAGCCCCACCGGCTCTCCCAGCCCACCGGCTCACCCGGCCCGACCGGCTTCCGTCCCGCCGTCAACACCCGCAACCCCCCTTCCGAGGAGCCGACGTGGAGCCCGAGTCCACCGTCACCACCTGCTATCGCCATCCGCGGGTGGAGTCGCATGTGCGCTGCACCCGGTGCGACCGTTACATCTGCCCGGACTGCATGCGCGAGGCGTCCGTCAGCCACCAGTGCCCCGAGTGTGTGAAGGAGGGCGCCCGGTCCGTCCGCGAGGCCCGCACGGCGTTCGGTGGCCGGATCTCGACGACGCCCGTGGTCACGTACGTCCTGATCGGTCTCAACGTGCTGGCCTACCTCGCCGAGGTGGTGCGTCCGGCGGTCGTGGACCGGTTCCAGATGCTGGGCGCGGGGCTGGTGGGACCGGACGGCCTCCACTACGTCTGGCAGTCCGTCTACCCCTCGGACTTCCACCCGGAGGGGGTCGTGGACGGGGAGTGGTACCGGCTGTTGACCGGAGCCTTCCTCCATCTGCCGCCCACGGAGGGCACGTTCGGGATTCTCCACATCGTGATGAACATGGTCTCGCTGTGGAACATCGGCCGCGTGGTGGAGTCCCAGCTCGGCCGCTCGCGCTATGTCGCCCTCTACTTCCTTTCCGCGCTCGGCGGCTCCGTCCTCGTCCTGCTGGTCGCGCCCGGCACGGCCACGGTCGGCGCCTCCGGCGCGATCTTCGGGCTCGGGGCCGCGTACTACGTCATGGCCCGCCGGCTCGGCGCCGACATGCGCGACGTCAACCGTTTCATGGCGGGCCTGCTGCTCTGGCTGCTGCTCTCGGCCGCCTTCACCTCCTGGCAGGGCCACCTCGGCGGCCTGCTCGCGGGCTGCGTGGTCACCATGGCGTACGCGTACGCGCCCCGTGACAGGCGCCGCACGCTGATACAGGCAGGGGTGTGCACAGGCCTGTTGGTGCTGCTGGTGATGCTGACCGTCGCCAAGGTGTCCTCCCTGACGGGCTGAGCGGCCAGGGAGGCCGGGGCGACCGCCCAACCTGTGAGTCCGAGGCCTTTCCGGTGGATTGCGCGGGAAAGGGCCGGGCGCTCCCTACCCTGGGCATATGAAACGTGCTGGTCTTCTGCTGCTCGCGGTGCTCCCTCTGGTCGCCACAGCCGCCTGTCTCTCCGTGCCGGCCCTCTCCGACCCGGACGACGCGGCGCCCTCGCGGGACCGTCGGTCGAGCGCGGACGGCACCGGTCTCGGCAGCCCCGCGAAGAAGGAACTGGCGCAGAAGATCGTGGCGAGCGCCGAGAACTCCACGCTGGACTGGCGCAGCGCGTACGCCTACATCGAGGACATCGACGACGGGCAGGGCTACACGGCGGGCATCATCGGTTTCTGCACGGGCACCCACGACCTGCTCGTCCTGGTCGAGGGCTACACCGAGGACCACCCGGACAACGGTCTCGCCCGCTATCTCCCCGCCCTGCGCGAGGTCGACGGCACGGACTCGCACGAGGGCCTCGACCCGGGCTTCACCACCGCCTGGCGCGAGGAGGCTTCGGTGGCCGCCTTCCGCGAGGCGCAGGACGCCGTACGCGACCGCGTCTACTTCGACCCCGCGGTCCGCCGCGCCGAACTCGACGGCCTGGGCACCCTGGGCCAGTTCATCTACTACGACGCCATGGTCATGCACGGCCCCGGCACCGGCGCGAAGGGCTTCTACGGGTTGCGGAAACGCGCCATGGCCGAGGCCGACACCCCCGCCGAGGGCGGCTCCGAGAAGGCCTACCTCGACATCTTCCTCGACATCCGCCGCTCCACGATGAAGTCCCAGAACGCCCACCGCGACACCACCCGAATCGACACCGCCCAACGGCAGTTCCTCAACGACGGCAACCTGGACCTGGACACTCCGCTGGAGTGGAAGGTGTACGGGGAGACGTACCAGGTGCGCTGACCGGCCGCCGCGCCAACTCCCCTTCCTCATCGGTCGTTTGCTGGAATGATGAAGGTTTCCGGTGCGGCGGCGGAGGGGGACGGCACGGGTGACTGGGGACGAGACGACCGGCGGGAGCAGACGTGCGTTGCTCATCGGTGTGAAGAACACGCGGTACCTCTCGGAACACCCGGATCTCGCCGACCGCTACCCACCGCTCGAGATCGTCGACAGCGATGTGAAGATGGTCCGCGCCGCTCTCGAGGAGTCCGGCTACACCGTCGCGGTCGAGTGCGGCGAGCCAGGCCTCGGTCCCGTGATCGGCGCGGTGTCCAAGCTTTTCGCGTCCTGCGAGCCGGGTGACACCGCCCTGATCTACTTCTCCGGGCACGGTGAGACGGTCAACGGCCGGGACCATCTCGTCCTCGCCGACAGCCAGGCCGAATGGCCGCTGCCGGACGGCAGCGCCGGACTCGATCCGAACACCCTGCTCAGGGCCGACCCCGGTGTGCTGCTCAGGCGGTTGCCGCCCGGAGTCACCGCGATCGTCTGCCTCGACATCTGCCGGACGGCCACCGCGCAGCAGTACGTCGCCGAAGAGGCGGGCGGGCGGCTCTCCGATCACGACGGCTACTGGCTCTACAGCTGTGGTTCCGGACAGCGGTCCTACGCGGATCCTGCGGCTGGCAGCTGGTTCGCGCAGGCCTTCGCCCAGGCCCTGTCGCGGGTCACCCCGCCGACCACCTTCCACGAGGTCGTCCGCTACACCGAGGGCGAACTGCACCGCATCGCCGACGAGTACACGCAGGTCGAGCCACCGACCGTCGCCAAGCGGTCGCCCTGGCCGACCGGGGACGGGGAGCACCGCGACCCGGTGATCTGCGAGGGATCGGAGCAGACCGAGGAGTGGACCCGGGTCATCCGGGACTCCGGCCTGTGGGAGCACACTTCCGGTGACCCGGCCGCCCACGAGCGCGTCAAAGAGTGCCTCGCCGAGTTGGTGCGCTGGGTGGTGGACACCAGCGCGGGCACGGCCGCCCACCGCGACGATCCCTGGTCCGATCCGCGCTACCCGGCACGGGTCGAGGAGCGGCTCAGCGCGCTGGTGGGCCGGGCCGGTCTCCAGCGGGACGAACTGCTCTCCCCCGCCGAGACGGCCTGTCTGCTGGCAGCCGCGGTCGTCCAGGAGGGGGTGGTCACCATCGCCCTGGACGAACTGCGCGGGCTGCTGCCCGACGGCAGGATCGACGTCGGCCCGCGCGGGAGGGACGAGACGTCCGACGACCATCGCGCCCTCGTACGCGATGCCGCGCGCGACGTCTGCCGTGCTCACACTCAGGTGGTGCGCACCGCCGACACGCTGCGAGGGCGCAAGCTCAAGGAGGCCACCGCCGCCGCCGACCACTGGCTGCGGCACAGGTTCATCGCCGACTGGGACCGCCTGTGGGAATGGGAACACCCCGGTGACTACCCTGCCGTCGACGCGCTGATCGACCTGGTCGCGAAGGCGGTCAAGGCGGCCGCCGACAGTCCGGCCGCCGGTCCGCGCACCGAGGAGCAGCACCAGGAGATCGACCGGCAGGTACGCCAGGTGCTCGGCCATCTCACGGTGAAGCCCGACCAGAGCCCTCGTATCAACGACACCGCCCACGGCGAGGGATGGATCACGGCCAAGCCGGTCCGCGGGAACCAGTGGCGCGGTGAGCAACTGGCCCGCCTGCTGTGGACGGCGGGGCTGCTCGCCGCCGATCCGCGCCGGCTCTCCAGCGTGCTGGTCGACCATCTCGGCGCCCACGAACCCATCGTGGCCAGACAGGTGGCCGCCGCGCTGGAAGGTTTCGACTACGAGACCGCCGAGGGCCGCACGGCGCACACCTACGGCCTCGCCGTCCGCTTCAACTGCCCGCACCCCGCGCTGCACGCGGCGCTCGA
This sequence comes from Streptomyces sp. NPDC088747, assembly GCF_044751025.1. Taxonomy (NCBI): domain Bacteria; kingdom Bacillati; phylum Actinomycetota; class Actinomycetes; order Kitasatosporales; family Streptomycetaceae; genus Streptomyces; species Streptomyces sp. NPDC088747. The sequence continues at coordinate 22,827 of NZ_JBIVKZ010000005.1, forward strand.
AGAACTCACCTTCGCGGCCGACGCCACGGTACGGGCCTTCCGTACGCACGCCGGAGCGGACCCGCTGATGCGCGGCCTGCCCGACCAGGTCACGGCCGCCGAACTCCGGGCCCTGCCGGGCCGCTACAAGGAGCCACTGGAGCGTTTCCGCCTCGCGGAGGACGAGATTCGCCCGCTCCTCATGGGCACCCAGCTCTACGGAGACCGGATGCTGGCGGTGCGCGAGCTCTACCAGAACGCCCTCGACGCCTGCCGTTACCGGGACATGCGCCGCCAGTACGGCCGACTGCGCACGGACTGGGACGGCACCATCACCTTCACCCAGGGCTGGCACGACGGACGCGCCTACATCGAGTGCCTGGACAACGGCTCGGGGATGACCCGCACCAGGCTCACCTCGATGTTCGCCCGCGCCGGCAAACGCTTCGAGCAGGACCCGGCGTTCGTCCAGGAGCGCCGCAACTGGCGCCGCGAGGGCATCTCCGTGCGCACGATGAACTCGCGTTTCGGCATCGGGGTGTTCAGCTACTTCATGCTCGCGGACGAGGTCGTCGTCTGGACGAAGGCCGTGGACCGGTTCGGACAGGCGGGCACGGAGCCGGCACAGCGGGCGGACATCCAGTCGGGCTCGGGTCTCCTCCAGATCAACGTCTCACGCGACCCCGAGGTCCCCGAGGACGGCGGCACCCGGGTGCGGATGTATCTGGCGGAACCCCAGGAGGGCGAGAAACACCCGTCCCTGGTGGAGACGCTGCGGTCCCTGCTGTGGGTGACTGAACACCGGGTGACCGCCGAGGAGTTCACCCCCGACAGGGAATCGGTCCGGAGAGCCGGCTGGGTGCCGGGACGACTGGAGCCCCGGGACGGCTGGCACGGCGGCCCCCTGGAGATCGGCAAGGACTCAGACGCCTGGCTGGTGCAGGGCGAGGGACAGCTCCTCCTCGACGGCGTGGTCGTCCGGGACGCCCCGAAGGTGTACGGGCGGGTGATCAACTTGCGCGAGCGGCACAGTCCAGTGCCGAGCGTGGACCGCAATCAACTTCTCGAGTACGACGAGGATTTGATCACTGCGGAAGTGGTGACCGGGGTGGCCGACGCGGTAGGGCAGTGCACGGACGTGTCGCTCCCCTGGCTCTGGCGGCTGACTCGCGAGGCACCCCGGGTGGCGATAGCCGTACTGAACGCCCTGCCGCCGCAGACCACGGCGGTATTGGAGTCCGAGAGCACGAAACGCTTCGGAGCCAGGCAGGTACGTCTCGCCGATACGGGCTGTCTGCCCAGTGACGAGCAGGCCATGGACACGTACAACTCCGTGGAACTCGATGACGAACGCCCGCAGGAGAGCCGTCTGTTCCGCGACTGGCAGTCCACCCGACTGGGGCTCCGTCAGCTCCAGGAGGACTTCAGCCCCGTCGGGTATCCCTCTCCGATCGGACTGGACGCGCTGCTCTTCCGTGCGGGCGTGCCCAACCAGTGGGTCTCGGTGATTCAGGCGGCCGCCCAGGCAGGGACCTCGTTGCGCCTGGCTCTGCGAGCGCTGCGTCGCTACGCGATCACCGGGATCGAGGTGCCGGCTGTGGCGGACATCCCTTCCCTGGACGCATGGGTGGTCGACCAGCCGTCGGCCGATCTCCACTCGGCCTATCGAAGCCTGGAGAACTACGTCCGTGACCTGCACGAGGACAAAGCTCCTTGGTTTTTGAGGCGCTCCCACGAGTTGCTCAGGAAGAGGCCACCCGCGACACACGCTCCCCTGCTCGCCGTCGCAGCTCTGCACGATCTACCGCTGGGTGAGGTGGCGGAACACCTCGCGGAATTGCGGCGCGTGGACCCGGCGCTGCCTGCCCCTCCCCTGCTCGATTCCGAGCTCGCCGGGAGAAGAGTGACCACAACCGAAGGTGCGCGTCTCACCACGCCGGGCGGCAACCACTCCTCTCCCTGGGAATACTTTGGGAACTGGATGTCCGGTGCCGTGGGCCCCGTCGACCTGCTCAGCCGCTCGACTCCACCCCTGTCACCGACTGAACTCGCCCATTTCGTGAAGCAGTTCCAACCACTGGGATTCAGTCTCGACAGCGACCCCACGGATGAGGCACGCAAGTCGGGATCCCTTCCCGCCGAACAACAGCTCCTGCTCTCCGAAGACCTGGGTCGTCAGGGACCCTGGTACGAAGGCCGGATACCCCTACTCCACCTGCTGGAGACGGCTCAGCAGGTCGACACCACCGTGGGAGACGTGGTGGAGCGGATCAACGCGGCGACACCGGTCTCCGGAGCCTGGGCCGCTGAGGTGCCCCCGACGGCCGCTGACTGGCAGGCGCCCTACTGGCTCACCAACCTGCTGCGGGAGAGCGATGCCTACTCGACGCGCCCGCCCATAGGGCCGTGGACGATGGTCGGCTGCTATCGCGCTTGGGCCGACGACGAATCCGACTTCCCGAAGGCGCTGGATGCTCTAGAAGCCTGCGGACTGGCCGATACAGCGTCCGTTGACAGGGCTGCGATGGAGCGCGCGGTCACGGTTTCTGACCGCCTTTTGTTCCCTTTTCCTAACGCAGGCCGGATCACCGGAAGCGGCTCCTTCCTGACGTTCAGCGGCGACTTCGACGAAGACGGCGCCTCGCTCGCTTATGTCATGGCTCTCGCGGCCTTTCAGGGAAAGGAACTCGGTGTCGTCTTCGACGACCTGACCCAGGTTGAGAAGCCTCTGCCACTGAGAATCGAACCGCTGCCCTCCGAGACCCGCGAGCTGTGGGCAACCGTGGAGGACGTCCGCACCCTGGGGCCAACTCTGGACCTGCTCGCGGAGGCCCCCATCCGCTTCCGCGACGCCCTGACCATCCCCGACCTGCTGAAGCACGCCGAGCGCAGCCGTCACCCCCTGGCTGACTCCGTCCAGCACCTCGCCACCTTCGCCCCGTTGGGCGCGCCCGCGCCCCCCGGACTCTTCCTCGGCCCCGACGCCGAGTTCTTCGCCGACTTCACACCGACCCGCTTCGACCACGCCGCCTTCGACAAGGGTCTCCTCGGTCCGGGCATCCTGGGCGCGCTCGAACTCGTGCTGGTCGCCGGGCGCTTCGGCTGGACACTGGGCCGCGCGTACGAGCGCTACGCGCCCTTCCGTTGCCTGGGACTCGACGTCAAGGTCCGCCCGCCGGACGCCGAAGAGGCGGAGCTGCGGCCCGACTGGCAGGACGTCGTACTGCTCAGCGCCGAGTTGACCGGCCGTGCCCCCGCGCTGTCCGGCGAGGTCTCCGGGAAACACGTCCGTCTGTGCGCCGAGGAGACAGGGCTCGACGAGGCCGGTGTGCGGGAGCGCCTCGACCGCTACGCCTCCCTGTTCGAGTTGACGGTAGCCACCCCGGAGGATGACGCCTCATGAGTTCAGCCATCGAGTACCGGCATGTCAGTCACGACGCCCTCCTCACCTTCCAGTGGACCGTCCAGGAGAACGACGGCGACAGGGAGTTCACGGCCAGCGGCACCTGCCCGGTCTGCGGCTGCGCGACAAAACGCACCTTCGGCCCCGTCCAGCCGCTGATTCCCAAGGGCGGCTTCCTCGGCCGCCGTAAGGATCCGGGACCCGAGCCGTGGCGGACGTCCTGCCGCTGCGAGAGTTACCACCAGCCGCGCCCGGCGAACGCGCGCGGCTGCGGCGCCTGGCTGACCCTCGCCCCGCCGCCCGCCCACCTGACCGGCGGGAGCTGACCAGACCCCGTGACCTTCTCCGAGGAGCAACTGCGCGAGGCGGAACTGAGAGCCGATGCCCAGCGGGACCCGCATCAGCAACTGCGCCTCGCCCTCCAGCAGGCGGAGGGCTACCGTACTTTTCTGTCCTCGCTGACCGGCCTGCTCACCGCTGTCTTCGTGCTCAAGGGGCAGGAGAACCTGAGCAAGCTCTCCGCCGGACCGCGTTGGTCCGTCGTCTCCCTGCTCACGCTCGGCTTCCTCGCTCTGGTCGCCGCCTCCTGGCTCAGCGTTCTCGCCGTGCACGGCAGACCGGGTGAGCAGACCTACTCGGAGCCCACCAGACTGCTGCGCTACGAGAGGCAGCGCACCCGGCGCGTCTGGCGCCTGGTCGAAGCCGCCCGCTGGCTGGGCCTCCTCGGCGTTCTGGCCGTGGCCGGCGCCGTGATCGTCACCTGGGTGGCGCCGGGCGGGTAGCGGACGTCCGGACGCACTACGGCGCCCACCACCGTCCGGTCGGGGACAAGGCAGGCGCCGCGTTCAGTTCCGTACGCCTTTGTACGGGACGTGTGTTGGGGTGGGGCTCAGACCATCATTGAGCGGTCCGTCGGGCGGATCGGGGCCGGCAGGTCGCTGACGCCGGTCAGGTAGCGGTCGACCCCGCGGGCGGCCGAGCGGCCCTCCGCGATGGCCCAGACGATGAGGGACTGGCCGCGGCCCGCGTCACCGGCGACGTACACGCCGGGGACGTTGGTCGCGAAGTCGGCGTCGCGGGCGATGTTGCCGCGCGCGTCCAGCTCCAGGCCGAACTGGGAGACCAGGCCGTTCTCGACGTCCGTACCGGTGAAGCCCATCGCGAGCGTCACCAGCTGAGCGGGGATCTTGCGCTCGGTGCCCGGCTTCTTGGTCAGCTTGCCGTCGACGAACTCGACCTCGCCGAGGTGCAGCCACTGGACGTTGCCGTCCTCGTCGCCCTCGAAGTGCGTGGTGGAGACGGCGTAGACGCGCTCGCCGCCCTCCTCGTGCGCGGAGGTGACCTTGTAGAGCATCGGGAACGTCGGCCACGGCTGGCCCGGGTTCCGCTCCTCGCCGGGCCGCGGCATGATCTCCAGCTGCGTGACCGAGGCCGCGCCCTGACGGTGGGCGGTGCCCACGCAGTCCGCGCCCGTGTCGCCGCCGCCGATGACCACGACGTGCTTGCCCGCGGCGGTGATCGGGGGCGCCACGAAGTCGCCCTCCTGCACCTTGTTGGCGAGGGGCAGGTACTCCATCGCCTGGTGGATGCCGGTCAACTCCCGCCCGGGGACCGGGAGATCACGGGCCGTCGTGGCACCCGCCGCGATGACCACGGCGTCGTACCGCTTGCGCAGCTTCGCCGCGTCGATGTCACGGCCGATCTCCACGCCCGTACGGAACTTGGTGCCCTCCGCGCGCATCTGCTCGATGCGCCGGTTGATGTGCCGCTTCTCCATCTTGAACTCGGGGATGCCGTACCGGAGGAGGCCTCCGACGCGGTCCGCGCGCTCGTAGACGGCGACCGTGTGACCGGCCCGGGTCAGCTGCTGGGCGGCGGCGAGGCCGGCCGGACCCGAGCCGATGACCGCGACCGTCTTGCCGGAGAGTCGCTCCGGGGCCTGGGGCGCGACATCGCCGCTGTCCCACGCCTTGTCGATGATCGAGACCTCGACGTTCTTGATGGTCACGGGGGGCTGGTTGATACCGAGCACGCACGCCGACTCGCAGGGAGCGGGGCACAACCGGCCGGTGAACTCCGGGAAGTTGTTCGTGGCGTGCAGCCGCTCGGAGGCGGCGGTCCAGTCCTCGCGGTAGGCGTAGTCGTTCCACTCGGGGATCAGGTTCCCCAGCGGACAGCCGCTGTGGCAGAACGGGATGCCGCAGTCCATGCAGCGGCTGGCCTGCTTGCTGATGATGGGGAGCAGCGAGCCGGGAACGTAGACCTCGTTCCAGTCCTTGACGCGCTCGCCGACCGGGCGGGTCCTGGCGACCTCGCGGCCGTGGTTCAGAAATCCCTTGGGATCAGCCATTGGTCGCCGCCTCCATCATCTTCTCGGTGATCTCGGACTCAGGGAGTCCGGCTCGCTCGGCGGCGTCCTTGGCGGCGAGCACTGCCTTGTACGTGCTGGGGATGATCTTACTGAAACGCTCGACCGACGCGGGCCACTCCGCGAGGAGCTTCCCGGCGACCGTCGACGCGGTCTCCTCCGCGTGCCGGCGCACCACGTCGTGCAGCCACTTGACGTCGGCGTCGTCGAGGGTCTCGACGGCTCCGGCGCTGCTCACGTTCACGTTCTCGGGGTTCAGGTCGAGGACGTAGGCGATACCGCCGGACATACCGGCGGCGAAGTTCCGCCCCGTCTCGCCGAGGACGACCGCGTGACCGCCGGTCATGTACTCGCAGCCGTGGTCGCCCACGCCCTCGGCCACGACCGTCGCGCCGGAGTTGCGGACGCAGAAGCGCTCGCCGGTGCGGCCGCGCAGGAAGATCTCGCCGCCCGTCGCGCCGTACGCGATGGTGTTGCCCGCGATCGTCGAGTACTCGGCGAGGTGGTCGGCGCCCCGGTCGGGACGGACGATCACCCGGCCGCCAGAGAGGCCCTTGCCGACGTAGTCGTTGGCGTCGCCCTCCAGGCGCAGCGTCACACCACGCGGCACGAAGGCGCCGAAGGACTGGCCCGCCGAGCCGGTGAAGGTGATGTCGATGGTGTCGTCGGGCAGGCCGGCGCCACCGAACTTCTTCGTCACCTCGTGGCCGAGCATGGTGCCGACCGTGCGGTTGATGTTGCGGATCGCGACCTGGGCGCGGACCGGCTGGGCGTCGGTCGCGGAGTCCGCGGCCAGCGCGTCGGCGGCCAGCTTGATGAGCTGGTTGTCGAGCGCCTTCTCCAGGCCGTGGTCCTGCTCGATGACCTGGTGCAGCGCGGTGCCCTCGGGCAGCTCGGGCACGTAGAACAGCGGGCTCAGGTCCAGGCCCTGCGCCTTCCAGTGGGTGACCGCCCGCTCCACGTCGAGGTTCTCGGCGCGGCCGACGGCCTCCTCGATGGTGCGGAAGCCCAGCTCGGCGAGGATCTCGCGGACCTCCTCGGCGATGAACCGGAAGAAGTTCACGACGTACTCGGCCTTGCCGGCGAAGCGCTCGCGGAGCACCGGGTTCTGGGTGGCGATGCCGACCGGGCAGGTGTCCAGGTGGCAGACGCGCATCATGACGCAGCCGGAGACGACGAGCGGCGCGGTCGCGAAACCGAACTCCTCGGCGCCGAGCAGCGCGGCGATGACGACGTCACGGCCGGTCTTCAGCTGGCCGTCGGTCTGTACGACGATCCGGTCGCGCAGGCCGTTCAGCAGCAGGGTCTGCTGGGTCTCGGCGAGGCCGAGCTCCCAGGGGCCGCCCGCGTGCTTCAGGGAGGTGAGGGGAGAGGCGCCCGTGCCGCCGTCGTGACCAGAGATGAGCACCACGTCCGCGTGGGCCTTGGAGACACCGGCGGCGACCGTGCCGACGCCGACCTCGGAGACCAGCTTCACGTGGATGCGGGCCTGCGGGTTGGCGTTCTTGAGGTCGTGGATCAGCTGGGCGAGGTCTTCGATGGAGTAGATGTCGTGGTGCGGGGGCGGGGAGATGAGGCCCACGCCCGGGGTGCTGTGCCGGGTCTTGGCGACCCAGGGGTACACCTTGTGGCCGGGCAGCTGGCCGCCCTCGCCGGGCTTGGCACCCTGCGCCATCTTGATCTGGATGTCGTCGGCGTTGACGAGGTACTCGCTCGTCACACCGAAGCGTCCGGAGGCGACCTGCTTGATCGAGGAGCGGCGCGCGGGGTCGTAGAGCCGGTCGGCGTCCTCGCCGCCCTCACCCGTGTTGGACTTGCCGCCCAGCTGGTTCATGGCGATGGCGAGGGTCTCGTGCGCCTCCTTGGAGATGGAGCCGTACGACATGGCGCCGGTGGAGAAGCGCTTGACGATGTCCTCGACCGACTCGACCTCGTCGATGGAGATCGCGGGGCGGTCCGACTTGAAGCCGAAGAGCCCGCGGAGCGTCATCAGCCGCTCGGACTGCTCGTTCACCCGGCCCGTGTACTTCTTGAAGATGTCGTAGCGGGCGGAGCGCGTGGAGTGCTGGAGGCGGAAGACCGTCTCCGGGTCGAACAGGTGCGGCTCGCCCTCGCGGCGCCACTGGTACTCGCCGCCTATGTCGAGGGCGCGGTGCGCGGGCGCGATGCCGGAGGCGGGGTACGCCTTGGCGTGCCGGGCGGCGACCTCCTTGGCGATGACGTCGAGACCGGCGCCGCCGATCTTCGTCGCGGTGCCGCTGAAGTACTTCTGCACGAAGGCCTGGTCCAGGCCGACGGCCTCGAAGACCTGGGCGCCACGGTAGGAGGCGACGGTCGAGATGCCCATCTTGGACATGACCTTCAGGACACCCTTGCCGAGCGCGTAGATCAGGTTGCGGATGGCCTGCTCGGGCTCGATGCCCTGGAGGAAGGTGCCCGCGCGGACGAGGTCCTCGACGGACTCCATGGCGAGGTAGGGGTTGACGGCCGCGGCGCCGAAGCCGATGAGGAGGGCCACGTGGTGGACCTCGCGGACGTCGCCCGCCTCGACGAGCAGGCCCACCTGGGTGCGCTGCTTGGTGCGGATCAGGTGGTGGTGGACGGCGGCGGTGAGCAGCAGCGAGGGGATCGGCGCGTGCTCGGCGTCGGAGTGCCGGTCGGACAGGACGATCAGCCGGGCGCCGTTCTCGATGGCGGCGTCGGCCTCGGTGCAGATCTCGTCGATCCGGGCGGCCAGCGAGTCGCCGCCGCCGGAGACCCGGTAGAGGCCGGACAGGGTGGCGGCCTTCATGCCGGGCATGTCGCCGTCGGCGTTGATGTGGATGAGCTTGGCCAGCTCGTCGTTGTCGATCACCGGGAAGGGCAGCGTGACGCTGCGACAGGACGCGGCGGTCGGCTCCAGGAGGTTGCTCGCGGGGCCCAGGGAGGAGCGCAGCGAGGTGACGAGTTCCTCGCGGATGGCGTCCAGCGGCGGGTTGGTGACCTGCGCGAAGAGCTGGGTGAAGTAGTCGAAGAGCAGCCGGGGGCGCTCGGACAGGGCCGCGATCGGCGAGTCCGTGCCCATCGAGCCGAGCGGCTCGCCGCCGGTGTTCGCCATCGGCGCGAGGATGATCCGCAGCTCTTCCTCGGTGTAGCCGAAGGTCTGCTGGCGGCGGGTGACCGAGGCGTGGGTGTGCACGATGTGCTCGCGCTCGGGGAGGTCGGAGAGCTCGATCTCGCCGGCTTCCAGCCACTCCGCGTACGGCTTCTCGGCGGTGAGGCCCGCCTTGATCTCGTCGTCCTCGATGATGCGGTGCTCGGCGGTGTCGACCAGGAACATCCTGCCGGGCTGGAGGCGGCCCTTGCGGACGACCTTCGCGGGGTCGATGTCCAGGACGCCGACCTCGGAGCCGAGGACGACGAGGCCGTCGTCGGTGACCCAGTAGCGGCCGGGGCGCAGACCGTTGCGGTCCAGGACCGCGCCGACCTGGGTGCCGTCGGTGAAGGTGACGCAGGCCGGGCCGTCCCAGGGCTCCATCATCGTGGCGTGGAACTGGTAGAAGGCGCGGCGGGCCGGGTCCATGGAGGCGTGGTTCTCCCAGGCCTCCGGGATCATCATCAGCACGGAGTGCGGGAGGGACCGGCCGCCGAGGTGCAGGAGTTCGAGCACCTCGTCGAAGGAGGCGGAGTCGGACGCCTCGGGCGTACAGATGGGGAAGACGCGGTCGAGCTTGTCCTGGTCGCCGAAGAGGTCGGAGACGAGCTGGGACTCGCGGGCCGCCATCCAGTTGCGGTTGCCCTTGACCGTGTTGATCTCGCCGTTGTGCGCGACGAAGCGGTACGGGTGGGCGAGCGGCCAGCTCGGGAAGGTGTTCGTGGAGAAGCGGGAGTGCACGAGCGCGATCGCGGAGGCGAAGCGGCGGTCGGACAGGTCCGGGAAGAAGGGCTCCAGCTGGCCGGTGGTCAGCATGCCCTTGTAGACGATGGTGCGGGCGGAGAGCGACGGGAAGTACACGTCGGCCTCGCGCTCGGCGCGCTTGCGCAGCACGAAGGCCTTGCGGTCGAGGTCGATGCCTTCCGAGACGCCGTCGGTCACGAAGACCTGGCGGAAGAAGGGCATGGTCGAACGCGCGGTGACACCGAGCAGTCCGGGGGCGACGGGGACGTCGCGCCAGCCGAGGACGGTGAGGCCCTCGTCGGCGGCGATCGTCTCGATCCGTGAGACGGCGTCGGTGAGGCCGTCCTCGGGCAGGAAGGCGATCCCGACCGCGTACGCGCCCGCGGCGGGCAGCTCAAATCCGGCCACCTCACGGAAGAAGGCGTCCGGCACCTGGGAGAGGATGCCCGCGCCGTCGCCCGAGTCGGGCTCGGCGCCGGTGGCTCCTCGGTGCTCCAGGTTGCGCAGAACCGTGAGCGCCTGCTCGACCAGCGCGTGGCTCGCCTCACCGGTGAGGGTGGCCACGAAGCCGACGCCACAGGCGTCGTGCTCGTTGCGGGGGTCGTACATACCCTGCGCGGCAGGGCGAGCATCCATGAAGGACCACTTCTGGCCATTCGTGGAGTGCTGGGACGGCTGGCGCGGCGTACGCATCGGCTCTCCCGTCGTCGTCGTGGCTTTGGGGCGCCTCCCAGGCTCTGAAGGCTCTGGGGGCGCGGGTGCCGAGGGACGACTCTGGCCCTCTGCTCTATGTGCGCAAAATTTCGTGCAGGTTACATGATGGAGCGGTTCTCGGTAACCGGATACTACGTTCCAACATGCGGACACCGGAGAGTCGCGGCAGGGTTCCGCGCAGCGGTGAGGATCAAGGGGGGTCTGAGCGGACAGATCAGTGTCCGTCGACCCGGGGCGCGGCAGGCAACATCACCGGCCACGGTGGTGCGGAGCGGGCTTCATTGCCCACAGCGCTTACGGGTCATGCCCAGTGGTTAAGCGTTCGAAACCGCTGAGTAACGACTACTTATGCAGTCCCTTGCATAGGTGGTCGGCCTGTCATCCTACGGCCGCACCGAACAAACTGCCCAGGGCGTACGTCACACCCGCCGCGGCACCTCCCAGGACGAGCTGCCGCAGCCCGCTGAACCACCAGGTCCGCGCGGTCACCCTGGCCACGAGCGCGCCGCACGCGAAGAGCCCGATCAGCGCGAGGAGCAGGGCGGGCCACAGGGCGGTCGCGCCGAGGAGATAGGGCAGTACGGGGAGCAGGGCGCCCAGCGCGAAGGCGCCGAAGCTCGACACCGCGGCGATCGCCGGGGAGGGCAGGTCGCCCGGGTCGATGCCCAGCTCCTCGCGGGCGTGTATCTCCAGGGCCTGTTCGGGGTCGCGGGACAGCTGCCGGGCGACCTCGCGCGCCAGCTTCTCCTCGACACCGCGGCCCTGGTACAGCTCGGCGAGCTCCCGCTCCTCGTCCTTCGGGTGCTTCCTCAACTCCCGCCGCTCGACGTCGAGTTCGGCCTCGACGAGCTCGCGCTGCGAGGCGACGGAGGTGTACTCGCCGGCCGCCATGGAGAAGGCGCCGGCCGCGAGACCCGCGAGCCCGGTGATCACGATCGTCCGGTGCGAGACGGCTCCGCCCGCGACGCCGGTCATGAGCGCCAGGTTGGAGACCAGGCCGTCCATCGCTCCGAACACCGCCGGGCGCAGCCAGCCGCCGTTGACGTCCCGGTGGGTGTGGTTGTCCCGGTGCGCCTCGTGCAGCGTCGCCTCGGTCTCGATGATGGCCATGCGGGTCCCCTCACGTCCTTAAGTTGGATGGGTTCTACTTTTCGACAACGCCAAAACTACGCCGATAATTTCGCGCTCGCCAGCAAGGAAAGGCTGCGCTTACCTGCGCGTTTACGGTTTTTCGCTCATCCGCGACGGTGGATGCCCAGATGTCGACCGGGTGACGCTGGGGCGCGTGAGGCTCTGCCGAACCGCGGAAGTGGGACAGATCCGCAAAGGGTTCCGCGCGGGTCTCCCAGGCTCTTGCGCGTTGACTCGTCGCGAACGGCGGCGACGGAGCCCTGAGAGGAGAAGCACCGTATGGCTTCCATCGCCTGCATTCCCTCGGCCCCGGCCCCCGGCGACGCCGCCGGACTCCGCGAACGGGCGCGCGGCGCGCTGCTCGGCCTCGCCGTCGGAGACGCGCTGGGCGCGCCCGCCGAGAACATGAAACCGTCCGAGATCCGCGCGAAGTGGGGCCGGATCACGGGGTACGTCGCGGAGCACCCGGCCGGGACCGACGACACCGAGTACGCGATCTTCTCGGGTCTGCTGCTGGCGCGGCACGGCTCGGCGCTCACCGTGGCCCATGTCGAGGCGGCCTGGCACCAGTGGATCGCGGACCAGGACGAGGGCCCGTTCCGGGGCGCCGGTTTCAGTGAGCGGGGCACCCTGGAGAACCTCCGCCGCGGTCTCGCCGCGCCGATCTCCGCGCAGCACCGGCACGCGTGGAGCGACGGGCTGGCGATGCGTGCGGCGCCCTTCGGGGTCTTCGCCGCGGGCCGCCCCGCCGAGGCGGCGCGCCTGGTGGCGATCGACGGCTCGGTGAGCCACGACGGGGAGGGCATCTACGGCGGGCAGGCGGTCGCGGCGGGGGTCGCGGCGGCGATGGCGGGCGCCCCGGCCATCGCCGTCGTCGCCTCCGCGCTGGCCGTCATCCCGGAGGACTCCTGGACCGCGCGCTCCCTGCGCCGCGCGGTCGCCGTCGCCCACCGCGGCGAACGCGCGGTCCGCTCCGCGGTGGTGATCGGCGGCTACCCGTGGACCGACCTCGCCCCCGAGGCCGTCGCCCTCGCCTTCGGCGCGTACGCCGCGGCCGACGGTGACTTCACCGAGTCCGTCCTCACGGCGGTGAACATGGGCCGCGACGCGGACACCACCGCCGCGGTGGCGGGCGCCCTGGCGGGAGCGACCCGGGGCGCCTCCTCCATCCCGGCCGCCTGGGCCGCGGCGATCGGCCCCGCCGTCGGCAGCTGCCTCCCCTCCATGGAGGGCCACCACGTCCTGGACATCGCGGAACTCCTCACCCCGGGAGACGACAGCAAGTGGGCCGCGGGCGGTCTCGTACGTGACCCGATCCCGGACAGCGCCTGGCCGACCCAGGACACCTTCCCCCTGACCACCGACACCCCCGAGGTACGACGATGACCCCCGGCCTGGCCGGAGACGCCCCGACCGAAACCTCAGCCCTCTCGGCAGACGCCACGGACCCAACCCCGCCCCCCGACTCCACACCCCCGGCAAACCTCACACCCCCTCCAAGCCCCACCCCCTCCCCAAAACCCACACCTTCCGCGAACCTCGCACCCTCTACGGACCCCGTGCCCCCGGCGGACCCCGCGCCCTCCGCGGACCTCACGCCTCCGGCGGCCCCCGCACTCTCCGCGAACCCCGTATCCCTGGCGGGCCCCGTGCCTTTCGCGGACCCCGTATCCCTAGCGGGCCCCGTGCCTTTCGCGGACCCCGTATCCCTAGCGGGCCCCGTGCCTTTCGCGGACCTCGCGCCCCTGGTGGATCCCGCGATCTCCGCGGACCCCGTGCCCCTGGCGGACCCCTCACCCTCCCCGGAACCCACACCTTTCGCGAACCTCGCACCTTTCGCGAACTTCGCACCCTCTACGGACCTCACACCCCCGGCAGACCCCGCAATCTCCGCAGACCTCACGCCCCCGGCGGGCCCCGTGCCTTTCGCGGACCTCACACCCCCGGCAGACCCCGCAATCTCCACGGACCCCACACCCCCGGCGACCCCCGCACCCTCCGCAAACCCCACACCCCCGGCGGACCCCGTACCTTCCGCGGACCTCGCGCCCGTGTCGGACCCCGCGATCTCCGCGGACCCCACGCCCCCGGCAGATCTCACGCCCTCCACGGAACCCGCGCCCCCGGCGGACCCCGTACGCCCGGCGACCCCCGCGCCTCCCACCCACCCCGCAAGCGCCGCCCCCCCGACAAGCGCCACCCCACCCCAAGCCCCCGATGCAGCCCTCTCGACAGAGACCGCCGGTCACCCGGCGAGCGTCGTCATCGGGCCGGCTTCCGTCCCCGGCGCGAGGGAGGACGCCGCCTCCTCGGGGCGGCCCCGCCGGATCGAGGGGCTGCTTCTCGGGCTCGCGGCGGGGGACGCCGCGGGATGGCCCGCCGCGCGGCATCGGGCCGCGCGGATGCCCGAGTGGACGCGGCGGCTGACGCGGGAGCTGGACACCTTCGCGGAGCAGAACGCGACGACGACGCTGCCGGTGCCGATCGCGCTGAACCAGCCGCCGGAGCCGTTGCGGCTCGGCCCGTCGGACGACGCGGAGTGGGCGGCCTTCGCGGCGGAGGCGGTCCTGCGGGCGGGGGACGCGACCGCGCTCGGGGACCTGAGCCGGGAGCGGCGGTTGCGCGCGTCCATCGACCTGTCGTGGAACGCGATCGCCAGCGAGGTCGCCGCCGCGGCCGACCGCGCCCCCGAGGTCGAGTCGGCCCTCCTCCCCCTCCGCGCCCGGATCTCCGTACGGGCCGGCCTCGGCAACCTCGCCACCGGCCTGCGCCCGCCCGCGACGGGCCACGACAACCCCCACTACTTCGACGACGCGGCCTGCGTACGGGCCTGCGTGCTCGCCGTGGCCCACCCGGGCGACCCCCGGCTCGCCGCCGAGCTGGCCGAGTTCGACGCCCGCTACACCCAGGACGCCGACGGCGTGCACGGCGCTCGCGCGATGGCCGCCGCCGTCGCGCTCGCCCTCGCCGGAGCCGACGTCGACGCCTGCGCGGACGCCGCCCTCGCCGAACTCCCCGAGTCGACGGAGATCGGCCGCAACGCCCGGCACGCCCTGAAACTGGCCCGCGCCAGCGAGAGCACCTTCGCCCTGGTCCCGCTCCTTGAACACCAGATCGTCGATCACGTGTACAGCTACGGCATCGCGGCGGCGGAGACCGTCCCCGTCGCCCTCGCCCTCGCCACCGCCGCGCACGGCCGGATCGCCGAGGCGGTGCCGGCCGCCGCCTGTCTGTCCCGGGTGGCCGACTCGGCCCCCGCCCTCGCGGGCGCCCTCACCGGCGCCCTCGGCGGCGGCGCCGCGATCCCGGCCTCCTGGCGCGACGCCTGCCGCACCCTCTCCGGCTGCGTCCTGCCCCGCCTGACCGGCACCGATCTGATCGGACTCGCCGATCTTCTCGAAGCTACGGAACTGACCACCCCAGAGGGATGATTCGGGCATGACGCCCAAAGGAGCAGCAAGTCTGGAAGAGCGGATCACCGGAAGCCTCGTCGGGGCCGCCGTGGGTGACGCCCTCGGCGGCCCCGTCGAGGGCTACACCCCCGCGCAGATCGTGGAACGCCACGGCGGCCGGGTGCACGGCATCGTCGGCCCCTGGAACGGCGACGCCTGGCGCACGGCCCGCCCCATCGCCCCGTACCACAAGGGCGATGGACACGTCACCGACGACACCTTGATGACCCACGCGCTGGTACGCGTGTACGCCACCGTCCGCGACCACCTCGACGCGTACGCCGTAGCCGAGCACCTGGTCCCCGACCTCATGGGCACCCAGCGCTGGATCCCCGAGCTGGAGGCCGAGGCGCTCCCCCTGCAACGGATCTTCCTCGCGGAGAAGTGGCTGGTCGCCCGCCTCCACTACGGCCACATCGACCCCCGTGAGGCGGGCAACGGCAACATCGTCAACTGCGGTGCCGCGATGTACATGGCCCCGGTCGGCCTGGTCAACGCCGCCAACCCGGCGAGGGCGTACGCCGAGGCGCTCGACCTCGCGGGCGCCCACCAGTCCTCGTACGGCCGCGAGGCCGCCGGGGTGTTCGCGGCGGCGGTGGCGGCGGCCTGCGTACCGGGTGCGACGCCGGACTCGGTCGTCGCCGCCTGCCTGGAGCTGGCGAAGGACGGCACGCGCGCCGCCATCGAGGCCGTCTGCGAGGTCGCCGCCCGCCACACCAACTTCGAGTCGGCGCTCGAACCGCTCCGTGAGGCGGTGGCCCCGTACGACACGGTGGGCCCCGACTACCGGTCCCCCTCCCTCGGCGCCCGGCGTCCCTCCCGGCTGCACTCCATCGAGGAACTCCCCATCGCCCTGGGCATGTTGGTCATCGCGAAGGGCAACTACTCGCACGCGGTCCTCGGCTCCGTGAACTACGGCCGCGACTGCGACTCCATCGCCACCATGTCCGGCGCCGTCGCCGGCGCCCTCGGCTCGGAGATCCCCCGTGACTGGGCCAAGACGGTCGCCGAGTCGAGCCGCCTGGACCTCGACGCTCCCGCGAGGTCGCTCACGGAGGTGACTCGGGAGATCTTCGAGCGGGACGTACGGCGCGGGCGCGCTCACGAGGCGGCGTTCGCCGAACTGGCGGGCTCCCGGTGACGGGCGCCGGGAGACCGGTGCCGCCGCCGGCCCTGCGTCTGACCTGGGTCCAGCCCGAGGACCTCGTCGGTCACGAACTAGCCCAGGCGGCCCAGGACGGCCGCGACGCGTCGGAGATCGCGGCCCGCTGGCACGCGGCGGGCGGTACGCGGGCCCCGTCCCGCGCGGGCGCGTCCCCGTCACCGGCCGCACCGGGCCTGCGTGCACTGGCGGACGACCTGCTGGACGAACTCGCGGACCTGCCGGGCGAGTTGGCACACGCCGAACCCACGGACCTGGCCGAGATCAAGTCCCTTTGCCCGGACTGGCCCGCGCCCGCCGCGGTCCGGACGTCCGCCCCGAGCGGGACGTCCGCCCCGAGCCGGGCCGGCCTGGAAGCCGCCTGGCTGGGCCGGGCCGCGGGCTGCCTCCTGGGCAAACCGGTGGAGAAGCTCCCCCTGCGAGGGATTCGGGACCTCGCGCGCGCCACCGGCAACTGGCCGCTGCGCACCTGGTTCACGGCCCGGGGCGTCCCACCGGAGCTGGCGGCGGCGTACCCCTGGAACAGGCGCTCCGCCCCCACCTCCCTCGCCGAGAACATCGACGGCATGCCGGAGGACGACGACCTCAACTACCCGCTCCTGAACCTCCTGTTGCTCCAGCGGTACGGCAGGGACTTCACCACCGCGGACGTCGCCAGGCTCTGGCTGGACGAACTCCCCGCGGGCCGCACGTTCACCGCGGAACGCGTCGCCTACCGCAACCTCCTCAGCGGGATCGAACCCCCGGAGACGGCCAGCCGGCGCAACCCGTTCCGCGAATGGATCGGCGCCCTGATCCGCGCGGACGTGCACGGCTGGACCAACCCGGGCGACCCGGCCGCCGCCGCGGAACAGGCCCACCGGGACGCCGTCCTCACCCACACCGCGAACGGCGTCCACGCGGCGATGTTCACGGCCGCCGCCATCGCCGAGGCGGCCACCGGAACGAGCGACGTCCACGCCTGTCTCCGCACCGGACTCACCGTCGTACCGCCCGCCTCCCGTCTGGCCGGAGCGGTCCGGCACGCGATCGGGCTCGCCCGCGCCACCGCCGACTTCGACACCGTCGTGGACGAACTCCACGCCACCCACAGCGCCTACCACTGGGTCCACGCCATCCCCAACACCGCCCTGATCGCCGCGGCCCTCACCCACGCCGACGGCGACTTCTCCGGCTCCATCTGCCGTGCGGTGTCCGGCGGTTGGGACACGGACTCGAACGGCGCGACGGCCGGAAGCGTCGCGGGCCTGCTCGCGGGAGACCCCGCCGCGCTTCCCGACCACTGGACCAGCCCGCTCAAGAACCGTCTGGCCACGTCGATCGCCGACTTCGACGGCACCGGATTCGACCAACTCGCCCGAACGACCCACCTGCTCACCCGCCGGGAGGCACCCCGCCCATGACCCATATCGCCGTGCTCGGCAGCACGAACATGGACCTCGTCGCGTACGTCACGAAGGCGCCGCAGCGCGGGGAGACCGTGACGGGACGGGAGTTCCGGACGATCTCCGGCGGCAAGGGCGCCAACCAGGCGGTGGCCGCGGTGCACGCGGGCGCCGACGTCTCGCTGATCGGCGCGGTGGGCGTCGACGCCTTCGGCAGCCAACTCCGCTCCACGCTGGAGCACTCGGGCGTGAACACCGACCATCTGCGCACCACCGAGGGCCCGTCCGGCACCGCGCACATCGTCGTCGACGACGAGGGCGGCAACGCGATCGTCGTCATCCCCGGCGCCAACGGCACCGTCACCGCCCTCGCCCCCGGCGACGAGGGCCTGATCGCCACCGCCGACGCGCTCCTGCTCCAGTTGGAGATCCCGCCGTCCGCGGTCCTCGCCGGCGCCGAGGCCGCGCGCAGCCACGGCGTACGCACCCTCCTGACCCCCTCGCCCGTCCAGGAGTTGCCGGCCCAACTCCTGCCCATGATCGACCTGTTGGTGCCCAACGAGCACGAGGCCGCGGCGCTCACCGGCGCCACCGAGCCCCACGAGGCGGCCGCCGCGCTGCTCGACCAGGTCCCGGAGGTCGTCATCACCCTGGGAGCGGCGGGCTGTCTCTACGCGGCCCGGGGCGCCGAGCCCCTGATCGTGCCCGCGCCCAAGGTGACCGCGGTGGACTCGACCGGCGCGGGCGACACCTTCGTCGGCACCCTCGCCGTGGCGCTCGCGGAGGGCCGGGAGATGCCGGAGGCCCTCGTCTGGGCGTCGGCGGCGGCGTCGCTGTCGGTGCAGCGGATCGGGGCGTCGTCCTCGATGCCCTACCGTTCCGAGATCGAGGCCCAGGCCTCCCGGCACCCGCGGTCCGCCTCATGACCGGGAGCCCGGGGCAGGCGCCCCTCACCGGCCTGCGCGTCCTCGACCTCGCCACCCTGTTCGCCGGCCCGCTCGCGGCGACCATGCTCGGCGACTTCGGCGCGGAGGTCATCAAGATCGAGCACCCGGCCAAGCCCGACCCGTCACGGGGTCACGGCCCCTCGAAGGACGGCGTCGGCCTCTGGTGGAAGCTCCTGGGCCGCAACAAGCGCACCATCACTCTCAACCTGTCGAAGCCCGGCGGCCGCGAGACCCTGCTCCGCCTCGCCGCCACCGCCGACGTGGTCATCGAGAACTTCCGCCCCGGCACGCTGGAGAAGTGGGACCTCGGCTGGGAGGAGCTCTCTGCGGCGAACCCCCGTCTCGTGCTCGCCCGGGTCACCGGCTTCGGCCAGTTCGGCCCGTACGCGCACCGCCCCGGCTTCGGCACGCTCGCGGAGGCGATGAGCGGTTTCGCCGCGATCACCGGCGAGCCGGACGCCCCGCCGGTCCTGCCGCCCTTCGGCCTGGCCGACTCGATCGCGGGCCTGGCGACGGCGTACGCCGTGATGACGGCGCTGACCGCCCGCGAGCGCACCGGCGAGGGCCAGGTCGTCGACATGGCGATCATCGAACCGATCCTGACCGTCCTCGGCCCGCAGCCGCTCTGGTACGACCAGTTGGGCCATGTCCAGCCCCGCACCGGCAACCGCTCCGCGAACAACGCGCCCCGCAACACCTACCGGACGGCGGACGGTTCCTGGGTCGCGGTCTCCACCTCTGCCCAGTCGATCGCGGAACGCCTGATGCGGCTGGTCGGCCGCCCGGAACTCATCGACGAGCCGTGGTTCGCCACCGGCGCGGACCGCGCGCGGCACGCCGACGTCCTGGACGAGGCGGTCGGCGCGTGGATCGCGTGCCGCACCCGCGCGGAGGTCCTGGAGGCCTTCGAGAAGGCGGAGGCGGCGGTCGCTCCGATCCAGGACGTACGGGACGTGATGACGGACCCGCAGTACCAGGCACTGGGCACCCTCACCACCGTCGACGACCCCGAACTGGGCCCCCTGCGCATGCAGAACGTCCTCTTCCGGCTCTCCGCGACCCCCGGCGCGATCCACTGGGCGGGTCGCCCGCACGGCGCCGACACCGACACGGTCCTCACCGAACTCGGCCTGACGGAACCGGAGATCGGCGCTCTCAGATCGGAGGGCGCCCTGTGACCGCCCCGCCCTTCCCCCTCACCTGGCTGTACGTCCCCGGCGACCGCCCGGAGACCGTCGCCAAGGCGCTGGTGTCCGGCGCCGACGTCGTCCTCGTCGACCTGGAGGACGCGGTGGCCCCCGACCGCAAGGAGTACGCCCGCGCGGCCACCGCGGAACTGCTCTGCGAACCACCGCCGGTCCCGGTCCACGTCCGCGTGAACGCCCTGGACGGCCCCTACGCGGAAGCCGACCTCAAGACCCTCTCCCCCCTGCCCGGCCTGTCGGGACTCCGCCTGCCCAAGGTGACCTCACCCGCCGAGGTCGTACGGGTCGCGGAGGCCGCGCCCTCCTCCGACGGCGGCGCGATCCCGCTGTACGCCCTGCTGGAAACGGCCCTCGGCGTGGAACAGGCCTTCGCCGTCGCCACCTCCCACCGGGCCCTGCGCGGCATCGCTCTCGGCGAGGCGGACCTACGGGCCGACCTGGGCGTACGAGGGGACGCGGGCCTCGACTGGTCCCGCGCCCGGGTGGTCGTGGCCGCCCGCGCCGCCGGTCTCGCCCCGCCCGTCCAGTCCGTCCACCCCGACGTCCGGGACCTCGACGGCCTCGCCGCCTCCTGCACGCACGGCCGTGACCTGGGCTTCCTCGGCCGCACCGCCATCCACCCCCGCCAGCTCCCGGTGATCGAGCGGGCCTATCTCCCGGCGCCGGAGGAGATCGAGAGGGCCGAGGCCGTCCTCAAGGCAGCAGCAGCCGATCCGGGCGCCCAGGCCCTCCCCGACGGCACCTTCGTGGACGCGGCGGTGGTGGCCGGCGCCCACCGCACCCTGGCCCTGGCCCGCCACCGACGCTGAGCCCGCCGGAGCCCGCGGGCCGCACACGAGGAAGGGCGCCGAATCCCGGATTCGGCGCCCTTCCCGGTCGTACCGTCGTACAGAAAACCCGTCAGCCCTTCTTGGCCGACTCCGCCTCGTCCGCCGGGACCTTCTCGGACTCCGAGGGCTCCGAGGGCTCCGAGGAATCCGCAGGCTTCTCGGGGTCGGCGTCGGTGCCGGTGCCGGTGCCGGTGCCGGAATCGCCGTCGGCGCCGGAATCCGCCGCCTCCGTCTCGGCCGCCGACTCCGCGGACTCGCCCTTCTCCAGGTCGACCGCGTCCGCCGCGTCACCCTCGCCCTCACTCTCGGCGAGGGGCTCCACGACCTCCTCGCGCCCCGGCCGCATCCGGGCCGACAGCACGAGGTAGACCACCGCGAGGACGAACACCACGATCGCGGTCCAGTTGTTCAGACGCAGGCCCAGGATGTGGTGGGCGTCGTCCACCCGCAGGTACTCGATCCAGAAGCGGCCGACGCAGTACGCCGCGACGTACAGGGCGAACGCCCGTCCGTGCCCGAGCTTGAAGCGGCGGTCGGCCCAGATGACCAGGAAGCCCACACCGACGCACCACAGGGACTCGTACAGGAATGTCGGGTGGTACGTGCCAGGCACCCGCCCGTCGGTCGCTGAGGTGATCTTCAGCGCCCAGGGCAGATCCGTCGCCTTGCCGTACAGCTCCTGGTTGAACCAGTTGCCCCAGCGCCCGATGGCCTGGGCGAAGACGATGCCGGGGGCGAGGGCGTCCGCCCAGGCGGGCAGCGGGATGCCGCGCCGGCGGCAGCCGATCCACGCACCCACCGCACCGATGGCGATCGCGCCCCAGATTCCGAGCCCGCCCTCCCAGATCTTGAAGGCGTCCACCCAGTCGCGGCCCTCGCTGAAGTACAGCTCGTAGTCCGTGATCACGTGGTAGAGCCGGCCGCCGACCAGGCCGAACGGCACGGCCCAGACGGCGATGTCGGCCACCGTGCCGGGCCGCCCACCGCGGGCGATCCAGCGCTTGTTGCCGAGCCAGACGGCTACGAAGACGCCGATGATGATGCAGAACGCGTAGCCGCGCAGCGGAATGGGGCCGAGATGCAGCACACCCTGCGACGGACTGGGAATGTAGGCAAGTTCCATGGCAGGGTCGACGCTACCGTGCCGGACGCGGCCCACGGCGGGCAGCCCGGCAACGGCTCCATAACGGGACGCGCCCCCGGCCTGCGAGAAGCCGGGGGCGCCCGCGCCGCGAAAAGGGCTCAGCCCTTGTTCGCCGTCTCCACCATCTGCTTCAGCTTCGCCGGGGTCATCGACTGGTCCGCGTAGATGTTCGTGCCGCCGAGCAGCACGGTCGGTGTGCCGTTGAAGCCGCTGGTGCCGAAGGCGGCGTTCGACTTCGCGACCCAGCTGTCGTGCGTGCCGTCGTTGACGCACTTCTGGAACGCGGCGGTGTCCAGGCCGTCGACCTTGCCCGCCAGCTCGATCAGCTTGCCGTTGTCGGCGAAGGCGTCGTCGGTCTCCTCGGGCTGGTTGTCGTACAGCACGTCGTGGTACGCCGTGAACTTTCCGGCGTCCTGGGCGCAGGCGGCGGCGTTGGCGGCCTTGCGGGAGCCGCTGCCTCCCATGTTCCCGTCGATGATCGTGACGAGGTGGTACTGGACCTTCAGCTGTCCGGCCTCCACCAGCTCGTGGATCGTCGAGCGGTAGGCGCTCTCGAAGGACTTGCACGCCGGGCAGCGGAAGTCCTCCCACACCGTGAGGTTGGACTTGGCGCCGTCCTTCCCGACGGGGATGGCGAGGCTGTCCTTGCCGGTCGCGCCCGAGGGCGTCACGACCGGGCCCGCCGCGTCGCTCTTCTTGTCCTTGCCGGAGTTGGCGGCGACCACGCCCACCACCGCGGCCAGGCCAAGGACACAGACCACCGACGCCCCCACGATCAGCGCGCGCCGGCGCTTCTCCGCGATCTTCTGCTTCTCTCGCTCCACTGCCAGCCGCTCGCGGGCATTGCGCTTTCCGTCACGGTTCTTCTCGCTCACATCCGGCAGAACGAACCGGGGAGGCGCAGCGCGCCTCCCCGGTCCCAGGTCCACCCGTTCGAGTGAGTGGATTATCCGTGAGTGGATTATCCCCTTCGTACATATAGGCGCCGTCTGTTACCGCGCTCCGCGCACACCCTTGGCGAGGTCGGTGGCGAGCTCGCGCACGGCGTCGAGGCCCGCCCGCTCGTCGGGCGCGTCCAGCATCCGCTTCACGAAGGCGGATCCCACGATCACCCCGTCGGCGAAGCCGGCCACCTCCGCGGCCTGTTCGGCGTTGGAGACGCCGAGGCCGACGCAGACGGGCAGTGCGGTGGTGGCCTTGGTGCGTGCCACCAGGTCCTGCGCCTGTGCGCCCACCGACGCCCGGGTGCCCGTGACGCCCATCAGCGAGGCGGCGTACACGAAGCCGGAGCCGGCCGCGGTGATCTCGGCGAGCCGCTGGTCCTTGCTGCTGGGCGCCACGACGAAGACGGTCGCGAGCCCGTGCTTCTCCGCGTGCTCCCTCCACAGCCCCGACTCCTGCACCGGCAGGTCGGGCAGGATGCAGCCGGCGCCGCCCGCCTCGGCCAGTTCGGCGGTGAAGCGCTCGACGCCGTAGCGGTCGATCGGGTTCCAGTACGTCATCACGAGCACCGGTTTGCCGGTGGCCTCGTACGCCTCCCGGACCGTCCGCATCACGTCGGCGATCTTGACTCCGCCGCGCAGGGCGATGTCGTCGGCGGTCTGGATGACGGGGCCGTCCAGGACGGGGTCGCTGTGCGGGAGTCCGACCTCGACGATGTCGGCGCCCCCGTCGAAGACGGCCTTGACGGCGTCGATCCCGCCGTCGACGGTGGGGAACCCGGCGGGCAGGTACGCGATGAGCGCGGACCGTCCCTCCGCCCTGGCGCCGGCGAGCGTGTCGCCCAACAGCTGGATGTTGCCGCTCACTTGGCGTCCCCCTCGATCTCGGCGTGCTGGGCCTCGGCGTCCGCGGCGACGGACGCGTCGGTGTCGTACAGGCCGAAGTAGCGGGCGGCCGTGTCCATGTCCTTGTCGCCGCGGCCGGACAGGTTGATGAGGATCAGCCCGTCCTTGCCCAGCTCCTTGCCGACCTCCAGGGCGCCGGCCAGCGCGTGGGCGCTCTCGATCGCCGGGATGATGCCCTCGGTGCGGGAGAGCAGGCGCAGGGCCTGCATCGCCGCGTCGTCGGTGACCGCGCGGTACTCGCCGCGGCCGCTGTCCTTGAGGTAGGAGTGCTCGGGGCCGATGCCGGGATAGTCGAGTCCGGCCGAGATGGAGTACGGCTCGGTGATCTGCCCCTCCTCGTCCTGGAGGACGTAGGACCGCGAGCCGTGCAGGATGCCGGGTTCACCGGCGGTCAGGGTCGCGGCGTGCTCCCCGGTCTCCACTCCGTGCCCGCCGGGCTCGCAGCCGACCAGGCGTACGCCGGTGTCGGGGATGAAGGCGTGGAAGAGCCCGATGGCGTTGGAGCCGCCGCCGACGCAGGCGACGGCGGCGTCGGGGAGGCGTCCCGCGCGCTCCAGGATCTGCCGCCGCGCCTCGACGCCGATGACCCGGTGGAAGTCGCGGACCATCGCGGGGAAGGGGTGCGGTCCGGCCACGGTCCCGAAGAGGTAGTGGGTGTGGTCGACGTTCGCCACCCAGTCGCGGAACGCCTCGTTGATGGCGTCCTTGAGGGTCCGGCTGCCGGACTTCACGGCGATGACCTCGGCGCCCAGCATGCGCATCCGGGCGACGTTGAGTGCCTGCCGCTGGGTGTCGATCTCGCCCATGTAGATGGTGCATTCGAGGCCGAACAGCGCGCAGGCGGTAGCGGTGGCGACGCCGTGCTGGCCCGCCCCGGTCTCCGCGATGACGCGCGTCTTGCCCATCCGCCGGGTGAGCAGGGCCTGCCCGAGGACGTTGTTGATCTTGTGGGATCCGGTGTGGTTGAGGTCCTCCCGCTTGAGGAACACCCGCGCCCCGCCCGCGTGTTCGGCGAAGCGCGGCACCTCGGTCAGCGCGCTGGGCCGGCCGGTGTAGTGGACGAGCAGATCGTCGAGCTCACGGGCGAACTCGGGATCCGACTTCGCCTTGTCGTACTCGACGGCGACCTCGTCCACGGCTGCGACCAGCGCCTCTGGGATGAACTTGCCGCCGTACGCGCCGAAGTACCCCTCGGCGCTGGGAACTTGACCCTCGGGGTCGGGAATGAAGAACTCGCTGGGCATGCGGCTACCTCGCAGGGGCGTCGGCCCCGGTCACGGGTCGGTCAGGGGTTCACGTTATCGACGACGTACGCACGCGTGCCCCGGCGACGGGCCCCACGGGGGGACCACTCTCACCGGACCGATCGATCCGCCCGGGGCGGTTCTGTCCGCCGCGACGGCGAGAAGCCCGACGGCGGTGATCGGCGGTGCCGAACCGGGCTTCCACCACGACGGGCGAAGCCCGAACCGGACGGCGAAGCCGGAGTTCCCTCAGGTCGGCCCACCCTGAGACCTCAGGGTGCGACCGCCCGGAACGGCGTCAGCGTGCGCGCGAGAGACGCCATCGCATGCCGTTGACCTGACCGGGCTCGTCTCCGATGACATAACGCACCCGCCGTCCGTGAACGCGACGAGCGGGCGCCCGACAGCCACGCGGGCGGCAGCCTCGGGCGAGACGGGCATAGGCGTCCCGGGCGGCCGAGGCAGAGCGCGCCTCGGCCGACCCCACACACACCGGACCGCCCTCGGGGCGCGAGCCCGGACGGTGGATGGCGTAGGACGGGACGGGCACCGGTGGGTCAGCCCCGTCCGTGGCGCAGGGCGGGGTGGGCGCCCGCGGCGACCAGGTCGGAGACGGCGGTCCTGGGGTCGCGGCCGGTGACGAGCGACTCGCCCACCAGGACCGCGTCTGCGCCGGCGTTGGCGTAGGCGATGAGGTCGTGCGGACCGCGGACGCCGGACTCGGCGATCTTGACCACGCCTGCCGGGATCTCGGGGGCGACGCGCTCGAAGGTGGAGCGGTCCACCTTGAGGTCCTTGAGGTTGCGCGCGTTGACACCGATGACCTTCGCGCCGGCGTCCACCGCCCGCTCGGCCTCGTCCTCGTCGTGCACCTCGACGAGCGGGGTGAGCCCGATGGACTCGGCGCGCTCGATGAGGGACTCCAGGGCGGGCTGGTCGAGGGCGGCCACGATCAGCAGCGCGAGGTCGGCGCCGTACGCGCGTGCCTCCCACAGCTGGTACGACGTGACGATGAAGTCCTTGCGCAGTACGGGGATGTCGACCTTGGCCCGAACGGCCTCCAGGTCGGCCAGCGAACCGCCGAAGCGGCGCTGCTCGGTGAGGACCGAGATGACGGCCGCGCCACCGGCCTCGTAGTCCGCGGCGAGTCCGGCCGGGTCGGCGATCGCGGCGAGCGCGCCCTTGGAGGGGCTGGAGCGCTTGACCTCGCAGATGACCTTGACGCCGTCACCGCGCAGGGCGGCGACGCCGTCCTTGGCGGCCGGGGCCTTCGCCGCGCGTTCCTTGAGCTCGTCGAGGCTGACGAGCGCCTGCCGTTCCGCGAGGTCGGCCCGGACTCCGTCGATGATCTCGTCGAGCACACTCACGCGAGCGGCCCCCTTCCCTGCGGTGAAGAGTTGAAGCGGTTGAGCGGCTGACCCGGGTTCACCGCCTCGGACGGTTCGGACGTGTCAGACGCGTCACTGCGATGGTATCCGGAGGAGGGCGTAGACCTCGCATCCGGTTGACGCCGGTCCCACTACCTGGACCTTTGCCATTTGATCAAGGGTGCAGCCAGCCACCGAAGGGCAGGTTCCGGACAACCGTGAAGACCAGGGCCAATATGCCGATGGTCCACAGGTGGACTCGTCCCAGTTCGATCCGTGCCGGACGGCCGCGCGCCGCCCGGACCACCCAGACGGTCCACACCACCGCGAACCCCAGGAACGCCACGACGGCGAGCGCGTTGTCCGTGAGCGCCGCGACGAGGTCGCCATGCACGAAGGCGTGCGCGCTCCGCAGACCGCCGCAGCCGGGGCAGTACACGCCGGTGAGCCGCAGCAGCGGGCAGACGGGGTAGTGGCCGGGCTGGTTGGGATCGACGGTCCCGACGTAGGCGAAGGCGCCGACGACGGCCGCGAGCACTCCGCCGGGCACGGCGACCCGGCGCAGCACGGCGGCGGCTCCGGACTCCGCGCGCTGTGTCACCCTCTGGGATTCGGCGTTCACCCCACGCATTGTGCCCCTCCCCCGCCCGCAACGCCCGTACGCGCGGGAGGCGGCCCCGGCGAACGCGCCGGAACCGCCTCCCACAAGCTCTACGGGACCGCTGTCAGCTCTCGGCGCCCACGGTCTCGCCGGCCGGGTGCCCGGACTTGGTCTTGGCCTTGCCCAGGCCCGCCGCCTGCATGACCATTCCGACGACACCGCCGAGGGCCACGATGACCAGACCGGCCCAGAAGCCCAGCGGGTCGGCCAGCACCGTGAAGGCACCGGAGACGCAGAAACCGATGAAGGCGATGATGACACCGGTCCAGGCGGCCGGGGTGTGACCGTGGCTGCTGCCCGCCATGACTTGCTCCTCGTTGCTGTGGATGTGCTGCGTACGTGTGGTGAGTCGGAGGCTCTACGGCCATTGTCCCGTACTCACGGGCGTGCTGTGAGCGGGGGGGCACACCTCGCGCGTCGAGTCCCTCGCGCGTCGGTTCCTTCGGGTGGTGACGCGGGCCCCGGGACCTCAGGCCCTCGGGGAAGCGGTCTCCGCGGTGCTCAGGTCCCCGCCGGGTCCGGCCCGGTCGGGTCCTCGCCGCGGTCGAGCGCCTTCCAGATGTCCTCCGGGCGGTCCGGGTCGACCGGCTTGGCCTTGCGCGGCCGGGGCGTCCCGTCGCGCTCGTAGCGGCCCGACATCGTGGGCCACGACCGGCCGTAGCGCAGCGCCAGCAGCCCCGCGAGGAGGATGAGGACGCCGCCCGCGGCGGCCGCGTAGGGCCAGGCGGTGTGGCTGAGCGCGGCGGCGGAGGCGGCGGTGTCGCCGGAGGCCGCCGCCGCCTTCTCGTCGAGGGCCGAGCTGTCGCCGGCGCCGAGCACGGCCGCGACGATGATGCCCACGCCGACGAGGGCGAGCAGCGCGGAGACGAGGAAGCGTCCGGAGCGGCGGACCGCGAAGACGGCGACGAGCGCGGCGAGGCCGACTATCGCGAGCGCCGCGGGCACGCCCGTGACGTCGCTGCCCGAGGCGGTCAGCGGGAAGTCGCCGCCGGCCACCGAGGCGGTGCCCGACGCCCAGTTCTGCCGGGTCGCCAGCAGTGCCAGAGCCGCGCCGAGGGCGCCGCTGAGCAGGGCGACGGCGAGGCTGCGGCGGCCGGACCGGGTGGGTTCGGCGGCTTCGGCGGCTTCGGATCGGGGGTGCGGAACAGCAGTCACGTACTCCACTATCGCCTGAACCCCGGGCGATACGTCACCCGGGGTTCACGTGAGTCTTGTCCTATTGCCCGAGCCGGTTGGCCGTGTGCACGGCGCGGAGCACCGCCGCCGCCTTGTTGCGGCACTCGTTGTCCTCGGCGACCGGGTCGGAGTCGGCGACCACGCCCGCCCCTGCCTGTACGTAGGCGGTGCCGTCCCGCAGCAGTGCCGTACGGATGGCGATGGCGGTGTCGGAGTCGCCCGCGAAGTCGAGATAGCCGACGCAGCCGCCGTACAGCCCCCTTCTGGAGGGCTCCAGCTCGTCGATGATCTGCATCGCGCGCGGCTTGGGCGCGCCGGACAGGGTGCCCGCGGGAAAGCAGGCGGTCAGGACGTCGAAGGCGGTACGTCCCGCCGCGACCCGGCCGGTCACCGTCGAGACGATGTGCATCACGTGGGAGTACCGCTCGATGGACATGAAGTCGACGACCTCGACGGAGCCCGGTTCGCAGACCCGCCCCAGGTCGTTGCGCCCCAGGTCGACGAGCATGAGGTGCTCGGCACGCTCCTTGGGGTCGGCGATCAGCTCGTCGGCGAGGGCCTGGTCCTCCTGGACGGTGGCGCCGCGCGGCCGGGTGCCGGCGATGGGATGCGCCATCGCGTGTCCGTCCTCGACCTTGACCAGGGCTTCCGGGGACGAGCCGACGACGTCGAACCCGTCGAAGCGGAAGAGGTACATGTACGGGGAGGGGTTGGTCGCCCTCAGCACGCGGTACACGTCCAACGCGCTTGCCGTGCACGGCGTTTCGAAGCGCTGGGAGGGGACGACCTGGAAGGCCTCCCCGGCGCGGATGCGCTCCTTGATGTCCTCGACCGCGTCCTGGTAGTCCGGGCCGCCCCAGAGCGCGGTGTACTCGGGCAGTTCGGAGGGGGGAAGCGCGGCGGGCGGCTGGGAGACCGCGCGCGAGAGGTCCGCCTCCATGGCGTCCAGGCGGGCGACGGCGTCGGCGTAGGCCTCGTCGACGCCCGTGTCGAGGTCGTTGTGGTTGATCGCGTTGGCGATGAGCTGGACCGAGCCGTCCCAGTGGTCCATGACCGCCAGGTCGCTGGTGAGCAGCATGGTCAGCTCGGGGAGCTTGAGGTCGTCCTGCTCGCCGGGCCCGATCTTCTCCAGGCGGCGCACGATGTCGTACCCCAGATAGCCGACCATGCCGCCGGTGAAGGGGGGCAGGCCCTCGCCGTGCGGGGTGTGCAGGGCCTCGATGGTGGCGCGCAGCGCGGCGAGCGGGTCGCCGTCGAGGGGGACGCCGACGGGCGGGGTGCCGAGCCAGTGGGCCTGCCCGTCCCGCTCGGTGAGCGTGGCGGCCGAGCGGACGCCCACGAAGGAGTAGCGCGACCACGCGAGCGCCGTACGGCCGGTCTCGGCCGATTCCAGGAGGAAGGTGCCGGGGCGTTCCGCGGCCAGTTTGCGGTAGAGCGCGACCGGCGTGTCGCCGTCCGCGAGGAGCTTGCGGCTGACGGGGATCACACGGCGGTCGGTGGCCAGCTTGCGGAACGTCTCGAGGTCCATGGCGGCTGACCTTACTGATCCCGTGCGGGTACGCCTGAATCGGCGCCCTCGGGGTGTACGCCGAGCAGCACGTCGGCGTCGAAGCAGGTGCGGGCGCCGGTGTGACACGCCGCCCCCACCTGGTCGACCTTCACGAGGACCGTGTCGGCGTCGCAGTCCAGGGCGACGGACTTCACGTGCTGGAAGTGGCCGGAGGTGTCGCCCTTGACCCAGTACTCACGGCGGCTGCGCGACCAGTACGTACAGCGGCCCGTGGTGAGCGTGCGGTGCAGCGCCTCCTCGTCCATCCAGCCGAGCATCAGCACCTCACCGGTGTCGTACTGCTGGGCGATGGCGGGGAGGAGTCCGTCGGCGCCGCGCTTGAGGCGGGCGGCGAGGGCGGGGTCCAGGCTGTGGGGCCTGCTGGGCGGGGGCGTACTGGTCATGCGGTCCATTGTGCCGCGCCGGTGGGGAGCGCCCGGCGGTTGTCCACAGGCCGGACCGGGTGGGGCCCGCCGGTTGTCCACAGGGGAGCGGACTCCTGGGCACTTCTGGCCGATGTCCACTGGGCGGACCGGTGGGGCGGTCGTAGGCTTGGTGGCATGTCGACCCATGCCAAGCGTGAACGACTTCTCCTCGCCGACCTGTTGGAGGCCGAGGGACCGGACGCCCCCACCCTGTGCGAGGGCTGGAACACCCGTGATCTCGCCGCGCACGTGGTGGTGCGCGAGCGCCGCGCCGACGCCGCGGGCGGGACGTGGATCAAACAGCTCGCGCCCCGTCTGGAGCGGGTGATGTCGGAGTTCGCCGAGAAGCCGTACGAGGAGCTGATCCAGCTCATTCGTACGGGCCCGCCGCGCTTCTCCCCGTTCAACCTGAAGCAGATCGACGAGGCGGCGAACACCGTCGAGTTCTACGTCCACACCGAGGACGTACGCCGTGCCCGGCCCGGCTGGACGCCTCGCGTGCTGGACCCGGTGTTCCAGGACGCCCTGTGGTCCCGTCTGGAGCGCACGGCCCGCCTGTCGGGGCGGAGCGCGCCGACCGGCCTGGTGCTGCGGCGGCCGGACGGGCAGACGGCGGTCGCGCACAAGGGGGCGCCGGTCGTGACGGTGACCGGCGAGCCCTCGGAGCTGCTGATGTTCGTGTTCGGCCGGCAGGACGCGGCCGATGTCGCGCTGGAGGGCGACAAGGACGCGATCGCCAAGCTGCACGAGTCGAAGCAGCTCGGGATCTGACTCAAGACGGGCCCGGTGCCCCACCAGCCGATCGCGGCGGCGGTCAGCGGCATGCTCAGCGGGGCGAGGCCGAGGCTGACGATGCCGGACACGGAGCTGACCCGGCCGAGGTGGGCGGGGTCCGCCTGGGTCTGGAGCAGCGCGGCGCACAGGGCTCCGCCGAGTCCGGCCGACGGCCCTGTGAGCAGGGCGACCCCGGCTGCCGCGGTGGCCGTGGGGACAAGGGCGAGGGCGCCGATCGTCGGCGTCGGCGTCGGCTTCCGCGTGGCGTCGGCTTCCGCGTGGCGGACCGCGCCGAGGCGGCGGCCGGGGAGCTCGGGCACGGCGTCGAGAGCGCGACGACAACGCCGGGTGCGCCCGCCGCACGCGACGACAACGCCGAGTGCGCCCGCCGCGGTGACACTGTCCGGCAGGATCGCCACCGGCGCCACCCGCCCCGCCCGCGGCAGCCGGCCCCGCAGGGTCAGCGGCATCACGGCGGCCCCCTTCGCCTCCACGCACGTCGTCAGAGCCCTCCCCGGCCGCCACGGCACCCGTGGCACCCGTGGCACCCCCGTGTCCCCTGCCCCGCCGTCGCCCCAGGCCCCTTCCCCGACCGGCGGATCCGCCATCCGCACGGAGTCGAGGAGCCGCAAGGACGCGGCGATCAGCAGGCCCGGGGCGGCGAAGGTCGTTGCCGCGCGGCCGAGGGCGGCTGCGCGACTCTTCTGCCACATGACGGGACGAAGGGGGACGCGGTTACAGGTCCAGCAGCGAGTGGGCGGTCAGGGCGAGGGACAGTTCCACCACGTCGGCGGGCCGGGTCAGCGAGCGGCCGGTGAGCTGCTCGCAGCGGCGGAGCCGGTTCAGGACCGTGTTGCGGTGGCAGTAGAGCTCCCCGGCGGCCCGCTGGGCGGACCCGTCGCAGGCGAGCCAGGCCGTCAGCGTGTCCAGCATGATGTCCCGGTCGGCCGGGTCCAGCCGCAGCAGCGGCCCGAGCACCCGCTCGGCGAGCGCCGCCCCGAGCACCGGAGCGGAGACGACGAGCGCGGCGGGCAGATGCTCCTCCAGTACGACGGTGCCCCCGGACCGCGGACAGGCCCGCAGCGCCGTGTCCGCCAGGCGGCGGGCGTCGCCGATCGCCGCGAGCCCGTCCACCACCGGGCTCACCCCGACCCGGGCCACGGACGGGGCGGTCAGCCGGCGGGCGATCTCCCCGGCGTCCATCTCGAACCCGTACGTCCGGTGGCGCTCCCCCTCGCGGCCGTCCGGCTCGGGACCGACGCCGGCCCCGGCATCGGCTCCGGCATCGACGAGCCCGCTCTCGTGGCCGTGCCCGGCCTCGTCCCCGTCGTGGGGGTGACCGCCGAGCAGGACGATGCCGTAGCTCCCGCCGCTGTCCCGGTCGGCGTCGCGGTACCAGAGGACCCGCAGGCCGGAGAGGTGCACCTGGCTCCGCGCGTCCGTGAACGCCTGCCCGACGGGCAGCCGGGCCAGCACGACCGCGTACCGGCCCCGTTCGGGCAGACCGAGGGCGGCGGCGGTGGCGGGCAGGTCGGCGATGCGCGCGGTGCCGTCGAGCAGCGCGGCCGTCATCAGCCGCAGCCGGTTCTCCCGGCGCCACATCAGCTCGCGCTCGGTCTGCCGGTAGGCGTCGGCGACGACGGTGCAGTGGTCGTCGACGAAGTTCCACACGTCGGCGGCCACATGGATGAGCAGACGCGCGTCGGAGGGGTGGCGCCGGGTCGTCTCGTCGACGAGCCCCTGCCAGACCATGCCGCCGCCCAGCCGGAAGGCACGCAGCAACGCGTCGAGCGGCAGTCCGCGTTCGGCCCGTGCCCTGCCGATGGCCCAGGAGCAGCGATGGGCCGCCTCCCGCAGTTCACCGGGGCGGATGAGGGATCCGATGTTGAGCCGCAACGAGCGCTGCACCTCGTCGCGCACGCTGTCGGCGTCGGCCTCCATGGCCGCGCGGTACGCCGGTTCGCGCTCCCGCAGCAGGACCATCAGCCGCTCGGTGAGTTCGGGCAGCCCCGCCATCAGCGCCCGGGCGGCGCGGTGCAGAACCGAGAGGGCCTCCGCGTCGACGGCCGAACGGGCGGCCGGCACCAGGGGCCGTGGTCCGGGCAGGGTCCGGACATGGGCGGGTACGAGTTGCTGCATCGCTGTCCTCCACAGGAGTCGGCTCAGTCCGGCCCGCCCGGTCGGCCGACGCGCGGACGCGCGGCACTCAGGGCACTCCGGACCTCCTGATCCCGCAGGATGACATACCGCCCAGTCGGTACCTAGGGGTGTGCGTCGGTCTTCTCCGCCCGGTCCACCCAGCGGGACAGCTCGACCCGGGAACGGACCCCGAGCGCGGCGAAGACATTGCGCAGGTGGTGGTCCACGGTGCGGGTGCTCACCGACAGGCGCAGCGCCACCTCGCGGTTGGTCGCTCCCTCCGCCACACAGCGGGCGATTCGCAGCTGCTGGGGGGTCAGAAGCCGGAGCGGGCCTGTCGGTTCAGCCGCTCCGCCGTCCCCGGAGGCCCGCAGCTCGGCCCTCGCCTGGGTGGCCCAGCCGAGCGCGCCGCCACGCTCGAAGGAGACCAGCGCGTCCCGCAGTCTGCCGCGGGCCTCGACCGGTCTGCGCTGCCGCCGCAGCCAGGATCCGTAGAGGAGTTGGGTGCGGCCTCGTTCGAAGTCCCCGTCCGCGTCGTCGTGACGGGCGAGTGCGGCGGCGAACAGTGCCTCGCAGTCCTCGGGGCCGCTCAGCAGCGCCCGGCAGCGGGCCAGTTGGGCGGGAGCCTGCGGATCGGCGCCCTGCCCGGCCCAGTGGGCGAACTCCGCCACCGCCGACCGCGCTTCCGCCGCCCGGCCGGTACGGGCCGCCGCCTCCACGAAGCACGGAACGGCGAGCATCCGTACCGCGAAGTGCCCCTGACGCGGGCCCGCACCGACCAGCGGGCCGAGCCGGGCCGCCGCCTCGGGGAGCCTGCCCCGGGCGAGATCGGCGCGGGCCCGTGCCCACTGGGACAGCGTGGCGGCCTGCGCGAGGCCGTGCGGCGCGGCGACCCGTTCGGCGGCGGTCGCGTGCTCCTCGACGGCCTCCGAGGACCCCTCGACGGACGCGACCAGGGCGAGGATCGCGTGGTGGTGGGCGGCGAGGTTGTCCTGCCCGGCGCCGAGGGCGGTGCGCAGGCCGTCCTCGGCGTGGGCGCGGGCACGGGCGTGCCGGCCGACGCGCAGTTCCCCGTAGGCCAGGCGTTCCAGTGCCTGGGCGACGAGGACGTACGGGCCTCGGGCCCTGGCGACCGCGAGCGCACGGCAGTTGGCCCGGTCGGCGGCGGCCAGGTCACCGGCGACGAGGGCGGCGGCGCCGGCCCGCAGGAGGACGTCCGGGCCGTCGGGGACGCCTTCAGCCGCCGCCCCGGCCACCACCTCCCGCAACAGGTCTCGTCCGCTGTCCAGGCGGCCGTGCATCACCGCGGACATCCCCGCCCGGTAGGCCGCGAGCCGTGCGTCGGGTTCCGGCTGTTCGGGCTGTTCCCGCTGTTCCCGCTGTCCCGGCTGCTCCGATCGCTGCGGCTGATCCGATTGCTGCGGCTGCTTCGACTGCTGCGGCTGCGGCTGCTCCGGCGTGTGGTCCAGCGCGTCCAGGTACGCCGCCGCGTCGCCCATCGCCCAGGCCGCGTCCAGGGCTGCGAGCCGTGCGGCCAGCGCACGCGGGGGATCGGCCGGACCCAGCAACTCGGCGGCCAGGAGCAGCGCTTCGCGGGCGTCGGCGACCGGGCCGTCCTGGAGCGCGAGCTGCCCGCTCACCAGCTGGGCCGCTCCGCGCACGGCGTCGGGCGCACCCTCGCACCACGCGGGCGCGAGCAACTCCCGCGCGCGGTGCGGCAGTCCCGCCAGTCTGGCCTGATCGGCGGCGTTGATCAGGCGGACGGCGCGCTGCCCCTCGTCGGCGGCGAGTTCGGCGGACCGCGCCCATGCCGCCGAACGCTCCGCGGGGGTCGGTCCGTCCCCCCGCGTCGACGCGGCGGCGGCGAGTGCGTCGCCGATGTCGGGCGCGGGAGCCGTGGCCGCCGAGGCCCGGTGGAACAGTACGGGCAGCGCGCTGGGGCCACCGGTGTGGGCGTCGGCCAGCAGCCGGTGGGCGGCGCGCCTCCGAGCGCGCGGGGCGTTCTCGTAGAGGGTGCCGGCCAGGTACGCGTCGACGATCCCGATCCGGCCTCCGTCGAGCCGGAGTCGACCCGCGGCCTCGGCGGCGTCGAGTGCGCCCGGGTCGACCCCGCCCGCCTCGGCCGCCCTCAGCACCACCGCGGCATCCGCCCCGGCGCCCCTCGCGTCCCGCTCCCGCTCGACCGCGACCAACAGCGCCAGGTCGACGACGGCTCCGTCCGGCTCCGCTTCCGGTCCCGGCCGACCACTCCTGTGATCAGCCGACTCGGCCGACTCAGCCGACTCGGCGGCGGACGGCGTACGGGCCGAATGTCCACCCGCGCCGGGCGAGCGCCCACCAGCACGGGGCGAAGGCCTCCCCGGCAGGCCGGACTCCGCTTCCCCCGCGGCCCGTGGCCCCGGTACGCCCGTGGCCTCGGCCGCGTCGGGAGCGTCGGCCTCGGTCACGCCGGGAGCACCGGCGCCGGTCACGCCGAGGTCGTCCGCCACGCCGAAGTCGTATACGGGGCTCCCCCCGTCACGGTCCCCCCGTGGCTCCGGACACTTCGGCGTCCTCAGCCGCCCGCCCGGACTCCCCTGCCCCGCCGGGTCGGTTCCGGGGTGCGCCGCGGGCCCGGCCGAGGCGGGCGTCGGGGCTGCGGAAGCCGGGGCGGGGAGGGTTTGCGGCGCGCGTCCGGGGGAGGGTGGCCGAGCGGGCGCGCGGCTCCGGCCCTGCTCGGTGGTCACCCCCCTGGAGGGCGCCGGTAATGCGCTCCGGGTCACCGTCCGGAGTGGACTTCGCGCAGTCGCGTTTCCCGTCACGACCGTTACGTTACTTCCGCGTAAACGAAGGCGGAAGCCCCGCCTTCGCCTGCTCCCGCACGCCCCCGAACCCCCCGTGAACAGGGCGGATACCGTCCGCCTGGGACGAAGGATGGGCGGGCTCCCAGACGGGACGGGCAAGGCTTGTGCGCCCGCACAACCCGGAGCCCGACCGGTGAGCCCTCGGACACCCGCCCCCGCACGCAGGCGACGGCCGCCGGAACGGCGGCCGTCACTCACGCACGGGATCAGACCGTGCCGCGCGCGGTCAGGAGGTGTGCGGGCAGTTGCCCTGGTACTCGGCGATGGTCAGCGACGTCTGCGGCAGCGGGCAGAGGAACTGCTCGTAGCGGGTGTCATTGTCGATGAATCGCTTGAGCCACGAAATGCTGTACTTCGCGATCGTCGTGTTCGAGCTGTTGGGCGTGAAGTGGCTGGCGCCCCTCAGCTCCAGGTACGCCTTGTCGAGCGAGCTCGGCAGGCTCCGGTAGAAGGGCTCGGAGTGCGAGGCCACCGGCGCGATCGTGTCGCCGTCGGCACCCACGATCAGAGTGGGCGTCCTGACCTCCGGCCAGGTGGTGTCCGTGTTCCACCCGGTGAGCGGGATCGCCGCCTGGAGCGAGGGACGGCTCTTCGCGGCCTCCAGCGTGCCGCCGCCGCCCATCGAGTGGCCCATGACGCCGAGCCGGGTGCTGTCGATCCTGGTCCGCACGGAACTGCTCTGGGTCAGGTAGTCGAGCGCGGCGAGCAGCTGCCGTCCGCGGCTGTCGGGCTGGTCGAGAGTGGTGTTGGTGTCGATGGTGAACACCACGAAGCCCTGGGAGGCGAGGCGCGTCCCGAGCCAGGAGATGGACGACTGGTAGGCGGTGAACCCGGGCGAGATGACCACCGCGCCGAACGTGCCGTCGCTGGTCGAGGTCGGGTAGTACACGGTGCCGCCGCCGAAGCCGCTCACGCTCAGCGAGGAGACGCTGGTCTGGGAGACGGCGTAGGACCCACGGGACGCCTCGATACTGGAGACCGTGGGGGCGGGGCCGCGCTCGTACGGGTTCGCGGCGGCCCGCGTCTCGGCGGCCGGGGCGTTGATCGCCTGCGCTCCGGTGGCCTGCGCGGCGACGAGGCCGCCTGCGGCCAGCAGGGCCGCGAGACCGGTCCGCGCCAGCCGGCCGGTGAGCCGGTTGGGGCGGTGGGGGGCGGGTGCGGCGGGGATTGCGCGGTTCGACTCTTGCACGGTGGGTGCATCCTCTCGGTGAGGGGCGACGGACCCGCGCCGCGGCCGTGACGCGGCCATGACATGAGGGTGGAAGGCGCACGCTGCGACGCGGCGAGGTCCGTCTCGGTGGTTGCGCTGGCAACTGTCGTCCCGGCCCCGGCTCCGTACATCGGCAGAATCACCGGTGTTACGCCAACAGCCCCCACAACCCACACCACCGCCACGCCCACAGCACCGCTCCCCGCCCGGTGTCACCCGGACAGCCCCCGCCTACACCGCTGCGGCGCCGCCAGCCCCGCGACCCACACCACCGCCACGCCCACAACCCCGCCCCCGCCCGGTGTCACCCCGACAGGCCCTCGCCGCCCACACCGCTGGGGCGCCGCCACTGCCCGCCACCCACACCGGTCTCCCGCCGAGCTCCCGCCACCCACACCGCTGTCACACCGACAGCTCCGACCCCCGCCCGCTGTCGCGCCGAGAGCCCGGCCCCCGCACAGCTGCGGCGCCGCCAGTCCCCGCCACCCGCACTGCCGTCGCGCCTCAGCCCCGACCCCCCGCCCCGGCGTCACGCCGACAACCCCGACCCCCGCAACAGTCTCGCGCCGACAGCCCCCGCCACTCACACCGCCGCCACGCCCACACCCCAACCCCCCACCACCACCCGCACCGGTCTTGCGCCCTCAGCCCCGCCCCCCGCCCCGCCCCGCCGTCGCGGCATCACCCGCGAAGCGGCCCGCACACAAAAACCGGCCCGCCCCCGGCGGCGGAAGCTGCCGGGGGCGGGCCGTGGGCGACGACGCGGGAAGATCAGCGGACGGGATGCCCCGCCTCCCGGAGCGTGTCCTTCACCTCGCCGATCCGCAGATCGCCGAAGTGGAAGACGGACGCGGCGAGTACCGCGTCGGCGCCCGCGCCGATGGCGGGCGGGAAGTGCCCGAGCCGCCCGGCGCCGCCGCTGGCGATCAGCGGAACGGTCACGTGCTTGCGTACGGCCTCGATCATCTCGATGTCGTAGCCGTCCTTCGTGCCGTCCGCGTCCATCGAGTTGAGCAGGATCTCCCCCGCGCCCAGCTCGGCGGCCCGGTGCGCCCACTCGACGGCGTCGATGCCGGTGCCCTGGCGACCGCCGTGCGTGGTGACCTCGAAGGAGCCGCCCTCGGTCCTGCGCGCGTCCACCGACAGCACCAGCACCTGCCGGCCGAACCGTTCCGCGATCTCACGGATGAGATCGGGCCTGGCGATCGCGGCGGTGTTGACCCCGACCTTGTCGGCGCCGGCCCGCAGCAGCTTGTCCACGTCCTCGGCGGTGCGGACACCGCCTCCCACGGTCAGCGGGATGAACACCTGCTCGGCCGTACGGCGCACCACGTCGTAGGTGGTCTCGCGGTTGCCGGAGGACGCCGTGATGTCAAGGAACGTCAACTCGTCGGCGCCCTCGGCGTCGTACACCTTGGCCATCTCGACGGGGTCGCCCGCGTCGCGCAGGTTCTGGAAGTTGACGCCCTTGACCACCCGGCCGTTGTCGACGTCCAGGCAGGGGATGACTCGAACCGCCAGGGTCATGACGCCGGCTCCCCGCGGTACGCCTCCACCTCGACCTCGACGACCAGGCTCGGGTCCACGAAACCGGAGACGATGATCATCGAGGCGGCGGGGCGCACGGAGTCGAACAGCTCCTTGTGCGCGCGGCCGATGTCCTCGACGTCCCGGGCGTGGGTGATGTACATGCGCGTACGGACGACGTCCTCGCGCCCGAGGCCGAGCTGCTCCAGGGCCCCGAACGCCACGTTGAAGGAGTTGACCGTCTGCTCGTAGGGGTCACCGGCGGCGATCTCGCCGTTGACCACGGAGGTGCAACCGGCCACCAGCACCAGGCCGTTGGGCAGTTCCACCGCGCGGGAGTACCCGAAGGCATCCTCCCAGGGCGCGCCGGTCCTGACTCGTCGTACGCCGCTCACAGGGCAGCCACCGTTTCCAGCGCCTCTTCCAGGGTGAAGGCCTTCGCGTACAGGGCCTTCCCGACGATCGAGCCCTCGACGCCCAGGGGCACGAGCTCGGCGATCGCGCGCAGGTCGTCCAGGGAGGACACGCCTCCCGAGGCGACGACGGGCCGGTCGGTCGCCGCGCACACGTTGCGCAGCAGTTCCAGGTTCGGCCCCTGGAGCGTGCCGTCCTTGGCGATGTCCGTCACGACGTACCGCGCGCAGCCCTCGGAGTCCAGGCGCGCCAGCGTCTCGTAGAGGTCGCCGCCGTCGCGGGTCCAGCCCCGGCCGCGCAGGGTCGTGCCACGTACGTCGAGACCGACCGCGATCTTGTCGCCGTGCTCGGCGATGACCCCGGCGACCCATTCGGGGGTCTCCAGGGCGGCGGTGCCCAGGTTGACGCGGGTGCAGCCGGTGGCGAGGGCGGCGGCGAGGGTGTCGTCGTCGCGGATGCCGCCGGACAGCTCCACCTTGATGTCCATGGCGCCGGCCACCTCGGCGATGAGCTTGCGGTTGTCGCCGGTCCCGAACGCGGCGTCCAGGTCGACGAGGTGCAGCCACTCGGCGCCCGACCGCTGCCAGGCGAGAGCCGCCTCCAGGGGGGAGCCGTACGAGGTCTCCGAGCCGGACTCGCCGTGGACGAGGCGGACCGCCTGGCCGTCACGGACGTCGACGGCGGGGAGGAGTTCGAGCTTGGCCATTGTCTACAGGGTTCCGATCCAGTTGGTGAGCAGCTGGGCTCCGGCGTCGCCGGACTTCTCGGGGTGGAACTGGGTGGCCCACAGGGCGCCGTTCTCGACCGCGGCCACGAAGGGCTTGCCGTGCGTGGACCAGGCCACCTTGGGTGCCCGCAGCGCCGGGTTCCCGACCTCCAGGGACCAGTCGTGGACGGCGTAGGAGTGCACGAAGTAGAAGCGCGCGTCGGCGTCGAGGCCCGCGAACAGCTCGGAGCCGGCCGGGTGTTCGACGGTGTTCCAGCCCATGTGGGGCACGATGTCGGCCTGGAGCGGCTCGACCGTGCCGGGCCACTCGTCGAGGCCCTCGGTCTCCACGCCGTGCTCGATGCCGCGTGCGAAGAGGATCTGCATGCCGACGCAGATGCCCATCACCGGGCGTCCGCCGGCCAGCCGCCGGCCGACGATCCAGTCGCCGCGCGCCTCCCGCAGGCCCTTCATGCAGGCGGCGAACGCGCCGACGCCCGGCACCAGCAGCCCGTCGGCGTTCATCGCCTTGTCGTAGTCACGCGTTATCTCGACCTCGGCGCCCGCCCGTGCGAGGGCGCGCTCGGCGGAACGGACGTTGCCGAAGCCGTAGTCGAAGACGACGACCTGCCGCTTCTTTCCGGAGCTGGTCAACTCCACACCGCCAGTCGCATCACGCCCGCGACGAGACACATCGCGGCGCCGATCGAGACCAGCACGATGAGGCTCGCCGGCATCTTCTGCTTGACGAAGGAGTACACGCCGCCGAGCAGGAAGAGTCCGACGACGATCAGGATGCTCGACAGGCCGGTCACAGCGCGCCCTTCGTGGAGGGGAGGATGCCGGCGGCGCGCGGGTCACGCTCACAGGCGTACCGCAGCGCGCGGGCCAGCGCCTTGAACTGGCACTCCACGATGTGGTGCGCGTTGCGTCCGTAGGGCACGTGCACGTGCAGCGCGACCTGGGCCTGCGCGACGAAGGACTCCAGGATGTGCCGGGTCATCGTCGTGTCGTACTCGCCGATCATCGGCGCCATCTTCTCGGGCTCGGTGTGCACGAGGTAGGGGCGGCCGGAGAGGTCGACGGTGACCTGGGCGAGCGACTCGTCCAGGGGGACCGTGCAGTTGCCGAATCGGTAGATCCCGACCTTGTCGCCGAGCGCCTGCTTGAAGGCGGCGCCGAGGGCGAGGGCGCTGTCCTCGATGGTGTGGTGCGAGTCGATGTGCAGGTCGCCCTCGGTCTTCACGGTCAGGTCGAAGAGACCGTGCCGGCCGAGCTGGTCGAGCATGTGGTCGTAGAACCCGACCCCTGTCGACACGTCGACCTTGCCGGTTCCGTCGAGATCGATCTCGACGAGGACCGACGTCTCCTTCGTCACCCGCTCCACTCTTCCGACGCGGCTCATGCGTTCTGCTCCTTCTTCAGTTCACGTACCGCGTCCAGGAACGCGTCGTTTTCGGCGGGAGTTCCGGCGGTGACCCGCAGCCGTCCCGGGATGCCGTTGTCCCGGACCAGGACGCCCCGGTCGAGGATCTTCCGCCAGGCCTCGTGGGCGTCGGCGAACCGCCCGAACTGCACGAAGTTGGCGTCCGACTCGGTCACCTCGTAGCCGATCGCGCGCAGTTCGGCGACCAGCCGGTCGCGCTCGGCCTTGAGCTGCTCCACGTACCCCAGCAGGGTGTCGGTGTGCTCCAGGGCGGCCAGCGCGGTCGCCTGGGTGACGGCCGACAGGTGGTACGGCAGCCGTACGAGCTGGACGGCGTCGACGACCGCCGGGTGGGCGGCGAGATAGCCGAGGCGCAGCCCGGCCGCGCCGAACGCCTTGGACATCGTCCGCGAGACGACGAGATTCGGCCGACCTTCGAGCAGGGGCAGCAGCGAGTCGCCGTGGCTGAACTCGATGTAGGCCTCGTCGACCACGACCATGGACGGCTTCGCCGCCTGCGCGGCCTCGTACAGCGCGAGTACCGTCCCCGGCGGCACCGCGTTGCCCGTGGGGTTGTTGGGGGTGGTGATGAAGACGACGTCCGGCCGGTGCTCGGCGATCGCCCGCTCGGCGGCGGCGAGGTCGATGGTGAAGTCCTCGCTCCGCGGACC
The DNA here is from genome assembly GCF_044751025.1 of Streptomyces sp. NPDC088747. Taxonomy (NCBI): domain Bacteria; kingdom Bacillati; phylum Actinomycetota; class Actinomycetes; order Kitasatosporales; family Streptomycetaceae; genus Streptomyces; species Streptomyces sp. NPDC088747. The sequence goes on from NZ_JBIVKZ010000005.1 coordinate 64,403, forward strand.
GGAGATCCAGCCCGTCCCGGTGCCGCGCGCGATGAGCGCGTGCATCGAGTACGAGGGCTCGAAACCGATCGCGGTCCTGCCGGGTCCGCCGAAGGTCTGGAGCAGTTGCTGGATGACCTCGTTGGAGCCGTTGGCCGCCCAGACGTTCTCCGCGGCGACCGGGTGTCCGCCGGTCTTCGTCAGGTACCCGGCCAGCTCCGTGCGCAGCTCGACCGCGTCGCGGTCGGGGTAGCGGTTGAGGTTCCTGGCCGCCTCGCGGACCCGCTCGGCGATCCGCTCGACGAGCGGTTCGGGCAGCGGGTAGGGGTTCTCGTTGGTGTTCAGGCGTACGGGGACGTCGAGTTGGGGCGCGCCGTACGGGGTCTTGCCGCGCAGTTCGTCGCGGACCGGGAGGTCGTCGATTCCGAAGGTCACTGGCCCGGCACCTGCCATCCGAACCGGGCCTTGACCGCCGCGCCGTGCGCGGGCAGGTCCTCCGCCTCGGCGAGCGTCACCACGTGGTGGGCGACGTCGGCGAGGGCGTCCTTCGTGTAGTCGACGATGTGGACGCCGCGCAGGAAGGACTGGACGGACAGGCCCGAGGAGTGGCAGGCGCAGCCGCCGGTGGGCAGGACGTGGTTGGAGCCCGCCGCGTAGTCGCCGAGCGAGACGGGGGCCCAGGGGCCGACGAAGATCGCTCCTGCGTTCCTGACCCGGTCGGCGACGGCCGCCGCGTCCGCCGTCTGGATCTCCAGGTGCTCGGCGCCGTACGCGTTGACGACGCGCAGGCCCTCTTCGATGCCGTCGACGAGGACGATCGCGGACTGCCGGCCGTTCAGCGCCGGGACGATCCGGTCCTCGATGTGCTTGGTGGCCGCGACCTGCGGCTCCAGCTCCTTCTGCACGGCGTCCGCGAGGGACACCGAGTCGGTGACCAGGACGGCGGCGGCGAGCGGGTCGTGCTCGGCCTGGCTGATCAGGTCGGAGGCGACGTGCACCGGGTCGGCGGTGTCGTCCGCGAGGACGGCGATCTCGGTCGGCCCGGCCTCGGCGTCGATACCGATCTTTCCGGTGAAGTAGCGCTTGGCGGCGGCGACCCAGATGTTGCCGGGGCCGGTGACCATGTCGGCGGAGGGGCAGGACTCGGTGCCGTACGCGAACATCGCGACGGCCGTGGCGCCGCCGGCCGCGTACACCTCGTCGACGCCGAGGAGGGCGCAGGCGGCGAGGATCGTCGGGTGCGGCAGGCCGCCGAACTCGGACTGGGCCGGCGACGCGAGCGCGATGGACTCGACGCCCGCCTCCTGTGCCGGGACCACGTTCATGATCACGGACGACGGGTAGACGGAGCGTCCGCCCGGCGCGTACAGCCCGACGCGGTCGACGGGCACCCACTTCTCGGTGACCGAGCCGCCGGGCACGACCTGGGTGGTGTGCGTCGTCCGGCGCTGTTCGCGGTGGACCAGACGGGCCCGGCGGATGGACTCCTCCAGGGCCGCGCGCACGGCGGGGTCGAGCCGCTCCAGGGCGTCGGCGATGGCCGCGGCCGGGACCCGTACGGATTCCAGCCGTACTCCGTCGAACTTCTCCGCGTAGTCGATCAGCGCCGCGTCTCCCCGATGATGCACGGCCTCGCAGATCGGACGCACCTTCTCCAGGGCGGCCGAGACGTCGAAGTCGGCTCGGGGCAGCAGGTCGCGCAGGGCGGCACCCTCGGGGAGGGCGTCGCCGCGCAGGTCGATTCGGGAGATCACAGGGCCAATTCTCTCAGACGGCGAACGGGCCCCGGACGCCCGTATCAATGTCTGATACAAGCCGTGGAAGATCAGCTTCACCGTTAGCGTTCGGGACGTCACCGGGCGGGCATTGAACGGTTGTCCGAAACCCGCGAGCAACGCGAGCAACCAGGGGCTGACGCCAGGAGCCGGGGAGGAAGGGAGGAGCCGTGAGCGAGGGAGCCGGCGTCCGGGGCGGGGACCTGCCGGACGAGCTGACCGCCGCCGAGGCCGGAATGTGGCAGTCCTTCCGCAACGGCAGCGTGTACGACCTGCGGAGCGGCGACACGCTCGCCGACGATCCGCACGGCGGCCATCCCTGGGGCCCCGAGCGCAGTGTGCGGGCCCGGATCGTGGCGTGGCTGCTCCTCGACGGACCGCCCGCCCTCCAGGGCCGGGTCGCCTCCCTGAAGCTGACCGGCGTGCAGATCACCGACGTGCTCGATCTCGCGGGCGGCACCGTGGAGCCGTACGTCGAGCTGAAGGCGTGCAGGTTCGAGAAGGAGATCCTGCTGCCGGAGGCACGGTTCCGGACCGTACGGCTGGTGAACTGCTCGGTGCCGCGGCTGGAGGCGGCCCGGGTGCACACCGAGGGGGATCTGCATCTGCCGCGCTGCCGCTTCCACAACGGCGTACGCCTCACCGACGCGCACATCGGCACGGACCTGCTGCTCAACCAGGCCGTGGTCTACCGCGACCGGCGCGGGCGTTCGATCACCGGTGACGGCATGACCGTGGGCCAGGACCTCCAGGCGGAGATGCTGGAGTCGCACGGCGAGCTGAGCCTGCGCGGGGCCAGCGTCGGCGTCTCGCTCAGCCTGCGCGGCAGCAGGCTGAGCAACCCGTACACCCGCCTCGCGCTGAACGCGCCCCAGCTGACCGTCAACCGCACGCTCTACATGACCCCGGCGGGCGTCAGCAATCCGCTGGTGACCAGCGGCACGACCCCGGCGCGCGGCACGGTGGTGCAGCGGTTCGAGTGCCGGGGCGGGATACGGCTGGACGACGGGCGGTTCGGGGACGCGCTCGACCTGGAACGGGCCCGCTTCACCTTCGACGACGACCAGGAACTGTCGCTGCGCCGGGTCCAGACCCCCGAGCTGCGCTTCCTCGGGGAGAGACCGGAGCGCGGCAAGGTGGTGCTGTCGGGCGCCAAGGTGGTCAACCTGGTGGACAGCGCGGCCGGCTGGCCGGGGCCCGGCGCCCTCCACATGGGCGGCTTCAGCTACGAGAACCTCGTGCCGCAGGGCGCTTTCCCGCTGGCCCGGCGCCTGGAGTGGGTGGCCGCGGCGACCGCCGAGTACAACCCCGAGCCCTACGAGCGGCTGGCCACCGTGCTGCGCAACTCCGGCGAGGACGAGGACGCCCGCCAGGTGCTGCTCGCCAAGCAGCGCCGCCGCCGCGAGACGCTGCCGCTCGCCGCCAAGATCTGGGGGTACGCCCAGGACTGGACGGTCGCCTACGGGTACCGGCCGGGGCGGGCCGCCCTGTGGATGGCGGTGCTGTGGGCGGCGACGTCCCTCGCCTTCCGGCACGCCGACCACCCACCGCTCAAGAACGGCGAACATCCGCCGTGGAACCCGTCCCTGTTCGCCCTCGACCTGCTGCTTCCGGTGATCGACCTGGGCCAGGTCGGCTTCTGGCAACTGCGCGGCGGCTGGCAGTGGCTGGCCGCCGTGGTGATCCTGCTGGGCTGGATCCTGGCGACGACGGTCGCGGCGGGGGCGACGCGGCTGCTGCGGCGGGGGTGAGGGGGCGGGGGTGAGAGGGCGGGGGCAGCCCCGATCCACTCCGCCCCGCCCCGCCCCGACCCCGTCGGCGGCGACCCGACAGCTGACAGCTGACAGACAGTAGAGCACCCGTCACCTTTTACTCTCCCTTGACCGACGACCGTACAACCAATCGGGGGTTACGAAAGCTTCACCGCGTCTCCCTGTCACAGCCCCGAACGGCTGCTTTCAATGGTCTCCACCATGGCTTTGCTACGCGCGTTCATCCGCACCGCCCGGATGGCCCGGAACACCTCGCGCCTCGCCGCCGGGCTGCCGGCCGACGAGGAGGTGCTGCTCGACGTCCCGGACGCGCGGCTCGGCCCCGCCCTGGTGGCGGCCGGCCGCGGCGAGTACGCCCCCGCCGCCAAGCTGCTCACGACCACACGCGAGGCCGCCGAGTGGGAGAACCGCGACCGGTACGCGATGCGCCTCGCCACCTTCGCCCGCTCCCGTGACGAGTGGCTGCGGGAATGGCAGGCCGCCTCCCCGCACGACCCGGACGCCCTGCTGGTCAAGGCCGAGCTCGCGGTGTCCCGGGGCTGGGAGTCCCCGGCCCGCGTCGAACTGCTGCGCGAGGTCGGCCCGCTGATCGCCGCCGCCGCGGAGGGCGATCCGCGTGACCCGGTACCCTGGCGGATCGCACTCGACCAGGCCCGCGGCACGAACGCCGGGCACACCGAGTTCGAGCAGCTGTGGGGCGAGGCCGTACGCCGTTCCCCGCACCACTACGGCTGCCATGTGGCCGCCCTGCGGTATCTGTCGGCCGCCTGGTACGGCTCGCACCGCGAGTGCTTCGACTTCGCCGAGCGGGCCGCCCAGGACGCGCTGCCCGGCTCGCTGGTGCAGGCCCTGCCGGTGCGGGCCGCCTTCGCGTACCTGACGGAGGGCGGCGGCGCCCCGGTGCCGCGCGAGCGCCTGGACGCGGCGGCCGACCTGGCGATCGGGGTCTCCTCGGCGTACGCCTCAGGCGACGCCTGGCCCGCGGAGGTCCGCAACCTCCTCACGTACGTGCTGGTCAGACTGGAACGCTGGGAGGACGCCTTGGAACAGCTGCGCGCGATCGGCCCGTACGTGACCTCGTTCCCGTGGGACCGGGTCTCGGACGACCCCCTGGGACAGTTCCTGGAGCTGCGCGACGGCGTCCGTCTGGAGGTCGCCGCGGGTATGCCTCTCCATCCACGGAGTGAGCGCGGCGGACGCGCCCGCTCCGGCGACCATTAGGCTCTCCCGTCGTGACCACCGTCCGGCTCCCGCTCTTCCCCCTGAACTCGGTTCTGTTCCCGGGGCTCGTGCTTCCTCTGAACATCTTCGAGGAGCGCTACCGCGCCATGATGCGCGATCTGCTGAAGACCCCCGAAGACGAACCGCGCCGGTTCGCCGTCGTCGCCATCCGCGACGGCCACGAGGTCGCCCCCACCGCACCCGGCATGCCGGACCAGACCGCGGAACCCCGGCGCGGGCCCGCGGCCGGGTTCGGCGACGACCCGGCCAAGGCCTTCCACGAGGTGGGCTGCGTCGCGGACGCGGCGACCATCCGGGAGCGCGACGACGGCAGCTTCGAGGTGCTGGCGACGGGGACGACCCGAGTGCGCCTGCTCTCGGTGGACGCCTCCGGCGCGTTTCTGACGGCCGAACTGGAGGAGCTGCCCGAGGACCCCGGCGAGGAGGCCGGGGCGCTCGCTGAGGGCGTCCTGCGGGCCTTCCGGCAGTACCAGAAGCGACTGGCGGGCGCCCGGGAGCGTTCCCTGACCACCGGAGCCGACCTTCCGGACGAACCGGCGGTCGTCTCCTACCTCGTCGCGGCCGCCGCGATGCTGGACGTCCCGGCGAGGCAGCAGCTCCTCCAGGCCCCCGACACCGCCGCCCGGCTGCGCGAGGAGCTGAAACTCCTGCGCGCGGAGACCGCGATCATCCGTAATCTGCCGTCGTTGCCGGCGGCGGACCTGACGCGCGGCCCGACGAGTCTCAACTGACACATCCGAGAAGGCCGATGGCGAAGAAGTCGAAGAAACAGCAGGCCGGGGGCACCCCGGCGACCGTGGCCCTGACGGCGGCGGGCGTCGCGTTCACGGTCCACGCCTACGAGCACGACCCCGCCCACCCCAGTTACGGCGAGGAGGCCGCCGAGGCGATGGGCGTCTCACCCGAACGGGTCTTCAAGACGCTGGTCGCCGACGTGGACGGCACCCTGACGGTCGCGGTCGTCCCCGTCGCGGGCACCCTCGACCTGAAGGCCCTGGCCACCGCGGTGGGGGGCAAGCGCGCGACCATGGCGGACCCGGCGGCCGCCGAGCGCACCACGGGATACGTCCGCGGCGGCATCTCCCCGCTCGGCCAGCGCAAGAGGCTCCCCACCGTCCTGGACGCCTCGGCCGCCGCCCACCCCACGATCTGCGTCTCGGCCGGCCGCCGCGGCCTGGAGGTCGAACTCTCCCCCGCCGACCTCCAGACCCTCACCGGCGCCGTGTCCGCCCCCATCGGCCGCCCCTGACCCCTCGACGTACCCCTCGTCCTCGGCTAAGCACGAGAGACATGTCGAAGAAAACCCGCAAACGCAAGTGGCGCACCAGAAAGGGCCGAGCGAACCACGGAAGACGCCCGGCGTAAATCTTTCCAGCCCGTCCGGCGTAGATCATTCCAGCCCGTCCGGCGTAAATCTTTCCAGCCCGTCCGGCGCTTGAGGACGAGCGCGAAGCGCGAAAGGGGGGCCTGGGGGCGCAGCCCCCGGAGACGGGACGGGAAGGGGCGGAGGGGGCGAAAAACCCAGGCCGACCCACCCCACGGCGCCTAGACGGCAGGCGGCACGCCCGGCGCATCCCCGTAAGGGCTGAGGAAGGGATCAGGATCCCGCGGCCCGAACAACGCGGTGAGCCCGATATGCACCACCAGCGCCCCCAGCGTCCAAGCCATCAACGCCCCCTTCGCCCCCAGCTTCAACGGCGCGGAGAAGGTGACCCCCTTGCCCACTTCCTTGGCATGCGCGACCACATCCGTGGTGGGCCCGAGCCACACCCCGATCCGCCACGCGAGCAACGACCCGAGCACTCCCCCGACCGCGAGCCCGACCACCAGCGGCACACCCCCGCGCCGCCGCAGCAGGAACACCACCAGCGCACTCACCGCACCGAACCCCAGCGCCAGCAGAGTGAACGTTCCGTCGACCCCGATGGCCTGCTCGCCCTCGCTGTCCTTGAGATACACCGCGCTGTCGTCCGCGATCAACGGCACCGACGGCGCCAGCCACCACCACAGCAGCCCGAGCAGCACCCCGCTGACCGCCACGGCCACCGCGATCACGGCGGCCTCGCGCACTTCGGTCTTCATCCCGGGGCCGTCCTGTTCGTACCCGGACACTCCCGCCGCGCCATGGGCGGGCGGAACCTGCCAGGCGTCGTGCGAGGGCTGGTGATGCGGCGGCGGAGGCGGAGTCAGCGGAGCGGTCACCCTGACATCGTGCCAGGCCCGCCTGTCGGCCGCGTCACCGGACGGCCGCCCGGCGGTACGCCCAGGTCGCCAGAGCCAGCGAGGCCACCCCGACACCCGCGCAGACGGCGAGGTTCCCGAGGACGGCGGCCCAGTCGGGATGGTCCCCGAACGTCCGCGCGAAGGCCTCCACGCCGTACGTCGAGGGCACCAGGTCACGCGCGTACTGGACCACCGTCGGCAGCCGGTCCGCCGGCAGCACCCCCAGCAGCAGCGCCGCCGACATGCCCAACTGCCCGAGCAGGGTGGCGAGTTCGGGGCGCGGTGCGAGCAGCCCCAACGCCGCGCCGAGCCCGGCGAGCGCGGCCCCCGCCAGCGGGATCACCAGGACGAGCACCCACAGGTTGGTCAGGGGCAGGCCGAAGAGCACACAGCCGAAGACGGCGGTGAAGACGGTCCCCGGCACGGTGAAGGACGCGTACGCGCCCGCCGCGCCGAGCACCACGGCGGCCGGCGGCACAGGCAGCGTCGCGTAGTGGTCGAGTCCGCCACTGGCGCGCAGCTGTCCGAAGTACTGGGCGAGCAGGTTGAGCCCGACGTAGGCCACCACCAGGACCGACGACCCGGCCACCACGGCCCGCGCCTCGCCCCCGCCGTCCACCACACCCCGCATCAGGATCATGATCCCGACGGACTGGAAGGTGGCCACGAACAGCAGCGGGATCCGCGCGACGCGCGCCCGGGACAGCTGCGCCCGGTACACGGCGGCCAGGGCCGGCCACAGCCGCGCCCGAGGCCCCAGCTCCGCGGCATCGGAGACTTCCTCGGCCACGGACAGCACACTGCCCGGCAGCACCTCAGCGGGTACGACACTCACGTCGAGCTGCTCCTCTTCACTCCGGCAGCAGTCCTGTTCTCACGGCCCATGACAGTCCGTACGGATTCCGTGCTCCGCACACTCAAGTCGCTCACGCCTTCACCACGTCGCTCACGCCTTCACCAGTCCCTGCGTGGCGGCGCCGCCCAGCGCCAGGTACACATCCTCCAGGCTCGGCGTGGCCAGGGTGAAATCGTCCAGGGCGGCGAAGGCGGCGCCGCCGGTGACCGTGGCGACGGCCGCGCGGGCCTCCTCGGGGCCCAGCCGCAGGGTCCAGCGCCTGCCGGACTCGACGGCGCGCTCACGCAGCGCGGCGACCTCGGGGACGTGCAGCGGGGCACGCTCGCGCCAGACGAGCTCGACGCGCACCTCGCCCGCGACCTGTTCCTTCAGCCCGGCCGGGGTGTCGCAGGCGATGACCCGGCCCCGGTCGAGGACGGCGACCCGGTCCAGGACCGTCTCGGCCTCGATGACGTTGTGGGTGACCAGCAGTACGGTCGTGTCGCGCTCGGCCCGGCGCCGGTCGACGGCGCCCCAGACCGCGCGGCGGGCCATCGGGTCCATGCCGGTGGTCGGCTCGTCCAGGACGAGCAGCTGCCGCTCCCCCACCAGGGCGGCGGCCACGCAGGCGAGCCGCCGCTGTCCGCCGGACAGCTTCTTGAGGGGACGGCCCGCGATCGAGGTGAGACCCAGCTCTTCCAGGACGGCGTCGCGCTCGGCCCGCGCCGCGCGGAGTTCGAGCCCGCGCAGCCGCGCGGTCGTCTCCGCGGCGAGCGACACGGTCATCTCGTCGAGCGCGGTGGACTCCTGGCCGAGGTACGCGAGGATCCGCGCCGCCCGCTCGGGGTGGCGCACGATGTCGTGCCCGAGGATCTCTACGCTGCCGCTGTCGGGACGCAGGAGCCCGGTCAGCTGCCGTACGAGGGTCGACTTGCCGGCGCCGTTCGGCCCGAGCAGCCCGAAGATCTCACCGCGCCTGATGTCCAGACGTACCCCGTCGGTGGCCCGTATCTCCGGCGTGGCGGGGATGCCGCGCCGGCCGCGCGCGGCCGGGTAGGTCTTGGTGAGCCCGCGCACCGCGCACACGACATCACCCCTGTGCCCGTTGCGGACTGCCCCTGCCGTGCGCGTACTCACGAAGGACGAGACTACGGGGTCCTGTGCCCCGTTATGAGCCCGGGTCCTCGGCCGGACCCGCCGCGAGGCCGCTTCCGGGCCTGTGACCAGCCCTCGGAACACCTGTTCCGGCGCTCTGGCCTGGTCACCGAGAAGGCCGTCGCCCTCTCCCGCTCAGTCCCCCGCCGGCGCGTGTTCCGCCGCCGTCCGCACGTCGATCTCACGCCAGAAGCCCGCCCTGATCGCGTACCTGTCGTGCTCGTCGATCTGGTCGTCCTTGTGCGCGAGGAGGCCGAAACGGGCCGCGTAGCGCAGCAGTTCGCCGTCCACCCGGTGCGGCACGCGCGGGTACATCGTGGACAGCTTCTGGAGATGGCTCTGGTCGATGAGCCGCCCCATCCAGCGGCGCGCGAAGACCTGCCCGACCTCGTAGGGATCGCCGCCGACCGTGGTGATGTCCTCCTCGCGGTCCGCCCAGCGCTGCTCGGCGGAGGTGAGCTGCGCGAGGGTGGGCAGCGAGGCGGCCTCCGCGGACTCGGCGGCGCCGCCCGGCCGCTCGACCCAGCCCTTGTCGGAGGACCAGCGCAGGGTCGCGCTCGCGGGATGCTGCGCGGGCTGGGTGCCGGGCCCGCGCAGCGCGGCCAGATCCTTCGGGGTGGGTACGCCCTTGGCGGCGGGCGCCCGCTCCTCCGCGCCGTTGGCCGACTCGGCCGCCGAGGCGTGCTCCGCCTCCTGCGTGGTCCGCTCGGACGTGCCGGTGTGCGCGGACTCGGGGAGCGGCGCGGAGAGGATCGCGGCGATCTCGGGTCGCGGCGCCGGCGGCGGCGCGCAGATCCCGCCGATCTCCTTGGCGCGTACGGCCTTGGTGATCCAGGCCCGGTCGAGCACCCGCCGCTCGTCTGCCTCGGCCACCAGGTCCTCGGACTGGTTGTAGTCCCCGTCGGCGGCCTGCACGGCCCACAGGTGTACGGCGACCCCGTGCTCCTTGGCCGCCATCATGCCCGGCAGCAGATCGCCGTCGCCGGTCACCAGGACGACGTCGGAGCAGGCGCGGTTGCGGGCCAGTTCGGTCAGCTCCGCGTGCATGGCGGCGTCGACGCCCTTCTGGGCCCACCGCCCGTCGCTGCGGGTCAGCGCGCCGAGGCGCACCGTGACACGTGGCATCACGCGGAGTCTGCGGTGCTCGGGCTGGGGTACGCGGTCGGGGGCGCCGTCGAACCAGTAGATGCGCAGCAGCGGCCGTTCCGTGTCGGACTCGGCACGCTCGCGCAGGCCCTGGATGAGGGCGGCGTGGTCGACGGTGATCCGGGATCGGGAGGAGTCCCCGGCGAGGAGGCTGGCGGCAGCCCCGAGCAGATACCCGGCGTCCACCAGGACGATGCAGCGGTCCACGCGGTCCACCCTCTTTCCGGGAGGTTTGCTTCGGGCTTCCTTCGAGTCTGCCCGACCACGCGGAGGTTAACGGCCGGAACTCGATCTTCGGCGTGGCGTATCCGGACATCACCCCCCGACAGGGCTTATTACGCACGGTAATTCTCCGAAATGCGCCGCTTCTCAGCCTATGTGAGTCTGATTCCGGCCCTGGCCCCTATAACCCCCGTGGGAGGCAATCACCATGGCCAAGAACAAGAACCGTAAGCAGGGCGGGCAGCAGGACCGCTCCTCGCAGGCCGAGCGTGCGCAGGAGCAGGCCGACCGGTCCTCGACCGAGGCGCAGCAGTCGCCGATGCCGCAGATCCAGGGCAGCCCGGCGGACGTCGCCCGTAAGCACCAGAAGCGTTTCGGCCACAACTAAGGCCGCACGCTGGGCTGTTGAAGCCCGAACGGGCCGTCGTGGCCCGTGCACACGCCGAGGGGCGCATCCGGATCCGGATGCGCCCCTCGCGTACGTCGGTCGACGGCCGGCAGGCAGCCGGTCGGCAGTCGCCCGCCGGTGCCCGCCAGTTGTGTCAGCCGGCCAGGCAGGCCGGTCCGAGCAGCACCTTGAGGTCGCCGAAGAGCGCCGGGTCCGGCTTCACCCGGTGCCGGTCGAGCCGCAGCACCGTCGTCTTCAGCGGGCCCTGGAGCCTGATGCGGACCTCGCTCTCGCCCTTGTGGTGACTGAGGATCTCACCGAGCCGGCTCACCATCGGCGGCGTGACCCTGGTCGCCGGGATGGTGAGGATCACCGGCGCGTTGGTGCCCGCGTTCGACAGGTCGGGGACCTGGAGTTCCATCGCGACCAGACGCGGCACGTCCTCGCGCTTGTCGAGGCGCCCCTTGACGAACACCACGGCGTCCTCGACGAGTTGGGTCGACACCAGCTGGTAGGTCGCGGGGAAGAACATGCACTCGATGGAGCCGGCGAGGTCCTCCACCGTGGCGATCGCCCAGGCGTTGCCCTGCTTGGTCATCTTGCGCTGGAGACCGGAGATGATGCCGCCGATGGTCACCACCGCGCCGTCCGCGTGCTCGCCCCCGGTGAGCTGGGAGATACCGGCGTCCGCCTTGTCGGACAGCACGTGCTCCAGGCCGAAGAGCGGGTGGTCGGAGACGTACAGACCGAGCATCTCCCGCTCCTGGGCGAGGAGGTAGACCTTGTCCCACTCGTCGGTCGTGAACTCGACGTCCAGTCCGAAGCCGGGCTCGCTGGTGTCCTCGTCGCCGCCCCCGAAGAGGTCGAACTGCCCCTCGGCCTCCTTGCGCTTGACCGCCACCACGTTGTCGATCATCGGCTCGAACTGCGCGGTGAGGCCCTTGCGGGTGTGCCCCATCGTGTCGAACGCGCCCGCCTTGATCAGTGATTCGGTGGTGCGCTTGTTGCAGGCGACCGCCTCGACCTTGTCGAGGTAGTCGGGGAACGAGCCGTACTTCCCCTTGGCCTTGCGGCTCCTGATGATCGACTCGACCACGTTCGTCCCGACGTTGCGGACGGCGGAGAGGCCGAAGAGGATCACGTCGTCGCCCTGCGCGGCGAAGTTCTGCTCCGACTCGTTGACGTTCGGCGGGAGCACCTTGATGCCCATGCGCCGGCACTCGTTCAGATAGACCGCGGACTTGTCCTTGTCGTCCTTGACCGAGGTGAGCAGTCCCGCCATGTACTCGGCGGGGTAGTTCGCCTTCAGGTAGGCGGTCCAGTACGAGACCAGTCCGTACGCGGCCGAGTGCGCCTTGTTGAACGCGTATCCGGCGAAGGGGACCAGCACGTCCCACAGCGCCTTGATGGCCTCGGGGCTGTAGCCGTTCTTCTGGGCGCCGGCCTGGAAGATGGTGAAGTTCTTCGCCAGTTCGTCGGGCTTCTTCTTGCCCATCACGCGGCGCAGGATGTCGGCCTCGCCGAGTGAGTAACCGGCGATGATCTGGGCGGCCTTCTGCACCTGCTCCTGGTAGACGATCAGGCCGTAGGTGACCGCGAGGACCTCTTCCAGGGGCTTTTCGAGCTCCGGGTGGATCGGCGTGATCTCCTGCAGCTTGTTCTTGCGCAGGGCGTAGTTGGTGTGCGAGTCCATGCCCATCGGGCCGGGACGGTAGAGCGCCGAGACGGCGGAGATGTCCTCGAAGTTGTCGGGCTTCATCAGGCGCAGCAGGGAGCGCATGGGGCCGCCGTCGAACTGGAAGACGCCGAGGGTCTCACCGCGCTGGAGCAGTTCGAAGGTCGTCGGGTCGTCCAGCGGGAGGGCCAGCAGGTCGAGGTCGACGCCCTTGTTGGACTTCACCATCTTGACGGCGTCGTCCATGATCGTCAGGTTGCGCAGGCCGAGGAAGTCCATCTTCAGCAGGCCGAGCGACTCGCACTGCGGGTAGTCCCACTGCGTGATCGTCACGCCGTCGGTGTGCCGCACCCAGACCGGGGCGTGGTCGACGATGGGCTCGCTGGACATGATCACGCCGGCCGCGTGCACGCCCATCTGCCGGACCAGGCCCTCGACGCCCTTGGCGGTGTCGATGACCTTCTTGACGTCCGGCTCGTTCTCGTACATCGCCCGGATCTCGCCCGCCTCGCTGTAGCGCGGGTGCGAGGAGTCGGTGATGCCGCTGAGGTCGATGCCCTTGCCGAGGACGTCGGCGGGCATGGCCTTGGTGAGGCGGTCGCCCATCGCGTACGGGTAGCCCAGCACGCGCGCGGAGTCCTTGATGGCGTTCTTCGCCTTGATCTTTCCGTACGTGCCGATCATGGCGACCTTGTCGGCGCCGTACTTCTCGGTCACGTACCTGATCACCTCGACGCGCCGACGCTCGTCGAAGTCGATGTCGACGTCGGGCATGGAGACGCGCTCGGGGTTGAGGAACCGCTCGAAGATCAGACCGTGCGGGATCGGGTCGAGGTCGGTGATGCCCATGGCGTAAGCGACGATCGACCCGGCCGCCGAACCACGTCCCGGGCCCACCGCGATGCCCTGGTTCTTGGCCCACATGATGAAGTCGGCGACGACGAGGAAGTACCCCGGGAACCCCATCTGGATGATGACGTCCATCTCGTACTCGACCTGCTTCTGCCGGTCGTCGGGGACGCCGCCGGGGAAGCGCCGCTCCATGCCGAGGCGGACCTCCTCCTTGAACCAGGTGACCTCGGTGAACCCCTCCGGGATGTCGAACTTCGGCATGAGGTTCTTCGCCTCGAACATGCCGGTGGTGTCGATCTGTTCGGCGACCAGGAGGGTGTTGGCGCAGCCCTCCTGCCAGGCGTCCGAGGAGTCGACGGCGTACATCTCGTCCGTGGACTTCAGGTAGTAGCCGGTGCCGTCGAAGCGGAAGCGGTCGGGGTCCGAGAGGTTCTTGCCGGTCTGGATGCACAGCAGCGCGTCGTGCGCGGTCGCCTCGTGCGCGTACGTGTAGTGCGAGTCGTTCGTCACCAGGGGCGGGATGCCGAGCTTCTTGCCGATCTCCAGCAGGCCGTCACGGACCCGGCGCTCGATCTCGATGCCGTGGTCCATCAGCTCCAGGAAGTACCGGTCCTTGCCGAAGATGTCCTGGTACTCGGCCGCCGCCTTGAGTGCCTCGTCCTTCTGGCCGAGCCGCAACCGGGTCTGGAGCTCACCGGAGGGGCAGCCGGTGGAGGCGATGAGCCCCTCCGACCACTGGGAGATGGTCTCCTTGTCCATCCGCGGCCACTTCTGGAGCCAGCCCTCGGCGTACGCGTCCGAGGAGAGCTTGAAGAGGTTGTGCAGGCCCGTGCTGTTGGCCGCCCAGATCGTCTTGTGCGTGTAACCACCCGAACCGGAGACGTCGTCCCGCTTCTGGTGCGGCTGGCCCCACTGGATCTTGCGCTTGTTGCGCCGGGACTCCGGGGCGACGTACGCCTCGATGCCGATGATCGGCGTGACGCCCATCTTCTTCGCCGTATGGAAGAAGTCGTACGCCCCGTGGAGGTTGCCGTGGTCGCTCATGGCGATGTGCGACATGCCCATCTCATTGCAGGCGTTGAACATGTCCTTGAGCCGCGCGGCACCGTCCAGCAGCGAGTACTGGGTGTGGACGTGCAGGTGCGTGAACGGCGGCTTCGACACGGTTTCGGCCTCCAAGGAGAACGTTCGGCGACAGGCTGCGGACAGTCTGGGGGGACAGCGTCGAAGTCTATGCCGGTGCGCTGACACTCCGCGGGCGGTCCCGCGTACCTTCGTGCGGGTACTCGTGAAGAGAGCGCGTACCCGTGCGGAACGCGTGCTCGTGGAGAGCGCGCGTACTCGTCCGGGGGATCCGGGCACTCCGGCGTTCCGTCGCCCGTTGGAAGTGGACGGGACACCGGTCCCGAAGCCTGTCCCACACGTCAAGCACCACCTGCACCAGGAGGCACCCAGCGATGTCGGTCCCGCAGCTCAGCGACGAGCAACGCGGCGAGCAGATCCTCGCCGTCTTCGACACCGCCTTCGGCGAGCTCCTGGCCGCCGACCCGGCCGCGTTCCGCGTGAAGTTCCGGAAGATGGCGGCCTCCGCCTTCGCCTTCTACCGCGGCACGGCGGGCCTCTTCTACCACGACCTGGAGCAGGAGCGGCGGGGCGGCCCCTACCTCGACGAGCGCACCTCGCGCGTGTGGATCCACGGCGACCTGCACGCCGAGAACTTCGGCACGTACATGGACGCCCAGGGCCGCCTGATCTTCAACGTGAACGACTTCGACGAGGCCTACGTCGGACCCTTCACCTGGGACCTCAAGCGCCTCGCGGCATCCCTGGCGCTGATCGGCTACGCGAAGGCGCTCAGCGACGAGCAGATCTCCGGCCTGGTGGGTACCTTCGCCGCCGCCTACCGCGAGCGGATCCACGCCCTGGCCACCGGCGCCAAGAGCGACGAGGTGCCGCCCTTCACGCTGGACACCGCCGATGGCCCGCTGCTGGACGCGTTGCGTGACGCCCGTTCGCTGACCCGCTTCGCGCTGCTCGACTCGATGACCGAGATCCGTGACTTCGAGCGCCGTTTCGCGCCCGGCGGCGGCTCCATCGAGCTGGACGCGGCGACCCGCTACAAGGTCCTGGCGGCCTTCGACGGCTATCTGGAGACGCTGCCGGAGTCCTCGCTGACCCGCCCCGACTCCTACCGCGTGAAGGACGTCGTCGGCCGCCGCGGCATCGGCATCGGCTCGGCGGGCCTCCCCTCGTACAACATCCTCCTGGAGGGCAACAGCGACGCCCTGGAGAACGATGTGGTGATCTACATCAAGCAGGCCCAGACCCCCGCCGTCTCCCGGCACATCACGGACTCCTCGATCCGCGAGTACTTCCAGCACGAGGGCCACCGCACGGTGATCTCGCAGCGCGCCCTCCAGGCGCACGCCGACCCGTGGCTCGGCTGGACCGAGCTGGACGGCTCGGGCCAGCTCGTCGCCGAGGTGTCGCCGTACGCGGTGGACCTGGACTGGGGCGACATCGACGACCCGGAGGAGATCGCCGCGGTCGTCGCCGACCTGGGCCGGTCCACGGCCACGATGCACGCGGCGGCGGACGACGAGAGCGGCCACTCGGAGCTGGTGCCCTTCTCCACGGAGCGGGCCATCGACGCGGCGATCGCGGCCGACGAGGACGGTTTCGCCGGCCTCCTGGTGGACTTCGCGCACAGCTACGGCGCACGGGCGCGCGCCGACCACCAGATCTTCGTGGACCTGTTCCGTAACGGACGGATTCCGGGTCTGTAGCGCGGGGGCAACTCACAGAGACCCTTTAGGGGTCCCTTACAGGAGCACGTGACACACTCTCCCCGCTATGGACATATCCGGGACCCACCTCAGAGCCGTTCGCGCGGTGCTGTTCACGGCCATGGTCGTGACACTCAGCACCGCGTCGCACGTGCTGCTGTCGCGGGTCCCGCTGCCGATGGGGACGGTGGCCGTGATCGCCGCCGCCGTCTTCGTCCTCGCCTACGCCCTGGGGGGCCGCGAGCGCGGCTTCGGCCGCATCGCCGCCCTGCTGATCCCGCTGGAGCTGGCCGCCGACACCGTCTTCACCGCGGGCCAGCACGTCTGTTACGGCAGGGCGGGCGGCCCGGTCGCGGGCCCGCTGCGCTCGGTCGGCCTGGACCTGCTGTGCGGCGGGGGCACCGTCGGCGCCCCGCTGACCCGGGTGACCGGCACCGGAGGCGACCGCGCCGCCGCCCTGCTCACCCACGCCGACGCGTCCGCCGCCTGGCTGCTGCTCGGCGCGCACGTCGGTGTCGGACTCCTCGCCGCCGCCTGGCTGCGCCGCGGCGAGCGGGCGCTCGAGCAGTTGCTGCGCGCGGCCGGCGCGGCCACCTTCCGGCCGCTGCTGATCGCGGTCGCCGCGGTGACCGTGCGGCTGCTCGCTCCGGTACGCCGGCTGCCCCGCCCCACCCGCGCGGCGGTCACCGCCCGCACCCGCCTGTTCGTGCACTCCCTGGGACGGCGCGGACCGCCGAGTTCCGTCGCTTTCGCGTGACCGAGCCCGCCTGAGCGACAGCACCCGAGCACCAGCAGTCCCCCATACGTGTCCCGCATACGACGTGTGCGCGTCCCATCTGGAGATCACCGATATGAGCCAGCGGAACAGCAAGGCCGCGAAGACGGCCGCCCGTGAGCGTCTGCGCGTCGAGCGTGAGCGCCAGGCCAAGCGCGACAAGATCAAGCGCCAGGTCATCGTGGCCTGCTCCATAGTCGGCGTCCTCGCGATAGCCGGCGGCATAAGCTACGCGGTCGTCCAGGGCAACAAGCCCGACTACTGGGAGGCCGCGAAGGACGACAAGCTCGTCAAGCCCGCCAACACCACGGGCACGAACGGCACGACCGTCGTCGTCGGCAAGAGCACCGCGAAGAAGACCCTCGAAATGTACGAGGACCCGCGCTGCCCGATCTGCGCCCAGTTCGAGCAGACGGTCGGCGCGACCGTCGACAAGGGCATCGAGGCCGGCGACTACAAGGTCCAGTACATCGGCGCCACCTTCCTCGACAACAGCCTGACCGGCGAGGGCTCGAAGAACGCGCTCAGCGCCCTGGGCGCCGCGCTGAACGTCAGCCCCGAGGCGTTCCTCGAGTACAAGACCGCGCTGTACTCGTCGAAGTGGCACCCCGAGGAGTCCGACGACAAGTTCAAGAAGGACTCCTACCTCATCGAGGTGGCGGACACCGTCTCCGCGCTGAAGGGCAACACCAAGTTCCAGACGGCCGTCAAGAACGGCACCTACGACAAGTGGGCGCTGGAGATGTCCTCGAAGTTCGACGACAGCGGGGTGCAGGGCACGCCCACCCTGAAGATGGACGGCAAGACGCTCACCGGCTCCGACGGCCAGAACGCCCCCATGACGGTGGCCGACTTCACCACGGCGATCGACGCGGCGCTCAAGGCCTGACCGGCCTGGACGGGCCGAGACCCTGACGGCCCGAGACCGTGACGGGTGCGGCAGCGGCGGGCTCGGCTGCGGCGGCCTCCGCGTGGGCCGGGCAGGGGCGGCCTCCGCGCGGATCCGGCAGTAGCGGCCACCGCGCGGTGCCCGGCACCCGACGGGCCAGGCGCTCCCGTGAATTGACGGGTCCGGCAGTCGAAGAGCGGGCGAACTTTTCGGAGTTCGCCCGCTCCCGTCTCGTACTGGCCGGTAACCTGCTCGCTCGTGACCAGTCGCCTCAGATCATCCGATTCCCCCGGCGCCCCCGACTCCCGCGCCCCGCGCCGCCGTACGGTCGTCAAGGCCGCGGCCGCCACCGCCGTCCTCGCGGCCCCGCTCGCAGCATCCCTGCCGGCCCGCGCCGCCACCGAGACCCCCGCCTTCCTGCACGGCGTCGCCTCCGGCGATCCGCTGCCCGACGGCATTCTGCTGTGGACCCGGGTGACGCCCACCTCCGAGGCAGTACCCGGCTCCGGGCTCGGCCCGGACACCGAGGTGACCTGGACCGTCGCCACGGACAAGGCGTTCGGCACCGTCGTCGCCAAAGGTTCCGTCACCGCGTCCGCGGCCACCGACCACACCGTGAAGGCGGACATCCGCGGCCTGCGACCGGCCACGGACTACTGGTTCCGCTTCTCGGCGGGCGGCGCCGAGTCGCCCGCCGCCCGCGCCCGCACCGCCCCCGCGGCCGACGCCGCCGTGAGCGGCCTGCGCTTCGGCGTGGTCTCCTGCGCCAACTGGGAGGCGGGCTACTTCTCCTCGTACCGGCATCTCGCCGCCCGCGGCGACCTCGACGCCTGGCTGCACCTCGGCGACTACATCTACGAGTACGCGGCGGGCGAGTACGGCACCCGCGACACCGTCGTACGCCCGCACGCCCCGGCCCACGAGATCACCACCCTCGCCGACTACCGCGTCCGGCACGGGCGTTACAAGACCGACCCCGACCTTCAGGCGCTGCACGCGGCGGCCCCCGTCGTCGCGATCTGGGACGACCACGAGTTCGCCAACGACGCCTGGTCGGGCGGCGCCGAGAACCACACGGAGGGCACGGAGGGCGCCTGGTCCGCACGCCAGGCCGCCGCGAAGCAGGCCTACTTCGAGTGGATGCCGGTCCGCCCGGCGATCGCGGGCACCACCTACCGCCGCCTGCGCTTCGGCAGGCTCGCCGACCTCTCGCTGCTGGACCTGCGCTCCTTCCGCTCGCAGCAGGCGTCCACGGGCAGCGGCTCGGTCGACGACCCGGAGCGTACGATCACCGGCCGGGCGCAGCTCGACTGGCTGAAGTCGGGACTCAAGTCCTCGGACACCACCTGGCGGCTGGTCGGCAACTCGGTGATGATCTCGCCGTTCGCCATCGGCTCGCTCGGCGCCGGTATCCTCAAGCCGCTCGCGGAGCTGCTCGGCCTTCCCAAGGAGGGCCTGGCCCTCAACACCGACCAGTGGGACGGCTACACGGACGACCGCCGCGAGATCCTGGCCCACCTGCGGTCCAACGCGATCCGCAACACCGTCTTCCTGACCGGCGACATCCACATGGCCTGGGCCAACGACGTGCCGGTCGACGCCGGCACGTACCCGCTGTCCCCGTCCGCCGCCACGGAGTTCGTCGTCACCTCGGTGACCTCCGACAACCTCGACGACATCCTCAAGGTCTCCGAGGGCTCCGTGTCGGCCGTCGCGGAGCCGGTCATCCGCCTCGCCAACCGGCACGTCCACTGGGTCGACACCGACCGCCACGGCTACGGCGTCCTGGACATCACCGCCGACCGCGCGCAGATGGACTACTACGTGCTCTCCGACCGCACGAAGGCGAACGCGACCTCTTCCTGGGCCCGTTCGTACCGCACGCGCAACGGCACGCAGAAGGTGGAGCGCACGTACGACCCCGTGTGACGGGAGCGCCGGGCCCTTCGCGTGGCCGCCGGCTACAGGGTGTCGAGGAAGCCGAGCGCCACCTTCCAGGTGGCCTCGGCGGCCTCGGCGTCGTAGTCGGGCAGGTCGGGGTCGGTGTACAAGTGCCCGGCGCCCGCGTACCGGTAGACCTCCACGTCGGCTCCGGCCCTGCCCATCTGGAGATACCAGGAGCTCAGCCAGTCGTCCGTCTCGAAGGCGTCGGGCTCGGCGACGTGCAGCTGGACGGGCAGGTCGTCCACCGAGGCGTTCTCCGCGATGTCCGACGTGCCGTGCAGGAGCAGCAGGCCGCGGGCCTTCTCGTCGCCGAGCGCGAGGGTCTGCGCGACGGAGGCGCCGAGCGAGAACCCCGCGTACACCACACCGCGGTCGGAGTAGGGCGCGGCGGCCAGCACCGCGCGCCTCAGCAGCTCGTCCTTGCCGATCCCGTCGTTGAAGGCCATGCCCTCCTCCACGGTCTCGAAGGTGTGCCCCTCGAAGAGGTCGGGAGTCCACACCTCGTGGCCCGCCGCCCGCAGCCGGTCCGCCGCGGCGCCCACCGCGGGCCGGAGCCCGTAGGTCGAGTGAAAGAGCATGATGTTCATGGGTCCCATGGTGCCAGCCCGCACCGACAACGCCCGATCGGGCCTGGACCGGCCACGCGATACCCCGGACCGGGCCAAGAACACATGTTCATGTGCCCCCGGGGCCGGTTACGGTCTCAGGCATGGAGAACGTACTGCGCCCTCTGATCGTCCTCGGCGGCTCGGTCGTGCTCACGCTGCTCATCGGGTGGGCCGTCGACCTACTGCTGCGGCGGGCCGACGCCCGGCGCGGCGAGCGCAGCCTCTGGGGGCTGCTGCGCGGCGCCCGCATCCCCTTCCAGCTCGTGCTGTGCGTGGCCCTGCTCAGAGGCTCCTACGACCAGGCCCACATCGCCCGTGAACACTCGGCCGGCACCGGCCGGATCCTGTCGCTGGTCCTCATCGGGTCCACGGCCTGGCTGGTCGTGCGGATAGCGGGGGCGATCGTGGAGACCTCGTACTCCCGCTACGCGAACGCCCACCGCGACCCGGCGCGGGTCCGCCGGGTGCGCACCCAGGTGACCCTGATCCAGCGTGTCGTCTCGGCGATCGTGGGCGTGGTGGCGGTCGCCGCGATGCTGCTCACGTTCCCGGCGATGCGCGCGGCCGGTGCCTCCCTGCTGGCCTCGGCCGGCATCCTCGGCATCGTCGCCGGTGTCGCCGCCCAGTCCACGCTCGCCAACATGTTCGCCGGACTGCAGATCGCCTTCGGCGACATGGTGCGCCTCGGCGACACGGTCGTGGTGGACGGCGAGTGGGGCACGGTCGACGAGATCACCCTCACGTTCCTGACGGTACGGACGTGGGACGAGCGCCGGATCACCATGCCGGTCTCGTACTTCGTCTCCAAGCCCTTCGAGAACTGGTCGCGCGGCAGCGCCCAGATGACCGGCATCGTCTTCTTCCAGGTCGACCACTCCGCCCCCGTGGAGGCGATGCGCGAGCAGTTGCGGGACATCCTGCACGACTGCCCGGCCTGGGACGGCCGCGACTACGGACTGGCGGTGACGGACTCGACCCCCAACACCATGGAGGTACGCGCGCTGGTCACCGCGAAGGACGCGGACGACATCTGGACGGTACGGGTGACGGTCCGCGAGCGGTTGATCCGCTGGCTGACCGAGGAGCACCCCTACGCGCTCCCCCGCGTCAACACGGCGGACGCGCTCCTGCCGCCGAGCCGCGTCAACGGCAACGCCCCACGTCCGGACCGCCCCCGGGCCACCGAGCCGCCACGGACCGGACAGGGCCGGGGCTGACCCCAGGTGCGGAACGCGGAACGCGACACCCGCGTTCCGCACCATCGCCCCCACCGGACCCCCGTGGTCACCGGGCCTCTGTGGTCCCGGCCCCCTGTCGTCCCGCACCCCTGTCTTCACCCGGCCTCTGTGGTCACCGGGCCCCTGTCTTCACCGAGCCCGGTCGTCATCGCACCGCTGCCAGTGCCGCCCGCCCATCGACCCGCCACCCCTGCGAAAGCCGCCGAGTCCGGCCAACCCTGGACCAGCACGCAGTACCGCTTGCCGACAACGGGCTCCCTCTCGACCCGCCACCCCTGCGAAACCGCCCGAGTCCGGGTGCCCCTGGACCAGCGCGTGGTAGCGCCAGTCGACAACGCGCTCCCCCTCGACCCGCCACCCACCCATCGAACCGCCACCCCCACAAATGCCGCCCGCCCGCCGGTTCGCCGCCCTCGCGAAAGCCGCCCACCCCTCGGCCCGACACCCCACAAGCGCCGCCCGCCCGCCGGCCCGCCACTCCCGCGAAAGCCGCCCGCCCCTCAGCCCGCCACCCCCACAAGCGCCGCCCGCCCACACTCACTTCAAGCTGCGCACGTCCAGATGTCGCAGCACCCGGTCCACGATCTCCGGGTCGGCCCCGGGCTCGCCGCGCGCGGACAGCATCTCGTGCCGGGCCGCGCTGAGCATCTCCTCCTGGACGCGCCGGAACCTCTTGATCCGTTCGACCCGCTGCTGGTGCCGCTCGCGGCGCTCGTCGTCGGCCACCCCCAGGTCCGGGCTGATCCGCAGCCCGATGTCGAGGGCCCGGCGCCGGAGCTGCTCGGACAGCTCGTCCGGCAGCTCCTCCGCCGCCTCGATCTCCTTCAGCCTCGTCCGCGCGGCCTTCGCCGCCCGGACCGCGAGCTCCCTCTCGAAGGCCATCTCGCTCTTGGTGTCGGCCTGCACGCCGAGCCTCTTGACGAGCCAGGGCAGCGTCAGCCCCTGGACCAGGAGCGTCGCCATGATCACCCCGAACGCGATGAACACGATCACGTCCCGGTTCGGGAAGGGCGACCCGTCGTCCGTCTTCAGCGGGATCGCCAGCGCCAGGGCCACCGAGGCCACCCCGCGCATTCCCGACCACCACATCACGACGGTCTCCCGCCAGGTGATCGGGATGTCCTCGTCGTAGTCCCGCTTGGCGTGCAGCCGTTTGGTCAGCCAGGTCGCCGGCAGCAGCCACGCGAGGCGTACGAACACGACGACGCCGACGATGGCGGCGGCCCAGCCCAGCATCTCGCCCCACCGGCCGGACGCGGTGTTGATCGCGTTGTGCAGTTCGAGCCCGATCAGCCCGAACGCCACGCCGGTGACCAGCGTGTCCACCACGTCCCAGAACGACTGCCCGGCGAGCCGGATCAGGACGTCGTCGGCATCGGTGGCGTACTCGGCGAGGAACAGCGCGGTGATGAGCACCGCGAGCACCCCGGAGCCGTGCAGTTCCTCGGCCAGTACGTAGGAGGCGAACGGTACGAGCAGGGTCAGGCCGATGTGCAGGGTGGCGTCGTCCAGCAGACCCATCAGCTTGTTCGTGCCCCAGCCGAGGGCGAGTCCCACGGCGAGCGCGATGACGGCGGACAGGACGAAGTCGAGGCCCGCCCGCCACGGTGAGAAGCTGCCGCTGACGGCCGCGGCGATCGCGACGTGGTAGAGCACGATGGCCGTCACGTCGTTGAAGAGGCCCTCCCCCTCCAGGGTCGACACCAGTCGGCGCGGCAGCCCGAGCTGTCCCGCGACGGCGGTGGCGGCGACCGGGTCGGGAGGCGCGACGAGGGCGCCGAGCGCCACCGCCGCGGCGATCGGCAGACCGGGCACGATCGCGCTCGCGACCACGGCAACGACGGCGGTGGTGACGAACACCAGCGCCACGGCCAGCAGGAAGATCGGCCGCTTGTTGGCCGCGAACTGTCTCCACGAGGTCCGCCGCACCGCGGCGTAGAGCAGGGGCGGCAGCAGCGCGGGCAGGATCAGGTCGGGCGGGATATCCACGTTGGGGACGAAGTCCAGCAGGGCGAGGACGATCCCGAGGAGCGTCATCAGCACCGGCGCGGGCAGCCCCAGCCGATTACCCACCGGGACACTGAGGATGGCCCCGAGCAACAGCGCGAACAACAGGGCCAGCTGATCCACGGTCAACACTCCGGCCAGGTCGGGGAGATCAGGGAAGATCCAGACCCCCAGCGTGCCACGCCGCTACGACAATGCGCCGACGACAGTCTCGCGGCCGGGCTCAGAGCTCTCGGCGCATCGCCAGGTGCGCGATCCCGGCGTCCGGGAACTCCGCGCCGTAGGCCACGTACCCGAGCCGCTCGTAGAACCCGAGCGCGTGCGTCTGCGCGTGCAGGTCCACCGCGGCCAGTCCACGCGCGCGTGCCGCGTCCTCGATGGCGCGTACGAGCGCGACACCGACGCCGAGCCCACGCGCCTCCCGCTTCACGGCGAGCCGTCCGAGCGAGCCGACCGTCAGGTCACCGTCGGTCTTCGCCGCGGCGGCTTCGCCGTACAGGAGCCGGCCCGTGCCCAGCGGCAGCCCGTCGTCACGGACGGCGAGCACGTGCAGGGCCCCGTCGTCGTACGCGTCGTACTCGATGTCCTCGGGCACACCCTGCTCGCCGACGAAGACCTCCTTGCGCACCGCGAAGCACGCCTCGCGGTCGGCGGCGTCCTCGGCGACCCGCACGGTGTACGACCCACTCACGCGTTGCTCTCCTCACGGACCTTGTCGAGGGCCTTGCGCAGGTCCTCGGGGTATTCGCTCGCGAACTCCACCCACTGGCCGTCACCGGGGTGCTCGAAGCCGAGCCGCACCGCGTGCAGCCACTGGCGGGTGAGGCCGAGCCGCTTGCCCAGCGTCGGGTCCGCGCCGTAGGTCAGGTCGCCCACACAGGGGTGCCGGTGGGCGGACATGTGGACGCGGATCTGGTGCGTGCGCCCGGTCTCCAGCTTGATGTCGAGGAGGCTGGCGGAGCGGAACGCCTCGATGAGGTCGTAGTGCGTGACCGAGGGCTTGCCCTCCGCCGTCACGGCCCACTTGTAGTCGTGGTTCGGATGGCGCCCGATCGGGGCGTCGATCGTGCCGCTCATCGGGTCCGGGTGGCCCTGGACCAGCGCGTGGTAGCGCTTGTCGACGACGCGCTCCTTGAACTGCCGCTTCAGCGACGTGTACGCGCGCTCCGACTTGGCCACCACCATCAGGCCCGAGGTGCCGACGTCGAGCCGGTGCACGATGCCCTGGCGCTCGGCGGCACCGGAGGTCGAGATCCGGTAGCCCGCGGCGGCGAGGCCGCCGATGACGGTGGTCCCGGTCCAGCCGGGGCTGGGGTGCGCGGCGACACCGACGGGCTTGACGATCATGACGATGTCGTCGTCGTCATGGATGATCTCCATGCCCTCGACGGGCTCCGCGACGATCTGCACGGGCGCGGGCGCCTGCGGCATCTCGACTTCCAGCCAGGCACCGCCGTGCACCCGCTCCGACTTGCCGACCACCGAGCCGTCGACCATGACCTTCCCCGCCGCGGCCAGCTCGGCGGCCTTCGTGCGGGAGAAGCCGAACATACGGGAGATGGCGGCGTCGACACGCTCGCCCTCCAGACCGTCGGGCACGGGCAGGTTGCGGATCTCGGGAACGGTACTCACCCGTCGAGTATGCCGGACGGGCCGGACACCGCCCGACCACGGCCCGAACGTCAGTGCGCTCCCAGGACGCCGTACGCCCGCCCGCTCAGCCCTTGTGGACGGTCCCGTCCGGGTCGAGGCCGCGGAAGGACAGCAGCACGATCAGGATGCCGCCGCAGACGATCGCCGAGTCGGCCAGGTTGAAGACGGCGAAGTGCTTGGGCGCGATGAAGTCGACGACCGCGCCCTCGAAGACGCCCGGCGAGCGGAAGATCCGGTCGGTCAGGTTCCCCAGCGCGCCGCCCAGCAGCAGGCCGAGCGCGATCGCCCAGGGCAGGCTGTAGAGCTTGCGCGCGAGCCGTGCGATCACCACGATGACGGCCGCCGCGATCACCGTGAAGATGATGGTGAAGGCCTCGCCGAGCCCGAAGGCCGCACCGGCGTTGCGGATGGCCTCGAACTTCAGCCAGTCCCCGATGACCTCGATCGAGTCGTGGTGCTCCAGCTTCGCGACCACGATCATCTTGCTGACGAGGTCGAGGAGGTACGCCAGCGCGGCGACGGTGAACAGGACCGCGATCCGCCGCTTGCCCTTCGGCCGCTCCTGCGGGCTCCCGTCCTCGGCGGCGCCGGACCGCTCGGCCGCGTTCTCGCCCGCGTCCGCACCGGCCCGCCCGGCCGGGTCCGGCCCGTCCGGACCGGACCGGTCGCCCGACGCCGCGTTCTCGTCGGGCTGCTCCGGCCCGGACCCCGCCGCCCCTGGGATGTCCGGCGTACCGATGATGCGCTCCGCCTCTGCCACGTGAGTCCCTCAACCTAGGTTCCTGACTGAGGACGAGGGTACGACACACCCCCTGGCGCCCACGTGCTCAGGAGCCCTCCCGCGCCGGTCGGACGGCGATCAGTAGCGCCGCTCCTGCTTCTGCTTGCACTCGACGCACAGGGTGGCGCGCGGGAAGGCCTGCATCCGCGCCTTGCCGATGGGGTTGCCGCAGTTCTCGCAGAGCCCGTACGTGCCCGCGTCGAGCCGCTGGAGCGCCCGCTCGGTCTGCTCCAGCATCTCGCGCGCGTTGGCGTTGAGCGCCATCTCGGACTCGCGCGTGATGTTCTTGGTGCCGGTGTCCGCCTGGTCGTCGCCCGCGCCGTCGCCGGAGTCCCGCATCAGGCCCGCGAGCGCCGCCTCGGACGAGGAGATCTCGGAGCTCAGCCGCAACGCCTCGGACTGGAGCTCCGCGCGCGCCTCCGCGGCCTCCTCCGGGGTCCAGGGGTCCTCGCCGGGGCGCACCGCGAGCTCGCCGGACACCACCACCGCGGAGACCCGCGCCTTGGGGACCGGACCGGGCTTCTTCGCCGCCGTGGCCGTACCAGGAGTCTTCTTCGCAACCACCGTCGTGGCTCCCGTCGTCTTCGCGGCCTCCGCCGCGTCCTGGGCCGCGGACGCGACCGCCTTCTTCGCCGTGCCGCTGCTCTTCTTGGCGGCGCGCTTCGCACCGGCCCTCTTCGTGATGGCGCCCTGCGTGCCGGCGCCCTTCGCCGGTTCCGTCTCCCCGGGAGCGACCGCCGCCGCCGAGACCTTCTTCCCGGCGCTCTTCGCGTCCACCGCCTTCCTGGCGGTGGTCTTCCTGGCCGTGGCCTTCTTGGCAGTGACCTTCTTGGCGGCCGTCTTCGCGGCGGCCGCCTTCCCGGTCGCCTCCGTCGCCGTCCCTGCCGATTCGGCCGCGGCACTCGCCCCGGTCGGCCTCGCCGCCTTCCCGGAGGCGTTCTTCACCGGTTTCGCACCGGTCCCGGCCTCCGCCGGTGCCGCCTGCGCGCTCTTCTTTCCACCCACATCCTTGGCCGCCGGACCCGTGGAACTGCCGGACGCCGACTGCTGTACGGCGGTCTTCTTCGCCACCATGGCCGCGGCCCCTTCACATATTGTGATCACGCTCGCGAATCGTGCTGGGACGATAAATCGACTTCTGACCCACGGCAACGGGACGCACCAACGATCCGGCCGCCCCGCGGGTCCCGCGCGACGAGCCTGCATGCGTTGTGCCCAGCTCCCCGCCGGGTAATCCGTCGAGTCCGGCGTCCCGGAATCCGGAACTCGGCCCCTCGCCATTCGGGTCACCTCGCAGGCCACCGGGGCACCCCGAAAAACCGGTCGGGCGCTGTCCCCCCGGCGCCGTACACTGGGTCGAGCGAGAAGCGTGGATGGGGACGAGTAGCGGCGTAGGCGGCCAGGAGCGACCCGGGGACGGTGGAAGCCCGGGGGCGAGCGCGACGCGAAGATCACCCCGGAGCCACCGGAAGAAAGCCACCGCCCAGCGGCGAAGGCCAGTAGACCCGGTATCGCGACCCCAATGAGGGGGCTCACCGGTGCGCACAGAGCGCCGGAGGGCCAAGGAGGGTGGTACCGCGGGAGCGCGCCGCACACGGCGTCCGCGGCGGCTGCAAGGCAGCCGCTCAGGCTCTCGTCCCTCCGACGGAAGGCAGCAAGTCCGTTGGAGGAAGCTCGCTGATGACAGCGCCGACGTACCGCCAGGTGCCCGCCCAGGTCGACCTGCCCGCCCTCGAGCACGCCGTGCTCGACCTGTGGCGCGAGCAGAAGGTCTTCGCCAAGACCCTGGAGCGGTCCGAGGGCCGCCCCGAATGGGTGTTCTACGAGGGCCCGCCCACCGCGAACGGCATGCCGGGAGCCCACCACATCGAGGCGCGCGTCTTCAAGGACGTCTTCCCGCGCTTCCGCACCATGCGCGGCTACCACGTGGCCCGCAAGGCCGGCTGGGACTGCCACGGCCTCCCCGTCGAGCTGGCCGTGGAGAAGGAGCTGGGCTTCAGCGGCAAGCCGGACATCGAGACGTACGGCATCGCCGCGTTCAACGACAAGTGCCGGGAGTCCGTGACCCGCCACACCGACGCCTTCGCCGAGCTGACGACCCGCATGGGCTACTGGGTCGACCTCGACGACGCCTACCGCACGATGGACCCCGAGTACGTGGAGTCCGTGTGGTGGTCGCTCAAGGAGATCTTCAACAAGGGCCTGCTGGTCCAGGACCACCGCGTCGCCCCCTGGTGCCCGCGCTGCGGCACCGGCCTCTCCGACCACGAGCTGGCCCAGGGCTACGAGACGGTCGTCGACCCGTCCGTGTACGTCCGTTTCCCGCTCACCTCCGGTCCCCTCGCCGGCCAGGCCTCGCTCCTGGTCTGGACGACGACCCCCTGGACGCTCGTCTCCAACACCGCTGTCGCCGCCCACGCCGATGTCACCTACGTCGTGGCGACGAACGGCGAGGAGAAGCTCGTCGTCGCCGCCCCCCTCGTCGAGAAGTCCCTCGGCGAGGGCTGGGAGACCACCGGCGACTCCTTCACCGGCGCCGAGATGGAGCGTTGGACCTATCAACGTCCCTTCGAGCTGATCGAGTTCCCCACCGACGTACCCACGCACTACGTGGTGAACGCCGACTACGTGACGACCGAGGACGGCACGGGTCTGGTCCACCAGTCCCCCGCCTTCGGTGAGGACGACCTCAAGGTCTGCCGCGCGTACGGACTGCCCGTGGTGAACCCCGTCCGCCCGGACGGCACCTTCGAGGAGGACGTCCCCCTCGTGGGCGGCGTCTTCTTCAAGAAGGCGGACGAGAAGCTCACCGAGGACCTCCAGGACCGCGGACTGCTCTTCAAGCACATCCCGTACGAGCACAGCTACCCGCACTGCTGGCGCTGCCACACCGCGCTCCTCTACTACGCGCAGCCGTCCTGGTACATCCGCACCACCGCCATCAAGGACCGGCTCCTCCAGGAGAACGAGAAGACCAACTGGTTCCCGGAGTCCGTCAAGCACGGCCGCTTCGGCGACTGGCTGAACAACAACATCGACTGGGCGCTCTCCCGCAGCCGTTACTGGGGCACCCCGCTCCCCCTGTGGACCTGCGACGAGGGCCACCTCACCTGCGTCGGCTCCCGCGCGGAACTCTCCGAGCTGACCGGTACCGACCTGTCGGAACTGGACCCGCACCGCCCGTACATCGACGAGGTCACCTTCGCGTGCCCCCAGTGCCAGAGCACGGCCACCCGCGTCCCGGAGGTCATCGACGCCTGGTACGACTCGGGTTCGATGCCGTTCGCGCAGTGGGGCTACCCGTACAAGAACAAGGAGCTCTTCGAGAGCCGCTACCCGGCGCAGTTCATCTCGGAGGCCATCGACCAGACCCGCGGCTGGTTCTACACGCTGATGGCGGTCGGCACCCTCGTCTTCGACAAGTCGTCGTACGAGAACGTCGTGTGCCTGGGCCACATCCTCGCCGAGGACGGCCGCAAGATGTCCAAGCACCTGGGCAACACCCTGGACCCGATCCCGCTGATGGACCAGCACGGCGCCGACGCGGTCCGCTGGTTCATGGCGGCCGGCGGCTCCCCCTGGGCGGCACGCCGGGTGGGCCACGGCACCATCCAGGAGGTCGTCCGCAAGACCCTCCTCACGTACTGGAACACGGTCGCCTTCCAGGCCCTGTACGCCCGTACGTCCGGCTGGGCACCCAGCGAGGCGGACCCGGCCCCGGCCGACCGCCCCGTCCTGGACCGCTGGCTCCTCTCCGAGCTCCACGCGCTCACCGATCAGGTGACCCAGTCCCTGGAGGCGTACGACACCCAGCGCGCCGGAAAGCTGCTGTCGGCGTTCGTCGACGACCTGTCCAACTGGTACGTACGCCGTTCCCGCCGCCGCTTCTGGCAGGGCGACAAGGCGGCGCTGCGCACCCTGCACGAGGTCGTCGAGACCGTGACCCGCCTGATGGCCCCGCTGACCCCGTTCATCACCGAGCGGGTCTGGCAGGACCTCGTGGTGCCGGTCACCCCGGACGCCCCCGAGTCCGTACACCTGTCCTCTTGGCCGGAGGCGGACCTCTCCGTCATCGACCCGGAGCTGTCCAGGCAGATGGTGCTCGTACGCCGTCTCGTGGAGCTCGGCCGCGCCACGCGCGCGGAGTCGGGCGTCAAGACCCGTCAGCCGTTGTCCCGCGCGCTGGTCGCGGCCACGGGCTTCGAGACCCTGGACCGCGAGCTGCACGCACAGATCACCGAAGAGCTGAACGTGAGCTCGCTGGCGTCACTGAGCGACGTGGGCGGCTCCCTGGTCGACACCACGGCCAAGGCGAACTTCCGTGCCCTCGGCAAGCGCTTCGGCAAGGGCGTCCAGGCGGTGGCGAAGGCCGTGGCCGAGACCGACGCCGCCGCGCTCTCCCTCGCCCTGCGCGCGGGAACGGCCTCGGTCGAGGTCGACGGCGAGACGGTGACGCTGGCCCCGGACGAGGTGATCATCACGGAGACCCCGCGCGAGGGCTGGTCGGTGGCCTCCGACTCCGGCGCGACGGTCGCCCTCGACCTGGAGATCACCGAGGAGCTGCGCCGGGCGGGCCTCGCCCGTGACGCGATCCGGCTGATCCAGGAGGCCCGCAAGAACAGCGGCCTCGACGTGGCCGACCGCATCGCACTGCGCTGGACCGCCACGGACCCCGCCGTCCTCGCCGCCCTGGCCGAGCACTCCCAGCTCATCGCCGACGAGGTCCTCGCCACGGACTTCACCCAGGGCGAGGCCGACGACACCTACGGAACCCCGTTCACCGACGAACCCCTCTCCCTGACGTTCCGCCTCCGCAAGGAGTAACACCCCCCTTCAGCCCGCCCGGCGTTTGAGGACGAGCGCGAAGCGCGAAGGGGGGCCTGGGGGCGCAGCCCCCAGAGACGGGAAGGGAAGGGGCGGAGGGGGCGAACAACCCTCCGCCCCTTCCCGCCGGCGCACAAGAAGGCCCGGCCCACCAGAACCCTGGTGGGCCGGGCCTTCACCGTTCCGCAAAAGGGCGGGGCCCCGGGATATCCCGGGGCCCCGCCCTGAACGCTGCCGACGCCTATGGCGTACCGCTGCCCGTCAGTTGTCGTCCTCATCGATGAGGAACCCACGCATCGGCGAGGGCGCCTGCTGCATCGGCGAAGGCCCCTGCGGCCGCACCGGCGCCATCGGCTGGGTCATCGCCGGCGACATCTGCTGCTGCCCGCCGTAGGACGGCGGAACCGGAGAGGGACCGCCACCCATCTGTCCACCGCCGTAGGACGGCGCACTCGCACCGGCCGGAGCCATGGAGGGCGCGGAAGGCGACGGCAGCGACGCGGCCGCCGGAGCACGCGGCGGGGCCAGCGAGTCGTCGGCCTGGGTCTCCAGCTGACGCAGCTGGGACTCGAGGTAGGACTTCAGCCGGGTCCGGTACTCACGCTCGAAGCCGCGCAGATCCTCGACCTTGCGCTCCAGCGTGGCACGGGCGGACTCGAGGGAGCCCATCGCTACGCGGTGCTTCTCCTGGGCGTCCCGCTCCAGCGCGTCGGCCTTGGCGCGCGCGTCGCGCTCCAGACCCTCGGCACGGCTGCGGGCCTCGCCGACGATCTTGTTGGCCTCGGAACGGGCCTCGGCGATCGCCTGGTCGGCGGTCTGCTGGGCCAGCGAGAGCACACGGGCGGCGCTGTCGCCACCGGGACCCTGACCGGGCTGTCCCATCTGCGGTCCGTGACCGCCCATGGGGCCACCCATGGGTCCGCCCATCGGGCCACCCATCTGCTGCTGCATCTGCGGCTGCATCTGGCCGGGCATCTGCTGCATCTGCTGACCGGGACCGCCCATGGGGCCTTGTCCCATCGGACCCTGACCCATCGGGCCTTGTCCCATCGGACCCTGACCCATCGGGCCCTGGCCCATGGGTCCCTGACCCATCGGACCGCCCTGGCCCTGCGGACCACCCTGGCCGCTGGGTCCCGCGGGCAGCTGCGGCGCACCGCTCGGCAGCTGGGGCGGGCCGCCCATGGGGCCGCCCATCTGCTGCTGCGGCGGACCCGATATCCCGGCGGGCACGGGGCCACCCGGACCGCGCATACCCTGCGGCGGGCCCTGCTGCTGGTCCTGCTGCTCGGGCGGCTTGCGCATGCCCTGCTGCTGGTTCTGCGCAGCCGCGCGCGTGGCCGCCGCCAGTTTGGCGCGCAGGTCCTCGTTCTCTCGAAGCAGACGAGTCAGCTCGGCTTCGACCTCATCGAGGAAGGCATCGACCTCGTCCTCGTCATAGCCTTCTCGGAGGCGGACGGTCGTGAACTGCTTGTTCCGCACGTCCTCGGGGGTCAACGGCATCTCTTCACCTCAACGTAGTCGTCGGCATTCGGCAAGACCGTATCGTTCACAGCCGGCTCACGACGGAGATCAGGATGTAGACGATGATCATCAGTACGAAGAAGGACAGGTCGAGCGCCACGCCCCCGAGACGCAACGGCGGGATGAACCGCCGCAGAAGCTTGAGCGGTGGATCAGTGACAGTGTAGGTGGCCTCCAGAACGACCACCATTGCCTTGCCTGGCTGCCATGAGCGGGCGAACTGGAAGACGTAGTCCATGACCAACCGGAAGATCAGCACGATGAGGAAACACATCAGCGCGATGTAGAGAACCTGCCCGACCACGCTCATGATCCGTGCTTCCCTCTCCCCTGTTTCCGTACGTTTCCGTACCTTGACTCCGGTACTGCGTCTCAGCTCTGGTTGAAGAACCCGCCCTCTGCGATACGGGCCTTGTCCTCCGCCGTGACATCGACGTTAGCAGGCGACAACAGGAACACCTTCTGCGTCACCCGCTCGATGCTGCCGTGGAGACCAAACACCAAACCGGCCGCAAAGTCGACAAGTCGCTTCGCGTCTGTGTCATCCATCTCAGTCAGATTCATGATCACCGGGGTGCCCTCACGGAAGTGTTCCCCGATGGTACGGGCCTCGTTGTAGGTCCGGGGGTGCAATGTGGTGATCCGGTAAGGCTCTCGTTCGGACACGACCTTGGGCATGATCACCGGGGCATTCTTCTCCATGCTCTGACGTTCTTGTGTGATGGATGCCACGGGCGCGATCCGCGCCGGACGCTGGGATTCCGCGGCCAGCGAAGAGGAATGCGGCACCGGATCACGTGGCGCCGGAGGCTGCACCACTCGTACCGATTCGTCCCGTTGGGACTGATGCGCCTGGTGTGACTGGTGAGACGGCTCGTGCCGCCGCCGGTCCCGCTCGGGCTCCGGGTCGAGCTCGGGCTCGAAGTCGTCATCGGGGTCGAAGCCCCTGCCGTCGTACCCATCGTCCTCCACGAGGCCGAGGTAGACCGCCATCTTGCGCATCGCGCCGGCCATGCTCTGAGTCCTCCGCTCTGTGGTGGATCGGCTGACGAGTTGCCAAGTGCCCGCGATCCACGAGGTCGTTATGCCCGCCTTCGGCGGTAATGACCATATTTTCTGCTGTGGTCCGACTTCTTGGCGACGTTACCCGAGCCTGGGTCGGACTCCGAGTACCGCAGTACCGACGCGAACATGTGTCGCTCCGGCCGCAACGGCTTGCTCAAGGTCCGTACTCATACCTGCCGAGACCATGTTCGCAGCCGGATGGGTGCGGCGCATAGCAGTCGACAAATCCATCAGCCGCTCGAACGCCGCCTGTTGGTGCCCGGCATAGGCTCCGGTGAGCGGGGCGACGGTCATCAGCCCGTCCAGCCGGAGACCCGGAGCCCGCGCGACGAGGTCCGCCAACTCCCCGATTCCGCCGACCCCCACGCCTCCGCGCTCCCCCCGGCCGCCCTCCTCCGCGTCCAGCGCGACCTGGACGAGACACCCCACCTCGCGCTCCGCCCGCACCGCCTCCTTCGAGAGAGCCGTGACGAGCCTGGCACGGTCGACGGACTGCACCACATCCGCGTAACCGACCACGGAACGCACCTTGTTGGTCTGCAACTGACCGACGAAGTGCCACGAGAGGGGCAGATCCGAGCATTCCGCCGCTTTGGGTGCCGCGTCCTGATCCTTGTTCTCGGCGACATGACGCACACCGAGTCCGGACAGGATCCGCACATCACTGGCGGGGTAGGTCTTGGTGACCACGATCAGGGTCACCTCTTCACGCTTGCGCCCGGCGCCGACACACGCCGCGGCGATGCGCTCTTCCACTTTCGCCAGGTTTTCAGCGAGTTGAGCCTTACGGTCCGTCATGTCCTATCAGTCCAGCCAGACATAACCCGCGAGCCGCCCGGTGGTGCGGTCCCGACGGTAGGAGAAGTGGTCCGTCGACTCGAGGGTGCATACCGGCGACTTCTCCCGGTCGC
This sequence comes from Streptomyces sp. NPDC088747, assembly GCF_044751025.1. Classification (NCBI taxonomy): domain Bacteria; kingdom Bacillati; phylum Actinomycetota; class Actinomycetes; order Kitasatosporales; family Streptomycetaceae; genus Streptomyces; species Streptomyces sp. NPDC088747. The sequence goes on from NZ_JBIVKZ010000005.1 coordinate 98,672, forward strand.
GCACCCCGAGCCGTTCGAGCTGCGCGTGCACACCGGCGACCACGTCGACCGCCGGGGTGCCCCAACTCGTCTCGCCGTAGGTTGCGGGTTCGACGGCGGCGACCTCGGCGCGCATCGCCTCCGGCACCTCGTAGCAGCGGCCGCAGACCGTGGGCCCGGTGCGGACGACGATCCGGGACGGCTCGGCGCCCAGATTCACCATGGCCCGTACGGCTTCGGGGACGACCCCCGCCACCAGGCCCGGGCGTCCCGCGTGAGCGGCGGCGACGACTTCGGCGACGGGGTCGGCGAGCAGTACGGGCGTGCAGTCGGCGGTGAGCACCGCGAGCGCGAGACCCCGCTCGGCCGTGACGATCGCGTCGACCTCCGGCACCGGCCGGTCTCCCCACGGCCCGTCCACCACGGCGACGTCCTTGCCGTGCACCTGGTTCATCCAGACCACGCGCGCCGGGTCCAGACCCAGCGACTCGGCGGCCAGTTCACGATTGGTCCGTACGGCGTCGGGGTCGTCGCCGACCGCTCCGCCGAGGTTGAGCTCCTCGTACGGAACGGCGCTCACCCCGCCCCACCTGTCGGTGAAGGCGAAGTGCGCGCCGCTCGCCGTGCTCGTTCCGGAGCGCTGTCCTATCACTTCAGGAAGTCCGGCACGTCCAGCTCTTCGGCCGCGCTGTCCGAGTACGACCGGGACGGCGGGACCGGCGGGGAGACCGGGATCTCGTTGACCGGCTCCGGCGCGGGCGCCGGCGTCTCCTTGGGGGTGACGCTGCCGAGCGAGCCGAAGGACGGACGGCTGTCGGAGGAGGACCGCACCGGGGTGGGCTCCTCGCGCTTGGCCGAGGACGAGCCGAGGATGTTGTCCCGCTTGGTCGGCGGCTGGCCTCCGTCGAAGCCGGCGGCGATGACGGTGACCCGCACCTCGTCGCCGAGCGCGTCGTCGATGACCGCGCCGAAGATGATGTTGGCCTCGGGGTGCGCCGCCTCGCTCACCAGCTGGGCGGCCTCGTTGATCTCGAAGAGACCGAGGTCGGAACCGCCGGAGATGGAGAGCAGCACGCCGCGGGCGCCGTCGATGGAGGCTTCCAGGAGCGGCGAGGAGATCGCCATCTCGGCGGCGGCCACCGCGCGGTCGTCGCCGCGGGCCGAGCCGATGCCCATGAGCGCCGAACCGGCCTCGGACATCACGGACTTGACGTCGGCGAAGTCGAGGTTGATCAGACCGGGCGTGGTGATGAGATCGGTGATGCCCTGAACACCCGACAACAGGACCTGGTCCGCCGACTTGAAGGCGTCGAGGACGGAGACCTGGCGGTCCGAGATGGACAGCAGCCGGTCGTTCGGGATGACGATGAGGGTGTCGACCTCTTCGCGGAGTTCGGCGATGCCGTCCTCCGCCTGGTTGGCCCGGCGGCGCCCTTCGAAGGTGAAGGGGCGCGTGACCACGCCGATGGTGAGGGCGCCCAGCGAGCGGGCGATGTTGGCGACGACGGGTGCGCCACCGGTACCGGTGCCGCCGCCCTCGCCTGCCGTCACGAAGACCATGTCGGCCCCCTTGAGGACCTCCTCGATCTCCTCGCGGTGGTCCTCCGCCGCCTTGCGGCCGACGGCCGGGTTGGCTCCGGCGCCGAGTCCGCGGGTGAGTTCCCGGCCGACGTCGAGCTTGACGTCGGCGTCGCTCATCAACAGAGCTTGCGCGTCGGTGTTGATGGCGATGAACTCGACGCCCTTGAGACCGACCTCGATCATCCGGTTGATGGCATTGACACCACCGCCGCCGACACCGATGACTTTGATGACTGCGAGGTAGTTCTGCGGTGCTGCCACGTCGAAGGCCTCTCGCCTCGAGTTACGTGTCGTCGCCTCGCGTGTTCGCGATCCGACGACTGATGCCGAATGGGACGGTCCGAACGCCGACCCGAACCCTAACGTTGAAGTTTAGGGTTACCAGTGTGTCTGTTCCTTGGACTCTTCCGAACAGGACACTAAGTCGACAAGTGGCGCACGTTCAACGAACACGCCGAACCTCCCGTTTTTCTTTTCACCCTATGTGATCAGCCGTAGCGGCGGCCAACCAGGGTGCTGGCCTGCGCAGATGTGCGTCAACTCCCTGATGACGCAGGGGCGGTGGGAACACTCACGTCGAAGTGCCGCGCCCCGGGAGCCGCTTTCATGAGAGCGGAGAGCGTACGGGCCTTCGCCGCACCCTTCTCGCCGCTCCCCCAGTCGACGGTCCTGCCGCCCTTCAACTCCAGCGAGATGGAGTCGTACGAGAGGACCTTGACGACCTGGGTGTCGCGGGCGACGGCGGCCGGAATGTCACCGGCGACGGTCACCGCCTCGCGCACCAGCCGGTCGGCTCCGAAGCGGCGCAGACCCGCCGACCGGGACACCGTCAATTCCAGAAGGGGCACGCCATGCGGTGCGGCCGAAACCGTCGCGAACCGCACACCCTCGGCGTCCACTTCGACGAACTTTCCGCCCTTTTTCTCAATCAGGACCGGAGTGCGCTCGGTCACTTTCAGTCCGATTCCATGCGGCCAGGAACGGGTGACGTCAACCGAGTCAATTCGGGGCAATTTCCGGCGAAGTCGTTCCTCAATGGCGTCGGTGTCGATGGAAATCAGCGGCGATCCGACCGGAACACCGGCCGCGTCCCGCACCTGCTGATCCGTCAGCACCCGCATCCCGGAGGCCGACACCCGCTCCACGCGCAGCCAGTTCGAGCCGTAGAGAACCCACACCGAAGCGGCACCGAGCAACACGGCCGCGAACAAAAGGATGATGAGCGTACGAAGCCGGGGCAGCCGCCCGGCACGGGGCGGCCGGGGCGGGCCGGATTCCACCTTCTGCCGTTCACCGCGCTCGGCGGTCGTCGGTCCGGCCACGCTCCCTGCCTTCCCTCATGCGTCCCTAGTGACGGCGTGAGGCGATCGCCTCGTACACCATGCCGACGAGCAGGTCGTCGGCGTCCCGGCGGCCGAACTCGCTGGCGGCGCGGGACATCTCGTACAACCGGTGCGGGTCGCCGAGCACGGGCAGGACGTTGCCCTGGATCCACTCGGGCGTCAGTTCCGCGTCGTCGACCAGCAGTCCGCCGCCGGCCTTGACCACCGGCTGGGCGTTCAGCCGCTGTTCGCCGTTGCCGATGGGCAGCGGGACGTAGGCGGCGGGGAGCCCGACGGCGGAGAGTTCGGCGACGGTCATCGCGCCCGCACGGCAGAGCATCATGTCGGCCGCGGCGTACGCGAGGTCCATCCGGTCCACGTACGGTACCGGGATGTACGGGGGCATCCCCGGCATCTGGTGCACCTGCGGCAGTTCGTTCTTCGGGCCGACCGCGTGCAGGATCTGGATACCGGCCTGCTGGAGGTACGGGGCGACCCGCTCGATGACCTCGTTCAGGTGCCGGGCGCCCTGGGAGCCGCCCGAGACGAGCAGGGTCGGCAGCGCGGGGTCGAGCCCGAAGGCGGCGCGCGCCTCGGGGCGTACGGCGGCCCGGTCGAGGGTGGCGATGGAGCGGCGCAGCGGGATGCCGATGTAGCGGGCGCCGCGGAGCTTGCTGTCCGGGGTGGAGACGGCGACCTGGGCCGCGTACCGCGAACCGATCTTGTTGGCCAGCCCCGGCCGGGCGTTGGCCTCGTGGATGACGATCGGCACCCCGAGGCGCTTGGCCGCGAGGTAGCCGGGCAGCGCCACGTAGCCGCCGAAGCCGACGACCGCGTCGGCCTTGTTGCGCTCCAGGATCTGCTCCGCCGCCTTGATCGTGCCGCGCAGCCGCCCCGGGACGGTGATCAGCTCGGGGGTGGGCTTGCGTGGCAGCGGGACGGCGGGAATCAGCGCGAGGTCGTAGCCCCGCTCCGGTACGAGTCGGGTCTCAAGGCCGCGCTCCGTGCCCAGTGCCGTGATTCCCACGGTCGGGTCCTGCCTGCGCAGGGCGTCCGCGAGGGCGAGCGCGGGCTCGATGTGGCCGGCGGTCCCCCCGCCGGCGAGTACGACATGCACCCTAATTCACCGCTCTCCGGACGAACGCGCCGCCGAGGCACGCCGTCGCATTGTGTTCCATCTCCGAGGCCCCGCGTTTTCCCCCGCGGAGCCTCTCACCGCAGCCCGCTTTCTGCCAAAGCGGGGTTGCCGCATCGCGAGCGCCGCCCGTGCCGCGGGGTCCTCGCGGGCGAAGGCGATCAGCAGTCCGATGGCGAACATGGTCGGCAGCAGCGCGGAACCCCCGTACGAGAACAGTGGGAGCGGGACACCGGCGATCGGCAGCAGACCGAGCACCGCACCTACGTTGATCACGGCCTGGGCCGTGATCCAGGTGGTCACGCCTCCCGCGGCATACCTCACGAAGGGGTCCTCCGTGCGTCCGGCCACGCGGATACCCGCATAGCCTAGAGCCGCGAAGAGGGCGAGCACCGACAGTGTCCCCGCCAGGCCCAGTTCCTCCCCGGTGATGGCGAAGATGAAGTCCGTGTGCGCTTCGGGCAGTTGGCCCCATTTTTCCACGCTGGCGCCGAGGCCTGACCCGAAGAGCCCGCCGGAGGCCAGGGCGTAGATGCCGTGCACCGCCTGCCAGCACTGGTCGTTCGGGCCGGGGTCGGTAGCGCCGATGCAGGCGAGCCTGGCCATCCGGTTCGGGCTGGTCTTGATGAGGATGAAGCCGAGCGTCAGGGCGATGGAGAGCACGCCCGCGAAGAGCCGGGTGGGCGCTCCGGCCAGCCACAGCAGCCCGAAGAGGATGGCCGTGAGGATGATCGCGGTGCCCATGTCGCCGCCGAGCATGATCAGCCCGAGCAGCATGAAGGCGACCGGGACCAGCGGCACCAGCATGTGCTTCCACTGCGTCAGCAGCCGCTTGTCCTGTTTGCGGGCGAGCAGGTCCGCGCCCCACAGCACGAGCGCGAGCTTGCCGAACTCGCTCGGCTGGAGCTGGAAGGGGCCGCCGACGGAGATCCAGTTCTGGTTGCCGTTGACCGCCACTCCTATCCCCGGCACCTGCACGAGGATCATCAGGAAGACGGAGCCGGCCAGGATCGGGTACGCCAGCGCCCGGTGCAGCCGTACCGGCATCCGCGAGGCGGCGAGCATCAGCACGCCTCCGATGCAGGCCGCCAGGAACTGCTTCTGGAAGAAGTAGGAGCCCGGCAGCGACAGCTGCAACGCCGTGATCTGGGAGGCCGAGTAGACCATCACCAGGCCTAGCACGGTGATCAGCAGGCTGCCGCCGAGGATGAGGTAGTACGCGGTCAGCGGCCGGTCCCAGGCTTTGCGGACGCGTACGTAGAAGGTGCGTACGGGGTTGTCGTGCGGCGGCCGGGCGGCGAGGGGCCGTCTCGGGGCCCGCTGGACCGGGGGGCGGCCGGTGCGGCTGCCGGGCATCATCGGCCCCTGTCGCGGCGGGGCGGGACAGTCAGGCACAGCGTCGTGCCACCGGCGGCAGTCCGCCGGAGATACACCGACCACGATGGCGTCACGCGTCGCTCCCAAGGGTCCCGGGCGCCCGGGTCAGCGGCAGAGCCCGCCGTCAGGCGCTCGCGGCGCCGAGTTCGCGAACCGCTTCCGCGAAAGCGTCACCGCGCTTGTTGTAGTTGGCGAACATATCCATGGAAGCGCAAGCCGGCGCCAGCAGCACCGTGTCGCCCGCCTTCGCGAGCCCTCGCGCCTCCTGGACCGCCGCGAGCATCGCCCCAGTGTCGGTCCGGCCGAGGTCGACGACCGGTACTTCCGGCGCGTGTCGCGTGAGCGCTTCCCGGATGAGGGCCCGGTCGGCGCCGATCAGCACCACGCCCCGGAGCCGCTCTGCCGACTTGGCGACCAGTTCGTCGAAGGCCGCGCCCTTGGCGAGACCGCCCGCGATCCAGACGATCGACTCGTAGGCGGCCAAAGAGGCTTCCGCCGCATGGGTGTTGGTGGCCTTGGAGTCGTCGACGTAGGAGACGCCGGCCACGTCGGCGACGTGCGCGATGCGGTGGGCGTCCGGCCGGAAGGCCCGCAGACCGTCCCGTACGGCCACGGGGGGCACCCCGAAGGCGCGCGCCAGGGCCGCCGCCGCAAGCGCGTTGGCGATGTTGTGCGGTGCGGGCGGATTCACGTCCGACACCTCCGCCAGCTCCTGGGCGTTCTTCTGCCGGTTGTCGACGAAGGCGCGGTCGACCAGGATGCCGTCCACGACACCGAGTTGGGAGGGTCCGGGCGCGCCGAGGGTGAAGCCGATCGCCCGGCAGCCCTCCTCGACGTCCGCCTCGCGCACCAGTTCCTCGGTGGCCTTGTCGGCCACGTTGTAGACACAGGCGACCCGATTGCCCTCGTAGACACGGCCCTTGTCGGCGGCATACGCCTCCATGGAGCCGTGCCAGTCGAGGTGGTCGGGGGCGAGGTTCAGCACGGCGGCGGAGTGGGCGCGCAGGGAGGGCGCCCAGTGGAGCTGGTAGCTGGACAGTTCCACCGCGAGGACGTCGTACGTCTCCTCGCCGAGGACCGCGTCGAGCAGCGAGACCCCGATGTTGCCGACGGCCGCCGTGCGCAGCCCCGCGGCTTTCAGGATCGAGGCGAGCATCTGGACGGTGGTGGTCTTGCCGTTGGTGCCGGTGACCGCCAGCCAGGGGGCTGCTTCTCTACCGTCGCGGCCCCTGAGCCGCCAGGCCAGTTCGACGTCCCCCCACACCGGGACGCCGGCCTCGGCGGCCGCGGTGAACAGCGGCTTGTCGGGCTTCCAGCCGGGCGCCGTGACGATGAGGTCGGTGCCCTCCGGCAGGGTGGCGCCGTCTCCGAGGCGCACGGTGATCCCGAGCGCCGCCAGTTCCGCCGCCTGGGCCCGGGAGCGGTCGTCGTCGCCGTCGTTGACGACGGTGACGACCGCGCCGAGGCCGTGGAGCGCCCTGGCCGCCGGGATCCCGGAGACGCCGAGACCGGCGACGGTGACGTTCCTGCCCTGCCAGTTGGTCACTTCTTGGCTGCCCATCCTGCGTAGAAGAGGCCGAGACCGACGATCACGCACATGCCCTGGATGATCCAGAAGCGGACCACGACAAGGACTTCGGACCACCCCTTTAGTTCGAAGTGGTGTTGGAGTGGCGCCATGCGGAAGACACGTTTCCCGGTCATCTTGAAGGAGCCGACCTGGATGACCACCGACATGGTGATGAGGACGAACAGGCCGCCGAGCAGGGCGACCAGGATCTCCGTGCGGGAGCAGATCGCCAGACCGGCGAGCGCGCCGCCGAGGGCCAGCGAACCGGTGTCACCCATGAAGATCTTGGCCGGCGAGGTGTTCCACCACAGGAAGCCGAAGCAGGCGCCCATCAGGGCCGAGGCGACGACCGCGAGGTCCAGTGGATCCCGCACCTCGTAGCAGGCGCCTGGGTTGGTGAGGGTCTGCGCGTTGGCACAGGACTCCTGGAACTGCCAGACACCGATGAAGGTGTAGGCGCCGAACACCATCGTCGCGGCGCCGGTGGCCAGGCCGTCCAGACCGTCCGTCAGGTTCACGCCGTTGGACATGGCCAGGATCATGAACAGCGCCCAGACCACGAACAGCACCGGGCCGATGGACCAGCCGAAGTCCTGGACGAAGGAGAGCTTCGTGGACGCCGGGGTGTTGCCGCGGTTGTCGGCGAACTGGAGGGCCAGCACCGCGAAGGCGATACCGACGATCAACTGGCCGGCCATCTTCGCCTTGGCCCGCAGACCGAGCGAGCGCCGCTTGACGATCTTGATGTAGTCGTCCAGGAAGCCGACCAGGCCCATGCCCGCCATCAGGCCGAGCACCAGCAGACCCGAGAAGGTCGGCGCGTAGCCCGTGATCACCTTGGACATGAAGTACGCGATGACCGTCGCCAGGATGAAGGCGATACCACCCATGGTCGGCGTACCGCGCTTGTGGTGGTGCTCGCGCGGGCCGTCGTCGCGGATGTACTGGCCGTAGCCCTTGCGGGCCAGCAGCTTGATCAGCAGCGGAGTGCCGATCAGGGTCAGGAAGAGGCCAATGACTCCTGCGAACAGGATCTGCTTCATCATCGGGCGGCAACCTCACCCTCGGTGCCGCTTTCGAGCAGCGCGAGCGCCACCCGTTCGAGACCGACCGACCGGGACGCCTTCACGAGCACGACGTCCCCCGGGCGCAGTTCACTGCGCAACAGGTCGACAGCCGCCTGTGCGTCGGACACGTGCACCGACTCCTCACCCCACGAACCCTCGTTATATGCGCCCAGTTGGAGCCAGGACGCTTCCCTGCCCCCGACCGCGACGAGCTTGCTGACGTTGAGTCGGACGGCGAGCCGCCCGACCGCGTCGTGCTCGGCGAGCGCCTCGTCCCCGAGCTCGGCCATCTGACCGAGCACCGCCCACGTACGACGCCCTCCGCCCATGGCCACGAGCGCGCGCAGGGCGGCTCGCATGGACTCGGGGTTCGCGTTGTAGGCGTCGTTGACGACCGTCACGCCGTCCGGGCGCTCGGTGACCTCCATCCGCCAGCGGGAGAGGGTGCCCGCCTCGGAGAGCGCACCGGCGATCTCGTCTGCGGACATGCCCAGCTCATGGGCGACGGCGGCCGCGGCGAGCGCGTTCGACACGTGGTGCTCACCGTACAGGCGCATGGTCACGTCACTGCACCCGGAGGGTGTGCGAAGGCTGAAGGCGGGCTGTCCGCTCTCCGTGAGACGGACGTTCTCGGCACGTACGTCCGCTTCGTCGGACTCTCCGAAGAGAATCACACGCGCCTTCGTGCGGGATGCCATGGCGCGTACGAGGGGATCGTCGGCGTTGAGGATCGCGGCGCCGTCCTCGGGCAGGTTCTCGACCAACTCGCCCTTCGCCTGGGCGATCTGCTCGCGTCCGCCGAACTCGCCGATGTGGGCGGTCCCGACGTTGAGGACGAGGCCGACGCGCGGCGGGGTGAGCTCCGTCAGGTAGCGGATGTGGCCGATGCCCCGGGCGCCCATCTCCAGCACGAGGAAACGGGTGTCCTCGGTGGCGCTGAGCGCGGTGAGCGGCAGGCCGATCTCGTTGTTGAAGGAGCCCGGCGTGAAGACCGTCGGCGCCTTGCCGCGCAGTACCTGCGCGATGAGGTCCTTGGTGCTGGTCTTGCCCGCCGAGCCGGTGAGGGCGACGAGGGTCGCGCCGAGCCGTTCGACGACATGGCGCGCGAGGGCGCCGAGGGCCCGCTGGACGTCCGTCACGACGATCGCGGGGACACCGACGGGCCGGGAGGCCAGTACGGCCACCGCGCCCGCCTCGACGACCGCCCGGGCGAAGTCGTGGCCGTCCACGCGTTCGCCCGCGAAGGCGGCGAAGAGGCTGCCGTCCTCCACCTTTCGGGAGTCGATGACGACGGGTCCGGTGACCTGTACCGCCGGATCCGGTATGTCGTGGGTCTGCCCGCCGACGACTGCTGCGATCTCGGCGAGGGAGAGGGCGATCACAAGTTCATCCCTGGGTCTTCTGGATAGCTGCGCGAAGCACCTGGCGGTCGTCGAAGGGACGCACCACCCCGGCGATGTCCTGGCCCTGCTCGTGGCCCTTGCCCGCGACCAGGACGGTGTCGCCCGGCCGCGCGCGGGCGACGGCGGCGGCGATGGCGGCGGCCCGGTCCTCGAAGACCTGGACCTCACCGCGCTCGTGCGCCGGCACCTCCGCCGCCCCCGCGAGCATCGTGGCGAGGATCGCGAGGGGATCCTCGGAGCGGGGGTTGTCGGAGGTCAGTACGGCGGTGTCGGCGAGGCGCGCGACGGCGGCACCCATCGGCATCCGCTTCGTCGTGTCGCGGTCGCCGCCGCAGCCGAGCACCACGTGCAGGTGACCGGTCGTCACCTTGCGCAGCGCGCGCAGCACCGATTCGACGGCGTCCGTCTTGTGCGCGTAGTCGACCACCGCCAGATAGGGCTGGCCCGCGTCCACGCGCTCCAGCCGGCCCGGTACGCCCGGTACGGCGGCGATGCCGTCGGCGGCGGTCTGCGGGTCGAGGCCGGCCACGGCGAGGGAGACCAGCGCGGCGAGCGAGTTCGCCACGTTGAAGGGGCCGGCGAGCGGCGACCTGGCGGTGATCCGCTCGCCCTTGGGGCCGATGGCGGTGAACGTCGAGTCCATGGGGCCCACTTCGACGTCCTCGGCGCGCCAGTCGGCGTCGGGGTGGCCCTCCGCGGAGAAGGTGACGACCGGGACGGTGGCCTCCTTGGCCAGCCGGCGCCCGTACTCGTCGTCGACGTTGACCACGGCGAGCTTGCTGCGTTCCGGCGTGAACAGCTGCGCCTTGGCCCGGAAGTAGTCCTCCATGTCGGAGTGGAACTCCATGTGTTCCGGGCTGAGGTTGGTGAAGACGGCGATGTCGAAGACGCAGGCGTCGACCCGGCCGAGGACCAGGGCGTGGCTGGAGACCTCCATGGCGACCGCCTCGACCCCGCGTTCGCGCATGACCGCGAACAGCGCCTGGAGGTCGGTGGCTTCGGGCGTCGTGCGCTCCGACTTGATGCGCTCGTCGCCGATCCGCATCTCGACGGTGCCGATCAGGCCGGTGGAGCGGACCGTCCGCAGCCCGCCCTCGACGAGATAGGCCGTGGTGGTCTTGCCGGAGGTCCCGGTGATGCCGATCTGGAGCAGGTCGCGTCCGGGGTGGCCGTAGATCGTGGCCGCCAGCTCGCCCATCCGGCCGCGCGGGTCCTCGACGACGAGGACCGGCAGGCCGGTGGCCGCGGCGCGTTCGGCGCCGGTCGGGTCCGTCAGCACGGCGACGGCACCGAGGCCCGCCGCCTGCGTGACGAAGTCGGAGCCGTGCAGTCGGGCGCCCGGCAGCGCGGCGTACAGATCGCCGGGGCGCACGGCGCGGGAGTCATGGGTGATCCCCGTGACCTCTCCGGCGGCGCTCCCCGGCGCGTCGACACCGAGCTGATCGGCGAGTTCCGCCAGCGGGGTGGCGGAGTTCTGAACCGGTCGTGGCGGCCCCGGATATGTCACAGGAACGCCCTTCTGGGTGGTTTGGGACTGATCAGCGTCTGGCACGGCGGTGAGCGTACCGGGCGCACCCCCGCCGGAGCGAAGTGAGGGCGTGGACGGGCCGTCCGGCGGGAGGTGCGGCACGGCGTGGTTCCCGGGATCGGGGGTGATCGTTGTCACGAGCTGTTCCTGGCTTGTTTCCGTGCTGATCAGGGCGTGAAGGTCACGGGGAGATTCGCGGCCTCGGCCCCGGTGGGCGGTACCTGAAGGGTCTTCAGGGCGAACTCCATCACCTCCTTGTAGATGGGCCCGCAGATCTGGCCGCCGAAGTAGCTGCCCTTGGTGGCGTTCTGGATGGCGCAGTACACGGTGATCCGGGGGTTGTCGGCGGGTGCGAACCCGGCGAACGACGACGTGTAGCCGTTGTACTTGCCGGTGGCCGGATCCACGCGGTTGGCCGTACCCGTCTTGCCCGCGACGCGGTAGCCGGGAATGCGCGCCTTGGTACCGGTGCCCTGTTCGTCGTCGACGACGGACTCCAGCATCTGGGCGAGGGTCTTCGCCGTCTTCTGGCTGACGACCCTGGTCTTCTTCGGTTCGGCGGCGGGTGTGAAGCGGCCGTCGGCCCCCTTCGTGCCGCGCACCAGCGTGGGTTCGACGCGCACTCCGCCGTTGGCGATCGTCGAGTAGACGGAGGCCGCCTGGAGCGCGTTGATGGACACGCCCTGGCCGAAAGGAATCGTGTACTGCTGCGAGGTCGACCAGTCCTGCGGTGCGGCGAGGATGCCCTTCGTCTCACCGGGGAAGCCCAGCCCGGTGTAGCCGCCGATGCCGAACTTGCGCAGATACGAGTAGAGGACCTGGTTGGCCTGCTTCTGTGTCTTGCCGAGCTGTCCGGTCGCCAGGATGGTGCCGATGTTGCTGGACTTGGCGAGCACGCCGTTGAGCGTCAGGTTCCAGGTCGGGTGGTCGATGTCGTCCTGGAAGAGGCGGTCGCCCCGCTGGAGCCGGTTGGGCACGACCACGTGCGTGGCTGGCGTGGCGACGTTCTCCTCCAGTACGGCGGCCATCGACATGACCTTGGCGGTGGAACCGGGCTCGTAGGCGTCCTGGACGGCCGCGTTGCCGAGGGCCGCCGGGTCGGCCTCGGAGAGGTCGTTCGGGTCGAAGCCGGGCGAGTTGGCCATGGCGAGGATCTCGCCGGTCCGCGTGTCCTGCACTATCACGTACCCGCTGTCCGCCTGGGACTTCCTCACCTGCTCGGAGATGGCGTTCTGCGCGGCCCACTGGATGTCGCGGTCGATGGTCAGCTCGAAGTCGGAGCCGGCCACGGCGGGCGTCTCGGTGGAACCCGCGGTGGGGACCTGGAGGCCGCCGGACTGCGCGTAGCGGATCTCGCCGTCCTTGCCCGCCAGTTCCTTGTTCAGCGCCTGCTCGAGACCGCCGCCGCCCTTGCCGTCGGCGTTGACCCAGCCCAGTATCCCGGCGGCCAGATCGCCGTTCGGGTACACGCGCTTGCTGGCGGGGACCGCGACGATGCCTCCGAGGACGTTGACCGTGCCCGGGTCGGTCTCGGCCTTGGCCGCGAGCGTGTTCCTCAGGTCCTTGATCTGCTTCCAGACCTGGGGGGTCTGGCGGTTGGCCAGCAGGGTGTAGCGGGTGTTCTTCGTCCTCAGCTTCTTGGCGACCTTGTCCACGTCCTGGCCGAGGATCGGGGCGAGCAGCGCCGCGGCCTGTTCGGGCGCGTCCTTCGTCTTCGTGGCCTTCTCGGTGAACAGGGTGGGGTCGGCCGTGATGTCGTACGCGTCCACGCTGGCCGCCAGTTCGACGCCGTTGCGGTCCGTGATCCCGCCGCGCTCGGCGGCGAGCGTGCGCCCCACGTACCGGTTCTGCTCGGCCTTGGCGACATAGGTGCTCGCGTCCACGGCCTGCACCTGGAGCAGCCGTACGACGAAGGCGATCATCACCAGGGTCAGCGCGAGGCTGACCATGCGGAGCCGGGGGCGCGGGCTGCCGAGGCGGATGACACGGGGGCCGCTCGGCCTCGACGAGGCGGGGCGGCGCGGTGGGCGGGCCCCTGGCCCCGGGCGTCGTCGGCCTTGGGGACGTACGGGCCTGGCGGGGCCGGGCACTCGGCGGCGCGGCGGTTCCCTGTCGGACACTTCCGTCACCTGCCGGGGATCGTGGGGAGCTGCGCGGACGGGATGGAGGGCTGTTCGGTGGTGGCTGCCACGGAAGGCGTCGGCTCCGGGGCAGGCGCCGGGGGCACGGTCGGAACGGGGGTCGGGCCCGGTCCGGGGGCGAGCGCCTCGGGCGGGCGCATCACCGGCCGGTACGCGGCGGACTGCCCGGCGGCCGCTCCGGGGACGCCCTTGACGCTGCCGTCCGGGCCGAGGAACGCCGGGTCGCCGCCGGGGACCATGCCCAGTTCGCGGGCCCGGAGCTGGAGGGCGTCGGGGGCCGCGTAGGCGTCCACGTCCCGCTGGAGCGCCTGTTCCTCGTCGGTGAGCGTCTTGGTGTCCTTCTGCAGGTCGTCGAGCTGGAAAGACCCGGCGCTGATCGCGGAGTTCAGCACGAGGAGACCGATGAGGCCGCCGCCGAGCAGCAGCACCACCAGCAGGACGAAGGGAGTACGGGCGGCTGTTCCGGCACCGGCCGGGAGAAGCCGGGCGAGCCGGGCCGCCCGCCCTCTCAGTTCGGGTTTCCTACGCACGCGCCCTCCCTGTGGGTTCGGGTTTCCGACTCACTCGCCCTCCCTCTCCCCGCGCCTCACTCGGCTTCCTCCCGGATGCGCTGGGCACCGCGCAGCCGGGCGGGAGCCGCCCGCCGGTTCTCGGCGACCTCTTCCTCGGTGGGAAGTTCGGCACCGCGCGTGAGCAGCTTGAGCCGGGGCTGGTAGCGCTCCGGTACGACCGGCAGGCCGGGCGGCGCCGTGTTGGCGGCGCCGGCCGCGAACACCTGCTTCACCAGCCGGTCCTCCAGCGAGTGGTACGACAGGACGGCGATCCGCCCGTCGAGCGCGAGCGCCTGTACGGCTGCCGGAATCGCCTTCTCCAGGACGCTGAGTTCGCCGTTGACCTCGATGCGCAGCGCCTGGAAGGTGCGCTTGGCGGGGTTTCCGCCGGTGCGCTTGGCGGCCTGGGGCAGCGAGTCGCGGATCAGCTCGACGAGCCGGGCGCTGTTGCTGAAGGGCTCCTTGTCGCGTTCGCGCACGACCGCGGACACGATCCGCTTGGCCTGCTTCTCCTCGCCGTACGCCCGCAGGATCCGCACCAGTTCGCCCGGCGGGTAGGTGTTGAGTACCTCGGCCGCGCTCATGCCGGTCGTCTGGTCCATGCGCATGTCGAGCGGAGCGTCCTGGGCGTACGCGAACCCGCGGTCCGCCTCGTCGAGTTGCATGGAGGAGACGCCGAGGTCGAACAGGACGCCCTGGACGCGGGGGGTGCCGAGGCGGTCGAGTACGTCGGGGAGTTCGTCGTAGACGGCGTGCACGAGGGTGGCGCGGTCACCGAAGGGGGCGAGCCGCTCCCCGGAGAGGCGCAGCGCCTCCTTGTCACGGTCCAGGGCCACGAGCCGGGCCTCGGGGAAGCGGGTGAGGAGCGCCTCGCTGTGGCCGCCGAGTCCCAGGGTGCAGTCGACGACGACGGCGCCGGGCCCGGTCAGGGCCGGGGCCAACATGTCCAGGCACCGCTGGAGCATCACCGGGACGTGTCGACTCTGGCTCAAGGGGCCCTCTCAGATCCGGCGTGGCCGTACGCACCGCCGGGTCCCCGCCCTCCCCCAGCGAACGCTGGGGGGACCCCGGAGAAGGGGAGGCCCGCCGACGCCGGGACACTGGCGTCAGCCGACCGGGAACGGGAGGAGGCCGAGCCGTACGTACGCGCCGCGCACGTGGGGAAACGCCGGTGGATCGCCGGGTTTCCGGGGAAAACAGTCCAGCAGGGAGGGCCTCGCCTCCCGCTTCGCGTCACTTTAGTCCACGGTGTCTCACGGTCAATCAACCGGCATGCGCGTCGTGAGTCCCGCTCCCGATGAAGCCGTAAATCGGAAAGAACAACCCATATGGGCGAGGCGGCACCGCCCGTGTGGGTTACCTCACAACAAGCCACGATGGCGTTCTTTGTCCCTTCTCACGACAGGACCGCTTCCCGGGTGACCAGTACCGTCATAGGTATGACGACCTCCGCATCCGTGCCCACCGAGCCCGAAGGCGCCATATCCCGCGACGGCAGCACCGTCACCGACGGCCTCGTCGCGGCGAACCAGCGGTACGCCGCCGCGTTCGCCGATCCGGGGATGGACGCCCGCCCCGTCCTGCACGTCGCGGTGGTCGCGTGCATGGACGCGCGGCTCGACCTGCACGCCGCCCTCGGCCTTGAGCTGGGCGACTGCCACACCATCCGCAACGCCGGCGGCGTGGTCACCGACGACGTGATCCGCTCCCTCACGATCAGCCAGCGGGCACTCGGCACCCGCAGCGTCGCCCTCATCCACCACACGGGCTGCGGCCTGGAGTCGCTCACCGAGGAGTTCCGGCACGACCTGGAGATGGAGGTCGGCCAGCGCCCCGCCTGGGCGGTCGAGGCCTTCCGGGACGTCGAGCAGGACGTACGGCAGTCGATGCAGCGCGTGCGCACCTCTCCGTTCCTGCTGCACACGGACGACGTGCGGGGCTTCGTCTTCGACGTCACGACCGGTCTGCTGCGCGAGATCGACCCGGCCTGACCCCGCCACCGGCCCCGGCGACGGCCGCCGGAACCCCCGTGGGACTCTCTCTTCACTAAAAAATCATGACCCTTCGATCCCTAAAGAGTCACAAGACAGACATATCGCGGCCAGTTATCCACAGGCGGATGACACGAACCGGTAACGGCAACAAGAATGCGGTTGTGGCGTCACGCGGAACTTTTCCCGCGTGGTGTCCGTGTTTCGAGGTGGGCCGGTCCGCACAGGGCGTCGGCCCGCGAAAGGGCCGAGGAGGGCCGGGTGACGACCTATGACGATCGAGCGAGCCTTACGGATCTGACCGCCACTGTGGAGCGTGTCCGCAGTTCGGTGGAAGGGGTGATCGAGGGCAAGCCTGAGGTCGTACGGCTTTCGCTGACCGTGCTGCTCGCCGAGGGCCATCTTCTGATCGAGGATGTTCCGGGCGTGGGCAAGACCATGCTCGCCAAGGCGCTGGCGCAGTCCATCGACTGCTCGGTGCGCCGTATTCAGTTCACGCCCGACCTGCTGCCCTCGGACATCACAGGTGTGTCCATCTGGGACCAGCAGCGCCGGGACTTCGAGTTCAAGCCTGGCGCGATCTTCGCGCAGATCGTGATCGGCGACGAGATCAACCGCGCCTCGCCCAAGACCCAGTCGGCACTCCTGGAGTCGATGGAGGAGCGCCAGGTCACCATCGACGGGACCACCTACGAACTGCCCAGCCCCTTCATGGTGGTGGCCACGCAGAACCCCGTGGAGATGGAGGGCACCTACCCGCTGCCCGAGGCCCAGCGCGACCGTTTCATGGCCCGCGTCTCCATCGGCTATCCCAGCGCGGAGGCCGAGTTGCAGATGCTGGACATCCACGGCGGGGTCAACCCCCTGGACGACCTCCAGCCGGTGGCGCACGCGCACGAGATCGTGAAGCTGATCGACGCGGTCCGCAGCGTCCACGTCGCCGACGCGGTACGGCGGTACGCGGTGGAGCTGGTCGGGGCCACGCGCACGCACCCCGATCTCAGACTCGGCGCCTCGCCGCGCGCCACGCTGCACCTGTTGCGCGCCGCGAAGGCGTCAGCCGCCCTCAGCGGCCGGGACTACGCACTGCCGGACGACATCCAGGCACTCGCCGTGGCGGTCCTGGCCCACCGTCTGCTGCCCACGGCACAGGCCCAGTTGAACCGGCGCACTGCCGAGCAGGTCGTCCAGGAGATCCTCCAGCGCACCGCCGTTCCGGCCGCGCCCCAGCAGCAGCCCGGCTTCACGGTGGGCCGCGGTGCGACGGCCTACGGCCAGCAGCCGCCGCGGAGGCTTGGATGACGCAAGGAGGGACGGGGTACACCGCCGAGGAGGACAAGGGCGGGGTACGCACAGCGCTCGCCGGGCTCACCACCCGGGGGCGCTCCTTCCTGGCCGCCGGAATCGCGGCCGCGATCTGCGCGTACGTCCTGGGACAGAGCGACCTGCTCCGGGTCGGCCTGCTCCTCGCGACCCTCCCCCTGGTCTGCGCGACCGTGCTCTACCGCACCCGCTACCGGGTCTCCGGCAGCCGCAGGCTCGCCCCCGCGCGTGTCCCCGCCGGCTCGGAGGCCCGGGTGCACCTGCGGATGGACAACGTCTCGCGGCTGCCCACCGGACTGCTGATGCTCCAGGACCGGGTGCCGTACGTGCTCGGTCCGCGGCCCCGCTTCGTCCTGGACCGGGTGGAGGCGGGCGGCCGCCGCGAGGTGTCCTACCGAGTCCGCTCGGACCTGCGCGGCCGCTACCCTCTGGGCCCGCTGCAACTGCGGCTCACGGACCCCTTCGGAATGTGCGAACTGACGCGTTCCTTCTCGACGTACGACACCCTGACGGTCATCCCGCGCGTGGAGCCGCTGCCGCCGGTACGGCTGACCGGCGAGGCGAAGGGGTACGGCGACGGAAGGCAGCGCTCGCTGGCCCTGGCGGGCGAGGACGACATCATCCCGCGTGGCTACCGCTACGGCGACGATCTGCGCCGGGTGCACTGGCGCCTGACCGCGCGCTACGGCGAGTTGATGGTCCGCCGCGAGGAGCAGCCACAGCGCTCCCGCTGCACGGTGCTGCTCGACACCCGCGGCATCGCCTACGACGGCGCGGGCCCGGACTCGGCCTTCGAGTGGGCGGTGTCGGGCGCGGCGTCCTCCCTGGTGCACATGCTCGAACGGGGCTTCTCGGTACGGCTGTTGACCGACACCGGCAGCTCGGTGCCCGGTGAGGGCGCGGACGGGTTCACGGGCGCGAGCCAGGAGTCGGCGGACGCGGCCGGGCTGATGATGGACACCCTCGCCGTCGTCGACCACTCGGACGGCACAGGGCTGTCCCGCGCGTACGACGTGCTGCGCGGCGGCAACGAAGGGCTGCTGATCGCCTTCCTCGGCGACCTGGACGAGGAACAGGCCACGGTGCTCGCCAAGATGCGCCAGCGCAGCGGCGGGGCCGTCGCCTTCCTGCTGGACAGCGAGGCGTGGATGCGGGAACCCAACGACGTCCCCGGACCGTTGGACAACAGCGAGGATCAACTGCGCATGCTGCGCGAGGCGGGCTGGACGGCCGTGCGAGTGCCGCGGGGGGCGGGAATGGCCGACCTGTGGCGTGAGGCGGACCGGCAGCGCACGGGTGTGGCGTCGACGGGAACGACTGGGGGTGGTGGTGCGTGAGCGGGCGTGCGCGACTGGCGGTGTTCGCGGCGGCGGCCACCCTGATGGCCGCGTGTGCGCTGCTGCCGCTGGTCGATCCGGCCACCTGGCTCTTCCAGGCGGCGTTCCTGCTGTCGATCCAGTCCGGTGTGGGCGCGCTGACCCGGCGGGTTCCGCTGGCCAGGCCGCTGACCGTGGCGGCGCAGGCGTTGGTGACGCTGCTGCTGCTGACGCTGGTCTTCGCCAGGGAACAGGCCTTCCTCGGGATCATCCCCGGGCCCGAGGCGTTCGACCGGTTCGGGATGCTGCTCCAGGCCGGCGGTGACGATGTCGGGCGGTTCGCGATCCCGGCGCCGCTGTCCGACGGCATCCGGCTGATGCTGGTCGGCGGCGTCCTGGTGATCGGGCTGGCGGTGGACGCCCTCGCGGTGACGTTCCGCAGCGCGGCTCCGGCCGGACTCCCGCTGCTCGCGCTGTACTCGGTCGCGGCGGGGCTGTCCGGCGGCGGTGCCGCCTGGCTGTGGTTCCTGCTCGCGGCCGTCGGCTATCTGCTCCTCCTGCTCGCCGAGGGCCGCGACCGGCTCTCACAGTGGGGCCGTGTCTTCGGCGGAGCTTCCCGCGCGGCGGGCCCCGAGGCCCCGGACGTCGCCGTCGCGCCCGTCCGCACCGGACGGCGCATCGGCGCGGTCGCCCTGGGCATCGCGCTGGTGGTGCCGCTCGCCCTGCCCTCCCTCGACGGCGGCCTGCTGGACGCCGCGGGTGGCGGCGTCGGTTCGGGCTCCGGTGGCGGCGGCACGATCTCCGCGGTGAACCCGCTGGTCTCGCTCCGCGACAGCCTGAACGTGGACGAGGACCGCGAGGTCATGTCCTACCGCACCAACTCCGAAGACACCCAGGACATGTATCTGCGGATCGTCTCCCTGGACGACTTCGACGGGACGGCCTGGAAGCCGGCCCAGCGGCACATCGTCGACGTGCCGGACACGTTCCCCTCGCCCATCGGCCTCGGGGGCGACGTCCAGCGCAGCACGATCAGGACCCGCGTCTCGGCGGCCGACTGGTACGCGCAGGACTGGCTCCCGATGCCCTACCCGGCCAGCGAGGTCGAGATCGGCGGCAGCTGGCGGTACGAGCCGGTGGGCCGCACCCTCGTGGGCGACCACGGGCAGAACACCCGGGGCGTGCGGTACGAGGTGACGAGCCTGCTCGTGCAGCCGACGGCGGAGCAGCTCGCGGACGCGCCCGAGCCGGATCCGGCCCTGAAGCGCGAGTTCACCGAGGTGCCCGACTCGCTGCCCTCGGTCGTGGCCGACACGGCGGCGGAGGTCACGGCGGGCTCCGCCAACCACTACGAGCAGGCGGTCAAGCTCCAGGACTTCTTCGCGGTGAGCGGCGGATTCACCTACGACACGGAGGTGCAGGTCGGCAGCGGCTCCGCGGCGATCGCGCGCTTCCTGAAGGACAGGGAGGGCTTCTGCGTCCACTTCTCCTTCGCGATGGCCGCGATGGCCCGCACGCTGGGCATACCGGCCCGTGTCGCGGTGGGATTCACGCCCGGCTCCGCGCAGCCCGACGGTTCGATGACGGTGGGGCTGAAGGACGCGCACGCCTGGCCCGAGCTGTACTTCGAGGGAGTGGGCTGGACGCGCTTCGAGCCGACCCCGAACCGCGGCTCGGTTCCGGATTACACCCAGCCGGAGACGTCCGGTACGGACGTGCCGGCCGTGCCGCAGCCGACGGAGTCGGCGTCCACGGCACCTTCCGCCGAGGCGTCGGCCAGCGAGAGCTGCACGACGCAGGAGCGGAAGCTCGAAGCCTGCGCGAGCGAGTCGGCGCTGGCCGCGGTCGGCTCGGACGACGACGGCCTGCCGTGGCTCCAGATCCTGGGGCTGGCTCTGGCCGGGCTCCTGGTGCTGGGTGTGCCGCTGTTGCCGATGCTGTGGCGCATGCGGATAAGGTCCCTGCGGCTCGGCGGGCACGGACGCACCGAGGCGGACGTCCCGGTGTACACGCTGGGTGCCTGGCTGGAAGTGACCGATACGGCGTGGGACCACGGCATCGAGCCGGACGATTCGCTGACGCCCCGCAAGGCCGCCGCGCGGATAGTCCGTATCGGGCAGCTCGATCCGGCGGCCCAGGACGCGGTGCACCGGCTGGCGGCGGCCGTGGAGCAGGTGCTCTACGCGCCGAATCCGCGTGCCACGCCGGGCCTCGCGGAAGACGCCCGTCAGATCGCGGGCTCCTTCCACGCCTCGGCGAGCCGCCCTGCCCGTCTCCGCGCACTCCTCGCCCCTCGCTCGGCCATCCGGGTGGCGTGGGCGGCCTCGGACCGCTGGACGGCCCTGACCCGGAGCCTCGCGGCCCGGTGGGAGACCCTGGTCCACCGCCCCTCGGCGGGCCAGCACAGCTGAGTCGAGCACCTGCGTGCGGCCCTCTCCCCGGCTGGGGTGGGGGCCGTTCGCGGTTGGCGCCGACGGTGGCGAGTCACCCCGGCGGACGCTCACCCCGACGGAGACAGGCCCGCGGTGGCGGGCCACCAGCACCGCTGCGCTCACGAGGTATCGGCACCGCGCGCCGCTCACTCCCCCGAGCTCTCGGCTTCGCCGCACTCCGGTTCAGGGTGGCCTGAATCAAGATGGCCGGATCCAGGGCGGCCGGATCCAGGGCGGCCGGAATCAGGGCGTGCGTGAGGGGGTGTCCACCTGGTGTGGTGGACACCCCCTCACGGAATGTCTGCGGCTGCGGCGCCTGAAGGGCTACTGGCCCTGTTCGTCGCGGCGGCGCTGCCAGCGTTGTTCGATGCGGTCCATCATGGAGCGGCGCTGTCGGCCTTGACCGCGTGAGGCCGGCGCGCCTGGGGCGGTCGGCTGTTCACCCGGTTTGGGGGCCTTGCGCCAACCGGTGACAGCGAGCACAGCGCAGCCCAGCATGACGAGGAAACCCACCACGCTCAGCCAGATCTGCACCGTGACCATTCCGGCCATGAGGAGCGCGATACCCACCAGGAAGCCCGCGACCGCCTGATACACCCGTCGCCGGGTGTACGTACGCAGCCCGCTTCCCTCAAGCGCTGTCGCGAACTTGGGATCTTCGGCGTACAGCGCTCGCTCCATCTGCTCGAGCATTCGCTGCTCGTGCTCCGAGAGCGGCACGGAGTCCTCCTCATCGTGCAGTCGCCGGGGCGACCGGGGGTCCCCTTCAGGATAGGCAGGGAATCGCCCCCGTGAAACCCGCCCCTCTACGCCAATTCGCCGACCGGAAGCCGCCATGTCATCCGGATCCACTGAGGCGTACATTCCCCAGCGACCGGCCTCTCATGCCGAACGGTCTCCCCCGATCATACGGCGCCGAGCGCCCGATCGGGGGGCCTGTGGCGTACTCCATGTGCAGCCAAGTCCCTGATCAGCGGTGCACCACGGTGGACGACTCACGCCCCACCGGTCCCCGGCGTCTCACCGAGCACATGAAGCTGCGTCGCGACGGAGTGGAAGGCGGCGAGTTCGGCCGCCGCCGCCTCCAGTTTCAGCAGTCCTTCCAGCGCCCCGGGCTCGGTGTCCACCAGGACTCCGGGGACCAGGTCGGCGAAGATCCGCACACCGTGTACGGCGGCGACGTTCAGGCCCGCGCCCTCCACGAGCGCGGTGAGCTGCTCGGCGGTGAAGCGGTGGGGTACGGGATCACCCTCGCCCCAGCGTCCGTCCGGGTCCTCCAGCGCCCGTTTGGCCTCCGTGAAGTGCCCGGCGAGGGCGCGGGCCAGCACCGCTCCGCCGAGGCCGGCGGCCAGAAGGCTGAGGACACCTTCGGGGCGCAGCGCGTCCACCACGTTGCGGACACCCTGGGCCGGGTCGTCCACGTACTCCAGGACTCCGTGGCACAGCACCGCGTCGTAGCCACCGCGCTCGACGACGTCGAAGAGGCCGTGCGCGTCGCCCTGGACGCCGTGCACCCGGTCGGCGACCGAGGCCTCGGCGGCCCGGCGCTCCAGCGCGAACAACGCGTTCGGGCTGGGGTCCACCACGGTGACGCGGTGGCCGAGCCGGGCGACGGGCACCGCGAAGTTGCCGCTGCCGCCCCCGGTGTCGAGGACGTCCAGGGACTCCCGGCCGGTGGCCTTGACCCGGCGGTCCAGGGCGTCCTTGAGGACCTCCCAGACCACGGCGGTACGGAGAGAAGCGCGGGGGCGCATCGGGTCCGACACGGAAGTTGACTCCTCGGCGCGGCACCGCCTCTTGCGCGGCGGAGCGATCAGGGGGCCCGCCGGTCCCCGTCTCGGGCCGGAAGGCTTCAGGCGCCTCCACCCTAGTGGGCGGCGCGGGGCTCCCGGCCGACCGGCTCCGGCGTCCTCGGCCCCGGTTCGGCGGACCGCGCGGCTCACCGCAGGGAACGGCGGTGGCGGCCCCCGTACCGGTCAGCCGGCGTCCGGGACCTGGTGGTCTCCTTCCTGCCTCGGCTGGGGCAGCACGGGCTGAAGCACCAGCATCCGCTCGACGAGGCGCAGGAACATCTCCACGTCGCGTATCAGGTCGTCGGCGTCGCGGCTGCGTGCCGCTCCCTGTATGCCCGCCTCGGCGCGGGCGCGGCGGGTCGCTCCGGAGGCGAACAGCGCGCTCCACTCGGCGAGTTCGGGCGCGATCTCGGGGAGCACCTCCCAGGCGCTCCGGATGCGCGCCCTGCGTCGGGCGGTGGGCTCGGGGCGCCCCCGCGCGGCGAGGACGGCGGCGGCGGTGCGCAGGGCCGCCAGATGGGCCGTCGCGTATCGCTCGTTCGGCGTTTCGAGGGCCGTCGCCTCGTCGAGTCCGGCGTGGGCCTGGGCGAGCAGTTCGAGGGCGGCGGGCGGGGCGGTGGCCCGGCGGAGCACCGGGTGCACGTCGCTCGCCGGACCGGTCAGTGAGGGGGCAGGGCCGGGGGCGCGGCGCCAGTGGGGGGCGGCTGCGGATGAGTTGGCCATGACGAACCTCCTGTCGTCTGTGTGACGGCCCTGTGGCCGTATGTGTCCATCGTGAGGTATGCCACTGACAATCGGTCCTGACCTGCACTTTTGCTTCGATCGAAGGTTCGAGATAGTTTTTGCACTGACCAGTCAGTTCAATCAGTCAGTTCAAGAACTGCCCGTCAGTTCGGAAACGGTTTCAGGAGCCGGCCGTGCCGGTCGGCTCTCGGAGGGGGAGCTGTGGGCGAGCACCACGGAGTCGCCGTCAGGGCCGAGGGGTTCGGGCTCAAGGGGCCGCGCGGGTGGGCGTTCCGGGACCTGGCGGTCACCGCCGGGCCCGGCTCGCTGGTCGCTGTCGTGGGGCCGTCCGGTTCCGGCCGGACCTGTCTGCTGCTGGCGCTCAGCGGGCGGATGAAGCCGAGCGAGGGGCGGGCCGTGGTCGGCTCCTTCCCGCTGCCCGAGCAGATGTCGGCGGTGCGCCGGATCAGCGCGCCGGCCCATGTGCCCGGCGTCACCGATCTGGACCCGGCCCTGACCGTCGGGGAGCACCTGCTGGAACGGGCGCTGCTGCAACGGCGGTTCGGGGGTTCGCTGCGGGAGTTGCTGCGGCCCCGTGCCGAACGGGCCGCCGAGGCGAAGCTGCGGATCGACACCGCCCTGGCCGCCGCCGGGCTCGACCGGGAGACGCTGCCCAAGGGTTCCCGAACGTCCGTACGCGACCTGGAGCGCCTGGAGTCGCTGCGGCTGTCGGTCGCGCTGGCTCTCATCGGCCGTCCGCGCCTGCTGGTCGTCGACGACCTGGATCTCAAGTTGCCGGCTGCCGAACGGGCCGCGGCCTGGGCCCTGTTGCGCTCGCTCGCCGAGTCCGGGACCACGGTCGTCGCGGTGTGCGACGAGGCTCCGGAGGACGCCGTGACCGTCTCCACCCGGCCCACGGACGACCGGACGGCCACGGACCAGCGGACGCACGACCACACCACCACGAACCCGGACGCCGACGAAGACGCCGACACGGACGCGACTTCGGACACAGACGCCGACGCCGACTCCGAGCAGGCTGTCGACAGCGACAGCGACAGCGGCCGACACCACGACAAGGAGACGGCCGATGCGCGCGCCGAGACTGGCCTCGCTTGAGCTCAGGCGGTTCGGCAGGGGCAGGCTCCCGCGTGCCGCGCTGGTCGCGCTCCTGCTGCTGCCTCTGCTCTACGGCGCCCTCTACCTGTGGTCGTTCTGGGACCCGTACGGCCGCCTCGACCGCATCCCCGTGGCGCTGGTGAACGAGGACAAGGGGGCGACCGCCTCGGGCCAGAAGATCACCGCGGGCGACGACATCACCAAGGGGCTGCGCGACAGCGACACCTTCGAGTGGCACGAGGTGAGCGGGGCAGAGGCCCGGGAGGGTGTCGAGGACGGCAGTTACTACCTGTCGCTGACCATGCCGAGTGACTTCAGCGAGCGGATCGCCTCCAGCTCCGGGGACGCGCCGGAGACGGGCGCGCTCCAGGTGCGTACGAACGACGCGAACAACTACATCGTCGGGCAGATCTCCCGGACGGTGTTCAGCGAGGTGCGCACGGCCGCTTCCACGAAGGCCTCCCGGTCGTTCCTCGACAGGATCTTCGTCTCGTTCTCGGACATCCACGGGAAGACCGAGAAGGCCGCCAAGGGCGCCGACAAGCTGGAGAGCGGGATCGGCACGGCGGAGCAGGGGGCCAAGGACCTCTCGGCCGGCCTGAAGGACGCCAAGGCGGGCAGTGGGAAGCTCTCCGCCGGCCTGAAGAAGCTCAACACCGGCGCCGGTGACCTGGAGGACGGGTCACGGCAGGTCGCGGACGGTACGCAGACCCTGGCCGACAAGGTCAACGGGGTCGCGGACGAGGTGGGCCCCTTCCTGAAGGACAACGAGAAGGCGATCGGCGACACGGCCCAGCTGGTCGCCGACGCCGCCTCCGGGATCCGCGGCGATCTCGGCACCCTGGTCAGGACGGCCCCGGCCGCCGCCAAGGGCGCCCGTACCGCCTCCGACACGCTCGACGCGGTCTACGAGGCGCGCTGCGTGACCCTGCCGGTCCCGGACGCCGCGTGCCCCGACCTGAAGAAGGCCACGCAGGCGGCCGCGGACGTGGCCACGGTCGCCGAGGACGTCAACACGCTGGTCGCGGACCAGGACGGCGGCCTCGACGAGCTGGACAAGGACCTGGCCACGCTCCAGAAGCAGGCCCAGGCGCTCGCCGACCGCTCTCCGCACCTCTCCGAGGACCTCGACGACGCCGTCTCCAAGATCAACAAGCTGAACGCGGGAGCCGGGAAGGTCGCCGACGGAGCCGAGACGCTGCACACGGGGCTCGGCACCGCCAAGACCGGCGCCGCGGACCTCGACACCGGCCTCGGCAAGCTGACGACCGGCGCGAGCGACCTCGGCAGCGGCCTCTACAAGCTCGTCGACGGCTCCGGAACCCTCGCCGACGGACTGCACGACGGAGCCGGGCAGATCCCCGACTACGACGAACCGGACCGCGACCAGCGCACCGGCGTCATGTCGGACCCGGTGCGGCTCGCCTCGCGGGACCTCCACAAGGCGCCCAACTACGGCACCGGCTTCGCCCCGTACTTCATCCCGCTGTCCCTCTGGGTGGGCGCGATGGTGGCGTACATGCTGATCCAGCCTCTCAACCGGCGCGCGCTCGCGGCCGGGGCCTCCGCCTGGCGTATCGCGCTGGCGGGCTGGCTGCCGGTGGCCGCGATCGGGGTGCTCCAGGCGGCGGCCCTGATGTCCGTGCTGCACTGGGCGATCGGCCTGGAAATGGCCCACGCGGCCGGAACCGTGGGCTTCCTGTTCCTGGTGACGGCGTGCTTCGCGGCGATCGTGCAGTGGCTGAACGCCCGCTTCGGAGCGGCGGGCCGGATCCTCGTGCTCGCCTTCCTGATGCTCCAGCTGACCTCGGCGGGCGGCACGTACCCCGTCCAGACCAGTCCGGGCTTCTTCAACGCGATCCACCCCTTCCTGCCGATGAGTTACGTCGTCGACGCCCTCAGGAGGCTCATCACGGGAGGCGGCCTCGGGCCGGTCTGGCAGGCGTGCGCCGTCCTGACGGCCTTCACCGTGGGCGCCCTGGCTCTCACCGCCCTGTCCGCACGCCGCAAGCAGGTGTGGACGCTCGACCGGCTGCACCCGGAACTGAGCCTGTGACCGCGCGCGCGGGCGGCCCTGTGACAATCGGGGTCATGGAAAGCAGCAGCACCACGGCGGCCGGCGGCGGCCGCCGCGAGGCGACCCGGCAGAAGCTCTACGAGGCGGCCGTAACTTTGATCGCCGAACAGGGCTTCTCCGCCACCACGGTGGACGAGATCGCCGAACGCGCCGGGGTCGCGAAGGGCACGGTCTACTACAACTTCGCGAGCAAGTCCGTCCTCTTCGAGGAGTTGCTGCGGCATGGCGTCGGCCTCCTCACCGCCTCTCTCCGGGAGGCGGCCGAGCGGACCGCGGGCGAGGGCGGCAGCAAGGTCGACGCGCTGGACGCGATGATCCGGGCCGGGCTCGTCTTCATCGACCGCTATCCGGCCTTCGCCCAGCTGTACGTGGCCGAGCTGTGGCGCACCAACCGCGCCTGGCAGTCCACGCTCCTGGTGGTCAGGCAGGAGGCGGTCGCGGTCGTCGAGGACGTCCTGCGCGACGGCGTGGCAGGCGGTGAGCTCAGTGAGGAGATCGACATCCCGCTGACGGCCGCCGCGCTGGTCGGCATGGTCCTGGTGGCCGCCCTGGACTGGCAGGCGTTCCAGTCCGAGCGTTCCCTGGACGACGTCCACTCGGCCCTCTCCCGGCTGCTCCAGGGACGGGTGAGCGGCACCCGCTGAGGACAGCACGGCACCCGCCGAGGGCCACCCCGGCATCCCCGCACGCCGGCACCCGGCACCCGGCACCCGGCACACGAAAGCGCCGGTCCGATGTGGCCGCGTCCCCCGCGGGCCATTCGAACCGGCGCCTCGCCGTGCTCCCCCGTACTTCCCCCTGCTCCCCCGTACTTCCCCTGATCCCCCGTCGGGACCCGTCCGGTCATCCCCGGGTCCCCTGCCTCGCTCCCGCCGACGGATCGGCGGAAGGAGCGGACAAGGGCGCGAGAACCGTTCCGCCGCCCCGTGTCGGCGGTGCCGGAACCGCGCCCCCTTCCGTGCCTCCACTCTCTCGTTCGCGCAGGTCGGGGCCCATCCGCGCGCGTACTCATCTATCCCCCTGGGTACGAGTACTCACGCGTACGTACTCAAGCCCAGGACGTGCCGTCGCCGACTGGTTACCATCGCCTCCGTGTCCGTACTCCCCCTGGTCTTCACCAGCGGCTGGGCCAGCGGCATCAACGCGTACGCGGTGGTGCTCCTCCTCGGCCTCTTCGGCGCGACCGGCCTGACCGACGACGTCCCCGAGTCCCTCCAGCGTCCTGAGGTCCTGATCGCGGCGGGCGTGCTCTTCCTCTGCGAGGCGTTCGCCGACAAGATCCCGTACGTCGATTCGGTGTGGGACTCCGTGCACACGGTGATCCGGCCCGTGTCAGGCGCCGTGGTCGGAGCGCTGCTCGCCGGGCAGAGCGGCTCGCTCCCCGATCTGGCGGCCGGCGCGATCGGCGGTTCGACGGCGCTGGCGAGTCACACCGTCAAGGCCGGGACCCGGATGGCGATCAACACCTCGCCCGAGCCGTTCAGCAACATCATCATGAGCACCGCCGAGGACCTGGGCGTCGCGGGGATCCTCACCTTCGCGATGTTCCACCCCCAGGCCGCCGCGATCATCGCCGCAGTCCTGCTGATCGCCGGTCTGGTGGTGCTCTTCTTCCTGATCTCGCGGATCAGACGTTTCCGGCGCCGCAGGGCCCAGCGCCGGGAGGAGAAACGGCTGGCGGCGCGGGTGGGCAGTTGGCCCGACTGACCGTCGGACGGGATTGTCGGTGGCGGCCGATAGGGTCCCTGGCATGGCACGAATTGCGGTGATGGGCGCCGGGATGGGCGCGATGGCGGCCGCCGCCCGGCTGGCCGTCGCGGGCCACCGGGTGGTGGTGTACGAGCGCACGGCGACGTACGGCGGTGCGGTGCGCCGGTTCGAGCGCGACGGCTTCGCGTTCGACACGGGACCCGGGCTGCTGCCGCTGCCCGCGGTCTACCGCGACCTGTTCCTCAAGACCGGCAAGGAGCCGCTGGAAGCGTGCGTCGAGCTGGTCCAGGTGGACCCGTCCTCGCGCCATGTCTTCGCGGACGGCACGGACGTCTCCCTGCCGAACGCGTCCCGCGCGGGCGTCGTCACCGCGCTGACCGAGGCGCTCGGCGCGGGCGCGGGCGAGCGGTGGGGCGACTTCCTGGTGCGGGCGCGCGAGGCGTGGGACCGCACGCGCAGACCGCTCCTGGAGGAGCCCCTGTGGCCGAACTGGCAGGTGCTCGCCGAGCGCGAGCCCTATCCGGCGGTGCCGCACAAGCGGCTGCTGCGCACCCGGCGGGCCACCACCCTCGCCGAGGTCGGCGCCTGGGAGCTGCGGGACCCGCGTCTGACGGCCCTCCTGGAGAGCCACGCCCTCGCCTGCGGTCTCGACCCGCGCGTCGCCCCGGCGAGCGCCGCGGTGCTGCCGTACATGGAGCACGCCTTCGGCACCTGGTATGTGCGCGGCGGCCTGCGGGAGTTGGCGCGCGCGGTGTACGAGCGGTGTGTCGCCCGGCGGGTCGAGTTCGTCTTCGGCGCCGAGGTCACCGGGATCGTGGAGAAGGACGGCCGGGCCGCGGGGGTCGAGCTGCGGGACGGCACCGTCGCGGAGGCGGACACGGTCGTCGGCAGCGGCCCCTGGCGGCTGAGCGGCCTGAGCCGCCCCGAGTTGTACGCGGGTGACGAGGTGCGGCCGACCGCGGAGTCCCTCGTCGCGGGCAAGGTCCTGGTCTGCCTGGCCCTGCGCGGCGCGCGAGAGGCCGGCGCCGCGCACCGCACGGTCGTCCACACCACCGACCGGGAGCGGGAGTTCGACCTTTTCGGACCCGGCACCCCACCCGAGCGGCCGACCGTCTGGGTCGAGCGCCCTGACGACCCGCGGCTGCGCCCCGACGGCGCCCACGAGTCCGTGGTGCTCACGTCGACGGTGCCGTCCGGTGCCCATCACGACTGGACCGCGTCCGGAGCCGCGGACGACTTCGCCGACCGCATGGTCACCGCCGCCGAGCGGGCCGTTCCGGGGCTGCGTGAACGGGTGCTGTGGCGCGAGGTGCGCACTCCCGCGCACACGGAGGAGGAGACCGGCGCCCAGGGCGGCGGCATACCCGCTCCCTCGCTGGCGGGCTCGGCCGGCACCCTGCTGCACCCGGCGAACAGCACCCGTCTGCCGGGCCTGTTCGCGGTCGGCGGCTGGGCACACCCGGGAGGCGGCCTCCCCCACGCGGGGATGTCGGGAGCGCTGGTGGCCGGACTGGTCGTCGAGGGACCGGAGTTCCGGGGCTCACGGTGAACCTCACGGCGAGCTGAGGGCCGTCGGCGGACAGGGATCCGCATGAGGACGGAGACGGGGACTGCGACTGGGACTGAGACACGGACGGGGACGGGGCGCACAAAGGCCCGCACCACGCCGGTGCGGGCCGCCCTCGGTACCGGTACCGGTACCGCTGCTCGTCAGTACCGGTACTGCTGCTCGTCGTACCCCGAGCCGTTCCCGTTGCTGTTCCCGTTCCCGTTGCCGCCCCCGTTGCCGTTCTCCGGGTAGGGGTACTGCTGCTCCGGCGGGAGTTCGCCGCCGTACGCGTCGTCGGTGTTGCGCTGCTGCGGCACCCAGACGCCGCCGGGCGGGGTGCCGTCCCCGGCGTAACCGCCGTACTGGTCCTGCCCGTAGTTCTGCTGCTGGTACTGCTGCTGGTCACCGCCGCCGTAGGTGGTGTTGTCGTACGAGGCGCCGCTGTACGTCTGCGTGCCGATGTACGGGTCGGAGTAGGCGGCGTACTGCTGCTGGCCGTTGCTGTCGTAGCCGTACTGCTGCTGGTCGTAACCGGAGTAGCCGTCGTACGCGTACGCCTGCTGGTCCTGGCCCTGGGCAGCGTTCGCGTAGGACTGGTCGGCCCCCGCCGCGTAGGCGTTGGCGTCGTAGACGCCGTAGGAACCGGTGTCGTCGGGCAGGGGCTGCGGCTCGTACACGGCGGTGGATCCGGCGGGCTCGCCCGAACCGGGCGGCATGAAGCGGTCGGACTGCGCGGGCGAGAAGACGTCGTCCTCGCCCGGGTACTCGCCCTGCGGCGGGAACGTCGTGGTCTCGGCCGCCTCCAGACCCGAGACCTGAAGCGTCGGGTCCTGGAACTCCGGCTCGCCCCGGCGGCGCTTGCTCTTGCCCTTGGCGTCGTCGGCGCCCTGGCGGTTGCCGACGGCCCAGCCCTCCGCGAAGCCGCGGCGGAACGACAGCGTCACATAGGTCTGACCGATCGCGAAGGCCACCGCACCCAGGCCGATGACCAACACGTTGGGGATCAGCACGCCGAGGACCACACCGACAAAGCCCGCGAAGGCGAGCAGCCGGTAACGAAGCCGCGCCTTGTACTGCAGCAGCACCTCGCCCAGCAGCCACAGCGCGACGACACCGAACGCGATATAGAGGACCGTCCAGCCCATGTACGCCCCTCTCCCAGTGGCCGCTACGCAGTGTGTCGTACGCGGGTGCGACCGGTCTAGGTCTGCTGCGGGTGGTGCAGACCCAGATTGTCGTAAATTTCCAGTGTCGCCGTGGAGTTGTTGAGCGTGATGAAGTGCAGTCCGGGTACTCCCTCGGCCAGCAGCCTCGCGCAGAACTCCGTCGCGAACTCGATGCCAATGGAGCGTACAGCCGCCGGATCGTCTTTGGCTGTGAGGATCCGCTCTTTCAGAACGTCCGGGATCGAGGCGTTGCTGAGCTGCGGAAGCCTCTCCAGCATCTTCACACTTGTGACCGGCATTACCTCGGGGATCACCGGGGTCGCGCAGCCCGCCGTGACGACGCGGTCACGCAGACGGAGATACGACTCGGGGTGGAAGAACATCTGTGTGATCGCGTAGTCGGCGCCGGCGCGGCACTTGTCGACGAAGTGCGCGACGTCCAGGTCCCAGGTCTCGGAACGCGGATGCGTCTCGGGGAAAGCCGCGACCCCGACGCAGAAGTCCCCCGACTCCTTGATGAGACGGACGAGTTCGGCCGCGTAGGTCAGGCCCTGGGGGTGTGACACCCAGTCGCCCATGGGGTCGCCGGGCGGGTCGCCGCGCACCGCGAGGATGTTGCGGATCCCGGCGTCCGCGTACTGGCCGATGATGTTGCGCAGCTCCGCGACGGAGTGGTTGACCGCGGTGAGGTGGGCGACGGGGGTGAGCGTCGTGTCGGCGACGATCTGCTGGGTCTCCTTGACCGTGCCCGCGCGGGTGGATCCGCCGGCGCCGTAGGTCACGGAGACGAAGTCGGGGGCGACCGCCTCCACCCGGCGCAGCGCGTTCCACAGGTTCCGCTCGCCCTTGGGGGTCTTCGGCGCGGAGAACTCGAAGGAGTACGTCTTGTTGCCGGTCGCGAGCATGTCGCGCACGGTCCGTGCGCGGTCAGTCCTGGTGGAAGCAGATCCGAGGGCCATACCCGCAGGTTAGTCAGGGCGGCCGGGTCCCCCAACCGAACGCCCGACAATTGTCCGATCTGTCGACTTCTTGTCCACCCTTCGGACAGGGTCAGGACGGCTTTTCGGCCATCGGACTCCCCGGGGCGGTGGCTCACCGGGTCGTGACCACCGCCCTACCGGGAAAGCTGAACGTCGCGCAGCCGCTTGGCGAACTCTCCGGCCGCCGCCCCCGGATCGTCCGCCTCCGTGATGGCCCGTACGACGACGGCGCGGCGGGCACCCGCCTCCAGCACCTCGTCGAGGTTGCCGAGGTCGATGCCGCCGATGGCGAACCAGGGGCGGTCGGTGCCCAGCGAGGCCGTGTACCGGACGAGGTCGAGGCCGGGTGCGTGGCGGCCGGGCTTGGTGGGCGTCGGCCAGCAGGGGCCAGTGCAGAAGTAGTCCACGCCGTCCTGGACGGCGGCTGCCGCGGCCTCGGACTCGGCGTGGGTGGAGCGGCCGATCAGGACCCGGTCGCCGAGGACGGCGCGGGCCGCGGGGACCGGCAGGTCGCCCTGGCCCAGGTGCAGCACGTCGGCGCCGGAAGCGTGCGCGACGTCCGCCCGGTCGTTGACCGCGAGGAGCCTGCCGTGGCGTGCGCAGGCGTCCGCGAAGACCTGGAGGTGCTCCAGTTCCTCGGCCGCCTCCATGCCCTTGTCGCGCAACTGCACGATGTCGACGCCGCCGGCCAGGACCGCGTCCAGGAACTCGGCGAGGTCACCCTGGCGTCTGCGGGCGTCCGTGCACAGATAGACGCGGGCGTCGGCGAGCCGGGCGCGTGCGGTGTCGGCGGTGTCGGGCATGCGTATGTCCCCCGTGGTCGGTGCGTGGGGACCATGGCGGCCGGGGTGGTCCCGGCCGCCATGGTCCGGACGTCGGACTGTCCGTACAGCTCAGACGGCGAGCGCCTGGGCGCGGCGCTTCACCTCCGTGCCGCGATTCTCGCTGAGAGCCTGCGCGGGGGTGCCGGGCAGGCTCGGGTCGGGGGTGAAGAGCCACTCGAGCATCTCTTCGTCGGAGAAACCGTCGTCCCGCAGGAGCGTCAGGGTGCCTGTCAGGCCCTTGACGACCTTCTGCTCGGCCCCGTCGACGAAAGCGGCGGGGACGTGCAGCGCGCGGTTCTCACCACGGCGTACGGCGATCAGCTGGCCCTCCCTGACCAACTGCCGGACGCGGGTCACCTCGACACCGAACTGCTCGGCGATGTCGGGGAGAGTGAGCCAGGCGGGGACGAGAGCATCGATCTTTGCGTCAATCTCGGTCACGGGACAAGCCTGCCATCCCGGACTGACACTCGGTAGCCGAGCCCCGTCGGGAACGGGCCGGCGCGGGGCGGAATCGCCCGCCGAGCTGCTGGATCGCCCGTCCCGCGGCGGTTGCGCCCTCCGCGAACCGGGCCTCGCTACGGCGTCGGAGTCGCCGTTTTCAGGGGCCGCGACGGGTCCGAGAGGAGTTCCGGGTCCATCCTGGTGCCCGCCTCGATGAGTTTCCGGCCCTGGGCCAGGTCCCGGGGCCGGCCGACCGCCAGAAGGGCGACGAGCCGACCCTCGTGCAGCCAGCAGACCGACCAGGCGGCACCGGCCGGGTCGCCGCGCCACACGGTGGTGTCGGCGAGGGCGTGGTGGCCGACGTACTGCACGAAGCGGCCGAACTGCTCGGACCAGAAGTAGGGGACGGGGTCGTACGCCACGGGGGACTCGCCGATGATGTTCGCCGCCACCGTGCGCGGGCCCTGGAGGGCGTTGTCCCAGTGGTGGACCAGCAGACGGCCCTCGTAGCGTCCCGAGGGGAAGGAGGCGCAGTCACCGACCGCGTAGACGTCCGGCAGGGAGGTGCGCAGATGGTCGTCGGCCACGATCTCGCGGTGGGCGCCCAGGTCGATGCCGGAGCCGCTGAGCCAGCCGGTGGCCGGGCGCGCGCCGATGCCGACGACCACGGCGCCCGCGGGCACCCGGGTGCCGTCGTCCAGCACCACCGCGCCGGGCTCGACGCGCTCCACGCGCGCGTGGGTGCGCAGCGACGCGCCGCTGTCCGCGTACCAGGCGGCCATCGGCGCGGCGACCTCGGCGGGCAGCGCCCCGGCGAGCGGCCGGTCGGCGGCCTCGACGACGGTCACCGCGCACCCCGCCTCCCGCGCGGCGGTGGCGAACTCGGCGCCGATCCAGCCCGCCCCGACCACCACGATGTCGTGCTGCGCCGCGAGGACCGGCCGCAGCCGTTCGGCGTCGTCCAGGGTGCGCAGCAGATGGACCCCGGGTAGGCCCTCGGTGCCCGGCAGCCGGATGGGTTCGGCGCCCGTGGCGATGACCAGGGCGTCGTACGGCACCGGGCCGGTGGCGGTGTCCAGTTCGTGGTCCCCGGGGCGGACGCCGAGCGCCTCGTTCCCGAGACGCAGTTCGATGCCCAGTGCCTCGAAGGAGATGTCGAAGGCGGAGCCCTCGGCCTTGCCGAGCAGCACGGCCTTGGACAGCGGTGGCCGGTCGTAGGGCTGGTGCGGTTCCGCGCCGATCAGTGTCACGTCGCCGGCGAAGCCCTGTTCACGCAGGGCGACCGCGGTCTGCACGCCCGCCATGCCGGCGCCCACGACGACGACCTGCCGTACCGCCCGCTCCTGAACCCGCGTCTTCTCGGTCACCTGATCACCATAGACAGCTGACAAGGAGTCAGTCAGGGGGCGTGCTCGGTGACCTGGTCCACAGCGCCCGCCCCGACCTGGCCCGCGTCGCCCTCGGCCGCCCGGACCTCCTCCACGACGCTGGTCCCGCTGCCGCGCCGCGACTCCCACTCCCAGGTCTCCTCCAGGCGTACGCGCCCGTCGGGCAGCTCCGTCACGCGGGAGACGCAGTGGCCCGAGGAGGTGTCGCCGTCGTGCTTCAGCTGAACGTAGCGGAAGTCGAGCCGGTCGCCCTCGCGGGTGCCGACGAGGTGGCCGCGTACGACGTCTCCGCCCGCGTAGTCGGCCCAGATCACGCCGTCCCGCTCGCGGTAGACGAAGCGGGTGCTGGTGCCCACCTGGCCGGGTGCCTGGTCGGCGACCGGGGACAGGACGAGGCCGTCGAGCGAACGGGCCATGGACGGAGGCTCCCTTACTGAGACATACGGCAGCGGGCTACGCTGGCCAACGTAAAGCACTCGCGGGAGCCCGGACGCACCGGGCTGAGAGGGAGGCTGGAGCGGCCTCCGACCGTACGAACCTGATCCGGGTCATGCCGGCGAAGGGAGGGGCTGGACGCCCATGTCGCGTACACCGTCGGACGCGTTCCACACATCTCACGAACCTCGCACATCTCACGCGCCTCACACGTCCCACGCGCACCGGACTTCGCGCACCGCGGACGTCCTGGTCGTCGGGGGCGGGATCATCGGCCTCGTGACGGCCTGGCGGGCCGCGCAGCGCGGGTTCACGACCGCTCTCGTCGATCCCGAGCCGGGCGGCGGCGCCGCGCAGGTCGCGGCCGGAATGCTCGCCGCGGTCACCGAACTGCACTACGGCGAGGAGACCCTGCTGGGCCTCAACCTCGCCTCCGCGCGCCGCTACCCGGACTTCGCCGCCGAGCTCACCGAGGCGACCGGCCAGGACCTCGGCTACCGCAGGTGCGGCACCCTGGCCGTCGCGCTGGACGCCGACGACCGCGCCCACCTGCGTGAACTGCACGCCCTGCAACGCCGGTCGGGGCTCGAATCGGAGTGGCTGAGCGGCCGTGAGTGCCGCCGTCTCGAACCGATGCTCGCGCCCGGCGTACGCGGTGGACTGCGCGTCGACGGCGACCACCAGGTCGATCCGCGCCGGCTCGCGAAGGCCCTGGTCACCGCATGCGAGCGCGCCGGGGTGGTGTTCCGCCGGACCTGGGCCGAACGGCTGACCGTCACGGCGGACCGGGCCACCGGGGTCACCACCGCGGACGGCACCGAACTGTCGGCGGGACAGGTGGTGCTGGCGGCGGGCAGCCTCAGTGGGCGCCTGGCGGGCGTTCCCGAGGCCGTACTGCCGCCCGTGCGCCCGGTGAAGGGGCAGGTGCTGCGGCTGACCGTGCCGAAGCCGTACGCGCCCTTCCTGAGCCGGACCGTGCGCGCCGTGGTGCGGGGCGGGCAGATCTACCTGGTGCCGCGCGAGAACGGCGAGCTCGTCGTCGGCGCGACCAGCGAGGAGCTGGGCTGGGACACCACGGTGACCGCGGGCGGCGTGTACGAGCTGCTGCGCGACGCCCATGAGCTGGTCCCCGGGATCACCGAGCTGCCGCTCACCGAGACCCGCGCAGGACTGCGCCCCGGGTCGCCGGACAACGCGCCGCTGCTCGGCCCGACCGAGCTCGACGGCCTCCTCCTCGCCACCGGGCACCACCGCAACGGCGTCCTGCTGACCCCGGTCACCGGCGACGCGCTGGCACACGCCCTGACCACCGGTGAACTCCCCGAGGTGGCACGCCCCTTCACTCCCCAGCGCTTCAGCCCGGCCCGTACGGAGCAGCCCGCATGAGCGTCCTCGTCAGTGTCCTCGTCAACGGGGAGCGGCGGCGGATCGCCGCCGGCACCGCCCTCGACACCCTCGTCGCCGCACTCACCCCGGCGCCCTCCGGCGTCGCCGCCGCCCTCAACGAGACCGTCGTCCCGCGCGCGCGGTGGTCGTCCACGTCCCTCTCCGAGGGAGACCGCGTCGAAGTCCTCACCGCCGTCCAAGGAGGCTGACCCATGGCCGACGATCCCTTCGTCCTCGGGGGTACGTCCTTCTCGTCCCGGCTGATCATGGGTACGGGGGGTGCGCCCAGCCTCGACGTCCTGGAGCGCTCGCTCGTCGCCTCGGGCACGGAGCTGACGACGGTCGCGATGCGCCGTGTCGACGCGTCCGCGCACGGTTCGGTGCTGTCCGTGCTCGACCGGCTCGGCATCCGGGTGCTGCCCAACACGGCGGGGTGCTTCACCGCGGGCGAGGCCGTGCTGACCGCCCGCCTCGCGCGCGAGGCGCTGGGCACCGACCTGGTCAAGCTGGAGGTCATCGCCGACGAGCGCACGCTGCTGCC
This sequence comes from Streptomyces sp. NPDC088747, assembly GCF_044751025.1. NCBI lineage: Bacteria > Bacillati > Actinomycetota > Actinomycetes > Kitasatosporales > Streptomycetaceae > Streptomyces > Streptomyces sp. NPDC088747. Next base: position 135,523 of record NZ_JBIVKZ010000005.1, read on the forward strand.
GGACCCGATCGAGCTCCTAGACGCGGCGGAGACGCTGGTGGACGACGGGTTCACGGTGCTGCCGTACACGAACGACGACCCGGTGCTCGCGCGGAAGCTGGAGGACGTCGGGTGCGCCGCGGTCATGCCGCTGGGGTCGCCGATCGGATCCGGCCTCGGCATCCGCAATCCACACAACTTCCAGCTGATCGTGGAGCACGCGCGCGTGCCGGTGATCCTGGACGCGGGGGCCGGTACGGCGTCCGACGCGGCGCTCGCGATGGAGCTGGGGTGTGCCGGTGTGATGCTCGCCTCGGCCGTGACCCGGGCGCAGGAGCCGGTGCTCATGGCGGAGGGCATGCGGCACGCCGTGGAGGCCGGACGGCTCGCCCGCCGCGCGGGGCGGATTCCCCGGCGCCACTTCGCCGAGGCGTCCTCTCCGGCGGAGGGTCTGGCCCGGCTGGATCCGGAGCGGCCGGCGTTCTAGGGGTTCCGTCCGGCGGTCCCCGCGCGTGCGAGGTGCGTCACAGCTCGGCTGCAGTCCAGCCCCGGTATGGGCCGAACGGGTGGGGTGTGACAGTGGCGGCTCGTAGACTCACCTGCGTGGATACGACCCTTCAGGACCCGCTTGTCGGGCAGCTGCTCGACGGCCGCTATCGCGTCGACGCGCGGATCGCGGTCGGCGGGATGGCCACGGTCTACCGGGCCCTGGACACCCGCCTCGACCGCGTGCTCGCCCTCAAGGTGATGCACCCGGCCCTGGCCGCGGACGGCTCGTTCGTCGAGCGGTTCATCCGTGAGGCCAAGTCGGTGGCCCGGCTCGCGCACCCGAACGTGGTGCAGGTCTTCGACCAGGGCACGGCCGGGTCGTACGTCTATCTGGCCATGGAGTACGTCGCCGGGTGCACCCTGCGCGACGTGCTGCGCGAGCGCGGCGCCCTCCAGCCGCGGGCCGCGCTCGACATCCTGGAGCCGGTGCTCGCCGCCCTCGGCGCGGCCCACCGCGCCGGGTTCGTGCACCGCGACATGAAGCCGGAGAACGTCCTGATAGGGGACGACGGCCGGGTGAAGGTCGCCGACTTCGGGCTGGTGCGGGCCGTGGACACCGTCACCAACACGACGGGCGCGGTCCTCGGCACCGTCTCGTATCTCGCCCCCGAGCAGATCGAGCACGGCACGGCGGACGCCCGCGTCGACGTCTACGCCTGCGGAATCGTCCTCTACGAAATGCTCACCGGCGCCAAGCCGCACTCCGGGGACTCCCCCGCCCAGGTGTTCTACCAGCACCTCCACGCGGACGTACCGCCGCCGTCGGCAGCCGTGCCGGGGCTGGCGTTCCAGCTCGACGAGCTGGTCGCCTCCGCGACGGCGCGCAACCCCGCGGTGCGCCCGCCCGACGCGGTTGCGCTGCTGGGAGACGCCCTGGAGGCCCGGGCGGAGCTCAGCGCCGCCCAACTCGACGCCGTACCGCCGCAGGCCCTCGCCACGGGTCACCACAACGCCGACGACCGTACGAGCGTGATCCCGCGCTCGCTGTCCGTGCCGCGCCCGCTGCCGGTGAACGAGTACGAGGGCGGCGCCCCGCTCGACGCGACCAGCCGGTTCGAGCGGACCGGCCAGTTCGCGTCCGAGGGGTTCGCGCCCGCGCGGCGCGGTCCGGGCCGGTCCCGGCGCACCACGCTCGCGATCGTCACCGCCGTCCTTCTGGTGCTCGGCGTCGGCGCGGGCGTCTGGTACATCAACTCCGGTCAGTTCACCCGGGTCCCGGCGGTCCTGGCGGTAACCGAGGCCCAGGCCAAGGATCGGCTGGCGGACGCCGGTCTGGACGCCGGGAAGGTCAAGCACGCCTACAGCGACACCGTGGAGCGCGGCAGCGTCATCAGCAGCGACCCGGCCGTGGGCGACCGCATCCGTGACAACGACTCCGTCGACCTGACCGTCTCCGACGGCCCGGAGACGGTGAAGGTGCCCGACCTCCAGGGCTCGGAGCTGGACGAGGCCAGGGCCGAACTGAAGGACAAGGGCCTGGCGGCGGGCATCGTGACCCGCGAGTTCAGCGACGACGTCGCCAGCGGCTCGGTGATCAGCACCGACCCGGAAGCCGGCACCGAGCGACGCGCGGGCTCCGCCATCAGGATCACCGTCAGCAAGGGCAGCCCGGTGGAGGTCGCCGACGTCACGGGAGCCTCGGTGGAGGACGCCACCGCGGAGCTGGAGGAGGCCGGTCTGAAGGTGAAGATCGCCGCCGAGCAGGTCAACTCGGAGTTCGACAAGGGCCTGGTCGCCGAACAGTCCCCCGGCGAGGGCAGCGAGGCCGCCGAGGGCGCCACCATCACGCTGACGGTCTCCAAGGGCCCCGAGCTCGTCGAGGTCCCGGACGTCGTGGGCGACAGCGTGGACGACGCCAGGCAGCAGCTGGAGGACGCCGGCTTCGAGGTCGACGAGGACCGCGGCCTGCTCAGCCTCTTCGGGAACTCGGTCAAGGGCCAGTCGGTGGACGGCGGCGACACGGCACCCAAGGGGTCGACGATCACCATCGAGATCGAATGAGGCCCTCGGCGGACCGGCCCCGCGGGTCCGCCGACTGAGCGGGACCACTCGGGACGAGGGCCGGCGGGCCGAAGACGGCGTCCGGGTCGTACCCTCATCGGAGGGCTCCCGCACCCGTCCTGGCATGCTGGGTCGGGATATGAGCAGAACACCTTTCCCCTTCACGTCCCGCAATCCCGTCGGCGGTCACGTCCCCGTGGCCGGCGGTCTCAGTTCCGTCGGGCTGAGCTACGCCCGTGCTCTGCGTGCCGAGGCCGTTCAGGTCTTCGTCGCCAACCCGCGGGGCTGGGCGACGCCGGCCGGCAACCCGCGGCAGGACGAGGACTTCCGGGCCGCCTGTGCCGCCGAGTCGATTCCCGCGTACGTCCACGCCCCGTACCTGATCAACTTCGGTTCGCACACCGAGGCGACGGTCGAGAGGTCCGTGGAGTCGCTGCGGCACTCGCTGCGCAGGGGCCGGGAGATCGGCGCGCTGGGGGTGGTCGTGCACACGGGGAGCGCCACCGGGGGCAGGGAGCGTTCCGTCGCCCTCGCGCAGGTGCGCGAACACCTGCTGCCGCTGCTCGACGAGCTGACGCACGACGACGATCCGTATCTGCTGCTGGAGTCGACCGCGGGGCAGGGCGCTTCCCTCTGTTCGCGCACCTGGGACTTCGGGCCGTACTTCGAGGCGCTCGACGCCCACCCGAAGCTGGGCGTCTGCCTGGACACCTGCCACATCTACGCCGCGGGCCACGACCTGACCGGGCCGAGCGGGATGCACCAGACCCTCGACCTGCTGGTGGACACGGTCGGTGAGGGGCGGCTCAGGCTGATCCACGCCAACGACTCCAAGGACGTGGTCGGCGCCCACAAGGACCGGCACGAGAACATCGGCTCCGGCCATATCGGCGAGGATCCGTTCCGCGCCCTGATGACCCACCCCGCGACCGAGGGCGTACCCCTGATCATCGAGACGCCGGGCGGCAAGGAGGGGCATGCCGGGGATGTCGAGCGCCTGAAGAAGCTCCGGGAGTGATCCGGGGGCCCGGAGTCCTCTCCCCGAGGCAACGGATCCCGACGAGCGTAGGGAATACCCCCCGGGGGTATGTAGTTGTCGCTCGGTGACAGGCACCGCCACCTGATCGGGGGCTCCCCATGCAGCACGACGAACACACTCACGACCACGCACACGCTCACGCGCACGAACCGCACGGTTCCGGCACGGCCAGCTGGTCCATGGCCGCGCAGGCCACCCTGCACTGCCTCACCGGATGCGCCATCGGCGAGGTCCTCGGCATGGTGATCGGGACCGCGCTCGGCTGGGGCAACGTCCCCACGCTGATCCTGGCGATCGCGCTCGCCTTCTTCTTCGGCTACCTGCTCACGCTGCGCGGCGTCCTGAAGGCGGGCATCGGCGTCAGGGCCGCGATCCGGGTCGCGCTCGCCGCCGACACCCTCTCCATCGCCGTGATGGAACTGATCGACAACGGCGTGATCGTCCTGTGGCCGGGCGCGATGGACGCGGAGCTCGCCGACGCGGCGTTCTGGTGGGTCCTGGCCATCGCGCTCGCCGCCGCGTTCGTGATCACCACGCCGGTCAACAAGTGGATGATCGGCCGCGGCAAGGGCCACGCGGTGGTGCACCGGTACCACCACTGACCGAGGCCGGCAGGGCCACCGGCGTCGGCCACGACCGGGATCAGAGCTCGGGCCCGTCCCCGGGCTCCTCCTGATAGGAGTAGCGCTGCTCGCGCCACGGGTCGCCGACGTTGTGGTAGCCGCGCTCCTCCCAGAAGCCGCGGCGGTCCGCCGTCATGTACTCCACGCCGCGGACCCACTTGGGGCCCTTCCAGGCGTAGAGCTGCGGGACGACGAGGCGGAGCGGGAAGCCGTGCTCCGCCGTCAGCAGTTCGCCGTCCTTGTGGGTGGCGAAGAGCGTGCGCTCGGAGGCGAAGTCGTCGAGCCGGAGGTTCGAGCTGAACCCGTACTCGGCCCAGACCATGACGTGCGTGACGGTGGGCGCCGGCGGGGCGATCTCCAGGATCGTCCGGGCGGGGATACCGCCCCACTCCGCCCCGACCATGCTGAACTTCGTGACGCAGTGCAGATCGGCCACCACCGAGGCGTACGGCAGGGCGGTGAACTCCTCGTGGGTCCAGCAGCGCTTCTCACCGTCGGCGGTCGCGCCGAAGACCCTGAAATCCCAGCGTTCGGGACGGAACTTGGGTACGGGACCGTAGTGGGTGACCGGCCAGCCGCGCTGGAGCCGCTGTCCCGGTGGGAGCTCCGACCGCGCCGCCGCTCCAGATTCACGCTCCACCGGCTGACCCATGACTCCATCCTGACAGACCCGGGGCGATGCGCCTGACCAGCCCGGCTCCGATTCCGGCAACTCCTACTAAGCGTGCACTTACTGGACGTCCCGAGATCGCCGGTGCGAGGATGCGGCGCAACCTGCCCGGATTCCCCGCCTGGAAGGAGCCTCTGCAATGCAGGGCGACCCCGAGGTCCTCGAATTTCTGAACGAACAGCTCACCGGCGAGCTGACGGCGATCAACCAGTACTGGCTGCACTACCGCATCCAGGACAACAACGGCTGGACCAAGCTCGCCAAGTACACGCGTTCCGAGTCCATCGATGAGATGAAGCACGCGGACAAGATCACCGAGCGCATCCTCATGCTGGACGGCCTGCCGAACTACCAGCGGCTGTTCCACGTACGGGTGGGGCAGACGCTCACCGAGATGTTCCAGGCCGACCGGCAGGTGGAGGTCGAGGCGATCGACCGCCTCAAGCGCGGGATCGAGGTGATGCGGACCAAGGGCGACATCACGTCCGCGAACATCTTCGAGGAGATCCTCGCGGACGAGGAGCACCACATCGACTACCTGGACACCCAGCTCGACCTGGTCGAGAAGCTCGGTGAGGCGCTCTACATCGCGCAGCAGATCGAGCAGCCGGACAGCTGAGTCCCGGACGGCTGAGTCCCGGACGGCTGCGCCCCGGGCAACCGAGCGCCGGACAGCTGAGCCCGGCCCGGAGAGCCCGTCAGGCGGCCTCGTCCAACGACGCGGACACCGGGACCTGCGACAGGACCGGCGCACCCTTGTCCATCAGCTCGCGGCGGGGGCACGCGCCCCGGCCGAGCAGGGCCTGGATGTGACGGACGCACGAACCACAGTCCGTGCCCGCCTTGCTCGCCGACGCTATCTGGCGGGGGGTGCAGGCACCGTCCTCCGCGTGCTTCTTCACCTGCGCCTCGGTGACACCGAAGCAGTTGCAGACGTACACGCGGTCCACCTCCCGTCGGGGATTCCCAAGGTCGTGCCATCCCGTTAATCGGTGAGGCTAACCTAACCTTACCCGTCGCGCAGGAGCCGTAAAAGTGCGGTGGGGCGCGGATCGTATGTGATCCGCGCCCCACCGCCGCTGTATGTAAGAGGTCGATCACCTGGTGATCTACTACTGCACCGTCTGGTGATCTCCTACTGGTCCCGGTACATCTCCGCGACCAGGAACGCCAGGTCAAGGGACTGGCTCCGGTTCAGGCGGGGGTCGCAGGCCGTCTCGTAGCGCTGGTGCAGATCGTCGACGAAGATCTCGTCGCCGCCGCCCACGCACTCGGTGACGTCGTCACCGGTGAGCTCGACGTGGATGCCGCCCGGGTGGGTGCCCAGCGCCTTGTGGACCTCGAAGAAGCCCTTCACCTCGTCGAGCACGTCGTCGAAACGACGGGTCTTGTGACCCGAGGCCGCCTCGTAGGTGTTGCCGTGCATCGGGTCGGTGATCCAGGCCACCGTCGCACCGGACGCCGTGACCTTCTCCACCAGCTCGGGCAGCTTGTCGCGGACCTTGTCCGCGCCCATCCGGACGATGAAGGTGAGGCGGCCCGGCTCGCGGTCGGGGTCGAGGCGCTCGATGTACTGGAGCGCGTCCTCGGCCGTCGTCGTCGGGCCCAGTTTGATGCCGATCGGGTTGCGGATCTTCGAGGCGAACTCGATGTGCGCGCCGTCCAGTTGACGGGTGCGCTCACCGATCCACACCATGTGCCCGGAGACGTCGTACAGGTGGCCCGTACGCGAGTCGACCCTGGTCAGTGCCGACTCGTAGTCGAGGAGCAGCGCCTCGTGGGAGGCGTAGAACTCGACGGTCTTGAACTCCTCCGGGTCGGTGCCGCAGGCCCGCATGAAGTTCAGCGCGTTGTCGATCTCCCGCGCCAGCTGCTCGTACCGCTGGCCGGACGGCGAGGACCTCACGAAGTCCTGGTTCCAGGCGTGCACCTGGCGCAGGTCGGCGTAGCCGCCGGTGGTGAAGGCGCGCACCAGGTTGAGCGTCGAGGCGGAGGCGTTGTACATCCGCTTCAGCCGCTCGGGGTCCGGGACGCGGGACTTCTCCTCGAAGGCGAAGCCGTTGACCGAGTCACCGCGGTACGTCGGCAGCGTCACGCCGTCACGGGTCTCGGTGCCCTTGGAACGCGGCTTGGAGTACTGGCCCGCGATCCGGCCGACCTTCACCACCGGCACGGAGGCCGCGTAGGTGAGGACGGCGCCCATCTGGAGGAGGGTCTTGAGCTTGGCCCGGATGTGCTCGGCGCTCACCGCGTCGAAGGACTCGGCGCAGTCGCCGCCCTGGAGCAGGAACGCGTCGCCCTTCGCGACGGCCGCCAGACGGGCACGCAGCTGGTCGCACTCACCGGCGAAGACCAGTGGCGGATACGACTCGAGGTCCGCGATCACATCGCGCAGAGCCTCGGCATCGGGGTACTCGGGCTGCTGCGCCGCGGGCAGGTCACGCCAGGTCGCCTTGGCGGCGATGGCTTGGGAATCAGCGTTCACGGTCACCCCGTAAACATTACGGGGTCGTGTCGGGCGTCCATTCACCTGCTCATCAATTGAGACGGGGGGCGCTCGATCGCGGCGCGCCCCGGACGGCCGTACGAGAGGGCCCGTACCGCCGCCCGGACAGGCGGGACGGGCCTAGTCCACGTCGAGCCGGTTACGGTCGATGCTGATCTTCACACCGCCGTGGGTCTCGGTCGTGTCGCCCACGTACTGGTGGATGCGCCGGCTGCCGGGCCACAGGTCCGCGGGGATCGACGGGTCGGTGGTCGTCGACTCGCCGTTCCAGCGGGCGAAGTGGATGACGTCGGGCAGCGTGATGGTCTTCGCGTTGGCCACCAGGTCGGCGACCAGGGACGAGACGCTGCCGTAGGCGCCCGAGCGGTAGCCGAGCTGGTGCAGGCGCTCGGTGTAGGCGTCGACGTAGGCGAGGACCCGGGCGGTCACCGTGCCGCCGCGCGGGTAGTGCTCCAGGTCGTTGTAGATCACCGAGCCCTTGCCGAGGCCCAGCGCGGCGGCCTGCTTGGCGGCGTCGTCGGCGGCCGCGGTGCCCTGCGGGGCCGGGTCGGTGATCGACGCGCAGCCGCCCCCGCAGCTGCCGCCGTCGGCGGAGGGCTGCCGGCCGACGTAGAGCGGGAAGAACCGCCAGCCGTTGGCGTACTGCGTCCGCACCCACGCAGCGGTGAGTTTCGGCTGGGCGCAGGCCCGGTTGAGGCCGCCGATGTAGACGCCGACGGCGCCGTACCCGGAGGCGTCCCGCCAGGCGTTCATCGCGGACTGGCTCGGCGCGGTGCAGGCGTCGAAGCCCTCGCCCCGGAAGGACGTGGCGTCGGCGGGGACGGGCTCCGCGGCCACCTGCTCGGTCTGCGTGGCGGCGACCGGCAGACCGGCGCTGCGCAGGATCCGCTGGATGGCCGGGCGGTCCTCGCCGTAGGCGGCGGTCACGGCGATGCGGTCGGCGGTGGCCCGGTAGGTGCGGGCCGTGCGGTTCTCGGTGACGGCGTTCACGGCGGCGCCGGTGGGCTCGACGAGGAGCGCCTCGGTACGTCCGCGCAGTCGCGCCGGGCAGTCCTGCCGGCCTCCGGGGGTGCCGAGGTACACGGCGTGGCGGTCGAAGCGGACGCAGGCCCGCGGGTTCCGCGCCAGGTCCACGATCTGCCAGGAGCCGGGGACGGTGAACTCGTGGCCCCGGTAGGTGACCTGGGTGGTGTCGACGGGTTCGGCGGTACGCGGGGCGGACCGGGCGGCGCCGGGCCAGCCCGCGGCGAGGACCGCGGCGGCGGCGAGGGCCGTGAGGGCGCGCGCGCCGCCGCGACGGGACAGGGGTGAACGGGCTGCGTGAATGACTCTCTCCTCGGTCGGGCTGCTCAGCGGTGCTGTGAACACATCAATGGCCGCCGGCCGGGGGTCCCGAACCCGGTGTCGGCGCGGTTCACGCTGTTGCCCGGGTCCGGGAGTCGGGTAGGGTGCGGCGCATGTTCGCGCACTCGATCCAGACCTGGTGGTGGACCGCTCATCCGGCGGCCCGCTGACTGCGCGTACTCAAGACTTCGCGAAGGCCGCCCCAGAGGGCGGCCTTCGGCGTTTCCGGAGCCCGTCCCTCTCCGTTCTGAGTCACTCAGACCTCTCCGAGAAGGAAACGGGACCGATGAACCTGCTCGATCTGCTGGACGATCCACGTCCGTCCGCCTTGCTCCGCCGCCGCACACCCGGCCACGACCATGACGTGGTCGAGGTCCTGCTCGGCCCCGTCCACGCGTACGACCGCCTCGCCGACCTCCCCGACGAGGGCCTCGCGCTGATCCCGTTCCGCCAGATCAGGGAGCGCGGCTTCGACGTCCGCGACGACGGCACGCCGCTCGCCGTGCTGGTCCCCGAGGAGACGCACGAACTGCCACTGGAGCGGGCCCTGGCGGAACTGCCGGCACACGACGTGCGGGTGACGGGCGGCGGCTTCGACGTCGCCGACGACGAGTACGCCGGGATCGTCGGGCGCGTGCTCCACGAGGAGATCGGGAGCGGCGAGGGCGCGAACTTCGTCATCCGGCGTACGTACGAGGGGGAGATCCCGGGGTTCGGGAAGGCCGACGCGCTGGCCCTCTTCCGGCGGCTGCTGGTGGGCGAGCGGGGCGCGTACTGGACGTTCGTCGTGCACACCGGGGAGCGGACGCTGGTCGGGGCGAGCCCCGAGGTGCACGTCCGGATGGCGGGCGGGACGGTCGTCATGAACCCCATCAGCGGCACGTACCGCTATCCGGCCGGCGGCCCGACGCCCGAGGACCTGCTCGCGTTCCTCTCCGACGGCAAGGAGATCGAGGAGCTCTCGATGGTCGTCGACGAGGAGCTCAAGATGATGTGCACGGTCGGTGACATGGGCGGGGTGGTGATCGGGCCGCGGCTCAAGGAGATGGCCCATCTCGCGCACACCGAGTACGAGTTGCGGGGCCGCTCGTCGCTGGACGTGCGCGACGTCCTGCGCGAGACCATGTTCGCCGCCACCGTGACCGGGTCCCCGGTGCAGAACGCCTGCCGGGTGATCGAGCGGCACGAGGTCGGCGGGCGGGGCTACTACGCGGGCGCGCTGGCCCTCCTCGGACGGGACGCGGGCGGCGCCCAGACCCTCGACTCCCCCATCCTCATCCGGACCGCCGACATCGACGCGGCCGGGCGGCTTCGGGTGCCGGTCGGCGCCACCCTCGTACGGGGGTCTGATCCGGCGGGCGAGGTCGCGGAGACGCACGCGAAGGCGGCCGGGGTCCTGGCGGCCCTCGGGGTCCGGGAGGGCAGGCCGCGCGAGGAGGGCGCGGGGGTGCGGCTCGCCGACGATCCGCGGGTACAGGCTGCGCTCGACGGGCGGCGGGCCGCCCTCGCGCCGTTCTGGCTGCGGATGCGGGAGCGGACCGACGCGCTGGAGGGGCACGCGCTGGTCGTGGACGGCGAGGACACGTTCACGGCGATGCTCGCGCACGTGCTGCGGTCGTCGGGTCTCGACGTGACGGTACGGCGGTACGACGAGCCGGGGCTGCGGGAGGCGGTCCTGCAGCACGCGGGGCCGGTCGTCCTCGGTCCCGGTCCCGGCGATCCGGGCGACCTCCGCGACCCCAAGATGCGTTTCCTGCGCGAGCTGACCGCCGAGGTCCTGCGGACCCACCGGCACGGCGTGCTCGGCGTCTGCCTCGGCCATGAGCTGATCGCGGCCGAACTGGGCCTGGAGATCGTGCGCAAGGACGTGCCCTACCAGGGCGCGCAGACAGAGATCGATCTCTTCGGGCGGGCGGAGACCGTCGGCTTCTACAACAGCTTCGTGGCGCGGTGCGACGACGGGGCCGCCGCCGAGCTCGCGGCCCACGGCGTGGAGGTCGCCCGCGACGGGACCGGCGAGGTGCACGCGCTGCGGGGGCCCGGGTTCGCCGGCGTCCAGTTCCACCCGGAGTCGGTGCTGTCGCTGCGCGGCTCCGACGTCGTACGGGAGCTGCTGGGTCAGCTGCGCGGGACCAGCACGTTCTCGGAGCGGCGGCCCGCGGTGTAGTCGAGCACGTTGTTCAGGGTGGTGTCGATGATCTGGCCGACGGCGTCGAGCGTGTAGTAGGCCTGGTGGGAGGTGACCAGGACGTTCGGGAAGGTGACGAGCCGGGCCAGGGTGTCGTCCTCGACGGCCTCCATCGACTTGTCGAGGAAGAAGAGGCCCGCCTCCGCCTCGTACACGTCGAGGCCGACGCCCGTGAAGCGGCCCTCGCGCAGCTCGGAGACGAGGGCCGCGGTGTCGACGAGGCCGCCGCGGCTGGAGTTCACCAGGATCGCGTCGTCCTTCATCGCGCGCAGCGCGGCGGCGTCGATGAGGTGCTGGGTCGCGGGCATCAGTGGGACGTGCAGGGTGATCAGGTCGGACTCGGCGAGGAGCCGTTCCTTGGAGACGTACTCCATGCCGAGTTCCCGGCAGGCCGGGTTCTCGGCGACGTCCCAGCCGAGCAGACTCATGCCGAAGCCGTGGGCGATCCGGGTGAACGCCTCGCCGATCTTGCCGGTGCCGATCACGCCGACGGTGCGGCCGCGCATGTCGCGGCCCATCAGGCCGTCGAGCCGGAAGTCGAAGTCCCGGGTGCGGGTGGCGGCGCGGACGATACGGCGGTTGACGGCCATGCCGAGGGTCCAGGCGAACTCGGCGACCGAGTACGGCGAGTAGTACGAGACGCGCGCGGCGGTCATGCCGAGCCGCTCGGCGACGTCGAGGTCGATGTTGTTGAAGCCGGTGGAGCGCTGGGCGATCATCTGCGTGCCGCCGGCCGCGAGGGTCTGCAGGACGCGGTGGCCCAGTCCGCAGTTGACGCTGGTGGAGATGATCTCGTGGCCCGCCGCGATGGGAGCGGTGTCCTCGGTGAGGAAGACGTCGAGGCAGCGGACGTCGTGGTGTCCGGCGAAGGCCCGCTGGATCAGCGGCCGCTCGTCGGACTGGACGCCGAAGGCCAGGATCTCCACGGTTCCTCCTGGTCTGAGGTGGTTACCGCCGAATATAGAGCGGTAACCACCTGGGTGCCGGGCGGGGAGGAGGGGGCCACGGTGGGTGCCGGGCGGGGTGGAGGCCCCGGCGGGCCCCGGCCTCCGCGGAGGTGGGCCCCGGCTTCCGCGGGGGTGGGCTCAGCCTCCGCGGGTGGGCCCCGGTCTCCGCGGGGGTGGGCCCCAGGCTCCGCGGGAGGGACCCGGTGGGACCCGGCCCCCTCGGGTGGACCTCGGCCTCCTCGGGTGGACCCCCGCCCCGGAGGGCGCCCCCCGTCAGCCGAAGAAGACGCCGACCTCCTCGTACAGCTTCGGGTCCACCGTCTTCAGCGTGGCCGTGGCCTCCGCGATCGGGACGCGGACGATGTCCGTGCCGCGCAGGGCGACCATCTTGCCGAAGTCGCCGTCCCGGACGGCCTCGATGGCGTGCAGGCCGAACCGGGTGGCGAGCCAGCGGTCGAACGCGCTGGGGGTACCGCCGCGCTGGACGTGCCCGAGGACCGTGGTCCTGGCCTCCTTGCCGGTGCGCCGCTCGATCTCCTTGGCCAGCCACTCGCCGACGCCGGAGAGCCGGACATGCCCAAAGGCGTCGAGCGAACCGTCCTTGAGGACCACGTCGCCGTCGCTGGGCATGGCCCCCTCGGAGACGACCACGATCGGGGCGTACGAGGCCTTGAAACGGGAGGTCACCCAGCCGCAGACCTGCTCCACGTCGAAACGCTGCTCGGGGATGAGGATCACGTTCGCGCCGCCGGCCAGGCCCGAGTGGATGGCTATCCAGCCCGCGTGACGGCCCATGACCTCGACGACCAGGACGCGCATGTGCGACTCGGCGGTGGTGTGCAGCCGGTCGATGGCCTCGGTGGCGATGTTGACGGCGGTGTCGAAGCCGAAGGTGTAGTCGGTGGCGGACAGGTCGTTGTCGATGGTCTTCGGTACGCCGATGACCTTGATGCCGAACTCGTCGGCCAGGCGGGCCGCGACGCCCAGGGTGTCCTCGCCGCCGATCGCGATGAGCGCGTCGACGGCCTGCTCGGCGAGGTTGTCCTTGATACGGCGGATGCCGTTCTCCTGCTTGAGCGGGTTGGTGCGCGAGGAGCCGAGGATGGTGCCGCCGCGCGGCAGGATGCCGCGCACGGCGGGAATGTCGAGCCGGACGGTGTCACCTTCGAGCGGCCCTCGCCAGCCGTCCCGGAAGCCGACGAAGTCATAGCCGTACTCCTGCACGCCCTTGCGGACGATGCCCCGGATGACGGCGTTGAGCCCGGGGCAGTCGCCGCCTCCGGTCAGTACTCCGACCCGCATGGAAAAGTCCCTTCGCCATGGATGGCTGACAGGACTCACGCTAAAGGTGATACAGGTCACTTCGGCATGGTGCGGATGGTCAATTCCGGTGAATTGTGGGGCTGTTGATCACTCGCGGCGCTTCGGAAGGCCGGTCGCGAGCCCTACGCGTCGTCGAGCCCGCGCTCGATCGCGTAGCGCACCAGCTCGACCCGGTTGTGGAGTTGCAGCTTGCCGAGGGTGTTCTGCACGTGGTTCTGGACCGTGCGGTGGGAGATGACCAGGCGCTCGGCGATCTGCTTGTAGCTGAGGCCCTTGGCGACCAGGCGGAGCACCTCGGTCTCGCGGTCGGTGAGCTGCGGGGCCCTCGGCTCGTCGCCGCCCGTGGCGGGGCCGGGGTCGGAGGCGAGCCTGCGGTACTCGCCGAGGACCAGGCCCGCGAGGCCCGGCGTGAACACCGGATCGCCGACGGCCGTGCGGCGCACCGCGTCTGTCAGCTCCTCCGTGGAGGCCGACTTGAGCAGATAGCCCGTCGCACCCGACTTGACGGCCTCCAGGACGTCGGCGTGCTCACCGCTGGCCGACAGGACGAGGACGCGCAACGCCGGGTTGGCGCCGACCAGTTCCTTGCAGACCTGGACACCGGGCTTCGCGGGCAGGTTCAGGTCGAGCACGAGGACGTCGGGCGCGGCGGCCTGAGCGCGGCGCACAGCCTGCTCGCCGTCGCCCGCGGTGGCGACCACGTCGAAGCCGGCCTCCGCGAGGTCACGGGCGACGGCGTCCCGCCACATGGGGTGGTCGTCCACCACCATGACCCTGATCGGCCCCGCCTGCTGCTCACTCATGCCCGCTCCCCCTTACCCCGTGAAATCTGCGAGACCTTCGCGAGTATCTCGATCTTCGAAACCCGCGAATCCTTCGAGTCCTTCGAAACCGTCGAATCCTTCGAGCCGTCCGGTGCCGTCGCCGTCGAAGCCGCCGGATCGTCCGCCGAGCCCTCGGCCCGCGCGGATCCCGCCTTCGGCACCTTCAGTTCGACCTCCGTGCCCTGCCCGGGGACCGAGATCAGCTCGGCCGTGCCGCCGATCTCACGCAGCCGCCCACGGATGGACAGGGCCACACCGAGCCGCCCCTCCCCCTCGGCCTGGGCGAGCCGCCCCTCCGGAATGCCGGGGCCCTCGTCGCGCACGGTCACGATCACCGCGTCCGGCTCGTCCTCGACCAGGATCCAGGCGCGGGCGTCCTCGCCGACGTGCCTGCGGACGTTGTCCAGGGCGGCGCCGACAGCCGCGGCCAGCTCCCTGGCGGCGGCCCGGCCCAGCGGCACCGGCGCACCGGGCTCCGAGAACGTCACGTGCGAGCTGGCGTACGGCGCGAGGAGTGCGCGCAGGTCGACGGGGCCCTGTGCGTCCTCGTCCTCGTCCGGTTCGTCGACGGCCCGCACGACGGCGCCCATCGCGGCGTCCTCGGAGACCCGGGAGACGGGCACCAGGCCGCCAGAGACCAGCGTGCGCAACGCCACCTCCTGCTCGCCGGCCATCCGGCCGAGCTCGGCGGCCTCACCGCCCAGCGCGGAGGCACGCCGCTGCACCATGGCGAGGACCTGGAGCACGCCGTCGTGGATGTCGCGGGCCAGGCGCTCGCGTTCGCGGGTGGCGGCCTCGATCTCCAGGGCTCGGGCGAGGGTGCGCTCGGAGGCGCGGGCGACCTCGACGACGTACCCGATGGCGATGGAGGCGACCCAGACCAGCACCACGTTGTGCACGGTGTCGCGGGTGGGGGCGCCGCGCTGGAGGACGTTGGCCGCCGCGACGAGTGTGGAGGCGAACGCCGCCCAGCGCCAGCCGCCCTTGATCGCGAAGGCAAGGACGGAGCCCGCGGTCCATATCGACGGCAGGGTCGGACCGCCGGCCTCGATCCGGGCCGCGTCGTCGGCGACCCGGGTGAGCAGGATGCCGGCCAGCGCGATGGTCAGGTCGGCGGCGAGGAAGCGCTTGGTGCAGCTGGCCGCGTTGGCGACCCTGGGGAGTGTCGCGACGGTCCACCCGGCCAGCACGACGTAGTACGTGATGGCCACCCAGGGCCTCGCGAACCTGTCGTACGAGGTCACGAAGAGCCCGATCGCGTACACCAGCGTCAGCAGGCGGTAGCCGCTGAGGGCGCGCCACAGCGGCTGTTCGACCGACATCCTCATGACGCGCTCGCGCTTGGTCATGTCCCCCACCCCATAGCCCACACCCCACACGACGCGTCTAGGAGCCGGCCCGTTCCCTCGCGGCGGCCGCGGCTGCCGCCGCCTCCTCGGCAACCTGTGCCGCCTCGGTGGCCTTCTCGACCTCGGCGGCGGCCTTCTCGGCCTGTTTCTGCGCCTGTTCGGCTTCCTTGTTCGCCTGCTTCTCGGCCTTCGCCGCCTCCGCGATCTGCCGCTTGGCGGCCGTCGCGTAGATGTCGACGTACTCCTGGCCGGAGAGCTTCATGATCTCGTACATGACCTCGTCGGTCACGGCGCGCAGCACGAAACGGTCGTGCTCCATGCCGTTGTACCGGCTGAAGTCGAGCGGCTTGCCGATGCGGATGCCCGGCCGCATCAGCTTGGGCATCACCTTGCCCGGCGGCTGGATCTTCTCGGTGTCGATCATCGCGACCGGGACGACGGGCGCGCCGGAGGCGAGTGCCACGCGCGCGAGGCCGCCGGGCTTGCCGCGGTAGAGGCGGCCGTCCGGCGAGCGCGTGCCCTCCGGATAGATGCCGAACAGCTCACCGCGCTCCAGGACGTCGATGCCGCTCTTGACGGCCGCCTCGCCCGCGCCGCGCGCGCCGGAACGGTCCACCGGGAGCTGGCCGACGCCCTTGAAGAAGGCGGCGGTCATCCGGCCCTTGACGCCGGGCGTCGTGAAGTACTCCGCCTTCGCGATGAACGTCACCTTGCGGTCGAGGACCGCGGGCAGGAAGAACGAGTCCGAGAACGACAGATGATTGCTCGCAAGGATCGCGGGGCCCTCGGCGGGGATGTGCTCGAGGCCTTCCACCCAGGGCCTGAAGGCGAGCTTCAGCGGCCCTCCGATGGAAAACTTCATTGCGCCGTAGATCAACCGAGTGCCTCCTGTGTCGTAGGTCAGACCTTAACCCGGAGCACTGTCAAAGGCCCCGACGACCCTGGTCGGTGTCAGTGCGGTCGCGTACGGTGAAGTACGCCCCGAAGTGCCGGGGTCATGTCCTCGCTTCCCATGCCCTCGTCCCACCACCTCGCTCCACCCTTCTGTCCCGCCTCCGTACCGCTGTCTTGTTCCCGTTCCGCGTTCTGTCCCGCCCGTCTCATGAACAGGAGACCGAAGGTGCCGGTCCTGCCTGGAGCCGAGCCGTTCCGCCATGAGGGCGGAGAGGTCGGCGTCCTTCTCTGCCACGGTTTCACCGGTTCCCCTCAGTCGCTTCGACCCTGGGCGGACCATCTCGCCGAGCGCGGTCTGACCGTCACGCTGCCGCTGCTGCCCGGACACGGCACCCGCTGGGAGGACATGCGGCTCACCGGCTGGCAGGACTGGTACGCCGAGGTGGACCGCGAGCTGCGCGCCCTGCGCGAGCGGTGCTCCCGGGTGTTCGTCCTAGGCCTCTCCATGGGCGGCGCGCTGGCCCTGCGGCTGGCCGCCAAGCACGGGGACGAGGTGAGCGGAGTCGTCGTCGTCAACCCGGCGAACAAGGTGCACGGTCTGGCGGCGTACGCCCTTCCGGTGATCCGGCACGTCGTGCCCACGGTGAAGGGGATCACGAGCGACATCGCCAAGGAGGGCAGCGAGGAGGTCGGCTACGACAAGGTCCCGCTGCACGCGGCGCACTCGATGCGCAGGTTCTACCAACTCCTCGACGGCGAGCTGCCCCAGGTGACCCAGCCCCTGCTGCTTCTGCGCAGCCCGCAGGACCACGTGGTGCCGCCCGCCGACTCGGCGCGGATCCTCAGCAGGGTGTCGTCCACGGACGTGACGGAGATCCTGCTGGAACAGAGCTACCACGTCGCGACGTTGGACCACGACGCGGACCGGATCTTCGCGGAGACCTACGCGTTCATCGGCCGGCTCGCACCCGGTGCCGGCGAGGAGTCCGGTGCCGCTCGACGGGTTCAGCAGGAAGGGACGGCCACCGGTGGCTGAGCACGAGGCGGACCGCGACGATTCCGAGGAGAAGGGCGTGCCGGTCGGCGGGTCCCCCGGCGACGAGCAGAGCGTGCCCTTCGACGAGGAGGCCGCCTGGCAGGCGATCGTCTCCGGCTACGGCGAGGAGCCCAAGGACCCGCCCGGTGCGAAACCGTTCAAGTCGGTCGAGGACCTGGCCCTCCTCGAACCCGAGACGAACGACGACCTCGACGGCACCGAGGGCGGCAAGGACGCCAAGAACGAGAAGGGCGAGAAGGGGAGCAAGGACGCCGAGGCCGGGGACGGCACGACGGACCCGGCCGGGGACAAGTCCTCCCCCGTGAAGCCCCTCGGCAGTTCGGTCGCCTTCGCCCCCGGTGTCTCGGGCCCGCGTGACTTCCGGTCCCCCGAGCCCACCGAGGACGACTTCGACGAGGACGACGAGGGCCACTTCGTACCGCCCGAGCCGCCCCCGCTGCCCGCCGCCGACACCACGGCCAAGTTCGCCTGGCTCGCCGTGCTCGGCGGCCCCGTCCTGCTCCTGCTGGCCATACTGCTCGGCTGGGACATGACCTGGTGGCTCGCCACCCTCGGCATCGGCGGCTTCCTCGGCGGCTTCGCCACGCTGGTGACCCGGATGAAGAGCGACGACGAGGACGAGGACGACCCGGGCCGGGGCGCGGTCGTCTGACCCCGGTCCCTCCCCGTCCTAAGAGGCCGGCACTCTGAGGGCGGCCAGCACCGGCAGGTGATCGGTCGCCCTCCTGAGGTCGGCCTCCGTCACGCCGGGCAGACCCCGCGGGACCCCGCAGCCGAGGACCCGCACGCCCTCCGTGGCGAAGATCGCGTCGATGCGCTGGTGCGGGTCGGCCGGCGTGGAGGTCTGCTCGGCGCCCCAGGGCCGGGTCGCCCAGCCGTCCTGGAGGGCGGTGGCGAGGCGCTTGAAGGTGCGCCCGCCGGGCCGTTCGTTGAGGTCACCGCCCACCACCGCGTGCGGGGTGCCCAGGCCGGCCAGGCACTCCAGGAGCTCGCCGCCCTGCGCGTACCGCTCGTCCTGCTGGAGCGAGAGGTGACAGCTCAGCACGCCAAGGCGTACGTCACCGAAACGGACGACGGCGGTGGCGAACCCGCGCCGGTGCAGGCCGGGGGTGCGCGGCAGGAGCACGTCCTCGGTTCGCTCGACCGTGGCCCGCAGCGAGCACAGCAGGGCGGGCCCTGAGGCGGTGGCCCCGCCCGACAGGACCACCTGCCCGGACGCCGCCGCGAGGCGCGCCAGCTTCTTGCGCCAGCGGAAGAACCGCGGCGCCTCCTGCACCAGCACGAGGTCCGGCGAGCAGGCGCCGATCACCCGGGCGAGCGCGTCGGTGTCGTCCCGCATCGAACGGATGTTGTAACTGAGCACCCGGACAACGGCTGAACCGTCAGGCTCGGTAAGGGAGTTGGGCAGCGGCCCGATCGCACCGGGCGAGCTAGTCGACATGACGATCAAGATACGACAGCCACACCCGCACGGACCTCCGACGCCACCACGTCCGATTGGCAGATCGACGGATCGACCGACAACCGCCGGCCGCCCACGCACGGAAGGGGCCGTGTCGGTACATCAAATGCCCGCATCCGAACGGATCAAGAAGAAACAGCCCCCTGAAACCCACAGCAGATCCGTTCGGATGCGGGCGGATGTACCGGCGCGGCCCCGCCCCCCGACGGCGCGACGCGAAACCCGACCACCAGCGCAACGCGACACCGGAACACCGGCGCAGCCGAACCCCCCGACACAACGGCGCCCGCCGCCCCTGGAAGAGGCACGGCGGGCGCACATCGCGGCACGGCAGGTGTCACATGATCGGGTCCGGCTCCCGGGCCAGATCCGCCGCTCCGACGAGCCCGGCCTTGTTGCCGAGCTGCGCCGCGATGACGTCGGCGACCGGACGCCAGTTGCCGCCCACCAGCCAGCGCTTGTACGACTTGCGGATGGGGTCGAGAACCAGCTCGCCCTCGTCCGACAGACCGCCTCCGACGATGAAGGCGGACGGGTCGAAGAGCGAGGCCAGGTCGGCGAGCCCGGCGCCGGCCCAGCGGGCCAGCTCGCGGTAGGAGTCCACCGCGACCGGGTCACCCTGGCGCGCGGCGACCGAGATGTGCTTGCCCTCGATGCCGTCGGGGGTGCCGTCGCCGAGGGCGAGCAGGATCTCCGCGTTCTCGGGGGTGGCGTTGGCCCGCTGCTTCGCGTAACGGACGAGGGCGCGCCCGGAGGCGTACTGCTCCCAGCAGCCCTGTGATCCGCAGCCGCACAGCAGTCCGTCCGGCACCATGCGGATGTGCCCGAACTCGGCGGCCACCCCGAAGTGGCCGCGGCGCAGCTTGTTGCCGATGATGATGCCGCCGCCGAGGCCGGTGCCCAGCGTGATGCAGATGACGTTCCGGTGGCCCTTGCCCGCGCCGAACTTGTACTCGCCCCACGCGGCCGCGTTCGCGTCGTTCTCGACGACGACCGGCAGCCCCACGCGCGCCTCGACCTCGGCCTTCAGCGGCTCCTGCCGCCAGTCGATGTTCGGCGCGAAGTACACCGTCGAGCGCTGGCGGTTCACGTATCCGGCCGCACCGATACCCACACCCACGATCTCGTGCCCGGCGCGGGCGCCCTCCACGGCGGAGGCGATGGCGTCCACGATGGCCTGCGGCGTGCTGGGGGTCGG
Source organism: Streptomyces sp. NPDC088747 (assembly GCF_044751025.1). Taxonomy (NCBI): domain Bacteria; kingdom Bacillati; phylum Actinomycetota; class Actinomycetes; order Kitasatosporales; family Streptomycetaceae; genus Streptomyces; species Streptomyces sp. NPDC088747. The sequence continues at coordinate 155,476 of NZ_JBIVKZ010000005.1, forward strand.
CACCTTGTGGGTCGAGAGAATGCTGCCTTCCTCGTCGACCACACCGGCCGCGATCTTCGTGCCGCCGATATCGACGCCGATGGTGAGTCCCATGAATCCCTCAGTTTCGGTCGAGCCCCGCTACGGCCAACCGTACCCGAGCTGCCCTTAGTCCAAGTCGATGTGTTCCCCAGGACCGGTGCCCTCGTCGCGAGGACCCCCGTCCCGGGTGGTCCAGCGCCGCTCCTGTGCCTCGACCGCCGAGCGGTAGGCGGCGAGCAGCTCGGAGCCGGCGGTGGCGAGGTGGTCGAAGACGTCGGGGTTGCGCTCCATCACCGGTTCGACGGCGGCCCTGGCCTGCTGGACGACCTGGTTGACCATCTGCTGGGCGGCGCCGCCCGCGACCGCGCCGAACAGCGGCGACTGGAGACCGGTCAGCTTGTCGGCGACCGCGTCGACCAGTTTGCGCAGTTCATCGGCGGCCGAGCCGGGCGGTGTGCCGTACTGGGTGCGGCGACGGGCCTTCTCCGCCGCGAGGTCCTCGGCACACGCCGTCGCCCAGGCATCGGCGTCGACGTCTGTCGCGCGGACTTCGTCAGCCGCTTGCTGAGCGGCGTCGGACGTCGGTCGCTCTTCGCTCATGGCGGTTCTCCTGACTACGTTTCGTCCCTCCGACGGTACCCGAACGGAGGTACGTGGTTCAGCGTGTCCGCGGCCACAGTCCGGGGTCCGGCGCGAATCGGATCCTCAGCGAGCCCTCGCGCAGGGCCGCGCCGTCCACGGTGCAGCGCCGCAGGGCCGAGGGCAGCGGCACGATCCGGCGGAACGTCCCGACGGTGACGACGAGTTCGTCGCCGCGTCGGATCAGGTCCAGTTCGTCGCGTATGGCGCCGGGCAGCGGGATGTGCCAGACCAGGACGCCCTCGTCGGCGAGCCGGTCCTCGACGGGCCACTCGACGGTGGGCGGCGTCTCGTTGACGGCACCGGGTACGGGCAGCGCCGCGAGGTCGTCGGTGCCGCGCGGGTCGTGCCCGCGATGGGCGACCACGTGCACGTCGTACGTCTCCTGCCACTCCTCCAGCGCCTTGCGCTGCTGGGCGGCGAGCGCGCCGAGCCAGGTGTCGGGGCCGTCGGCGGGCAGCACACGGTTCGCCACCAGGACGTCGACGCGGAGGCCGCGCAGGGCCAGGGCCGTGCCGGTCCCGCGTACGGCGTCGGCGCCCGCGGGACCCGGCTCGGCGACCAGTCGTACGGTCGTCGCGCGGTCCTCGACGACCGCCTGCACGGCGGCCAGTTCGAGGTCCCAGCGGGCCGCCGTCTCGTACAGCCACTCGGCGGGCATCGGGACGCCGGCCAGCCGCCCGAGGACGGGGCGCAGGGCGCGGGCCGCCTGGCGCTCGGACGGCAGCAGGCGGCGCAGGTAGCGGCGGAGTTCCTCGGGGAGGGCGAGGAGGGCGAGGGCCCGGGGGGCCGGGGGGAGGTCGACGACGAGGAGGTCGTACGTGTCCGAGGCCGCCGCGTCGCGCAGGGCGCGGAGCAGGGCGAGTTCCTCGGCGCCGGGCAGCGGAGTGGCCTCCTCGGCGTCCAGGCGGGTCGCGCCGAGGAGGTCGAGGGCGGTGGCAGCGCGGTCCTGGAAGGCGGTGAGGTCGGCGCGGAAACGTTCCGTGGCGTCGGGGCGCCAGGTGGTGAGGTGCGGTTCGGCCTCCGCCGGGTGCGCGCCCGTCCGTACGCCCAGGGCGGCGCCCGGGGTGTCCGTGCGGTCGGCGCTGAGCAGGAGGGTGCGGGTGCCCTCGCGGGCGGCCTTCAGCGCGGTGGCCGCGGCGACGGTGGTACGGCCGGAGCCGCCGGGGCCTGTGATCAGGATGGTGCGCATGGGGGTGAACGGTACCTGGGCCGACGGGGGCCTCGGCCGGACCGGGGGCGTCCCGCGTATCCGACGGGCGTGGAGGATCTCGCCCCCTCCGCCCCTTCCCGTCCCGTCATCCGGGGGTCCGCCCCCGGGCCCCCGGACGGGTTAAGGGGTCTCCTCGACCCTCTTCTTCAGGCCAGCGAGCGCCCGGTCGATGATGACCTTCTCGGCCTTGCGCTTGATCATGCCCAGCATGGGGATCTTGACGTCGACCGTGAGGAGGTAGGTGACCTCGGTGGCGCCGGTGCCCGCGGGCTTGAGGATGTAGGAGCCGTCGAGGGAGCGGAGCATCTGGGACTTGACCAGGGTCCAGGAGACCTCGTGGTCGCCGGTCCAGGTGTAGCCGAGGGTCTGGTCGTCCTTGATCGCGCCGGCGTCCATGACGAGGCGAACCTGCTCGGCGCGGCCCTGGGCGTCCGTGGCGAGCACCTCCGCCTCCTTCACCTCGCCGGTCCAGTCCGGGTAACGGGCGAAGTCGGCGATGACCGCCATGACGTCAGCCGGTGCCGCCTCGATCGTGATGCTCGAGCTGGTGTGTTCAGCCATCGACGTGGCTCCTCCAGATGCGGTCCGGTGAGGGAGGGTGGTGGGCACGTGTGTGCAGCGTGAAGGCTACCGCGCACCGGACGGGCCACCGTCACCCGGCACCCCGCGCCCCGGCACCCCGCACGCGGCACCCGGCACCCCGCCACCCCGCCACCCGGGCACCCGCCTACCGCCTACCGGCCACCGGCCACCAGCCACCAGCCACCAGCCACCAGCCACCAGCCACTGCCTACCGGCCGCCGGCCACCGGAAGCCGGAAGACCCCGCCTCACCACTCCAGGGCCCACGGCCGCCCGGTGCCGGCGAAGTGGCCCACGTTCACGCACTCGGTCGTCCCGATCCGCATCCGCGGTGTCAGCGGCTGGTGGACGTGGCCGAAGAGCGAGTAGCGGGGCCGGGTGCGGCGGATCGCGTCCAGCAGGGCGCGGCTGCCGCGTTCGAAGCGGCGCGCCACCGTGTCGTAGACCAGTTCCGGTACCTCGGGCGGGATGTGCGTGCAGAGCACGTCGACCTCGCCGACCGCCTCGATCTTGGCGGCGTACTCCTCGTCGCTGATCTCGTAGGGGGTGCGCATCGGGGTCCGCAGTCCGCCGCCGACGAAACCGAAGGTCCGGCCGGCGATCTCCACCCGCTCCCCGTCAAGCACCGTCGTGCCGGGTCCGGCGTATTCCGGCCACAACATCGGTATGTCCACATTGCCGTAGGTCGCGTACGTCGGTGTCGGCATGACGGCGAACATCTCGGCGTACTGCTTGCGTACCGCCTCCTCGATGGCGGCGGCCCGGTCCGTGCCGACGCCGGACCACAGCCGGGCCCCGAGTTCCCGGGCCTCCTCGAAGCGGCGGGCGGTGCGCAGCTCGACGATGCGGTCCGCGTTCTCGACGCCGAAGAGGTCGGGGAAGATGCCGCGCGAGTGGTCGGCGTAGTCCAGGAAGAGCACGAGGTCACCGAGGCAGACCAGCGCGTCCGCGCCGTCCCCGGCCCTGGCCAGGTCACGGGCGTTGCCGTGCACGTCACTGACCACATGAACGCGCGTCCTGCCGTTGCCGCCTGGTGTGGGTGCCATGACGATCAAGCGTAGGCCTGTGCGGCATACGTGAACAGAAGGGGGCCGGACCTGCGCTTACTGGCCAGTCGAGAAAGCCGTCGACTACTCTGCGGCCAGGAACACCAACCTGTGTGACGCAGCGAACATCTCGTCGGACCCCCCTGTCGAAGAAGCCATACCGACGGGTAACGTCCGGGCAGTCCAGTCGTACTCAGGATTTCAACAACGATCTCCCTGGGTGCCCGCCCGAGCCTTGGACCGCACCGTCGCATCACACAGAGTCGTGGCGTCGGCGCCCTATGAGGAGCAGCAGTCTTGCGCGAGTTCAGCCTTCCGGCTTTGTACGAGGTCCCTGCGGACGGAAATCTGACCGATATCGTCCGTAGAAACGCCGCGCAGCATCCGGACGTCGCCGTCATCGCCCGCAAGGTCGGCGGCGTGTGGACGGATGTCACCGCCACCGTCTTCCTCGCCGAGGTACGCGCCGCGGCCAAGGGTCTGATCGCCTCGGGCGTGGAGCCCGGCGACCGGGTCGCTCTGATGTCCCGTACGCGCTACGAGTGGACGCTGCTCGACTTCGCGATCTGGAGCGCGGGCGCGGTCACCGTACCGGTGTACGAGACCAGCTCGCCGGAGCAGGTGCAGTGGATCCTCAGCGACTCGGGCGCGACCGCCTGCGTCGTCGAGCTGGACGCGCACGCCGCCGCCGTGGAGTCGGTGCGCGACCGGCTGCCCGCCCTGCGGACGGTGTGGCAGATCGAGGGCGGCGGCGTCGAGGCGCTGGGCCGCGCGGGCAAGGACGTCACCGACGAGACGGTCGAGGAGCGCAGCTCGCGCGCCAAGGCCGACGACGCGGCGACCATCGTCTACACGAGCGGGACGACGGGCCGCCCCAAGGGATGCGTCCTCACCCACCGCAGCTTCTTCGCGGAGTGCGGCAACATCGTGGAGCGGCTGCGTCCGCTGTTCCGTACCGGCGAGTGCTCGGTGCTCCTCTTCCTGCCGCTCGCGCACGTCTTCGGCCGGCTCGTCCAGGTCGCGCCGATGATGGCGCCGATCAAGCTGGGCCTGGTGCCCGACATCAAAAACCTCACCGACGAACTGGCCTCGTTCCGGCCGACACTGATCCTCGGTGTGCCGCGCGTATTCGAGAAGGTCTACAACTCGGCGCGCGCCAAGGCGCAGGCGGACGGCAAGGGCAAGATCTTCGACAAGGCCGCGGACACGGCGATCGCGTACAGCCGCGCGCTGGACACGCCCTCGGGCCCGTCCCTCGGCCTGAAGATCAAGCACCGCACCTTCGACAAGCTCGTCTACAGCAAGCTGCGGGCGGTCCTCGGCGGCAAGGGCGAGTTCGCGATCTCCGGGGGCGCCCCGCTCGGCGAGCGCCTCGGCCACTTCTTCCGCGGCATCGGCTTCACGGTCCTGGAGGGCTACGGGTTGACCGAGTCCTGCGCGGCGACCACCTTCAACCCGTGGGACCGCCAGAAGATCGGCACGGTCGGCCAGCCGCTGCCCGGCTCGGTCGTGCGGATCGCGGACGACGGCGAGGTGCTGCTGCACGGCGAGCACCTGTTCAAGGAGTACTGGAACAACGAGGCCGCGACCGCCGAGGCGCTAGCCGACGGCTGGTTCCACACCGGTGACATCGGCACCCTCGACGAGGACGGCTACCTCCGGATCACCGGCCGCAAGAAGGAGATCATCGTCACCGCGGGCGGCAAGAACGTCGCCCCGGCCGTGATCGAGGACCGCATCCGGGCGCACGCGCTGGTCGCGGAGTGCATGGTGGTCGGCGACGGGCGCCCGTTCGTCGGCGCGCTGATCACCATCGACGACGAGTTCCTGGGCCGCTGGGCCGACGAGCACGGCAAGCCGGCCGGTTCCACCGCGGTGTCGCTGCGCGAGGACGCGGATCTGCTGGCCGCGATCCAGAGCGCGGTCGACGACGGCAACGCGGCGGTGTCGAAGGCGGAGTCGGTCCGGAAGTTCCGGATCCTCGCCTCGCAGTTCACCGAGGAGTCGGGGCACCTCACGCCGTCCCTGAAGCTGAAGCGGAACGTGGTCGCCAAGGATCACGCCGACGAGATCGAAGCGATTTACCGGGGTTGACGCGCCTACTCGCCGTAGGGGTGGGCGGTCTTTTGCGGCGTACCGGCCGTGGCTGGTTGCTCGCGCAGTTCCCCGCGCCCCTTCAGGGCGCCTCCCCGGGAGCGGGAACTGCGCGGCCGACCCGCAGTCGCCGGAGGCCGGAAAGCGGCACCCCCGCAGGCGCTACAACAGCTCCCGCAGCCGCCCCGCCAGCAGATCCCAGCGCCATTTCTCCTCCACCCACGCCCGCCCCCGCTCCCCCATCCGGCGGCGCAGCTCCGCGTCGCCGAGCAGGGTGAGGATCCGCTCGGCGGACTCCTCGGGCGAACCGCCGCGGACGACCCACCCGGTCTCACCGTCCAGCACCGCGTCCGGCGCGCCCCCGGAGTCTCCGGCGACGACCGGCAGCCCGGTGGCGGACGCCTCCAGGTAGACGATGCCGAGCCCCTCGACGTCGAGACCGCCGCGGCGCGTACGGCAGGGCATCGCGAAGACGTCACCGGCGCCGTAGTGCGCGGGCAGTTCGGACCAGGGCACCGCGCCGGTGAAGCGGACGGAGTCGGCGACCCCGGTCTCGTGCGCGAGCGCCCGCAACTGCTTCTCGTAGGGCCCGCCGCCGACGATCAGCAGCACCGCCTCCGGCTCCCGGGCGAGGATGCGCGGCATCGCGAGGATGAGCGTGTCCTGCCCCTTGCGCGGGACGAGCCGCGAGACGCAGACGACGACCGGCCGGTCGGTGAGCCCGAGCCGGGCGCGGACCTCGTCGCCTCCGGAACCCGGGTGGAAGGTCTTCTCGTCGACGCCGGGCGGCAGCTGGACCATCCGCCCGGCCGCCGCCGGGGTGAGCGCGCGGGCGATCCTGGAGCGCGTGTACTCGCCCAGGTACGTGATGGTGTCCGTGGACTCGCCGATCCGGCCCAACAGCCCGCGCGCGGCGGGCAGTTGGGCCCAGCCGGCCTCGTGCCCGTGGGTGGTCGCCACCAGCCGCCGCGCGCCCGCCGACCGCAGCGCGGGCGCCATCAGGCCGAGCGGCGCCGCCGCCCCGAACCACACTGACGTGCACCCGTGTTCCCGCAGCAGCCCGACGGCACGCCGCGTGGCGGCCGGGGTGGGCAGCAGCATCGTGGTACGGGCCCGTACGACGGGGAAGGGCTGCTCGGCGTCGAAGGCGGCCGTGGCTTCCGCGCCCTCGGGCCCGCGCTTCCAGGTGGAGGCGTGGACGACGAGCTGTTCGGGGTCCAGGCGCAGCGCCATGTTGTGCAGGAAGGCCTGGATGCCGCCCGGCCTGGGCGGGAAGTCGTTCGTCACGATCAGGGTCTTGTGCATCGTGTTCGACGATATCGAACCTATACTCACAGCTCCGCACGGCCGCGCTTGATGGCTCCCGCACAGCACCGCGCGCCATCATGACCCCGCCAAAAGACATCCGCGGAAGCTCGCCGGCACACGCGAGATACGGACGAACGAGGGCCAGGTGCGAATGACGGGCGCAAGGGGGGCGATGGCTCCGTACGCGTTGACGGGAACCTGGGCCCTGACCAGGCTGGTACTGCTGCTCTTCGTCATCAAGATCTTCATACTGCCGGGCCCCGACGTCACCACCGACGTCTCCGTGATCTACCAGGGCTGGTACGAGGTCCTGCGCACCGGCACCTTCCCGCTGGACGACGTCACCTGGCAGTACCCGCCGGCCGCCGCCCTGCCGATCCTCTTCCCCGCCCTGCTGCCCGCCCTCGACTACACGTCGGCCTTCTTCGTGCTCGCCGCCGCCGCCGACTTCGTGGTGTTCGGGCTCCTCCAGTACGCAGGCCTGCGCTCCGGCAGGTCACTGCGCGGCGCCTGGGTGTGGGTGGTGGGCGTACCGCTGCTCGGGCCGACCGTGTACGCGCGCTACGACATCGTGGTCACGGCCGTCGCGGTGGCGGCGCTGCTCGCCGGGGCGCGTCATCCGCGGGTGATGGGCGTGCTGGTCGGCTTCGGGGCGATGCTGAAGGTGTGGCCGGTGCTGCTGCTGGTCGGGGCCGTCAGGCGCCGGGCGTGGGCCGCGGCGGCGGTCTCCGCGGCGGCGATCGCGGTGGTGTTCGCGGTGTCCATGCCGGGCGCCTTCGCCTTCCTGACCTTCCAGCGCGACCGCGGCACCGAGGTGGAGTCGCTCGGCTCCCTCGTCTTCCACGTGGCCCAGCAGTTCGGCTGGGAGGGCCAGGTGCTGCTCAACTACGGTTCCGTGGAGTTTCTCGGCCCGGGTGTCGACCTGGTGAGCACGCTGGCGCTGGTGCTCACCGCGGTCTCCTTCGGCTGGCTGCTGCTGTGGCGGCTGTGCGCCAAGCGGTTCCTGACGCACACGCTCGCCGACGCCGCGTTCGTGGCGGTGCTGATGTTCACGACCACGAGCCGGGTGATCAGCCCGCAGTACATGGTGTGGCTGGTCGGGCTCGCGGCCGTCTGCATGTGCTTCCGCGCCAGCCGGATGACCCTGCCGGTCGGGTTGGTGCTGATCGCCTCGTTCGTGACGGTCCTGGAGTTCCCGATCTGGTTCTCGCACGTCGTCGTCAGCGACGGTCTCGGCGTGACCCTCCTGTTCGTCCGCAACGGCCTGCTGGTGCTGGCCACCGTGACCGGCGCGGTGGCCCTGTGGCGCGACACGGTGTCCCCGCCCGCCCCGTCGCTCCCGGTCCAGCCGTCCCGCGCCAAGGAGAGCCTGCCCTCCTCCTGAGCCCGCCCGCCGAAGACCCCGGGGGACGCCGACACCCCGGGTGACGCCGGACCCGCCTCAGCCGAGCTGTGCCCGCAGATACTCCCGCCACTGCTCGGTGAACTTCTCCGGCGTCGTGCCCAGCACGTCCCGCAGCGCGCCCTCGACCGCCCCCGTCCGCCCGTCGTGCGCGCCCACGGCACGGTAGAAGGCGTCGAGGCGGGCCTCTCCCCAGCGGTCGGCGATCAGCCGGCAGGCCAGCCAGCCGCCCTCGTACGCCCGCGCCAGCCGCGTCGCGTCCCCGGCGAACCCGAAGTCCGCGTCGTCCGGCAGCGCGGCCGGTACGTCCCCGTCCAGGACGGCACGCTCCAGCTCGGGGGCGATCTGCGCGGGGCCGCGCCCGCTGTCGAGGTAGCCGACCCAGTCCGCGTACCCCTCGGAGAGCCACAGCGGGGTCGCGGCGGTGGTGTGGGCGCGGGTGGCGACGTGCGTGGTCTCGTGGGTGAGCACGACCTGCTTCCCGAAGTCGCCGAGGACGCCGTACGCGTCGGGGTTGACGATGATCCGGTCCGCGGGCGCCTTCGCCCCGGCTCCCGCCTCGCCGGTGGTGACCGCCGCGATGCCCTGGTACCCGGACGCCGGGGCGCCCAGCAGCCCCGCCATGCCCTCCAGCGACCTCGGTACGAGCACCACGACGTGCCCCGCCCAGTCGTCGCCCCACGCCCGCGACACGGCCGGCGCGGCGCGGTCCGCGAGCGCCGCGTACGCCCGCAGCCCCTTGTCCGACTGCCCGACCCCCATCACGAGGCTGTGCGCGCCCCGTACGACCGTCACCGCGCCCTGCTCCCACAACTGCTCGCTCGCGCCCTCGGCGGGCCTGTCGGAGGCGACGTACCACCTGCCGTCGGCGCGGGTCAGGTCAAGGTTGCGGGCGCTCGTCACCGGTGCCGTGTCGTAGCCCTCGACGCGGTAGCTCAGCTCGGCGTCGGCGGTGGCCCGGTCACCGGAGCGGTGGAAGCCGGTCACGCGGTAGGACCAGGCCGCCAGCGGGACGTCGCGGAGGTTCTCGAACCCGGTGACGGAGGTGCCCGGCCGCCCGGTCGCCCGGTAGGCCGGCTCGTCCCGGGCCAGGACGGCCGCCGCCCGCAGGTCCAGGACCCGCCGCACCTCGGCCGCCGCGGGGTCCGTGGCCGTGCCGCCGCAGCCGACCAGGGCGGCGAGCAGCAGCACCAGACAGAGCCCCGCGCCCGACGCGCGCCTTCGACCAGCCACGTTCCCGATCGTACGGCGAGTTCGCGCCGGGTCAGACCCTGGTGACCGAGGAGACCGGCATCATGCCCACGGGGTCGTAGCGGACCGGTGCGCCGGGGTAGGGCGCGTGGATCACCTGCCCGTTGCCCACGTACATCCCGATGTGGCTGGCGTCGTCGCGGTAGGCGACCAGGTCGCCCGGCTTGGCCTGGGAGAGCGACACCTGCTGTCCGGCGTGGCGCTGCGCCTGCGAGGTGCGCGGCAGCCCGACCCCCGCCTGCCCGTACGACCACTGCATCAGGCCCGAACAGTCGAAGCCGCCGGGCCCGTTGGAGCCCCACACGTACGGGCGGCCGAGCGCGGAGCGGGCGGCGGCGACGGCGGCCGCCGCGCGTCCCGAGGCGGGGGCGGCGTTCCCGAGGTCGGGCAGGTCGGCGCGTCCGGAGCGGGACGCGCGGTCGTAGGCGTCGCGCGCGGAGTCCGGCAGGGCGTTGAGCATCTCCCGGGCGCGGGCCAGCTTGCGTTCGACGGTGCGCTTGTGCTTCGCGACGGCCTCGCGGCTCTTCTCCAGCTCGGCGAGATCCGCGGCGGCCTCCTCGCGGTGCTGGGCGAGGTCTCGCATGGCGGAGCGGAGGTCCTTGAGCTCGCCGGCCTGCCGGGCGTTGATCCGGTCGAGCACGGCGGCCTTGTCGAGGTAGTCGTCGGGGTCCTCGGAGAACAGCAGCGCGAGGGACGGGTCGATGCCGCCCGCTCGGTACTGCGCCCCGGCGAGCGAACCGAGCGCGTCCCGCATGGTGTTGACCCGCTCCTGCTGCCTGGCGATCTCGTCCTGGGCCACACGGACCTCCTCGCGCAGCGAGTCCGCGCGCTCGTCGGCCTTGTTGTAGGACTCGGTGGCCTTCTCGGCCTGCTCGTACAGGCGGTCCACCTCGGCCCGGGTGTCGTCCTGCGGCGCTCCGGCGGCGGGTACGGCACCGAGGGCCGCGGCGGCGGCGGACATCACGCAGACGGCGAGACCGGCGGCGCCGGCGCCCCGGTCGGTGCCGGACGGTACAAGGCGGCGATGGGACCCCACGAGTAGCCGCTCTCCCTTCCGCTGACGATCCCCCGGAGTTGGGGGAAACGCGGCAGACAGTAGCCGTGCGACTACGCGCGGGCCAAAGACCCCGGCGGGCACACAACGTGACACCCCGCCGGAGACGCAGGTCACCGACGGGGCGCGGGGTCAGCGGGAGCCACCGCAATTCGCCCGTTTGGGCGGCGCGGCGAGCGACGCGTGGCGAGGCTCCCGGTCGGAGACCGGCGGGGGCGCCTCAGCGGGTCCGGGTCAGATCCGGACGCCGAACTGGAAGGGCATGTTGTTGATCGACTCGTAGCGGACGACCGTGCCGGAGCGCGGGGCGTGCAGCACCTGACCGTTGCCCGCGTAGAAGCCGACGTGGTGCAGGTCGCCGTAGAAGATGACCAGGTCGCCGACCTGGAGGTCGCTCTGCGAGTAGATCCGCGTGCCGGCGTTCGCCTGCGCCTGCGAGGTGCGCGGGATGGTCATGCCCGCCTGCGCGTAGGCCCAGGAGGTCAGACCCGAGCAGTCGAACGAGGACGGTCCCGAGGCGCCGTAGACGTACGGCGAGCCGAGCCTGGACTGCGCGGCGCCGTACGCGGAGGAGGCGCGGCCGGAGGCGGGGGCCGTGGAACCGCTGGTGGCGGCGGTCTGCGCGGTGGCGCTGGCCTGCGCCTGCTTCGCGTCGAGGGCCGCCTTCTCCGCGGCGGTGAGGGTGTTGAGGAGCTTCTGCGCGTCGGCGAGCTTCCCCTGGACCTCGGTCTTCTTCTTCGCGAGCTCGGTGCGGGTGTCCGCGAGGTCCTTGAGCTTCTCGGAGGCCTCCGCGCGCTGCTGGGCGAGCGAACGCTGCTTCTCCTGGACCTTCTTGAGCGTCTCGACCTGCTGATTGCTCAGCTGGTCCATCGTGGACGCCTTGTCGAGGTAGTCGTCCGGGTCGGCCGACAGGAAGAGCTGCACGGAGGGGTCGATGCCGCCGGTGCGGTACTGGGCGGTGGCCATCGAACCGAGGCCGTCACGCAGGTCGTTGAGATCGCTCTGACCGCGGGCCACGTTGTCCTGGAGAGTGTCGATCTCCTTCTGGAGCTTCTCCTGCTTCTCCTTGGCCCCGTTGTACTTCTCGGTGGCCTGCTCCGCCTGCTCGTAGAGCTTGTCGACCTTGGACTTGACGTCGTCCACGGTCGGCTTCTCGCTCGGCGCGGCGTTGGCGGCGTTCGCGCTCAGGACCACGGCGGCGGCCGCGGCGGTGGTGAGCACGGTCACACGGGTGCGGCTCGGCTGCTTGGGTCGACGGTGGGACGCCACGAAGGCGAGCTCCTTCTTCCTCCAGCCGCCTGCCGATCACTCCGACGGGCGGGGCCCCCTCCACCGTCACTCCCAATGAGTGATCACCCGAGCAGAGGTTCGAGGCCTGACCCTAGTGACCTTCCTGTGATCAGTTCAAATCCTGATAGGAAAAATCTCGGTCACCGAACGTTTCTTTGCCGACAACTCACCAGCAGTAACGTCCACTTGACACTACGTTGCGTAAGGATCCGATCAATCCGGGCATCACACCCAGAGGTTACGCATGGTGCGTAGGCAACCTATGGGGCGTACGGCCCAGTCGGCTATCCGTGCGAGAAGCGCTTGAGGAGCACCACCGAAGCCACCGGCCGCGCACCCGCCTTGGCGATCCCGTCGGCCACCTCCCGGTCGGTGGAGACCACGATGACCGGCCGTCCCGGCGGCTCGGCGCGCACCAGCTGACGGATCAACTCGTCCGCCGTGACACCGGCCTTGGAGAACAGCACCCGCACCCCGCGCGGCGGCGCGAGCAGCACCGGCGCGGCCAGCTCGGCCCCGTCGAAGACGCAGGTGACCTCGGCCCCGGTCTGCGCGGCGAGCTGCGAGAGCTGCCCGAGCAGTCTGAGCCGCTGCTTCTCCAACGGCATCTGCGGATAGCCGGTCTTGGTGACGTTGTAGCCGTCGACCACCAGATGGGCCTGCGGCAGCGCGAGGAGCTGGTCGAGGATCGCGGGGTCGTTCTCGGACAGGGCGCGCGCCGCGATGTCCTTCGGGGTCATCCGTCCCGGCTCGACGGCGTCGACCGTCTCGGCCGGCCGCACGGACACCGGCGGCAGCGCGAGCTCCCGCCGCAGCCCCTGGGTGGCCTCCAGCACGGTGTCCAACAGCAGTCGTACGCGCATGTCCTCGACGCTGCGGCCCTCTCGCGCCGCTCTCCGCGTCGTCTCCAGCGCGGCCTCGGCCTCCCCCAGCCGCGACTTGAGGCGCCGGGCCTCGCTCTCGGCGGCGGACACCTGGGCCTGGCCCTCCGCCCGCGCGGTGTCCATCTCGGCCTGGAGCTTGCGCACGGCCGCCTCGCCGCGCTTGACGTCGCTGAAGGCGCCGCGCAGCTTGCGGTGCAGCGATTCGGCCTCTTTTTTGGCCGACTCCAGCTCCGTACGCAGCCGTTCGGTCTCCGCCTTCGTCTGGCCGCGGGCCTCCGCGAGTTCCCGGCGCAGCCGCTCCAGCTCGGCCCGGCTCTCCTCGTCGGCGCGCTCGGCGTCCGCCCGCAGGGCCTCCTCGCCCGCGGCGGCCACCAGTTTCACCCAGCCGGTGGGCCGCAGCACGTAGGCCGCGGCCGCCACGTCCAGCGGATCCGCGGCCGGGGGCGGCGCGCCCGAGTCGAGAGCGCCGGTCAGTTCCGGCTGCGTCTCTCTCAGTTTCTCGGCGATGCGCTGTCTGAAGAGCGGGTCGGTCTCCAGCGCGGCCGCCATCGCGTTGCCGGCGAACTTGGCCCGTCTGTTGGGCGCGAACCGCGCGAACTGCCGCAACTGCGTGGGCAGCTCACCGATGGTGAGGCCGCCGAACCCGTCCGAGACGATCTGCACGACCCGTCGGCGCACCCCGTCGGGCAGCGGGCGGTCGAGCACCTCGGCGGTGCCGTCGTCCGGCTCCCCGCTGGTCTCCACCATCCGTCACCCCAATATCCGTACGGGCCCGCTCCCTCAGGAGCCGGCACCCGGCCTGTCCACGAGTTCCACCTGATCCAACGCGTTGCACCAGCGACAGCGCACCGACTCGATGGTCTCACTGACCACCTCGCGCTCCTCGACCTTGGGTTCCCCGGCCAGGTCGAGGTGCACGTACTCGACGACCTTCGACGAACGGGTCACGTCGAAACGCGTGAGGTTGCCGCAGAGCGTGCAGCGCCAGCGGGTCTCGGCCGTCGGGAGGGGAACCGTCATGTGGCGTCGCTTTCTTCGGATGTCCGCACCGCGCCGGCCGCCCCGGCGCGTATGGCTCGTAACCCTAAGGCCTGGCGGGTACTCGACGCTCGGCCGTCCACTGCGGCGAGGCGATCTGTGCGCATCCGTCCGGTTACGCCATGCTCTGTAACATGATCGGGCACTGGAGTACGACGGTCGGCAGGGCCGTGCGCGGCAAATCGGCACCGGTGACGTACGGGCTGATCGTCGTGACCTGTCTGGTCTTCGTCATCGGCCCGGCGTCCGGACTCAATCCCTCGTACGGCACCGGGGACGAGCTGCTGGCCGCCCAGCGGGCCTGGTTCCGCCGCTGGGGTGTGGTGCCGGTGGAGCTCCTCGGCGGGGCCCCGCGCGCGTGGCTCACCCCCGCCACGGCGCAGTTCATCCACGGCGGCTGGCTCCACCTGCTGGGCAACATGCTCTTCTTCTACGTCTTCGGGGTGATGACCGAGGAGCGGATGGGCCATGTGGAGTTCGCCCTCTTCTATCTGGGCTGCGGCTGTCTCGCCCTGGTGGGCTACGCGGTCGCCAACGCGGAGTCCGAGCAGACCCTGGTCGGCGCCTCCGGCGCGATCTCCGCGGTGCTCGGGGCGTTCCTCTACCTGTTCCCCAAGGCCCGGGTGACCAGTCTCTTCCCGTTCCTCTTCTTCCTGCCGCTGCGGTTCCCGGCCTGGCTGGTGCTGCCCTTCTGGGTGGCTCTCCAGTGGCTGGCGGCGAGCCGGGTCTCCGCGGGCCCCGGGGTCGCCTATCTGGCCCACCTGGTGGGCTTCTCCCTCGGCTTCGCCTACGCGTGGGTGCGTTTCGGCCGGACGACTACAGTGAAAGCCCCAGCAGTGGCCCCCGAGGGAGAAAACCAGCCGTGATCACCGCGATCGTTCTCATCAAGACCAGCGTGGACCGGATCCCCGAGATCGCGGAGTCGATCGCCGCCCTCGAAAGCGTCAGCGAGGTCTTCTCCGTCACCGGCACGTACGACCTGATCGCGATGGTCCGGGTGAAGGCGCACGACGATCTGGCGGACGTCATCCCCGGCAGCATCAGCAAGATCCCGGGCGTCGAGGGCACGGACACCCACGTGGCCTTCCGCACGTACTCCCAGCACGACCTGGAGGCGGCGTTCGCCATCGGCCTGGACGGCTGACGGCCGCCTCCCGGTGCGGGCCGGGCCGTCTCCCCCGTCACGGCCCGGCGGTCACACGGCGGGGACGCAACGCCCGCCCTCCGTACGGTAGTTCCACTTCGCGCCGTCCCGGACCAGCTCCCCGACCGCCCGCACGAACCGCTCGACGTGCTCGTCCGGGGTGCCCGCGCCGAAGCTGACCCGGATGGCGTTGAGGGACTTCTCGCCGGGCGCCGCCTCGGGGGCGCCGCACTCCCCCTGGGTCTCCGGGTCGCTGCCGAGGAGGGTGCGCACCAGCGGGTGGGCGCAGAACAGGCCGTCGCGCACCCCGATGCCGTACTCGGCGGAGAGCGCGGCCGCGAAGTGCGAGCTGTTCCAGCCCTCGACGACGAAGGAGATGACGCCGACCCGCGGGGCGTCGTCACCGAAGAGGGAGAGGACCCGGACCTGCGGGACCTCGGCGAGGCCCGCGCGGACCGTGTCGATCAGGTGCCGCTCACGGGCCACGAGCCTGTCGAAGCCCTCGTCGGTGAGGGCCTTGCAGGCCGACGCGATGGAGTAGACGCCGATCACGTTCGGCGAGCCGGCCTCGTGCCGGGCGGCGGTGTCGTGCCACTCCACGTCCACGCCGCCGTCCACCCGCCGGCTGACCTTGCGGCTCGCTCCCCCGCCGGCCAGGTACGGCTCGGCCGCGCGCAGCCAGTCGGAGCGGCCCGCGAGGACGCCGGAGCCGAAGGGTGCGTACAGCTTGTGCCCGGAGAAGGCCACCCAGTCGACGTCGAGGTCGCGCACCGACACCGGCTGGTGCGGGACGAGCTGCGCGGCGTCGAGAACGATGCGCGCGCCGTGCGCGTGGGCCGCGGCGGCCAGCTCACGCACCGGCCACAGCTCACCGGTGACGTTCGAGGCACCGGTCACGCAGACGAGGGCCGGCCCGCGGGGGTCGCGCTCGGTGAGGGCGCGCTCCAGGGTCGCGACGGCCTCGTCCGGCGTACGGGGGGCGTCGAGGTAGGTCACCCGCGCGTCCCGCCAGGGCAGCAGCGAGGCGTGGTGCTCGGTCTCGAAGACGAAGACCTGGCAGTCCGCCGGCAGGGCGGCGGCCAGCAGGTTGAGCGAGTCGGTGGTCGACCGGGTGAACACGACCTGGTCGTCGTCCCGGCAGTCCAGGAACCCGGCGACGGTCTCACGGGAGTTCTCGAAGAGGTCGGTGGAGAGCTGGGACAGGTACCCGGCGCCACGGTGCACGCTCCCGTAGTACGGGGCGTACGCGGCCACGTCGTCCCAGACGCGCTGGAGGGCCGGGGCGCTGGCGGCGTAGTCGAGGGCCGCGTAGGTGACCTCGCCACCGGTGACCAGCGGGACGGTGACATCCCCGCCCAGAACGGGCAGAGGGGAACAAACGGCCTGGTCGGCGGCAGCGGTGGAGACAGACATGGCGAGCTCCTGTGAGACGCGGGGGGACCGCGCGAGACCGGTCCGCGACAGGGGCGGGGCTCAACGCGGGAAAGGGCGAAAACGGGTACGCGGAATAGGGGCTCTACGCCCTATCGCATTCGCTTGCTCACAGAAGGCTCCCTCGAACACCAGGACCCCTGGGCCGTACACCACTCAGAAGAGGGCGAGGGGTCCGCGCTTGCCGCAGACCTCGCTGCCTACGGCCTGGTCTTCACCCGGGGCACCCCGCCACGGACGGAGGGTTGCCGGACAGTCGGCCGGGGCCTCATGACTGTCACTCATGACCTGCCGAAAAACCTACGCGACCTGATCGCGACCGCGCAACCCGTGTCCGGATCCCGGAACAGGGAGACGGCGAGGGACCGGACCTCATCGGCCCGGCCCTTCGAAATGCCTGCGCGCAGGCCGCCGCCGCATCCAGGAGGCGCTACGCGTTGGTGGCCGCCACCCACCGCTCCAGCGTCCGCTTGGCCGCCCCCGAGTCGATGGCCTCCGCCGCCTTCGCCATCCCGGCACGGATCTGCCCGGCGAGCGGCCCCTCGCCCGGCGTGAGGGCCACCAGGGCCGCCGCCGAGTTCAGCAGTACGGCGTCCCGCACGGGCCCGGTCTCGCCGTCCAGGAGCCGGCGCGCGACGTCGGCGTTGTACACGGAGTCCGCGCCCCGCAGTGCCTCGATCGGGACGAGGTCGATGCCGACGTCCCGGGGGTCGAAGGACTCCTCGGTGACCTTTCCGTCCCGTACGACCCACACCCGGGAGGTGGAGGTGATCGTCAGCTCGTCGAGCCCGTCGTCGCCGCGGAAGACCAGCGAGGAGTTGCCCCGCTCGGCGAAGACGCCCGCGACGATCGGCGCCATGCGCGGGTCCGCGACTCCGACCGCCTGGGCCCGCACCCTCGCCGGGTTCGTCAGCGGACCGAGCGCGTTGAAGACGGTCCGGATGCCCAACTGCCCGCGCGCGGCGCCCACATGACGCAGCGCCGGGTGGAACTTCACGGCGAAGCAGAAGGTGATCCCGGCCTCCTCGGCCACCTCCGCCACCCGCTTCGTCGTCAGCTCCAGATTGACCCCGAGCTTCTCCAGGACGTCGGACGCCCCGGAGGCGGAGGAGGCCGCCCGGTTGCCGTGCTTGACGACCTTCGCGCCCGTTCCGGCGATGACGATCGCCGACATGGTGGAGATGTTGACGGTCTTGGCCCCGTCCCCGCCCGTACCGACGATGTCGACGGTCCGGCCCGGCACCTCGATGACGTTGGCGTGCTCGTACATCATCCGTACGAGCCCGGAGATCTCCTCGACGGTCTCCCCCTTGGCCCGCAGCGCCACCGCGAACCCGGCGATCTGGGCGTCGGTCGCCTCACCGCGCATCATCAGGTTCATCGCCCAGGCGGTGTCGTCCGCGCTCAGGTCACGGCCGTCGAGCAGGCCGTTCAGCAACCTGGGCCAGGAACGGTCCGCCGCGGTGTCGCCGCCGGCGGGGTTCACAGCGCTCATGGTCGCTCCTGGGTTCTCGGAGAGGTGCGCGGGCGGGCTCGCCCCGGCACGTGGGAAGGAGTCCACCCTATCCAGCCCCGGAGAGGGCAAAGAGCCCCGTCCATGCAATGGACGGGGCTCCTGCCGTGGCGATCAGCGAGGATCATGCGGGTGATCAGTGGTGGCCGTGGCCGCTCGTGATCTCCTTGTACTCCTCGACGGTGGGCTTGGGGATCTGGTTGTCCTCCCCGTAGTAGCCCTTGCTGAGCTTGGCGCGCAGCTTCTGCGCACCCTTCACCTTGCGCTCGACACCGTTCTCGTCGACCGGCGGACCGATCTCGGCAGGCTTGTACTGCTCGTGCGCGGTGAGCGTGTGCAGCGACTCCTGGCTGAGCGGCTCGTGGATCTCGATGAACTCACCGTGCGGCAGGCGCTTGATGATGCCCGACTCGCGGCCGTGCAGCACCTTGTCACGGTCCCGGCGCTGGAGGCCGAGGCAGATCCGCTTGGTGGCGATGAACGCGAGCACCGGAGCGACGAAGAACGCGATCCGTACGAACCAGGTGATCGTGTTGATCGACAGGTGGAAGTGTGTGGCCCAGAGGTCGTTCCCACCACCGATCAGCAGGACCATGTACCAGGTGATCCACGCGACACCGAAGGCCGTACGGGTCGGGACGTTGCGCGGGCGGTCCAGGATGTGGTGCTCGCGCTTGTCGCCGGTGACCCAGGACTCGATGAACGGGTAGACCGCGATCGCGACCAGGACCAGCGGGAAGATGATCAGCGGGACGAACACACCCAGGACGAGCGTGTGCCCCCAAAGGTTGATCTCCCAGCCCGGCATGACGCGGATCAGGCCCTCGGAGAAGCCCATGTACCAGTCGGGCTGGGCGCCCGTAGACACCTGGTCCGGCCGGTAGGGGCCCATCGTCCAGATCGGGTTGATCGAGGCGATGCCCGCGATGATCGTGATGACACCGAAGACCAGGAAGAAGAAGCCGCCGGCCTTCGCGGTGTAGACCGGGAGCAGCGGCATTCCGACGACGTTCTTGTTCGTCTTTCCGGGGCCCGCGAACTGCGTGTGCTTGTGGTAGAAGACCAGGATCAGGTGGGCGACCACCAGGCCGAGCATGATGCCCGGCAGCAGCAGGACGTGGATCGAGTAGAAGCGGGCCACGAAGTCGCCGCCCGGGAACTCGCCGCCGAAGAGGAAGAACGAGAGGTACGTGCCCACGATCGGCACGGACAGGATCGCGCCCTCCATGAAGCGGACACCGGTGCCGGAGAGCAGGTCGTCAGGGAGCGAGTAGCCGGTGAACCCGGTGAACATGCCCAGGACGAACAGCAGGAACCCGAAGAGCCAGTTGACCTCGCGGGGCTTGCGGAACGCACCCGTGAAGAACACGCGCATCATGTGCACGAACATGCCGGCGAGGAAGATCAGCGCCGCCCAGTGGTGGATCTGCCGGATCAGCAGACCACCGCGCACATCGAAGGAGATGTGCATGGTCGAGTTGAACGCCTCGGACATCAGCTGGCCCTGCAGCGGGATGTAGCTGCCGTGGTACTCCACCTCGTTCATCGACGGGTGGAAGAACAGCGTCAGATACACACCCGTGAGGATGATGATGATGAAGCTGTAGAGGCAGATCTCGCCCAGCATGAAGGACCAGTGGTCCGGGAAGATCTTGCGCATGTTGGTCTTGGCCAGGCCGTAGATGCCCAGCCTGCCGTCGGCCCAGTCGGCGACCCGCTCGCCCGCGGGTGCCTTCTTCCGCGAGTTCGCGTCGACCGGGTCGGCAGTGTTCGCAGCAGTACTCATCCGCGCTCCCAGAAAGCAGGACCGACGGGCTCGTCGAAGTCGCCGAGCGCCTCGAGATAGCCCTCAGCGTTCACACCGATGCGCAGCTGAGGCAGGGCGTGACCCGCCGGGCCGAAGATCACTCGGGCACCGTCGGCGAGGTCGAAGGTGGACTGGTGGCACGGGCAGAGGACGTGGTGCGTCTGCTGCTCGTACAGGGAGATCGGACAACCGACGTGGGTGCAGATCTTCGAGTAGGCCACGATGCCCTCGTGCGACCACTCGAGCTCGCGCTTGTCCTTGATGTTGTCCGGCTGGAGCCGGACGATCATCAGGGCCGCCTTGGCGATCTGGACCTGGAAGTCCTCGTCGTGCTCCTCCAGGCCCTCGGGCTTGGCGAAGGTGAGCGAGCCGACGACGACGTCCGAGGGACGCAGCGGCTCGTTCGTGTTCATGTTGACGAGCTGCAGACCCTTGCGCCACATCGTGTGGCGAAGGCTCGTGCCCGGCAGCGGACCGAGGTCGCGCAGCAGCACGACACCGGAGAGCGGGACCAGGGCCAGCGCGCCGAACATCGTGTTGCGGATCAGCTTGCGGCGGCCGAGCGCGGACTCCTTGGCACCCTGCTTGAAGTCGGCCATGACCTTGGCCTTGACCTCGGGCGGCGCCTCGATCGCGTGACGCTCGTCGGCGATCTCCACGTCGGACATCAGGGTGCGGGCCCAGTGGACCGCGCCCGCTCCGATGGAGAACAGCGCGACGCCGAGCGTCACACCCAGCGCGAAGTTGAGCGCGCTGACGTGTCCGATCGGGAAGATGTAGACGCCCTTGTCCTCGGGGATCGCCACGTACGAGGCGATGAATCCGACGGTCGCGGCCATCGACAGCGTGAACAGGAAGGCGACGACACGCTCGGAGCGCTTTGCGGCCCGCTCGTCGATGTCCTGGACGCGGTGCTCGTGGGGCGGCAGCCCCGGGTCGGCGAACGGATCCTGCTCGTTCGCGACCGACACCGCACCGTGTCCGTGGTCGTCGGTGGCCCGCTCTGCGGGCAGGTTCTCTTCTGGAGTGTCTTGGCTACTCATCACTTCTTGGCCTTTGCGGTCCGAGCGGCGACCCAGACGGCGACAGCGATCAGGGCGCCGAGTCCGAAGATCCAGGCGAACAGGCCTTCACTGACCGGCCCGAGGCCGCCCAGGCTGAGCCCGCCCGGCTCCACGGTGTCGTCACCGTTGACCGCGTGGAGGTACGCGATGACGTCCTTCTTGTTCTGCTCCGACATGATCGTGTCGGGGAAGGACGGCATGTTCTGCGGGCCGGTCTGCATGGCCTCGTAGATGTGCTTCGGAGTAACACCTTCCAGGTCCGGCGCGAACTTGCCCTCGGACAGCGCACCGCCCTTGCCGGTGAAGTTGTGGCACTGCGCGCAGTTGGTACGGAAGAGTTCCCCACCCTTGGCGATGTCCGCGCCCTCGGGGCTGACCTGGTTCTCGGTCGGCACGGAGGGACCGGCGCCCAGCGAGGCGATGTACGCCGCGAGCTGGTCGATCTCTGCCTGGGAGTAGATGTTCTTCTTCTTCGGGATCTGCGCGCCCGGCTGCTGGGCCGGCATGCGACCGGTGCCGACCTGGAAGTCGACGGCGGCTGCGCCCACGCCCACCAGGCTCGGACCGTCGGAGCTGCCCTGACCGCCGGTTCCGTGGCAGCTTGCGCAGCCCACGGCGTAGAGCTTCTTGCCCTCGTCGATGGCAAGGGACTGGGCGGTTTCGTCGGCCTGCGCCTGGCTCGCGGGTGCGAACGCGGCGTACAGCCCCCCGGTGGCCGCCAGCGCGAGGAGTAGGACGACGACCGCCGCCAGCGGATGGCGTCGTCGTGCGGAGAGCTTTTTCACGGATTACCCCGGTGTCAGGATCTTCTGCGTCGGTGCTTCTGGATGTTTCGGGCGGTGGGCCCGATTACTTGATCAGGTAGATCGTGGCAAAAAGGCCGATCCAGACGACATCGACGAAGTGCCAGTAGTAGGACACGACGATGGCTGCGGTTGCCTGCTCATGGGTGAACTTCCTGGCCGCGTAGGTGCGGCCGAGGACGAACAGGAAGGCGATCAGACCTCCCGTCACGTGCAGGCCGTGGAAGCCGGTGGTCAGGTAGAACACCGAGCCGTACGGGTCGGAGGAGAGCGAGAGCCCGTCCTTCTTGACCAGCTCGGTGTACTCGAAGATCTGACCGCCGATGAAGATCGCACCCATGATGAAGGTGACGATGAACCACATCCGGAGCTTCTTCACGTCACCGCGCTCGGCGGCGAACACGCCGAGCTGGCAGGTGAGTGAGGAGAGCACCAGGATCGTGGTGTTCGTCGCTGAGAACGGAATGTTCAGCGACTCGGCCATTTCCTTCCAGTGATCCGGCCCGGTCACCGATCGCAGGGTGAAGTACATCGCGAAGAGGGCCGCGAAGAACATCAGCTCGGAACTCAGCCAGATGATGGTTCCGACGCTGGTGAGGTTCGGCCGATTGACCGACGGGTGCGCGTGCCCGGTTTCTACTGTCGTTGCTGTCGCCACGACCGACATTATGTCGGTCGCTTATCCCGCCCTCACCCCGGGGGGTGCCGTTCGGAGTGTTGATGGGGTGTGTCCAGCCCAAATGGCCCATCGAAGGGCTGTCCGAACCGGTGTTGACGAGGTGTCCGGAGGAGTAGCATCCGCGCAGCGGACACTGTCCGTCCCGTCTCGATGACACCGACGTCTCGGAGGAAGAATGCAGCCGACCGCCACGGTGCTGGTCTACAGCGACGACTCCAACACCCGGGAGCAGGTGCGGCTCGCGACAGGCCGCAGGCCGGCAGTCGACGTCCCCCTGGTCGAGTTCGTCGAGTGCGCGACGCCCGCCGCCGTCCTGACGGAGCTGGACAAGGGCGGGATCGACATCTGCGTGCTGGACGGCGAGGCCGTGCCGATGGGCGGCATGGGTGTCTGCCGTCAGATCAAGGACGAGATCTTCGACTGCCCGCCCGTCCTGGTGCTGATCGGACGCCCTCAGGACGCCTGGCTGGCCACCTGGAGCCGTGCGGACGCCGCGGTGACCTTGCCGGTCGATCCGGTCGAGTTCGCCGCCGAGCTGGCCGCTCTGCTGCGCCGGAAGGCCCTCGCGGGCACCTGACGGCCCCGCCACGCGCGCCGTCCGGCGACCGCGGGCCGTACGCGGCCCGCGGCGCCCGCCCGGCCGGTCCGCGTACGTCACAGCCCCGCGCCCCGGACGGGACGCGGCTCTCACGCCGACTCGGGACGCAGGCGGGCCCGTTCCGCCTGGCTCGGCCCGTCGGGGGCTCCGTCGACCAGGGCGCTGCCGGTGCGCCACTTCTTCCAGTCGACGTTCCAGTCCCCGAAGCCGTTGCCGAAGGGGTCCATGTCCTCGCCCTGCGAGTTGACGACCTTCACGATGTCGCCCTCGCGGACGTTCTCGAAGAACCAGGCGGCGTTGTCCGTGCTCATCCCGGTGCAGCCGTGGCTGACGTTGGCGGACCCCTGCGAGCCGGTCGACCAGGGCGCGGCGTGCACGTACTCGCCGCTCCAGGTGACCCGCGTCGCGTAGTACACGGGCAGGTCGTAGGAGTCCGCGGAGCCCTCGGCGATGCCGACGCTGGTACCGCGCATCCGTACGAAGTACTCCTTGCCGAGCACCACCTTGACGCCGTTGCGGGTGTCGAAGCCGGGCTTGCCCGTGGTGACCGGGATCTCCTTGATCGCCTCGTCGTTGCGGAAGACCGTCATGGTGTGCGCGGAGGCGTCCGTGACGGCGACGAGCCGGTCGCCGATGGTGATGTCCAGGGGCTTCGCGTCGCCGCCCCACAGGCGTTCCGCGATCTTGATGCCGCCCATGTTGCTGTGGGCCCGGACGGTGGCCTGCGTGGGCCAGTACTCCTTGGGGCGGTAGTGCAGCGTCTTGTCGTCCACCCAGTGCCAGGCGCCCTCGACGGCGGGCTTCGAGTCGACCTTGAGGGCGCGTTCGACGACCGCGCGGGCCGCCCTGTCCTTGACGGGGGCGCTGAGTTCGGCCGTGACGGGCTGGCCGACGCCGTACTTGCCGGCCTTGGGCCCGAAGGTCACGTTCAGCCGCTTCTTCGTCGTGGGCGTACCGGTGTCGAAGGCGAGGACCTTGCGGCCGGGGGCGCCGTCCTCGTTCTCGGTGCTGACGCGCACGGTGTAGCGGGCTCCCGCGGCCAGCGGTGAGGTGCTGTGCCAGCGGCCTCCGTCGGCGGAGAGTTCGCCCGCGACGTAGCGGCCGGACGCGTCGGTGGCCGTCACGTCGGTGATGCGCCCCTCGTCACCGTCGACGGTGAACTCCAGGGGCATGTCGGGGTCGGCCTTGCGGCTCTCGTCCTTGGGGCCGTTGAAGGCGATCTGGCCCGCCGCGTCGTACGGCGCGGCCGAGAGCGGGTGGCCGTCGGAGCCGCAGGCGGTGATGCCCGCGCCAAGGACGACCAGCAGCGTGGTGCAGCTGGCTACCGTACGGAATCGCGGTGAGTGGCTCATGGGCTCACGCTATGAACCGGCGTCGGCCACGGCGCGCCGAGTGAGCCGAGCGAGGGACAAGCGGTGTGGCAAACGAGGGAGCCCGGACTCTCCTGACGGAGTGTCCGGGCTCCCGGGCGTTCAGCGCGTGCTACTGGGTGCGGTTCTCACCGTGGTAGTACTCGAAGACCCAGCCCCACAGGCCGATCAGCAGGATCGGGGCCGAGAAGTACACCAGCCACCAGCCGAAGACGACGCCCAGGAAGAGCAGCGCGCCTCCGACGCCGAGCGTCAGCGGCTGCCAGCTGTGCGGGCTGAAGAAGCCCACCTCGCCGGCCTCGTCCGCGACGTCGGCCTCCTTGTCGTCCTGCGCCAGCGCGTCGACCCGCCGGGCCGTGAAGGCCAGGTAGTAGCCGATCATGATGCTCAGGCCGAAGGCCAGGAAGAGCGCCGTCGTACCGGCGGGCTCCTTGGACCACACGCCGTAGACGATGGCCATGACCAGGATGAAGACGGCCAGCCAGATGAACATCTTGCCTTGGACCTTCACTTGCCGGCCTCCTTGCCACCAGCGAGGGCCTTCTCACCGTGACCGGCGTTCTCGAGCTGGTCGAGAGCGGCGATCTCAGGGTGATGCAGGTCGAACGCCGGGGATTCCGAACGGATCCGCGGCAGGGTGAGGAAGTTGTGCCTCGGCGGCGGGCAGGACGTGGCCCATTCGAGCGAACGGCCGTAACCCCACGGGTCGTCGACCTCGACCTTCTTGCCGTACTTGGCGGTCTTCCACACGTTGTAGAGGAACGGCAGGATCGACAGGCCGAGCAGGAACGAGCTGATCGTCGAGATCGTGTTCAGCGCGGTGAACCCGTCGGCGGCGAGATAGTCCGCGTACCGGCGCGGCATGCCCTCGGCGCCCAGCCAGTGCTGCACCAGGAACGTGCCGTGGAAGCCCACGAACAGCGTCCAGAATGTGATCTTGCCGAGTCGCTCGTCGAGCATCTTGCCGGTCATCTTCGGCCACCAGAAGTGGAAGCCGGAGAACATCGCGAACACCACGGTGCCGAAGACCACGTAGTGGAAGTGCGCCACCACGAAGTACGAGTCGGAGACGTGGAAGTCCATCGGCGGCGAGGCCAGGATGACACCGGTCAGACCACCGAAGGTGAAGGTGATCAGGAAGCCGGTGGCCCAGAGCATCGGGGTCTCGAACGACAGTGACCCCTTCCACATCGTTCCGATCCAGTTGAAGAACTTCACGCCTGTCGGTACGGCGATGAGGAACGTCATGAAGGAGAAGAACGGTAGGAGTACGCCGCCGGTGACGTACATGTGGTGCGCCCACACCGTCACGGAGAGGCCCGCGATGGCGATGGTCGCGCCGATCAGGCCCATGTAGCCGAACATCGGCTTGCGCGAGAACACCGGGATCACTTCGGAGATGATTCCGAAGAACGGCAACGCGATGATGTACACCTCTGGATGGCCGAAGAACCAGAAGAGGTGTTGCCACAGCAGTGCCCCGCCGTTCGCGGCATCGAAGATATGTGCCCCGAATTTCCGATCCGCCTCCAGCGCGAACAGCGCGGCGGCGAGAACGGGGAAGGCCAGCAGGACCAGTACGGCGGTCAGCAGCACGTTCCACACGAAGATCGGCATGCGGAACATCGTCATGCCGGGAGCGCGCATGCAGATGATGGTGGTGATGAAGTTGACCGCGCCGAGGATCGTGCCGAAGCCGGAGAAGGCCAGACCCATGATCCACATGTCGGCGCCGATGCCCGGCGAGCGGACCGCGTCCGACAGCGGGCTGTAGGCGAACCAGCCGAAGTCGGCCGCGCCCTGCGGGGTGAGGAAGCCACCGACCGCGATGAGCGAGCCGAACAGGTAGAGCCAGTAGGCGAACATGTTCAGCCGCGGGAACGCCACGTCGGGCGCGCCGATCTGGAGCGGCATGATCCAGTTCGTGAAACCGGCGAACAGCGGCGTCGCGAACATCAGCAGCATGATCGTGCCGTGCATCGTGAACGCCTGGTTGAACTGCTCGTTCGACATGATCTGCAGACCCGGACGCGCCAGCTCGGCGCGCATGAGCAGCGCCATGACGCCGCCGATGCAGAAGAACGCGAACGACGTGACCAGATAGAGCGTGCCGATCGTCTTGTGGTCAGTGGTGGTGAGCCACTTGATCACGACACTGCCGGGCTCCTTGCGCCGTAGCGGCAACTCGTTCTCGTACGAGTCCTCGGCTTCGGCGGCACCCTGGGGTTCGTTGAGGATGCTCACAGGTTGTTCGTCTCCCGGTTCTTCTCGGGGTCCGTCTGCTCGATGCCGGCCGGGATGTACCCCGTCTGGCCCTTCTCGGCGAGCTCCTTGAGGTGGGCCTCGTAGCGCTCGGGAGAGACGACCTTGACGTTGAAGAGCATCCGGGAGTGGTCGACGCCGCAGAGTTCGGCGCACTTGCCCAGGTAGGTGCCCTCCTTGTTGGGGGTCACCTGGAAGGAGTTGGTGTGCCCCGGAATGACGTCCTGCTTCATCAGGAACGGCACCACCCAGAAGGAGTGGATGACGTCACGCGAAGTGAGGATGAAGCGGACCGTCTTGCCCTTGGGGAGCCAGAGGGTCGGACCGGGGTTGTTCGTCTGCGGGTTCCGCGTGCTCGGCGTGCCGACGTCGTAGACACCGCCGGCGTTCGCCGGGAAGTCCTCGTAGAACCGGCTCGGAATGGCCGCCAGGTTCTTGTCGGTCGCCGCGTCACCGGTGGAACCGTCGACGTTCTCGATGTAGTTGAAGCCCCAGCTCCACTGGAAGCCCACGACGTTGATGGTGACGTCGGGCTTCTTTTCGAGGCTGAGGAGCTTCGTCTCGTCGCGGGCCGTGAAGTAGAAAAGCACTGAGACGACGATCAGCGGGACCACGGTGTAGAGCGCCTCGATGGGCATGTTGTACCGGGTCTGCGGGGGAACTTCGACCTTGGTACGGCTGCGCCGGTGGAAGAACACACTCCACAGGATCAGGCCCCAGACCAGCACGCCCGTGGCGAGCGCGGCCGCCCACGAGCCCTGCCAGAGGGAGAGGATCCGCGGACCCTCGTCCGTAACCGGGGTGGGAAAACCAAGGCGGGGGAAGTCCTTGTATGTGCAACCGGTGGCGGTCGACAGGACCAGGCCCGCTGTCATCGCCTGCAGCAGCTTCCGCCCAATCGGGCGCCGCGGCGTGGGGGTACCGCCCGCGCCCTTCAGGGAGCGGGGGAGGTCGGAGCCGTTGGGACTCACGTAGCGCCTTCCCGAGAGTCTCGCCCGCGCTGGTTGGCTACGGCCTTCTCGCTGGTCGCTCGCCGCCCTGGCACACGGGCAGGGGTTTGGATGTTTATGCGGAGCAAACCCTACTGGACGCTATTTGGGGTCGCGCGGGGAGGGGTGCGCAACGCGCCGCCGGGTTTCGAGAAGGGGGGGGTTGCCCTGTCCTGGGCCGCTTCTGACGGGGGGTTCGGGGCGCCCACCGGCTCGGAGGTGGTTCTCGTACGGCGGCGGCTCGCCCGTCGTGCTGATCGCGCCCGCGGCGGAGCCGCACATGTCACCGTCCCGCGCCCCGTGCGGGACGCTCCCGTGACCGGAGGACTTAGCGTTGCGGTGTGTCCTACTTCGATGCCGCTTCCGCCGCCCCTCTCCATCCCGTTGCCCGGCAGGCCCTGCAGGCCTCGTTGGACGAGGGGTGGGCGGACCCCGCACGCCTCTACAGGGAAGGGCGGCGGGCCCGGCTGCTGCTCGACGCGGCGCGGGAGGCGGCGGCGGACGCGGTCGGCTGCCGCCCGGACGAGCTGGTCTTCACCTCGTCGGGGACCCGGGCCGTGCACTCCGGGATCGCGGGCGCGCTGGCCGGACGGCGGCGCGTGGGAGACCACCTGATCGTGTCAGCCGTCGAACATTCCTCCGTACTCCATTCGGCCGAGGTCCACGAGTCGGCGGGCGGTTCGGTGACCCGGGTCCCGGTCGCACGTACGGGCGAGGTGTCCCCCTCGGCGTACGGCACCGCCCTGCGCCCGGACACCGCGCTCGCCTGCCTCCAGTCCGCCAACCACGAGGTGGGCACGGAGCAGCCGGTGGCCGCGGTGGCACAGGAGTGCCGGGCGGCGGGCGTACCGCTGCTGGTCGACGCGGCGCAGTCGCTGGGGTGGGGCCGGGTGGAGGGCGACTGGTCCCTGCTCACGGCGAGCGCCCACAAGTGGGGCGGCCCTTCGGGTGTCGGGCTGCTCGTCGTGCGCAAGGGGGCGCGGTTCGCTCCGCAAGGGCCCGTGGACGAGCGGGAGTCGGGGCGGGCCGCCGGGTTCGAGAACATCCCCGGGATCGTCGCGGCGGCCGCCTCGCTGCGGGCCGTGCGGGCCGAGGCGGCCACGGAGGGCGCGCGGCTGCGGGAGCTGACGGACCGCATCCGGCTGCGGGTGCCCCAGCTGGTTCCCGACGTCGAGGTGGTCGGTGACCCGCAGCGCCGGCTGCCCGGCGTCGTCACCTTCTCCTGTCTCTATGTCGACGGGGAGACTCTGCTGCACGAGCTGGACCGCGCGGGCTTCTCGGTCTCCTCGGGTTCCTCGTGCACGAGCAGCACGCTGACACCCAGCCATGTGCTGGAGGCCATGGGCGTGCTGACCGAGGGAAATGTCCGGGTGTCACTGCCGCCGGGTGTGCCGGAGGCGGACGTCGAGCGGTTCCTGTCGGTGCTGCCGGGCGCGGTCTCGGCCGTACGGGAGAAGCTGGGCGCCCCCGCGGCGCCGACGAAGGCGCCCGCGGCCGGGGATTCGCTCGTCGTGGACGCGCTCGGCAGGCGGTGTCCGATCCCGGTCATCGAGCTGGCCAAGGTCATCGGAGATGTCCCGGTGGGCGGCACCGTCCGTGTCCTGGCGGACGACGAGGCGGCGCGGCTGGACATTCCGGCGTGGTGCGAGATGCGCGGGCAGGAGTACCTGGGCGAGGAGCCGGCGGACCACGGTTTCGCGTACGTGGTCCGCCGGGTGTCCTAGTTACACCATGTGGATCTGGACCTCGGCGGCGGCCTCATGGCCGTACGCCTTGGTGAAGCGGTCCATGAAGTTGGTGCGGCGCAGCTGGTACTCCTGTGTGCCGACCGTCTCGATGACCAGGGTGGCGAGCATGCAGCCGACCTGGGCGGCGCGCTCGGGCGAGACGCCCCAGGCGAGGCCCGAGAGGAAGCCCGCGCGGAAGGCGTCGCCGACGCCCGTGGGGTCGGCCTTGCGCTCCTCCTCGGCGCAGCCGACCTCGATCGGCTCCTCGCCGGCGCGCTCGATGCGCACGCCCTGCGCGCCGAGGGTGGTCACCCGGGTGCCGACCTTGCCGAGGATCTCCTCGTCGCTCCAGCCGGTCTTGGACTCGATGAGCCCCTTCTCGTACTCGTTGGAGAAGAGGTACGTCGCGCCGTCCAGCAGGACCCGGATGTCCTCGCCGCTCATCCGGGCGATCTGCTGCGAGAAGTCGGCGGCGAAGGGGATCGAGCGGGAGCGGCACTCCTCGGTGTGGCGCAGCATCGCCTCGGGGTCGTCCGCGCCGATCAGGACGAGGTCGAGGCCGCCGACGCGGTCCGCCACGGCCTTGAGCTCGATGAGGCGGGCCTCGCTCATGGCGCCGGTGTAGAAGGAGCCGATCTGGTTGTGGTCGGCGTCCGTGGTGCACACGAAGCGCGCGGTGTGCAGCACCTCGGAGATGCGCACCGAGTCGGTGTCGACGCCGTGCCGGTCGAGCCAGGCGCGGTACTCGTCGAAGTCGGAGCCCGCCGCGCCGACCAGGATCGGCTTGGTGCCGAGCTGGCCCATGCCGAAGGCGATGTTCGCGCCGACCCCTCCCCGGCGTACGTCGAGGTTGTCGACCAGGAAGGAGAGGGAGACCGTGTGCAGCTGGTCCGCGACCAGCTGGTCGGCGAAACGGCCGGGGAAGGTCATGAGGTGGTCGGTGGCGATGGAGCCGGTGACTGCGATACGCACGGCGAGGACACGCTCCTGCGAGGGATGTGGAGGGGCTGGCGTTGACAGTTCACGCTACCCGGTCGACGCGCGCGCACTGAAGCGGCAAAAACTACCCGATAGTAGATCTTTCTTCGCGAGCTCCACCGTGCCTACGGTGCCGCTATGACAAACCTGAAGGTCCACGGCACCGCTCCGCACGACCTCGAAGGCGATCTGGAGTCCCTGCGCGGCGACTGCGCGCGGATGGCCGGGCAGTGGAGCGCGCCCGACCCCGTCACCGCCGTTCCCGTGCCGCCCTCCCTCATCCACGGCGTGACGGTGCCGCCCACCTCGGCACGGCTGCTGGACGCGATGTCCGAGTACGGAAACTGACGGGCTCGGAAGCGGACTGACGGAAGACGGCCGGAAAAGCGGCCGGAAACCGCGCTCGCGGGGAACCGTGCGCTCCCCCGCTGCGTCCCATCGCTGTCCCCCGTAAAGGGGATGCGGTATACGACCCACAGCGCCTCTTTTCCGGCGCCCCATTCTTGACCGGGCCGGGTCGTCAGGACAGCAGTGGAGCCTAAGGAGCGATGCGGTGAGCACCGAGCGACCCGACAACGAGGCGACCGAACCCGCCGAGGGTGGCGAGACGGACGGCGAGACGGCGAAGCCGCGTCGGCGGCATTCCCCGGTGGCCGTCGTCTCCGTCGCGGCCGCGGTCCTGCTCGCGGGCGGCGGCGGCGCGTACTTCGCCACGACCGCGTCGGACGGCGGTAAGGGGAACAACGGCGCCGGGACACCCGCGGGCGCCGGCACTCCCCCGGCACTCACCCTCGACGACTATTCCGCGAGCGCCCCGGGCGAAACGGGCGGTACCGCCGACCCGGGCGAGCCGAACGGCATCGCGCCGGGTGAGCCGAACCCGTACGGCACGACCTACCGGGCGGACGGCGACCTCGCCGACGGCCCGGACTCGGCCCCCGTGTACGCGGCGAAGGGCGAGGTGACCAAGGCCGAGGTGGCGCGGCTGGCCGAGGCGCTCGGGGTGGCGGGCACGCCGCGGACGGACGGGAGCGACTGGACGGTCGGCTCCACGAACGACGCGTCCGAGCCGAACCTCCGGGTGAGCCGGGCCGCGCCGGGGACCTGGACCTACAGCTCGTACGTGCCGGGCGGCGACGACTGCGCCAAGAACAAGCCGTGCGGGCCCGTCGGGTCCAGCGGCCTGGCGGGGATGCGTCCGCCGGCGGTGAGCGAGGCGGAGGCGAAGAAGGCGGCCGCCCCCGTGCTGAAGGCCGTCGGCCAGGACGACGCGAAGCTGGACGCCGGTCAGCTCATGAACGACGACCGGGTACGCGTGGTGAACGCGGACCCGGTGGTCGGCGGGCTGCCCACGTACGGCTGGACGACCGGCGTACAGGTTGGTTCCGAGGGCCGGATCATCGGCGGCAGCGGGCAGTTGAAGGCGCCGGTGAAGGGCGACACGTATCCCGTGCTGACGGCGCGGGAGACCCTGGACCTGATGAACGGCCAGTCCTCGGGCGGCGGACGCGAGGGGATCGGCGGCTGCGCCAGTCCCGTACCGCTGAAGGACCGGGACGAGGTGCCGTGCGAGGCGTCCACCGTGACTCCGGAGCCCGCGACGGCGACGGTCGAGAAGGCCACGTTCGGGCTGGCGGCGCACTCGGTGGACGGGCGGCGGACGCTGGTGCCGTCGTGGCTGTTCGAGATCCGGGCGCCCGGTGTGCAGGGCGGCGTCACGGTGACGAACCCGGCGGTCGAACCGCGCTATCTGAGCTCACCGAGGACCGGTGAGTCCCCCGCGCCGACCGGGAAGTCCACCTCCGGGGACGTGAAGGTGGAGGGCTACAGCGCCGACGGCAAGGAACTGACCGTGAGCTTCTGGGGCGGCGTGTGCAGCGACTACTCGGCCTCGGCGAGCGAGAGTTCCGGCAAGGTGACGGTCAAGGTGACCAGCAAGTCGAAGCCCGGCCAGGTCTGCATCATGATCGCCAAGGCGATGGACCTCAAGGTGCCTCTGGACAAGCCGCTCGGTGACCGCGAGGTCATGGGAACGAACGGCAAGGAGATCCCGGAGGGCACGGACCTCGGCGCCGTGGAGAAGCCGGAACAGCCGCGGTGACGGTTACGCGGGGTCGGCACAACCGCGGTGACGGCTACGTGGGAGCGGCACAACCGCGGTGACGGTTACGCGGGAGCGGACTCCGCAGACGCGAAGGCGGCGTCCCCCCGGAGGGGGACGCCGCCTTCGTACGCGTGCGTGCGGCGGTGAGCCGGGAGCTCGGCCGCGGGCCGCGGTCTAGCTGAAGGAGTCGCCGCAGGCGCAGGAGCCCGTCGCGTTCGGGTTGTCGATCGTGAAGCCCTGCTTCTCGATCGTGTCCACGAAGTCGATGGACGCGCCGCCCAGGTACGGGGCGCTCATGCGGTCGGTGACGACCTTGACGCCGCCGAAGTCCTTGACGACGTCGCCGTCGAGGGAGCGCTCGTCGAAGAAGAGCTGGTAACGCAGGCCGGAGCAACCGCCGGGCTGGACAGCGACGCGCAGCGCCAGGTCTTCGCGGCCTTCCTGGTCGAGCAGGGCCTTGACCTTGGCCGCGGCCGACTCGGACAGGATGATGCCGTCGTTCACGGTGGTGGTCTCGTCCGATACGGACATCTGCTTCTCTCCCGGGTTGTTCGGAGACTGCTTGCCGACGGTTCCAACCGCCGGGGCCGCGGATTCATTCCGGGCCGAGCCCTTGTTCTTCGCGTTCTCCCTTCATGCTCGCACACGGGCCCGGACACGCACAGCGCCCTGTGGACAACCCCTCCGGGATTCACGTCACATCGACGCTATGGCAGTCGTCAAAGTGACGTGAAGCAGTTATGATAGATAACGTCAATTCGACGAAAAGGCATGTTCCGCTGGATCGCCACCGTGATCCGAGCGAGCCGCGCAAAAGAAAGGGTTGGTGTCGTGACCACCGCCCAAGCCCAGGAGCTCGACGTACAGCCGACGCCCCTCGCCCTGCTGCTGCTCGGCCGCGAGGCCGACCCGCGGAGCGAGCGTGGCGTCGAGTGCCCCGGTGACCTGCCCTCGCCGTCCGACCCGGACCTGGTGGAGCGTGCCCGCGCGGCAAAGGAGAAGCTCGGGGACAAGGTCTTCGTCCTCGGCCACCACTACCAGCGCGACGAGGTCATCCAGTTCGCGGACGTCACGGGCGACTCCTTCAAGCTGGCCCGGGACGCGGCCGCGCGCCCGGAGGCCGAGTACATCGTGTTCTGCGGTGTGCACTTCATGGCTGAGTCCGCGGACATCCTCACCGGCGACGACCAGAAGGTCGTGCTGCCCGACCTCGCCGCGGGCTGCTCGATGGCCGACATGGCCACCGCCGAGCAGGTCGCCGAGTGCTGGGACGTGCTGACCGAGGCCGGGATAGCCGAACAGGTCGTGCCCGTCTCGTACATGAACTCCTCGGCGGACATCAAGGCGTTCACCGGCAAGCACGGCGGCACGATCTGCACCTCCTCCAACGCCCAGCGCGCCCTGGAGTGGGCCTTCGGGCAGGGGGAGCCCTCAACGACAAAGGTGCTCTTCCTGCCCGACCAGCACCTGGGCCGCAACACCGCCGTCCGGGACATGGGGATGACGCTGGAGGACTGCGTCGTCTACAACCCGCACAAGCCGAACGGCGGCCTCACCGCCGAGCAGCTGCGGGACGCCAAGATGATCCTGTGGCGCGGCCACTGCTCCGTGCACGGCCGGTTCTCCGTCGAGTCGGTCGAGGACGTGCGCGCCCGGATCCCCGGGGTGAACGTGCTGGTGCACCCCGAGTGCAAGCACGAGGTCGTCGCGGCGGCCGACTACGTGGGCTCCACGGAGTACATCATCAAGGCCCTGGAGGCGGCTCCGGCCGGTTCCAAGTGGGCCATCGGCACGGAGCTGAACCTCGTACGGCGGCTGGCGAACCGTTTCGCGAGCGAGGACAAGGAGATCGTCTTCCTCGACAAGACGGTCTGCTTCTGCTCGACCATGAACCGCATCGACCTGCCCCACCTGGTGTGGACCCTGGAGTCCCTGGCGGCGGGCAACCTCGTCAACCGCATCGAGGTGGACCGGGAGACGGAGCAGTTCGCGAAGCTGGCGCTGGAGCGGATGCTGGCGCTGCCGTAGCCCGTACGGCTGTCGGGGTAAGGGGCGTCGGCCATTGCCGGCGCCCCTTACCCGTAGGCCAAGCGGTCCAGGGCCGCTCACACGGACCCGGTCACGTGGCCGGTCGGGAGGGTCAGCAGTAGAGGTTGGCGCCGGGGCTGACGCCCAGGATGCCGGTGAAGCGGTTGTAGGCGTCGACGCGGCTCTGGACCTGCGCGGGGTTGCGGCCGTCGCACTCCAGGGAGCCGTTGATGGAGCGGATGGTCTGGCCGAAGCCCGCCCCGTTGACCATGGCGTTGTGCGGGGTCATCGTGCCCGGTCCGGACTGGGTGTTCCAGTACCAGAGGCCCGTCTTCCAGGCGACCGAGGAGTCGTTCTGCACCAGCCAGGGGTTGTTGAGCAGATCGATGCCCAACGCGTCACCGGCGGCCTTGTAGTTGAAGTTCCAGCTCAGCTGGATCGGACCGCGCCCGTAGTAGGCGGCCTGTCCGGCCGGGCAGCCGTAGGACTGGCCCCAGTCGCAGTAGTGCGGGTAGTTGGCGGTGTTCTGCTCCACGATGTGGACAAGCCCGCCGGTCTCGTGGTTCACGTTCGCCAGGAACGCCGCCGCCTCCTGCTTCTTCACCGTGTCACTGCCCGCGTTGGCGAAGGCCGGGTAGGCGCCGAGCGCGGCGGTCAGACCGCCGTAGGAGTAGAAGGAGTTCCGGCCCGGGAACATCTGGTTGAACTGCGCCTCGGTGACGACGAATCCGCTGGGCGTACCGCCGCCCCCGGTGGCCGGAGCCGTCCATTTCTGGTTCGCGGCGCCGGTGCAGGTCCAGATCTGCAGCCGGGTGGCGTTGGCGGAGTTGTTGCCGCTGACGTCGAGGCACTTGTTCGCCTGGGGGTTGACGATGTCCCGGGCCGCCGTCACGACCCACTGCTGGTTGGCGCCCCCGACGCAGTCCCACAGGTGGATCTGCGCTCCGTCGGCGGTCGAGTTGTTCGAGACGTCCAGACACTTGCCGAGTGCCCGGATGGTGCCGTCGGAGCCGACGTTCCACTGCTGGGCGGCGGTGCCGTTGCAGTCGTAGAGCTGAACCGCCGTGCCGTTGGCCGCCGAGGCGCCGGCCACGTCGACGCACTTGCCCGCCAGGCCGCTGATCTGGCCGGTGGCCGCCGCGGCGGGAGACGCGGGCAGCACGCTCAGCAGACCTACCAGCAGCGAGCCGGCCGCGGCGTAGGCCGCACGCCTCCATCTGACCTTCATGCCCATGTCATGCCTTTCGCCGTTTTGCGCTCAAGTGGGGAGTCGAAAGAGGGGCGTTGAACCTTCACAAGTCCTTCATTGCTTGTTTTAAGGCGTGAGCGAAACGGCGTCAAGGCTTTGGTATGGACCAATCGGGGAACGGTGCCGGACGGACCTCTGAACGGCCAAGGGCCCTTGTCCCGGCGCGGGTCGCGCCGGGACAAGGGCCCTCTTCGAGCCGCGGGTAGGTCAGACTCCCGCAGGTTCCGGGGACTTGTCCTCGTCACCCGCGGGAGCGGTGGTCCCGCCGGACCTCGCCGCCCGCTTGGCCGCCTTCTTCTTCGCCCGGCGCTCCTTGCGGAGCTCGACGACGGTGTAGAGCGTCGGCACCAGCAGAAGCGTCAGCAGCGTCGAGGAGATCAGGCCGCCGATGACGACCACGGCCAGCGGCTGGGCGATGAAGCCGCCCTCGCCGGTCACGCCGAGCGCCATCGGGAGCAGGGCGAAGATGGTCGCGAGCGCCGTCATCAGGATGGGCCGCAGCCGGTGCCTGCCGCCCTCGATGACGGCCTCGACCGTGCCGTAGCCCTGCTTGCGGTACTGGTTGATCAGGTCGATCAGCACGATCGCGTTGGTGACCACGATGCCGATGAGCATCAGCATGCCGATCATCGCCGGGACACCCATCGGGGTACCGGTGACGATCAGCATGCCGATCGCGCCGGTCGCCGCGAACGGGATCGAGACGAGCAGGATCAGCGGCTGGATCAGCGACCTGAACGTCGCCACCAGCAGCATGAAGACGATCGCGATCGCCGCCAGCATCGCCAGGCCCAGCGCGGCGAAGGAGTCCTCCTGGTCCTGCGAGACCCCGCCGATCTCCGCCGTCGCCCCGGACGGCAGCTTGAGCGCGTCCAGCTTCGACGTGAGGTCGGCGCTGACCGCGCCCGTGTTGTCGCCGGTCGGCTTCGCCGTGATGGTGGCGGCTCGCTGACCGTCGATCCGGGTCATGGAGACCGGGCCGTCGACCAACCGCACGGTCGCGATGTCACCGAGCTTCGCGGCGCCCATCGGGAGGGCCTTCAGCTCGGCGAGCGTCCGGGCCGGCTCCGCCGACCTGATGACGATGTCCCGCTCGGTGTCGTCCAGGACGGCCTTGCCGGTCGTCGTGCCGCGGACCGCCTCACCGACGGCCGCACCGAGCGTCGCGTCGTCGAAACCGGCCGCCGCGGCCTTGGAGTTGGCCCTGACCGAGATGCGCGGCACGCTCTGCGCCAGGTCGCTCGTCACGTCCGTGACGTCGTCCAGCTTCGCGACCTCGTCACGCACCTTCTCGGCGGCCTCGCGCAGGGCGCCCGCGTCGGCCGCCTTCACGACGACGCTCAGATCCTGGCTGCCGAACCCGTCCCCGGCCGCGACCGTGGTCGTACCGACGCCGGAGAGCTTGCCGAGCCCCTCCTCGATGCCGTCCTGGACGTCGTCGAAGGAGGCCGAGTCCTCCAGCATGATCTGGTACGAGGCCTGGTTGGTGTCCGTGCCACCGCCGAACGCGGCCATGAACCCGGACGAACCGATGGTGACCTGGTAGTCCTTGACGCCCTCGACACCGTCGAGCATCTTCTCGACCTGCCTGGCCGAGGCGTCGGTCGCCGCCAGGCTGGTGCCCGGCTTCAGCTCCTGCTTGACGCTGATGACCTCCTGCTCGCCCTGGTCGAAGAAGTTGGTCTTCAGCAGCGGCGCCATGCCGAACGTGCCGATCAGGACGACGGCCGCGATCGCCACACTCGTCAGCCTGCGCCGGGTCGCGAAGCGCAGTACGGGAACGTAGAAACGCTGGAGCCTGCTGCGCTCCTCCTTCTCCTCCGCCCTGCGCCGCGCTTCCTCGGCGTCCGCCGGGGTGCCCTTGGGAGCGCGCAGGAACCAGTACGACAGCACCGGTACGACGGTCAGCGAGACGAGCAGGGACGCCAGCAGCGCCGCCGTGACCGTCAGGCTGAAGGAGCCGAACAGCGCGCCCACCATGCCGCCGGTGAGGCCGATCGGCAGGAAGACGGCGACCGTGGTGAGGGTCGAGGAGGTGACCGCACCGGCCACCTCGCGGACCGCCTTGAGGATCGCCTCCTCGCGCTCCTCGCCGTACCCGAGGTGCCGCTTGATGTTCTCCAGGACCACGATCGAGTCGTCGACGACCCGGCCGATCGCGATGGTCAGCGCGCCGAGGGTGAGCATGTTGAGCGACAGGTCGCGCGTCCACAGGACGATCAGCGCGAGCACCACGGACAGCGGGATCGACACCGCCGTCACCAGCGTCGAGCGGACCGAGGCCAGGAAGACCAGGATGACGAGGACGGCGAAGAGGAGACCCAGCGCGCCCTCGGTCGTCAGACCGTCGATGGACTTCTTCACGGCCGGGCCCTGGTCGCTGACGACGGTGATCTCCGCCCCGGCGCCCAGGTCCGCGCGCATGTCGGCGAGCTTGTCCTGAACCGCGTCGGAGATCGCGACCGCGCTGCCGTCGTGGTCCATGGTGACGTTCACGGCGAGGCTGGGCCTGCCGTCCGTACGCGTCAGGGAGTCGGCGGTGGCCTGCTCCTCCTTGACGGTGGCGACGTCGGCCAGCCGTACGGGCTTCTTGCCCGGGGCGCCCACGACCATCAGGTCCTGGATCTGCTCCAGCGAGGTGAAGCCGCCGCCGACCTGGACGGTGCGGTTGCTGCCGTCCTCGTCGAAGGAACCGGCGGGGACGGTCGCGCCGCCCGCCTGGAGGGCCTGGCCGAGCGCGGCGGAGGTGAGACCGGCCCGCGCCATGTCCTTGTCGTCCGGAGTGACGGTGACCTGGAGGTCCCGTACGCCGTCGACGGTGACCTGTCCGACCCCGTCGATGCCGGTCAGGTCCGGCACGACCGTCCGGTCGAGCCGGTCGGAGAGGGCCTGCTGGTCCTCGTCCGAGGTGACGGCGAGGACCACGGTCGGTATGTCGTCCGTGGAGCCGGCGAAGACCTGCGGGTCGACCGAGTCGGGCATCTGGGCGCGGGCCCGGTTGACGGCCTGCTGGACGTCGGCGACCAGCTGCTTGGTGTCGTTGCCGTAGTCGAAGGACGCCATGATCAGGGCGTTGCCCTCGCTCGCCGTCGACGTGACGCCGGTGATGCCGTCGACGGACTCGAGGTTGTCCTCGATGGGCTCGACGACCTGCTTCTCGACCACATCGGGAGAGGCACCCTGGTACGGCGCGAGCACCGACACGACGGGCAGTTCGAAGGTGGGCAGCAACTGCTGCTTGAGCTGGGGGATCGCGATCGCCCCGAAGGCGAGCGCGACCACGGACATCAGACCTATCAGGGCCCGTTGCGCGAGGCTGAATCTGGACAGCCAGGACATGGGTGAGGGGTCTCTCTTCTGTGGTGTGAGCGGCAGGAGGGGCACATCTGAGCACCCCCGCTCACACCTTGAGCCATCACCGGCGGCCGATCCGTCGCCCGCAGGTCCCTTTCCTTATGCGGAACCTACTCCAGGCGCAGTACACGACGGCGGCGTTCAGTCCACCCTCGGATGTACCAGCCCCGACTCGTACGCGATGACGACGAGCTGTGCGCGGTCGCGGGCGCCCAGCTTGGCCATGGCCCGGTTGACGTGCGTCTTCACCGTCAGCGGGCTCACCTCCAGCCGCTCGGCGATCTCGTCGTTCGAGTGCCCGCCGGCGACCTGCACGAGCACTTCGCGCTCACGTCCGGTGAGCGCGTCGAGCCGCTCGGCGCGGGCGGGGTCGCGCTCGTCGTCCAGACCGTCGCCCTGCGCGAGGAACTTGGCGATCAGGCCCTTGGTCGCCGCCGGGGACAGCAGCGCCTCGCCGCCCGCCGCGATCCGGATCGCGTTCAGCAGCTCCTCCGGCTCGGCCCCCTTGCCGAGGAACCCGGACGCGCCGGCCCGCAGCGACCGCACCACGTACTCGTCGACCTCGAACGTCGTCAGCATCACGACCCGTACGTGCTCCAGCGTCGGGTCGGCGGTGATCAGCCGGGTGGCGGCCAGCCCGTCGGTCCCCGGCATCCGGATGTCCATCAGCACGACGTCGGCCCGCTCCTGACGCACCAGCCGCACCGCCTCCGCGCCGTCGGACGCCTCGCCGACCACCTCCATGTCGGGCTCGGAGTCGACGAGCACCCGGAAGGCGCTGCGCAGCAGTGCCTGGTCGTCGGCGAGCAGGACGCGGATGGTCATACGGTGGCCCCCCTGGCGGGTGTGCGGTTCTTGACCGGAAGGATCGCATGGACCCGGAAGCCGCCTCCGTAGCGGGGACCGGCCGTGCATCTGCCGCCGAGCGCGGTGACCCGCTCCCGCATCCCGAGCAGTCCGTGCCCGCCGCCCTCCTCCGGGCCTTCGTCCTGCCCCGGCCCGTTGTCCAGGACGGTCACCTCCACGTTCGGGCCCACGCGTACGACGCTGACCTCGGCCTTCGCGTCCGGTCCCGCGTGCTTGCGCACATTGGTCAGGGCTTCCTGGATGACGCGGTACGCGGCGAGGTCCACGGCGGCGGGCAGGCCGGTCCCGTGGTCGCGGGCCACCTCGACGGGAAGGCCCGCGTTGCGGAAGGTGTCGGCGAGTTCGTCGAGGCGGCCGAGGCCGGGGGCCGGCTCGGTGGGCGCCTCGGGATCCCCGGTCTGCCTCAACAGGCCGACGGTGGCGCGGAGTTCGTTGAGGGCGGAGCGACTGGCGTCGCGTACGTGCGCGAGCGCCTCCTTGGCCTGGTCGGGCCGTTTGTCCATCACATGGGCGGCGACCCCGGCCTGCACGTTGACGAGCGCGATGTGGTGCGCGACGACGTCGTGCAGGTCCCGGGCGATCCGCAGCCGTTCCTCGGCCACCCGGCGGCGGGCCTCTTCCTCCCTGGTCCGCTCGGCGCGTTCCGCGCGTTCCCTTATGGCGTCCACGAAGGCGCGCCTGCTGCGTACGGCGTCGCCCGCGGCGGCGGCCATGCCGGTCCAGGCGAAGATGCCCAGGTTCTCCTGGGCGTACCAGGGCAGCGGGCCCGCGAGCATCGCCGCCGCGGTCAGCACGGTCATCGTGACCAGGCCGAGGCGCCAGGCGGTGTGTCGGTCGGTGGCCGAGGCGACGGTGAAGAGGGCGACGACTGCGGACATCGCGACCGGGGCCCTGGGGTCGCCGACCACCAGCTCCACGAGGGAGACGGCGCTCGTCGCGGCGAGGACGGTGATGGGCGCGCGGCGGCGGAAGACCAGGACGGCGGCGCCGAGCACCATCAGGGTGAGGCTGAGGGCGTTGGGGGTGCGGGTGATCCAGGTGGCGCCGTTCTCGCCGTGCGGGTCGACGAAGGAGCCGCCCACCATGCAGACGAGGACGCCCGCGGCGAGCGTGGCGTCCACGGCCAGGGGGTGGGCGCGGGCCCTGCACTTCGTCCGCTCCAGCGTGGTCACCCGTTCACGGTACGGGGCCCGTGCGGGGCTTGGAACGGGGGTGTCCGGTATCCGTCGGGCGGCGCGGGCCGGGGGTGGGCCCGGAGGGGTTTCTCGCCCCCTCCGCCCCTGCCCGTCCCGTTCCCGGGGGCTGCCGCCCCCGGACCCCCGCATCGCGCTGACGCGCTCGTCCTCAAACGCCGGACGGGCTGAGAGATCGCGCCGTCAGCCAGGAATGAGGCCCCCGTCGCCGAGCATCTCGCGCACCTCGTCGATCGTCGCGTCCGGGGACGGGAGGATCAGTTCCGACGGTTCCAGGGCGTCGTCCGGGAGGGGTGCGCCCAGGCGGCGGACCTCCTCCAGGAGGGCGCCCAGGGTGCGGCGGAAGCCGGGCTCGTCGCCGCTCTCGACCTCGGCGAGGAGCTCGTCGTCCAGCCGGTCCAGTTCGGTGAGGTGGCTGCTGTCCAGCCTCACCTGTCCCTCCCCCATGATCCGTACGATCATGTCGCCCTCCTAAGGCGTGGGTTGCCGCTTGCTACTGCTTGTCGAAGCGCGGCGTGTCCTGCGGCTGGGACTGCGACTGACCCTGGCCCTGGCTGCCCTCGATCGCCGGCTTCGACGCGGAGCCACCGGCCAGCTCGGCCTTCATGCGCTGCAGCTCCAGCTCTACATCCGTACCACCGGAGAGCCGGTCCAGCTCGGTCTGGATGTCGTCCTTGGCCAGCCCCGACTGGTCGTCGAGGGCCCCGGAGGCGAGCAGTTCGTCGATCGCGCCGGCGCGCGCCTGGAGCTGCGCGGTCTTGTCCTCGGCACGCTGGATGGCCATGCCGACGTCGCCCATCTCCTCGGAGATGCCGGAGAAGGCCTCGCCGATCCGGGTCTGCGCCTGGGCCGCGGTGTACGTGGCCTTGATGGTCTCCTTCTTGGTGCGGAAGGCGTCCACCTTGGCCTGGAGCCGCTGCGCCGCGAGGGTGAGCTTCTCCTCCTCGCCCTGGAGGGTCTGGTGCTGCGTCTCCAGGTCGGTGACCTGCTGCTGGAGCGCGGCCCGGCGCGACAGCGCCTCACGGGCCAGGTCCTCCCGGCCGAGCGCCAGCGCCTTGCGGCCCTGGTCCTCCAGCTTGGAGGACTGGTTCTGGAGCTGGTTCAGCTGCAGTTCCAGGCGCTTGCGGCTGGTCGCCACGTCGGCGACACCGCGGCGCACCTTCTGGAGCAGCTCCAGCTGCTTCTGGTACGAGTAATCGAGGGTTTCGCGCGGGTCCTCGGCCCGGTCAAGGGCCTTGTTCGCCTTCGCGCGGAAGATCATTCCCATACGCTTCATGACACCGCTCATGGGCTTCGCGCGCCCCCTTCTGACGGACTCCAGCTCCAGGTACTGCAACAGGTCCCACAGTACGGGCCCTGCATCCATTACCGCACTGTTCGGGGACGGATGCGCTCATCCCCAAGGACGACTGCGAACGGCACCGCTCCGGCGTAGGGAGTAGGTGAACCTCGGGGTCCACCAGGGGTTCCCGCGGAACACCTGGGGAATTCCGATGGGCCCGCCCGGTGAAACCGTGCGCAACGTCCCCTCTGCCCCAGTACTTTCCCAGTACAGACGTACGGTGTTGCCGGATCGTTCCCCACTCGAATGACGTCCATGCGCACATACCGCGTACCCTTGGGTTTTGTGTTCCGAAGCCGTGCGAACGAAGAGAAGGCCCCCGCCGACAAGGCGCTGGCCGACTCCAAGCTGACCCGTGATCCGCAGGCCCCCAAGGGCCGCCCCACGCCCAAGCGCAGTGAGGCCCAGACCCAGCGTCGTAGCGTCGCCAACACGCCGACGACGCGCAAGGAGGCGTCGAAGCGGCAGCGCGACGACCGTCGTGCCGCGATGGAGCGGCAGCGTCAGGCGCTGGCCAGCGGTGACGAGCGCTATCTGCCCGTCCGCGACAAGGGGCCGGTGCGGAAGTACGCGCGCGACTTCGTGGACTCGCGGTTCTGCATCGCCGAGTTCTTCCTGCCGCTCGCCGTCCTCATCCTCGTGCTGAGCATGGTGCGGGTGGGCTCGCTCCAGAACATCGCGCTGCTGCTGTGGCTCGTGGTCATCCTGATGATCGTGGTCGACTCGGTCGGCATCGCGGTCCGCCTGAAGAAGCAGCTCAACACCCGCTTCCCCGAGCTACCCAAGAAGGGCGCGGTCCCCTACGCGCTGATGCGCACCCTCCAGATGCGTCGACTCCGGCTGCCGAAGCCGCAGGTCAAGCGCGGAGAGCGGCCCTGAGCGCGAATCCCTTCTCCGGGGGCGCGGTGGACGCCTGGCTGAACAAGCTGGGCGGACTGCGTGATGTCGTACGGCAGGAGCTGGTGGCCCGGCAGCTCGACGAGCAGATAGCCGGGCGGTTCCCCGTCGGGCAGCGGCTGCGGGTGCTGGACGTCGGGATGGGCCAGGGCACGCAGGCGCTGCGGCTGGCCAGGGCCGGGCACCAGGTGACCGGGCTCGAACAGGACGCGAAGATGCTCGCGGTGGCCCGCGAGGCCCTGTGCGCTGAGCCCGAGGGCATCCAGTGCCGGGTGCGTCTCATCGAGGGCGACGGCCGCGAGACGGGCGTCCACTTCCTGCCGGGAAGCTTCGACGTGGTGCTCTGCCACGGCGTGCTGATGTACGTCCAGGAACCCGATCCGCTGCTGGCGGGTCTCGCGCGGATGCTGGCCCCCGGCGGGCTGCTCTCGCTGCTGGTGCGCAACGCCGACGCGCTGGCCATGCGCCCCGGTCTCTCCGGGGACTGGGCGGCGGCGCCCGCGGCGTTCGACACCACCGTCTACCGCAACCGGCTCGGGCTCGACGTGCGCGCCGACCGGCTCTCCACGCTGACGGCGACGCTCGCCGGGATCGGGGCGCCCCTGCACGCCTGGTACGGCGTGCGGGTCTTCACGGACACCGCGCCGGACGGGGCTCCCGTCCCGCCGGACCTGGAAGCCCTCCTCGCCGTGGAGGAACGGGCCGGGCGGACCGATCCGTACCGTCAGGTGGCGGCGTTGCTGCACCTGTGCGGAGTGCGGGGCTGACAGCCGACCCGTTCGGGTGCGCACCGCAGGTCGGCGAAAGCCCCCCGAAGGGACACTTCGGGCATGGACGCTTTCCGTACCCCTGCCCGCACCCGTTCCCGTCTGTACGTCCCCCTGGCCGTGTTCGCCTGCTCCGCCGCCCTGCTCGCCGGCTGTTCCTCCGGGTCCTCTCCCACGAGGTCCACGAAGTCCGCGAAGGACGGCACGACGACGCAGGCGGCGGCCCCGGTCGCGGCCGGTGACCTCCAGGACGACTACCTGAAGGTGATCAAGGACGTGCTGCCGTCGGTGGTGCAGATCCAGGCCAGCAGCGATCTGGGGTCCGGGGTGGTGTACGACGACAAGGGGCACATCGTCACCAACGCGCA
The DNA here is from genome assembly GCF_044751025.1 of Streptomyces sp. NPDC088747. Lineage (NCBI taxonomy): Bacteria > Bacillati > Actinomycetota > Actinomycetes > Kitasatosporales > Streptomycetaceae > Streptomyces > Streptomyces sp. NPDC088747. Next base: position 199,831 of record NZ_JBIVKZ010000005.1, read on the forward strand.
CGTGGTCGGGGACGAGAAGACGTTCAAGGTCACGACCGCCAACAGCGAGGACGAGCAGACGGCGACGCTGGTGTACGCCTACCCGGAGCAGGATCTCGCCGTCGTCAAGCTGGACAAGGTGCCGGACGGCCTGAAGGCGGCGTCGTTCGGGGACTCCTCGAAGGTCGAGGTCGGCCAGATCGTGCTGGCGATGGGGTCACCGCTCGGGCTGTCGTCCAGCGTGACCCAGGGCATCGTGTCGGCGACCGGGCGCACCGTCAGCGAGGGCAGCAGCGACGGCGGCACCGGGGCGACCATCGCGAACATGGTGCAGACGTCGGCGGCGATCAACCCGGGTAACAGCGGCGGCGCGCTGGTCGACCTCGACGGCAAGGTCATCGGCATTCCCACGCTGGCCGCGTCCGATCCGAACCTCGGGGGCGGTACGGCTCCCGGTATCGGCTTCGCGATCCCCGCGTCGATGGTGACGAAGGTGGCCGACCAGATCATCCAGGACGGCAGGGTCACCGACTCGGGCCGGGCCGCGCTCGGTGTCACCGGCCGTACCGTCGTCGACGCCGACTACCGGGCGGCGGGCGTCGCCGTGGTCGAGGTGAAGGACGGCGGCGGGGCCGACAGGGCGGGCATCGCGCCGGGCGACATCATCACCGGGCTCGGGGACACCGCGATCACCACCATCACCTCGCTCTCCGAGGCCCTCGCCGCCGACAAGCCGGGTGACAGGACGACGGTCACCTACACGAGGAACGGCACCGAGAAGACGGTGGGCGTGACGCTGGGCGAGCAGTAGAGGGCCCGGGTGCCGGAGGGAACCCCGGCACCCGTCGGCACCCCGGCCGGCCTACGCCTCGGAGGCGGCGTGCAGGCTCATCGGCCCGTAGATCTGTGTGCTGTCCTCGAAGAGGAACACCTGCTCCGCGCCACCCTCGAGGAGCTCCTTCCACACCTCGCCGATCCAGGACTCCGCGTCCCCCTGGGTGGTGAACTCCTCGGGCTGCACCACGGGTTGGACCTCTGTCCCGTCGGCCTTCTCGAACCGCCACGTCCATGCCGCCATGTACGCCTCCCAGGTATCGGCTCACTGCACAGCGGAAGCCGGACAAGATCCGACTTCTGCCCGAAGCCTAGCCGGACGGGCAAGACCTGCGGGGACACGCGAAAATCAGCTCCGTGGAACTGACACTGCTCGGCACCGGCGCCCCCGACGGCCTCCCCCGCCCCGACTGCCCCTGCGCGGCCTGCGCGACCGCGCACGGCGAGCACGCGCGGGCGGCGACCGCGCTGCTCGTGGACGGCACGCTGCTGCTCGACCTCACCCCCGGCGCCGTACTGGCGGCCGCCCGCGCCGGGCACTCGCTGGGCGGCGTACGACAGGTGCTGCTCTCGCATCCCCACGACGGCCCCGCGGTCGAGGTGCCGGCCGGGCTGCCGCAGCCCGGGAGGGTGCCCGACGGCCGGGAGTTGGCGCTGCTGACCGGGCACCGGGTGCGGGCGGTGGCGATGGACGCGCCCGGCACGGGGTACGCGGTGACCGGGCCCGACGGGCAGCGGCTGCTCTATCTGCCGCCCGGCGCGGCGCCCGCCGGTCTCGACGTGAACGGCGACCCGCCGTACGACATGGTGGCCGCCGACGTGGTGGGGCGCCCGGACGCGCTGGCGAAGCTGCGCGCGGTGGGTGCCGTCGGCCCGGCGACGGACGTGATCGCGGTGCACCTGGACCATGACGTGCCTCCGGGGGCCGAACTGCGCCGGCGGCTGGCGGCGGCGGGCGCGCGGGCCGTCCCGGACGGGTCGACGCTGGACGTGGGCGTCTACGAGGACGTCCCCGACGTGCCGCGCCGCACCCTCGTGCTCGGCGGCGCGCGCTCCGGCAAGTCGGTGGAGGCGGAACGGCGTCTTGAGGCCTTCCCCGACGTCGTGTACGTCGCCACCGGCGGGACCCGCAGCGGCGACAACGAGTGGGCCTCGCGCGTGCACGCCCACCGCGAGCGCCGTCCCGGCTCCTGGCGCACCGTCGAGACCTGCGACGTCGTCCCGCTCCTGGAGGCGGACGGCGCGCCGCTGCTCATCGACTGCCTCTCCCTTTGGCTGACCGACGCGATGGACTCCGTGAACGCCTGGGACGACGCGGAGTGGTCCTGCGGCGGGGAACGCGCGCTGCGGGCCCGGGTGGCGGAGCTGACGGCCGCCGTGCGGAACACCCGCCGCACGCTTGTCGCCGTCTCCAACGAGGTCGGTTCGGGGATCGTCCCGGCCACGGCGTCGGGCCGCCGCTACCGGGACGAACTCGGCCGTCTCAACGCGGCGTTCGGCAGCGAGTGCGAGCACCTGCTGCTGGTGGTGGCGGGTCAGGCGGTGACGCTGCGGGGCTGAGGCCGCTCACGGCCGGCGGCGCGCGATGACGCGGTACGCGTTCGAGAAGCGGGTACGGCGGAAGAGGGGCGCCAGCACGTGGTCCGCGGCGGCGGCCGAGGCGAGCAGCGGAAGGGCCGCCCGCGTCAGAGCCGTACGCAGTCCGCGCTGGAGCGGCGTCGGCGGGAGCGGGCGCCAGGGAGCGTCGAGGCCGGGGAGGACCCGGCTGAGGACCAGCGCGACGGCGCCGGAGAGGTCGTAGGGGATGTGCGGTTCGCGGCGGTCCGTCGACACGATCTCGCAGCCGAGCGACTCCAGTTCGGCCAGCAGGTTGGGCAGCGGCATCAGGTGGAGGTGGCGCGGCTGCCCGTAGGACACCCACCACTTGCCGAGCAGCGGGCCGAACGCGCAGTCGGGGTCCGGGACTTCGACGAGGAGCAGGCCGCCGGGGCGCAGCACCGTCAGCGCGGCGCGCAGTTCCTCGCGCGGGTCGGGGGTGTGCTCCAGGTGGTGGAACATGCTGACGACGTCGTAGCGGGCGCGCAGCCGCTCGGCGGTCGCCGGGTCGGTGAGCCGGCCGCGGTGGGCCTCCTCGACCCGTCCGGCGGCCAGGGCCCTCTCGACGCGCCGGGTGGTGTCGAGGCCGTCGAAGGCGGTGTACGGGTAGATCTCCCTGGCCACCTCGGGGAAGTGCCCGTGCCCGGTGCCGACGTCGAGCCAGCTCTCCGGCTCGGGGTGCGACAGCATCGCGCGGGCGGCGGCCAGGTGGCGACCTCGTCCGGCGCGGGCGGCGAGGATGCGGTCGGCGAGGCCGTCGGGCGTGTCGGCGTGGTGGTCCGGGTGGTGGTCGGGGTACTGGTCCAAGTGGTGGTCCAGGTCGTGGTCCAGGTGGTAAAAGGCCACTCCCTCCGCCGTCAGCCGGGGGTTCTGGAAGGCGTGGGCGCAGTCCCCGCACTCGTCGACGACGAAGGTGCCGGGTTTGCGCTGCCGCAGGTCCGGCGTACGGAGCCGGGTGCGCAGCCGTTTCGAGCCGCACCAGGGGCAGTCGTCCCGGCGCGGTTCGTGGAACCGGTCGGTGCCCTGGGCGAGTTCGCCGAGCCAGGCGGCCCGGCGTGCCGCGGTCGACGGCGAGGTGGGGGGCATGAGTGCTCCTGGTGCTTCTGTGGGGACGAGTCGCACGACAATCCGACATAAAAGGTACGTATTGAAGGGCGGTCCCCGGCGCAACGACGTGGCGCGGACGTGTTCGATCGGTGCCGGTACTGTTCGGCGAATGAGCTCGCTTAATCTCGACGACTTCACCGATCTGATCGAGCGCCCCGACGGAGGCGTCCGCCGTGACGCCGAGGCGTACCGGGAGCGCCAGATCGTGCCGCCCGGCTCGCTGGGCCGCCTCGACGAACTGGGCGAGTGGCTGGCGGCGGCGCAGGGAGCCGTACCGGTGCGGCCGATCGAGCACCCGCGTGCGGTGTTGTTCGCGGGGGACCACGGGATCGCCGGACTCGGTGTCTCGGCGCGTCCGGCGGGCAGCGCCGACCAGTTGGTGCGGGCGGTCCTGGAGGGTGCGAGCCCCGCGTCGATCCTGGCCCGCCGGCTCGGCGTTCCCGTGCGCGTGGTCGACATGGCGCTGGACTGCGATCCTGCGGGGCTGCCCGACGAGGTCGTACGGCACCGGGTGCGGCGCGGTTCGGGCCGTATCGACGTCGAGGACGCGCTGACGCAGGAGGAGGCGGAGGCCGCGTTCCGCGCGGGGGTCGCAGTCGCGGACGAAGAGGCGGACTCCGGTACGGATCTGGTGGTGCTCGGCGACATCAGCGTCGGCGGGACCACGGCGGCGGCGGTGCTGGTGGCCGCGCTGTGCGGGACCGACGCGTCCGTGGTGACCGGGCGGGGCGGGCTCGCCATCGGCGACCTCGCGTGGATGCGCAAGTGCGCCGCTGTCCGGGACGCGCTGCGGCGGGCCCGGCCGGTGCTCGGGGACCAGCTCCAGCTGCTCGCGGTGGTCGGCGGGGCCGACCTCGCGGCGATGACCGGGTTCCTGTTGCAGAGCGCGGTACGCAAGATGCCGGTGGTCCTCGACGGCGTCGTGGCCGCCGCCTGCGCCCTGGTCGGGCAGCGGGTCGCCTTCCGCGCGCCGGACTGGTGGCTGGCCGGCCAGAACAGCGGGGAGCCGGCGCAGGCCAAGGCGCTGGACCGGATGGCCATCGAGCCGCTGCTCGACCACGGGGTCACGGTCGGCGAGGGCGCGGGCGCCCTCCTCGCCCTCCCCCTGGTCCAGGCGGCGGCCGCCCTGGCGGCGGAGCTTCCGGAGAAGCCGTCGGCGGAGGCGGAGGAAACGGAAGACGAGCCGGTTCCGGATCCGGAGCCGGAAACAGAGGTGGAGGCCGGGACCGCGGCCGACCCGGAACCGGAGCCGGGGACCGCGGCCGGGGCACGCGCGGAAGCGGAGCCCTCGGCCCGGGAGGCGTAACAGAGGGCGTGCCCGGCACGCCGGTCATGTCGGCGGTGCGTGACGCTCGAACGCGCCGACGGGGACGGCGAGTTGAGGAGCCGTCATCTCCTGGGCCGCGCTCGGGCGCGGGGTCCGGTCACCGGCCGCCGGGCAGTGGGGGGACGGGCTCGGGGTCCGGCTTTCCGCCGATCCAGTCCTGGACGACCCGGGAGGGGCCGGCCCAGCGGCGGTCGTGGTGGAAGGCGCGCAGGGTGGACCGGGCACGGGCGCGCGGCCGGCGGCGGTAGAAGCGCTTGGCCCACGGCGAGCCGGGGCGGGCCAGCCGGATGGCGCCGACGATCGCGACGAACGGGATGACGACGCCGAAGATCGCCATCCGGACCTTGCCCTTGCCGAGGGCCAGCAGGGCGAAGGCGAAGTTCACCAGGATGCTCACGATCGCGCCGCCGCGGTCCTGGAGCTCCTGCTGGCTGAGGTCGTTGACGCCGAAGGGCAGGAAACCGGCGAGCGCCAGACCGACCAGGGCCGCCGTGACCACGACGACCTCGACGCTCTGGCGTCCCGCCTCGGTCCAGTAGACGTCGTCCAGATGCAGGATCAGCGCGAACTCGTCCAGCACCAGGCCCGTACCGATCCCGAACACCACGGCGAAGGCCGCCGAGCCGAAGCCGTGCCGGCTGCTGGCCACCGACCCGAACCCGCCGATCACCGTCAGCACGACACCCGGCACCACGTGGTGGATGTGCACCCCGCCCGCCTGCATGTTGCCGAACGGGCCCTTGCCCGCCCGGATCAGCCGGACGATGATCCGGGTGATCAGGAAGGTCAGCACGAACGAGGCGAGTGCCAGCAGAAGCGGCAGTTTCCCCGGCTCGATGACGTTGCGGTACAACCAATGACCCATATTGCGCACTTTATCCATGGCCGCCGACAGCCGCCGTCGGCGCTCCTCGGACGGCCGGATAGCCTGCGCCGGTGCCCAAGCCCTCCCTCGCCGACAGCCTCCGGTTCGCCTTCGGCACCCTCACCGCGCTCCCGGTGACGGTGACCCGCTGGGACCGCGAGGCCGCGCGCGGCGGGATGCTGTGCGCGCCGTGGGCCGGGCTGGCCGTCGGGGCGGGCGCGGCGCTGGCGGGTGTGGCACTGCTGGCGTCGGGCGCGGGGCCGCTGCTCGCCGCCGTGGCCACCGCCGCCGTACCGGCCGCCCTCACCCGGGGCCTGCACCTGGACGGACTCGCCGACACCGCGGACGGCCTCGGCAGCGGCAAGCCCGCCGAGGACGCGCTGCGGATCATGAAGCAGTCGGACATCGGCCCGTTCGGCGTGATCACCCTGCTCTTCGTACTGCTCGCGCAGGTGGCCGCGCTCTTCCAGGCGTACGACACCTCCTGGGCCCGGGGCGTGCTCGCGGCCGTCGTCTCCGCGACCGCGGCCCGCCTCGCCCTCACCCTGGCCGCGCGCACCGGGGTCCCGCCGGCCCGCCCCGACGGCCTGGGCGCGGCGGTCGCGGGCACGGTGCCGGTGCGCGGGGCCCTGCTGGTGGCCGCCGCCGTCACCGTGGCGGCGGCCGGCGCCGGGGCGCTGCTGGGCACGTCCGGCCTGGTTCGAGCGGTGCTGGCGGTGCTCGCCGCCTGCGCCGGCGCCGAACTGCTGCTGCGCCACTGCACGCGCCGCTTCGGCGGAATCACCGGCGACGTCTTCGGCGGCGTCGCCGAGACGGCGGCGACGACAGCGCTCGTGGTCCTGTCACTCGGCTGAGCCCGCCGCCATACCGGGCCAACACGGACGGTGCGGCGCATGTCACCGCGAGCGAGCGGCGGGGATCCGACATCCACGTCACCCGGCGGTGAACACCTGCCGGTATGAGCCGAACGCGGCCCCGAGCGTAGGCTCGACCCTGGTACTTGCCCCGCCCCGGTAAGGCCCACCCCTCAGGGCCGGATCCAGGGTCGATTGCCGGGCCCGGTCGACCCATCCTCATTCGGCCGCAGTAATTCCTACGGAAGCGAGATTTCACCACCGTGACTGCTCTCACTCTCAGCACCGCCGCGGCGTCCGGTCTGCGGGCCGACGCCATCGTCGTCGGTGTCGCGAAGGGCCCCAAGGGGCCGGTCGTCGCACCGGGTGCCGAAGGCGTCGACAAGGCGTACGACGGCGGGCTCGCCGGCATCCTGGAGACCCTCGGCGCCTCAGGGGCCGAGGGCGAGGTGACGAAGCTGCCCGCGCCCTCCGGCTTCAAGGCCCCGGTCGTCGTGGCCGTCGGCCTGGGAGCGGTCCCGGAGAAGGACGAGACGTACGACGCCGAGGCGCTGCGCCGCGCGGCCGGTGCCGCCGCCCGCACCCTGGCCGGCGCGAAGAAGGCCGCGTTCGCCCTGCCGATCACCGACCCCGCCGACGCCGGTGCCGTCGCCGAGGGCGTCCGCCTCGGCGCGTACGCCTTCGACGCGTACAAGGAGAGCGGGAAGAACGGCGCCGGTGCCAAGAACGGCAAGGGCCCGCTCGGCGAGGCCGCCCTGCTCGGCGGCAAGCCCCGCGACGCGGCGTACAAGGCCGCCATCGTGCGCGCCACCGCCGTGACCGAGGAGCTCAACCGCGCCCGCGACCTGATCAACACCCCGCCGAACGATCTCAACCCCGAGTCCTTCGCCGCCGTGGTCACCGCGGCCGGCAAGGAGCACGGCGTCAAGGTGCAGGTGCTCGACGAGAAGGCCCTGGAGAAGGGCGGCTACGGCGGCATCCTCGGCGTCGGCAAGGGCTCGGCCGCCGGTCCCCGCCTGGTGAAGCTGTCGTACACCTCCGCCAAGGCCACCAAGCACCTCGCCTTCGTGGGCAAGGGCATCACCTACGACTCGGGCGGCATCTCGCTGAAGCCCGCCGGGCACAACGAGACGATGAAGTGTGACATGAGCGGTGCGGCGGCGGTCTTCGCCGCCGTGGTCGCCGCCGCGCGCCTGGGCCTGGAGGTCAACGTCACCGGCTGGCTCGCGCTGGCCGAGAACATGCCCTCCGGTTCCGCGACCCGCCCCGGCGACGTGCTGCGCATGTACAGCGGCAAGACCGTCGAGGTCCTCAACACGGACGCCGAGGGCCGGCTCGTCCTCGCCGACGCGCTGTGGAAGGCGTCCGAGGAGAAGCCCGACGCGATCGTCGACGTGGCGACGCTGACGGGCGCCATGGTGCTGGCGCTCGGCAACCGCACCTTCGGCGTCATGGCGAACGACGACGCCTTCCGCGCCTCGATCGTGGACGCCGCGGAGGAGGTCGGCGAGGAGTCTTGGCCGATGCCGCTCCCCGAGCACCTGCGCAAGGGCATGGACTCGCCCACCGCCGACATCGCCAACATGGGTGAGCGGATGGGCGGCGGTCTGGTGGCCGGGCTCTTCCTGCGCGAGTTCGTGGGCGAGGGCATCACCTGGGCGCACCTCGACATCGCCGGCCCCGCCTTCAACGAGGCCGGTCCCTTCGGCTACACCCCCAAGGGCGGTACGGGCACCGCGGTGCGGACGCTGGTGCGTCTCGCCGAGCTGACCGCCGCGGGCGACCTCGGCTAGGTCCGCCTCGACGTCCGTAGTGGACGGCCCCGGGGTGACAAGTCACCCCGGGGCCGTTTTGTCCCCTTCGCGGAGCCTGTGGAGGCGTTCGCGGAGCCGGTGGGACGCGTCACACACCGGCCCGGCGTCTCGCTCGCCCCCGACAAGTGCGAAGATGGGTTCTCGGCAGGACAGGGCCCCCACCACAGGGCCGGAGAAAGAGCGGCCGGACACCAGCCGCCGCCCGGTCGCAGTCGACCGGCGTACGGCGCACATGCATGGAGGACGTGACGTGGCGAACGACGCCAGCACCGTTTTCGACCTAGTGATCCTCGGTGGCGGTAGCGGCGGGTACGCCGCGGCCCTGCGCGGAGCTCAGCTGGGCCTGGACGTCGCCCTGATCGAGAAGGGCAAGGTCGGCGGTACCTGCCTGCACAATGGCTGCATCCCCACCAAGGCTCTGCTGCACGCGGGTGAGATCGCCGACCAGGCCCGCGAGAGCGAGCAGTTCGGTGTCAAGGCCACCTTCGAGGGCATCGACATCGCGGCCGTCCACAAGTACAAGGACGGGGTCATCGCGGGCCTCTACAAGGGCCTTCAGGGGCTGATCGCCTCCCGCAAGGTGACGTACATCGAGGGTGAGGGCCGCCTCTCCTCGCCGACCTCGGTCGACGTGAACGGCCAGCGTGTCCAGGGCCGCCACGTGCTCCTGGCGACCGGCTCCGTGCCGAAGTCGCTGCCGGGCCTGGAGATCGACGGCAACCGGATCATCTCCTCCGACCACGCGCTGGTCCTGGACCGCGTCCCGGAGTCCGCGATCGTGCTCGGCGGCGGCGTCATCGGCGTCGAGTTCGCCTCCGCGTGGAAGTCCTTCGGCACCGACGTGACGGTGATCGAGGGCCTCAAGCACCTCGTCCCGGTCGAGGACGAGAACTCCTCCAAGCTTCTTGAGCGCGCCTTCCGCAAGCGCGGCATCAAGTTCAACCTGGGCACCTTCTTCTCGAAGGCCGAGTACACCCAGAACGGTGTCAAGGTCACCCTCGCCGACGGCAAGGAGTTCGAGGCCGAGGTACTGCTCGTCGCCGTGGGCCGCGGCCCGGTCTCGCAGGGCCTGGGCTACGAGGAGCAGGGCGTCGCGCTCGACCGCGGCTACGTCCTGGTCGACGAGTACATGCGCACGAACGTCCCGACCATCTCCGCCGTCGGTGACCTGGTCCCGACGCTCCAGCTCGCGCACGTCGGCTTCGCCGAGGGCATCCTGGTGGCGGAGCGTCTGGCCGGTCTCAAGACCGTTCCGATCGACTACGACGGTGTCCCCCGGGTGACGTACTGCCACCCCGAGGTCGCCTCCGTGGGCATCACCGAGGCCAAGGCCAAGGAGATCTACGGCGCGGACAAGGTCGTCGCTCTGAAGTACAACCTCGCGGGCAACGGCAAGAGCAAGATCCTCAACACCTCGGGCGAGATCAAGCTCGTCCAGGTGAAGGACGGTGCCGTGGTCGGCGTCCACATGGTCGGTGACCGTATGGGCGAGCAGGTCGGCGAAGCCCAGTTGATCTACAACTGGGAGGCGCTGCCGGCCGAGGTGGCCCAGCTCATCCACGCCCACCCGACGCAGAACGAGGCACTCGGCGAGGCCCACCTGGCCCTCGCGGGCAAGCCGTTGCACTCGCACGACTGATCAGCCGTCACCGGCCGCACATCAGTCACCGCGTCGCACCTGGGCGCGACGACCACAGACTTCCGCACCATCGTTAAGGAGCAACAGAAACCATGGCGGTTTCCGTAACCCTTCCGGCGCTCGGTGAGAGCGTCACCGAGGGCACTGTCACCCGCTGGCTGAAGGCCGAGGGCGAGCGCGTCGAGGCCGACGAGCCGCTGCTGGAGGTGTCGACCGACAAGGTCGACACCGAGATCCCCTCGCCCGTCGCCGGTGTGCTCGCATCCATCAAGGTCGCCGAGGACGAGACGGTGGAGGTCGGCGCCGAGCTGGCAGTCATCGACGACGGCACGGGCGCGCCCGCAGCCGCCCCCGCCCCGGCCGCCGAGGAAGCCCCGGCCGCCGAGCCGGAGCCCGCCCCGCAGGCCACCCCCTCGGCCGAGGCCGAGGCGCCCGCGCCCGCTCCCACCGCGGAGGCCGCTTCCGGCGGCGGTTCCGCCGAGGGCACCGACGTCGTGCTGCCCGCACTGGGCGAGTCGGTCACCGAGGGCACCGTCACCCGCTGGCTGAAGGAGGTCGGCGAGGAGGTCGCGGAGGACGAGCCGCTGCTCGAGGTCTCCACGGACAAGGTCGACACCGAGATCCCCTCGCCGGTCTCCGGCGTGCTGCTGGAGATCGTGGTCGGCGAGGACGAGACCGCCGAGGTCGGCGCCAAGCTGGCCGTCGTCGGTGCTCCCGGCTCGGCTCCGGCCGCGGCTGCCCCGAAGGCTCCGGAGGCTCCCGCCGCCGCTGCCCCGGCCGCCCCCGCGGCTCCCGCGCCGGCTCCGGCCGCGCCTGCCACTCCGGCGCCCGCTGCCCCGGCCCCCGCTGCTCCGGCCGCCCCGGCCGCTGCCTCCCCGGCTCCGGCCCAGCCCGCCGCTCCGGCTCCCATGCCGGCGCCCGCGAAGGCCTCGCCCGCCCCTGTCACCCCGGCCCCGGCTCCCGCCGCGACCTCCGGTGACGACGGCGCGTACGTGACCCCGCTGGTGCGCAAGCTCGCCGCCGAGAACGGCGTCGACCTGTCCAGCGTCAAGGGCACCGGCGTCGGCGGCCGTATCCGCAAGCAGGACGTCATCGCCGCCGCCGAGGCCGCGAAGGCCGCCGCCGCGGCTCCGGCTCCCGCCGCCGCCCCGGCCGCCGCCAAGAAGGCGCCGACCCTGGAGGCCTCGCCCCTGCGCGGCCAGACCGTCAAGATGCCTCGCATCCGCAAGGTCATCGGCGACAACATGGTGAAGGCCCTGCACGAGCAGGCCCAGCTGTCCTCGGTCGTCGAGGTCGACATCACCCGGCTGATGAAGCTCCGCGCGCAGGCGAAGGACTCCTTCGCGGCCCGCGAGGGCGTCAAGCTCTCCCCGATGCCGTTCTTCGTGAAGGCGGCGGCCCAGGCGCTGAAGGCCCACCCGGCCGTCAACGCCCGGATCAACGTCGAAGAGGGCACGATCACCTACTTCGACACCGAGAACATCGGTATCGCGGTGGACTCCGAGAAGGGCCTGATGACCCCGGTCATCAAGCACGCGGGCGACCTGAACATCGCCGGTATCGCCAAGGCCACCGCCGAGCTCGCGGGCAAGGTCCGGGCGAACAAGATCACCCCGGACGAGCTGTCCGGCGCGACCTTCACCATCTCCAACACCGGCTCGCGCGGCGCGCTCTTCGACACGATCATCGTGCCGCCGAACCAGGTCGCGATCCTGGGCATCGGTGCCACGGTCAAGCGTCCGGCCGTCATCGAGACGGACGAGGGCACGGTCATCGGCGTCCGCGACATGACGTACCTGACACTCTCCTACGACCACCGTCTGGTGGACGGCGCCGACGCGGCCCGTTACCTGACGGCGGTCAAGGCGATCCTGGAGGCGGGCGAGTTCGAGGTCGAACTCGGCCTGTAGCCCCCACCGCTCACGCGCTGCCCCCGTCCGGAGTTCCGGCCGGGGGCAGCGCGTTTCCGTGTCCGACCTGGCCGTCGTGACCGAAGGCACGCGGGCACGCAGGCCGTGGTCCGGGGTGCCCGGTCCGGCGGCCCCCGTGCTCGCCGTCACTCCGTGCGGGGCCCGGGGGTTCCCGGGGTGGCGCGGACGTGACCGCTCCGCACCGCAGCCGGTACGGGTCTTTACAGGAGGGCTCGCCCTGACAGCGTGTAAGTCTCGTCTCACCTGCGCGAAAGCGCCCCCGTGCGCCTCTCGTCGGCGTGAGGTCGGCCTTATTGTCTAATGGTCAAACGCCCCTGGGGCCGGTACGCCCCCAGCAAAGGAGCCCTCATGACCGCGCCCGTCGTCCACTCGCTCCGCGAGCAGATCCGCGAGCACATCGTGGAGGGGATCGTCAGCGGGCGCTGGAAGCCGGGCGAGCGGATCGTGGAGCGCAGGATCGCGACCGAGCTGGAGGTCAGCCAGACGCCGGTGCGCGAGGCGCTGCGCGAGCTGGAGTCGCTCCGGCTGATCGAGTCGGCCCCCAACAAGGGCGTACGGGTACGGAATCTGACCGCCGCCGACCTGGAGGAGAGCTACCCCGTGCGGGCCGGCCTGGAGGCCATCGCGGCGGAACTCGCGGCCGAACGGCTCGCCCTGGACTGCTCAGCCCTGGAGCCGCACGTCACCGCGCTGTACCAGGCCGACCGGCTGGCCGACGGCACCGGCCAGGTCCGGCACACCGTCGCCTTCCACCGGGAACTGGTGCGGGCCGCCGGGAACTCGGTCCTCCTGCACACCTGGGAGGGCCTGGGCATCGAGGTGTTCACCGCCCTGTCCATCCGCTGGCTGGGGACCGTACAGCAGTCGTACGCGGAGGAGCACGAGGCACTCGTGGCCGCGTTCCGGCGGCGGGACCCGCTGATCGCCGACCTGGTGAAGGCGCACGTGCTCGGCTGCGCGCCACGGCCGTGACCCTGTCGTGACGCTGTGAGCGCACCCGCGCTCACCTGCGGAAACCCCTCGAATTCACGGCACCGCGTGCCCGTCGGCGAGGCACCGCGTGCCTACTTTCCCGTGATCAAGAGATTTTCCGCTGGAACCCTTTGATCGATCATCGATCAGGGAGTTACAGTCTCAGGCGGGCTCCCACCAGAGCCCGCAGCCCTGTCCTGCCAAAGACACAAGGGCACCCGAAAACCCCTTACCGACGAGGGAACCCCCCTCCGCATCCGGAAGGCGGCGCAATGACCGACCCCACCGCTATCCAGCCGAGCGAGCTCGACCAGCTCCCGGACCGCGACCCCGAGGAGACCGCCGAATGGCAGGCCTCCCTGGACGCCGTCACCAAGGCGGCCGGGCCGCACCGTGCCGCGTACCTGATGCGCCGCACGCTGGAGCGCGCCGAGGGCAACGGTCTCGCGCTGCCCAAGCTGCTTGAGACCGACTACGTCAACACCATCCCCACCGCCGCCGAGCCCTCCGTGGACGGCGACGAGGCGATGGAGAACCGGATCACCGCGTGGAACCGCTGGAACGCGGCCGCGATGGTGACCCGGGGCAGCAAGTACGGCGTCGGCGGCCACATCGCCACCTTCGCCTCCGCGGCCTGGCTCTACGAGACCGGCTTCAACCACTTCTTCAAGGGCAAGGAGGGTGACGGGTCCGGCGACCAGCTCTACATCCAGGGCCACGCCTCCCCCGGCATCTACGCCCGCGCCTTCCTCGACGGCCGGCTGACCGAGCACCACCTCGACAACTTCCGCCGCGAGTCCGGCGGCGACGGTCTGCCCTCCTACCCGCACCCGCGCAGGCTGCCCTGGCTGTGGGAGTTCCCGACCGTCTCCATGGGCCTCGGCCCGCTCTCCGCGATCTACCAGGCCCGCTTCAACCGCTACCTCACCAACCGCGGCGTCAAGGACGTCTCGGCGTCCCACGTGTGGGCGTTCCTCGGTGACGGCGAGATGGACGAGCCGGAGTCGACGGCGGCACTCGCGCTGGCCTCCCGCGAGGGTCTGGACAACCTGACCTTCGTCATCAACTGCAACCTCCAGCGCCTCGACGGCCCGGTCCGCGCCAACTTCAAGATCGTGCAGGAGCTGGAGGCCCAGTTCCGCGGCGCCGGCTGGAACGTCGTGAAGTCGCTGTGGGGCAACGCCTGGGACGAGCTGTTCCGGCTCGACACCACGGGCGCGCTCGTCCGCCGGCTGCGCCAGGTACCCGACGCGCAGGTGCAGACGTACCAGACCCGCGACGCCGCCTACATCCGCCAGGACTTCTTCGGTGCCGACCCGGCGCTCGTCGAGATGGCGAAGCTGCTGAGCGACGACAAGATCCTGGAGTGTTTCCACCTCTCGCGCGGTGGTCACGAGGCGCGCAAGGTGTACGCGGCCTACAAGGCGGCCGTCGAGCACAAGGGTGCTCCGACGGTCATCCTGGCCCAGACGGTCAAGGGCCACACGCTCGGCCAGGGCTTCGCGTCGAAGAACGCCAACCACCAGATGAAGAAGCTGTCGACGGACGAGTTCAAGCAGATGCGTGACCTGCTCGAACTGCCCATCTCCGACAGCCAGTTCGTCGACGGCGTGGTCCCCTACGGTCACCCGGGCGCCGACTCCCCCGAGGTCCGCTACCTCCAGGAGCGCCGCGCGGCCCTCGGCGGCCCCGCCCCGGCCCGCCGTACGCACCCGCTCGCCCCGCTGCCCGCCCCCGCCGACAAGGCGTTCACGTCCTTCGACAAGGGGTCCGGCTCGCAGAACGTGGCGACGACGATGGCGTTCGTCCGGCTCGTCAAGGACCTGGTCCGCGACAAGCAGACCGGTAAGCGCTGGGTGCCGATCGTCCCCGACGAGGCGCGCACCTTCGGCATGGAGAGCCTCTTCCCCTCCCTGGGCATCTACTCGCCCAAGGGCCAGACGTACGAGCCGGTCGACCGCGACCAGCTGATGTACTACAAGGAGGCCAAGGACGGCCAGATCCTCAACGAGGGGATCACCGAGGCCGGTTCCATGGCGGACTTCATCGCCGCGTCCACCGCGTACTCCACGCACGGTGAGGCGATGATCCCCTTCTACATCTTCTACTCGATGTTCGGGTGGCAGCGCACGGCCGACCAGATGTGGCAGCTCGGCGACCAGCTCGGCCGCGGCTTCCTGGTCGGCGCGACGGCCGGCCGCACGACGCTGACCGGTGAGGGCCTCCAGCACGCGGACGGCCACTCCCCCGTCATCGCGGCGACCAACCCGGCGGCCATGTCGTACGACCCGGCGTTCGCCTACGAGGTCGCGGCGATCGTCAAGGACGGTCTGCGCCGGATGTACGGCGAGGCGGCCCCCGGCGAGGACCAGAACGTCTTCTACTACCTGACGGTCTACAACGAGCCGATCCCGCAGCCCGCCAAACCGGGCGGACCCGGCATCGACG
The DNA here is from genome assembly GCF_044751025.1 of Streptomyces sp. NPDC088747. Lineage (NCBI taxonomy): Bacteria > Bacillati > Actinomycetota > Actinomycetes > Kitasatosporales > Streptomycetaceae > Streptomyces > Streptomyces sp. NPDC088747. Next base: position 215,197 of record NZ_JBIVKZ010000005.1, read on the forward strand.
AGGGGATCGTCAAGGGCCTGTACCGCTTCAACACCGCCGAGTCGGCCGGACTGACCCCGGCCGCCAACGCCGCCCGCGTCCAGCTCATCGGCTCCGGTACGGCGATCCACTGGACCCTCGCCGCGCAGAAGCTGCTCGCCGAGGAGTGGGGGGTGGCCGCCGACGTGTGGTCCGCCACCTCCTGGACGGAGCTGCGGCGCGACGCCCTGGACGCGGACGCGGCCCTGCTGCGCGGCGAGGAGCGGGTGCCGTACGTACGGCAGGCGCTGCACGGCGCCGAGGGCCCGGTCCTCGCGGTCTCCGACTACATGCGCCAGGTCCCGGACCAGATCGCGCAGTGGGTCGAGCAGGACTACTCCTCGCTCGGTGCCGACGGCTTCGGTCTGTCCGACACCCGTGACGCCGCCCGCCGCCACTTCGGCGTCGACGCGGAGTCGATCGTCGTCGCGGCGCTGGCGCAGCTCGCGCGGCGTGGCGAGGTCAAGGCCACCGCGGTGAAGGAAGCACGGGAGCGGTACGGCCTGTAGGCCTGCCGGCTGGTTCCGGGTGAACCGGGTGAAGGGGTACGGCGGCCGCCGTGCCCCTTCGCTGTCGGTGGGGCCCGGCATCCCCGGCATCATGGACGGATGCGCGCTGCCCGCCTGATCAAGATGGTGCTGCTGCTCCAGTCCCGGCCCTCGATGACCGCCGCCGAGCTGGCGCGGGAGCTGGAGGTGTCCGAGCGGACGGTCACCCGGGACGCCCAGGCGCTGAGCGAGGCGGGCGTCCCGGTGTACGCGGACCGGGGGCGGGCCGGCGGGTACCGACTGGTCGGGGGCTACCGCACCCGGCTGACGGGTCTCGCGCGCGGTGAGGCGGAGGCGCTGTTCCTGAGCGGGGTGCCGGGGGCGCTGCGCGAGATGGGTCTGGAGGACGCCGCCTCGGCGGCCCGGCTGAAGGTGTCCGCGGCGCTGCTTCCGTCCCTGCGGGACGCCTCACGGACGGCCGCGCAGCGGTTCCATCTGGACGCGCCCGCCTGGTTCAGCGAGCCGAAGGCACCCGAGCTGCTGCCCGCGGTGGCGGACGCGGTGTGGGACGACCGGCGGATCACCACCCGCTACCTGCGCGGGCCGGCCGAGGTGGAGCGGGCCCTCGAACCGTACGGCCTCGTGCTGAAGGCGGGCGTCTGGTACCTGTGCGCGCGGGTTCCCGAGGCGGGGACCTTCCGGGTGTACCGGCTCGACCGGTTCACGGCGGTGGAAGGCTCGGAGGAACGCTTCGCCCGGGACGAGGGCTTCGACCTGCCGGCCTTCTGGGAGGAGCGGGCCGAGGAGTTCGCCCGGTCCATCCTGCGGACGGAGGTGGTCGTCCGGCTGTCCCCGGCCGGCGTGCGCCGGCTGCCGTACGTCGTCGATCCCGCCTCCGCCCGTGAGGCGCTGTCCGCCGCCCGCCCGCCCGACGGCACGGGCCGGGTGACCGTCACCCTCGGCGTCGAGTCCGAGGAGATCGCCCACAGCCAGCTCACCGGGCTCGGGCCGGAGGCGGAGGTGCTGTCCCCGGCGGCGTTGCGGAACCGCTTCGCCGCGGACGCGGCCCGGCTGGCGGCGCTGTACGGGTGACCGCGTCGCCATGGGTGACCGCGTCCCTTAAATACGGACGAACCCGGTGGTTCTGCCTTCGGCATGTGCACGCATAACAATCTGCGGCACTCCGCGTGCGTCCCTCCCGTCCAGGCCCGATGCTTGACCCGTGATGGACGAGACGGAGTTCTGGGAGCTGGTGGACGCGACCCGTGAGGCCGCCGAGGGGGACCCCGAGGAGCAGGCCGACCTGCTCGTCGAGCGGCTCGTCCAGTTGGACCCCGACTCGGTCCTGGACTTCGCCCGGCACTTCGAGTCCCGCTACAACCGCGCCTACCGCTGGGACCTGTGGGGCGCCGCCTGGGTACTCCTCGACGGGGCCGGCGACGACGTCTTCGACTTCTTCCGGTGCTGGCTGATCGGCCAGGGCCGGGAGGTCTTCGAGGGCGCCGTCCACGACCCGGACTCGCTGGCCGATCTCGTGGACGAGTTCGACGACGAGATCGACGGTGACGGTGAGGAGCTGGGCTATTCGGCGGACGAGGCCTACGAACAGCTCACCGGTGTCGTCGCTCCGGACCTGGGGGTTCCGCCCGCGCCGCCCGAGCCGGAGGGCACGCCGCTCGACTTCGAGAACGAGGCGGCTCTCTCGGAGCGTTATCCCAAGTTGTGGGAGCGGTTCAGGGGCTGAGCTGACGCGGGCGGTGCGTCGACCCGCCGCTTCAGCCCGCCGTGGTTTTGCGGCGGCCCGGGTCAGACGGGATGTACGCCTGTGGCTGCTCGGCCTTCGCCGCGTGGTGCATGGGTGCGGCGTTGGCCTGGTCCAGGGCGGATGCCGTGACCGCGGCCGGGCCGAGGATCACCGTGGCCACCGCGCACAGCACCGTCCACGGGCCTCGTCCCGCCCTCGCCCAGCCCGTCCCCCGCCGCTCCGGGGTCTTCCTCCGACTGCTGCTCATATCCCCACCTCCGGTCAGTGCCTGTGCCGACCGTAGGACGGGGGGCTCTGGGGAGTCTGTGAGGTGGCTGCGGCTTGGCTGTGGGCGTTGTTTCTTCGCCCCCTCCGCCCCTTCCCGTCCCGTCTCTCGGGGGCTCCGCCCCCGAACCCCCGCTCCTCAAACGCCGGAGGGGCTGAAATTTTCCCCCCGGGCGGCGCTAGAGATTTCCAGCCCGTCCGGCGTTTGAGGACGAGCGCGAAGCGCGAAAGGGGGGTCTGGGGGCGCAGCCCCCAGGAACGGGACGGGAAGGGGCGGAGGGGGCGAAAAAACCCGTCAGCGCGTCGCCGCGCGCAGTGTGTCCTCGATCGTCGGGAAGGCGAAGGTGAAGCCTGATTCGAGGAGGCGGGTGGGGAGGACGCGTTGGCTGCCGAGGATGTCGCCGGACATCTCGCCCAGGGCGAGGCGGAGGAGGGGCGCCGGGGTGGCGAGGACGGTGGGCCGGTGCAGGACGCGGCCCATGGCCTCGGTGATCTCACGGTTGGTGAGAGGCTCCGGGGCCGTCACGTTGAACGGCCCGGACAGGGCCTCCGCGTCGATGAGATGCCGGATCGCCGCCACCTCGTCATGCAGCGAGACGAAACTCCAGTACTGCTCACCGGACCCCAACCGCCCGCCCAGCCCCGCCTTGAAGAGCGGAAAGAGCTTCGCCCAGGCACCGCCCTCACGGGCCACCACCAGCCCGGTACGGACGAAGACCGTACGGACGCCCGCCTCCGCCACGGCGCCCGTCGCCCCCTCCCACTCCACGCAGACGGAGGAGAGGAAGCCGTCTCCGGGCGGCGCCGACTCGTCCACCGCCCGGGTGCCGGTGTCGCCGTAGAACCCGATGGCGCTGCCGTTGACGAAGACCCGCGGCGGCGAGTCGAGCGAGGCGACCGCGTCGGCCAGCGTCGTCGTGCCCGCCACCCGGCTGCGCCGGATCCTCTCCTTGTACTCCTTGGTCCAGTACCGCGAGGCGACCCCCGCGCCGGCGAGGTTGACCACCGCGGCGCAGCCCTCCAGCCGCGCCGTGTCGACCCGGCGGCTCTCCGGATCCCACCGGGCCTCGTCGCTCCCGCGGGGCGCGCGGCGGACGAGACGGATCACCTCGTGTCCGTCCGAGGTCAGGGAGCGTGCCAGCGCCGAACCGATCAGGCCGGACGCACCGGCGATCGCGACGCGGGAACCGGGGGCAAGGGGCGATTCGCTCATGGGTCCATCCTGCCCCGCCGGGCGGAAAATCACGGGACGGGGCCCCGGGTGGCCGCCGTACAGTGATCCTCATGCCGGATCCGCATATACGTTTCGCCACCTTCGACGACGAGGACACGCTCGGCCGACTCGACCGCGTCACCTGGTCCACGCTGCACGCGGTCACGCCGCGCCCGCGTCCGCCGTACGAGCCCTTCTACAACGAGCGGTTCGGCCCACGGGACCATCTCCTCGCCGAGATCGGCGGCGAGGTCGTCGGCTACATCCGGCTGGGGTTCCCCACGCCCCTCCCCTGCAACTCCCATGTCCGGCAGATCCAGGGGCTCGTCGTCTCGGAGGAGGCGCGCGGGGCGGGGGTCGCGCGGGCGTTGCTGCGGGCGGTGCTGGACGAGGCGCGGCGGCAGGGTGCCCGGCGCCTCACGCTGCGCGTCCTCGGGCACAACACCCCGGCGAGGAAGCTCTACGAGTCCGAGGGGTTCGTGGTCGAGGGGATCCTGCCCGAGGAGTTCCTGCTCGACGGCGGTTACGTCGACGACGTGCTCATGGGCCGCACGGTCTGAACCGGCTCCGTCTAACCGGGCTCCGTCTAACCCGGCTCCGGTCCGACCCGGCGGGCCCTCGCCCGCCGGGTCCGCGGCGGCGGACTCAGGAGGAGATGAGGTCTCCCGTGTCCACCGGCGCCGTGGCGTTCCGCGCCTGCCTGGCGTCCGGGGCGACCTCGTCGGCCGTCAGGACGTAGCCCGTCTCGGCGTCGGAGGTCGAGCGGGCGAAGACGACGCCGTACACCTTGCCCTCGGTGGTGAGGAGAGGGCCGCCGGAGTTGCCGGGACGGACGGTGGAGCGGATCGAGTAGATCTCGCGGGTGACGGTGTCCGTGCTGTAGATGTTCTGGCCCGTGGCGTCGATCCGGCTCGCGACCGTGGCCGCCTGGAGGTCGAGGCCGCCGTCCTGGGGGTAACCCGCCACGACCGCCGAGTCGCCGCGCGAGGCGGTGTCGTCGAAGGGGAGCACGGGCGCCCGGAGGTCCGGCACGTACAGGACGGCGACGTCCTTCTGCGGGTCGAAGAGCACCACCTTCGCCTCGTACGCCCGGCCCACACCGCCCACCCGTACGGTCGGGTCGTCGATGCCCGCCACCACGTGGGCGTTGGTCATCACGTGCTCGGACGTGTAGACGAAGCCGCTGCCCTCGCGGCCCTGGTTGCCCGAGACGCCCTCGACCTTGACCGTGCTGTTCTTGGCGGCGTTCGTCGCGGCGACGGTGACGCTGTCCCCCGAGGGCTTGGCGACGCCCGCCGCCGGTTCGTTCTCGAAGGGGTTGAAGACCTGTGGGAAGCCCGCCTCGGTGAGCGCGGAGGTGGCGCGCGAGAACCAGGTCGGCGTGGTCTCGGGCATCGCGTTCTGTACGGCGCCCAGCAGGGCGGAGTTGCGGATCGACTGGGTGACGACGGCGGACGAGGACGCGCCCAGGACGCTCGCCGCCACCCATGCCACCAGGAGCACGGCCACCGTGTTCGCCGCGGCCCCGCCGATCCCGTCGGCCACCCGCAGCGGCCCGCGGTCCAGCTCGCGGCGCACCTTCATGGCCAGCCGCCCCATCAGTTCGTGGCCCACCACGGCGGGGACCAGGACGGTCAGCACGGCTGTCACCGTCGCCCCGGGTGTGCCCGGTGTGACCAGCTCCATCATCCAGGGCAGCACCCATACGCCGATGACGGCGCCGCCCACGAACCCGGCCAGCGAGAGACAGCCCGCGACCAGGCCCCGGCGGTAGCCGGACGCCGCGTAGCCCAGGATCACCAGCAACAGCAGTAGGTCGAGCACGTCCACGGGGCCGCCTTTCTCTCGGGCCCCCCAGTACGCGTGCCGCGGGCCCAGTGATCAGACACGCGCGTGTGGCGCCGGGAAACGGCCACGCGTGCCTGGACCTCTAAAAACGTCCCGCACCGGGCCGATGGTTCCAACGTGGTTCGTCCGGGTGGCACAACACACATCGCGGGGTGGGGGCATCCGGGTCAGGGTGAGTGCATGCGTGTCTCGTGGAAGGCGCGGGGGGTCCGAATACGGAGCGGGGAGCGGGCGTGGCGTGCGGTGCGCCGCCTGCTCCCGGCACGGGAGGTACCGCTGCCGCTGGCGGCGCGCGTCGCGCTCGTCTGCGTACCCGGGCTGATCGCCGTCCTGCTGCTGGTCCTGGGCGCCCTGTGGCTGGGCGGTGCGGGAGACCGTTCCGCGCGTCCGCCGGTCGCGGCCCGGCCCGCCGTGGCCCACCCCGCCGCCAAGCCACCCATAGTCCCCCGGTCCCACTGGCTGGACGCCGAGAGCAGGCACGACCAGCCGCCCGCCCGCTACGACGACCGGGTCGTCGCCGTCTTCGTGCACCACACCGACTCGCCGAACGGGTACGCCTGCGCGGACGCGCCCCGGATCATCCGCTACCTGTACGCCGGCCAGACCGGCGCCCGGCAGTGGGACGACATCGGCTACAACTTCCTCGTCGACCGCTGCGGCACGATCTACGAGGGCCGCGCGGGGGGCGTCGACCGGGCGGTGACCGGGGCGCACGCGCAGGGGTTCAACCATCGCACCGCGGGGATCGCGGCCATCGGGACGTTCACGGCGGGTACGCCGGTGCCGCGGGCCATGACCGAGGCGATCGCGGCGGTCGCGGCCTGGAAGCTCGGGCTGTCGGACGTGGATCCGCGGGCCACGGTCCGGCTCGTCTCCAGCAACGACCTCGCGCGGTACGCCGCCGGGACGTCGGCCGTGCTGCACACGCTGTCCGGGCACAACGACGGGTTCATGACGAGTTGCCCGGGAGCGGCGCTGACGGCCCGGCTGCCGGAGATCCGGCAGACGGCGGCGCGGCTTCAGGGGCGCTGAGGGGCTTTTTCGCCCCCTCCGCCCCTACCCGTCCCGTTCCTGGGGGCTGCCGCCCCCAGACCCCCGCTGTCGCGCTTCGCGCTCGTCCTCAGACGCCGGACGGGCTGAAAGGATTTCAGCGGCGCGCACCCCCATGCGACCGTGCACGGTCTCCGCACGACTTGACCTCGCCCGTGACGTCCCTAGCCTCGGTCCGAACTCGGGCTTCCCGTAAGCCCGTTGGGGGCATGACGTCCCCACCCGGCAAGGCACTGTCGCGCAACCTCGAGGAGGAGCACGTGCTAGAGCCCGCTCGCCCGGCGCAAGACGTGGACGTCGTCATCGTGGGGGCCGGGGCCGCCGGCCTCGCAGCCGCCCAGCACCTGACCAGGGCGGGCCTCACGGCCACCGTCCTGGAGGCCACCCGGCACGTGGGGGGCCGCATGTCCACGGAGAAAGTCGACGGTTTCCGGCTCGACCGCGCGGGCCGGCTGCTCTCCACGGCGTACCCCGAACTCCGGCGCACGCCGGGTCTGGACAGCCTGACCCTGCGCCCGTTCTCCCCGGGGGTCCTGCTCCACAGCGGCGGTCGGCACCATCGTGCGAGCACCCCTCTCGCACCCCGGAGCGCGAGGGGCGCACTCAACGCCGCACGCGCCCTCGCGAGCGCCCCCCGCCTTCCCCGACCCCGGCTCCAGGCGGACGCGTCCCGGTCCGGCGTCCCCGGAGATCCCTTCGACCAGACCCGGCTCGCCACCGCGCTGGCCCGCCTCGCCGACACCCCGCCGGCCCGCCTCCTGGCCCGCCCGGATCTCCCCGCCGGCCAGTCGTCGGCCGCTCTCGGTCTGCCGCCCCGCACGGTCGAGGGCTTCCTGCGTCCGCTGCTCGCCGCCCTCCTCTGCGACCCGGACCTGCGGACCTCCAGCCGCTGCGCGGACCTGGCGCTGCACTCCTTCGTCACCGGCCGGCTGTGTCTGCCGGAGGGCGGAGCGGACGCGCTGCCCGAACTGCTCGCGGCCTCGCTCCCACCGGGCACGGTCCGCACCGGCGTCCGGGTCGACGCGGTCTCCACCACCAGGGTGACGACCCGTGAGCACGGCGAACTCGGCTGCCGTGCCGTCCTGTTGGCGACCGGAGCGCGCGCCGCCGCCGAGCTGCTGCCCGGCCTGCACGTGCCGGCCTTCCACCCGGTGACGGTGGTGCACCACACCACGGACGAGCCCCCGCTCACGGAACCCGCCCTCCTGCTGGACGCGGACCGGAGCGGCCCGGTGGCGCACACGGCGGTCATCAGCGAGGTCGACGCGACCCGCGCCCCGGCCGGACGGGCGCTCGTCTCCTCCACCGTCCTCGGCACTCCGCCAGCGCCCGGCCGGCTGGACGCGGCGGTCCGCGCCCAACTGGCCCGCCTCTACGGGACGTCGACCGCGCGCTGGGAGCTCCTCGCGGTCCACCACGACCCGGAGGCGGTCCCGGCGATGCCCCCGCCGCACGACCTGCACCGCCCGGTACGCCTCCTGGCGGGCCTGTACGTGTGCGGGGACCACCGAGACACGAGCACCGTGCAGGGCGCGCTCCACTCGGCCCGCCGGGCGGCCCACGCCGTGCTCATGGACCTGGGCGCCCGCCCCGCCTTACGCGAGGAGTCCCGGGAGGCGGAGGCGGCCTGAGCCTCAGCCGAGCGCCGCCACCCGGTCCCGGTATCCGCGTACGGGGGCCGCGTCCCGGTAGGGCTCCAGCCGGCGCTCGAAGTCCCGTACGTACTCGATGGCCCGCACCGACCGCATCTCCTGCGCCTGCCCGGCGGCCTCGGCCCCCAGCTGGCAGGCCTGGTCGAGCTCCCCGAGGCCGAGCCGCGCCGAGGCGAGCACCACACGGCAGAACAGCCGGCTGCGCGCATAGCCGGGCGCCCGCAACTGGAGCGAGCGCTCGGCGTGCTGCGCGGCGGCCCGGTACTGCTGGAGGTCGCGGTGGCAGTGCCCGAACTCGTCGGCGAGTTGTGCCTCGTCGAAGAACCGCGCCCAGTAGGGGACCTCGTCCCCGGCGCGGGCCGCTTCCAGCGCCCGCTCGGCGCGCACCAGGGACGCCGTGCAGGCCCGTACCTCCCCGAGCACCCCGTGCCCGCGCGCCTCGACGGAGTGCAGCATGGCCTGCACCACGGGCGACGCCGCCGCCCCGACGCCCTGCTGGGCCACCCTCGCGAGCTGTACGGCCTCCCTGCCGTGTCCCAGGTAGACCGCCTGCCTGCTCATCGTCACCAGCACGTACGAGCCGTACCCGCGGTCCCCGGCCGCCTGCGAGAGGCGCAGCGCCTGGACGAAGTAGCGCTGGGCCAGGCCGTGCGCGGCGATGTCGTACGAGGTCCAGCCGGCGAGGCGGGTGAGGTCGGCGGTGGCGGCGAACAGACGGCGTCCGGTCTGCTCGCCGTACGCGCCGCGCAGCATCGGCTCGGCCTCGTGTTCCAGATAGCGGACCAGTGCCTGGCGGGCGTGGCCGCCGCCGTAGGCGTGGTCGAGGGTGCGGAAGAGTTCGCCGACCGAGCGCAGCGCCGCGATGTCGCCGCCGCTGACCTTCAGGCCGGGTCCGCGCTCGGTCTGGCCGCGCTGTCTCGGCACGGCGGAGCGGCCCTGCGCGGGCACCCGTCCCGGGGCGGGCTCGCCGCGGCTCACCCGCTCGTCGGCCTTCCCGATGAGCCAGTCCCGACTGGGGACGACGAGTCCCGCCGGGGTGAAGGCGATCTTGCGCAGCTCGGCGTGGCTGCCGGAGTCCTTGCGCCACAGGCCGCTGACGATGTCGACGGCCTCTTCGGGGGAACCGGCGAACTCCAGCCCGGCGTACACCGGGGCGCAGGCGTCGAGCCCGAGGTCCTGCGCGCTGAGCCGGCGTCCGAGGCGGCGGGTGAACACCTCGGCGATCAGCGCGGGTGTGGTTCCTCTCGGCTGCTGCCCGCGCAGCCACCGGGTGACCGAGGTCTTGTCGTATCTCAGGTCGAGGCCGTGTTCGAGGCCGAGCTGGTCCACGCGACGGGCGAGACCTGCGTTGGAGAACCCCGCTTCTGCGATGAGCGCGGCGAGCTGGCGGTTGGGAGTGCGCTGCGCGGGTCGTTCCGTCATCTGCGGTGCGGTCTCCTGCCTTTCGGGCCTCTGAGCGGCCTTGGAGCCGCAGAGGTGGCCCGGATTGCCTGTGAGCAGCCCTTTTGGCCTCTTGAACGGCGCGAATGTAGCGGAGCGTAAGCGCCTGGTCGCACAATTCCACGGGCATTCATCCGATCGTGTGAGGATTGACCGCTGGGCTGACGGGCATCGGCCGGACGTACAGTGGCGTGGGCGCGTTACATGCCTGACACAGGTACCTCGTGTGATCCGCGTGCCCGACGAGGCTTCTAAGGGAGGCGCTTGCCGTGAGTGAACTGCGGTTCGTCCGGATGGGATTCGGCGCGCGGGCCGTCGACTACCAGGAGGCGTGGGACGAGCAGCGCCGCGTGCACGCCGCCCGTTTCCTGGACGAGGTCCCCGACACCTGTCTCCTCCTGGAGCACCCGCCGGTCTACACGGCGGGCCGGCGCACCGCGGACAACGAGCGGCCGCTCGACGGCACCCCGGTCATCGACGTGGACCGCGGCGGCAAGATCACCTGGCACGGGCCCGGCCAGCTGGTGGGCTACCCGATCCAGAAACTGCCCCGCCCGGTGGACGTGGTAGCACATGTACGCCGTCTGGAAGAGGCTCTTATCCGTACGTGTGCGGAGTTCGGCCTGGAGACCAGCCGCGTCGAGGGCCGCTCCGGTGTCTGGATACTCGGCGACCCCGTGGAACAGCGTCCGGCACTCGGCGGGCTCTCCCTCGACTTCGACCCCCGCCTGACGGACGACGAGTTCGACCCGCGGATGAACGGCCCGGAGTACGCCCCCTCCAACGCCGGCCAGCGCCGCGAGGACCGCAAGATCGCGGCGATCGGCATCCGGGTCGCCAAGGGCGTCACGATGCACGGTTTCGCGCTGAACGTGAACCCCGACAACGTCTGGTTCGACCGGATCATCCCGTGCGGCATCCGCGACGCGGGGGTCGCCTCGCTCGCCGGCGAACTGGGCCGCGACATCACCATCGACGAGGTCCTGCCGGTGGCCGAGCGGCATCTGCGGGACGTGCTGGAGCACGCGGACCTCAAGCCGCGGCTCGTGGAGCGGGCGTCGGCCTGACGGCTGTCCGGGACCCCGGGAATGCACCCCCGTTCCCGAAGGTTGACCACCGCAAGGACCAGGAACCGCACGGGCGTACCCTGGTGTACGCCGAAGATTCGAAGACTACGCCCAGCAATAAACAGGGAGCCGATGTGTCCGCAGTCGCACCCGACGGACGCAAGATGCTGCGCCTGGAGGTCCGGAACGCCCAGACCCCCATCGAGCGCAAGCCCGAGTGGATCAAGACCCGGGCGAAAATGGGTCCCGAGTACACGAAGATGCAGGCCCTGGTGAAGAGCGAGGGTCTGCACACCGTCTGCCAGGAGGCGGGCTGTCCCAACATCTACGAGTGCTGGGAAGACCGCGAGGCCACCTTCCTCATCGGCGGCGACCAGTGCACCCGGCGCTGCGACTTCTGCCAGATCGACACGGGCAAGCCCGAGGCGCTGGACCGCGACGAGCCCCGCCGCGTGGGCGAGTCCGTCGTCACGATGGACCTGAACTACGCCACGATCACCGGCGTCGCCCGCGACGACCTGGCGGACGGCGGCGCCTGGCTGTACGCGGAGACGGTCCGCCAGATCCACGCCCAGACGTCGGGCCGCGAGACCGGCCGCACCAAGGTCGAGTTGCTCGCCCCCGACTTCAACGCCGAGCCCGAGCAGCTCGCCGAGGTCTTCTCCTCGCGCCCCGAGGTCTTCGCGCACAACGTCGAGACGGTCCCCCGGATCTTCAAGCGCATCCGCCCCGGCTTCCGCTACGAGCGCTCACTGAAGGTCATCACCGAGGCCCGCGACTACGGTCTGGTCACGAAGTCGAACCTGATCCTCGGCATGGGTGAGACCCGCGAAGAGGTCAGCGAGGCGCTCCGCCAGCTTCACGAGGCGGGCTGCGAGCTGATCACCATCACGCAGTACCTGCGGCCCTCCGTGCGTCACCACCCCGTGGAGCGCTGGGTCAAGCCGCACGAGTTCGTGGAGCTGAAGGACGAGGCCGAGCAGATCGGCTTCTCCGGTGTCATGTCGGGCCCGCTGGTCCGCTCCTCCTACCGGGCCGGCCGGCTCTACCAGATGGCCGTCGAGAAGCGCGGCGCGTACGTCGCCTCGCAGGCGGTCTGAGGAGCGGTCCGCGTCCGGCTCGTACGGGCGCGGCGGTCGGAGATCCGGACGGCGCCGGACGGACCAGGACGGTCCAGGACGACTCAGGGCCTCGTACGGCCTAGTCGGACGGGCTCGGTGGAGCGAGTGGGTCCAGGAGAGCGGTGGCACTGAGTGCCACCGCTTTCATGTGAATCGGCACACAAGCAACTCACCACGCACAATGGCCCGTTCGGCACCCCTGACGCCTTCCCCGCAGATGGGGGCCTCGCCGGGGACGCGTCAAGGATCGGCCCCGGAACGTCAACGTTTCATTCGTGTTTGACCGGTCGGTCACGCCCTGGTAACACCAATCAGTGACCCTGGTTGCAGACCCCGTACCGCACCCGCCAGAGCCGATGTCCCGAGGGGGGAACACCATCATGCAGGCCGCGCCCGTACGCGCCACCGCGATTCCGTCGTTCACCAATGCACTCCGTGCCGTCGAGTCGATCCTGCTGAGCGGCGGCCAGCGCACCGCCCGCCGCAACGCCTGGACGTCCGTCCTGGAGGACCGCCGCCGCGCCAAGGACAGGGTCGAGGCGCAGCAGGTGCTGGAAGCCGTCGCGACGCGTCTGTAGTCTCCGCCGGGCCCTCCCGGCACCCGGGCGGGCCTCCGCCGGTACTGCCGTCGAAGGCGCTCGCCGGGCCACGTAGACTTCCAGGCATGGCGAGGAAGGAAAGCGCAGCGGACGCCGCTGCCGAACCCGGGCGACTCAAGCAGATCGCTCTGACTTACAAGATGACCCGCAAGGCCGACTCAAAGATCGGTCTTGTTCTCGCGGCTGTCGGAATCGTCACCCTCGGTGTCTTCCTCGCGATCGGCTTCTTGATCGGCCACCCGATCTATCTCGGGATCTTCGGCCTCCTGCTCGCCTTCCTCGCGACGGCGATCGTCTTCGGACGCAGGGCCGAGCGGGCCGCCTTCGGGCAGATGGAGGGCCAGCCGGGCGCGGCCGCGGCGGTGCTGGACAACATCGGCCGGGGCTGGACCACGACTCCGGCGGTGGCGATGAACCGCAGCCAGGACGTGGTGCACCGCGCGGTCGGCAAGGCCGGCATCGTGCTGGTGGCCGAGGGCAACCCGAACCGGGTGAAGAGCCTGCTGGCCGCCGAGAAGAGGAAGATGGCGCGGATCGTCTCGGACGTCCCGGTGCACGACATCCTCGTGGGCACCGGCGAGGGCCAGGTGGAGCTCAAGAAGCTCCGCACGACGATGCTGAAGCTGCCGCGTGTGCTGGCCGGCCCGCAGGTCACCGCGACCAACGACCGGCTGCGCGCGATGGGCGACCTGATGAGCAACATGCCGCTGCCGAAGGGGCCGATGCCCAAGGGCATGCGGATGCCGCGCGGCAAGATGCGCTGACGATTCTTGTTCCGATGCTCCCCGTCATCCACATGACGGGGAGCATCTCTGTGTACGGGAGCATCTCTGTGTACGGGAGCGGCTGCGGGGAGCGTCTGTGTGTGACGACCGGGGAACCGTGACGCGTCCCGCAGGCCGCGCGGACGCCGTCAGACCAGGGTTCTGAACGCCCGGTCGTAGTACACCATCGGGGACCCCTCACCGAGGCGCACGGCTTTCACCCGGCCTATCAGGACCGTGTGGTCCCCGACCCGGTGACGGGCGTGCGCCGCGCAGTCCAGTTCGGACAGCGCCCGCTCGACGGTCGGCAGCCCGTCGGGGCTGAGGCCCAGCCCGCCCGACGCGAACTTGTCGGTGCCCTTGGTGGCGAAGCGCAGTGCGAGCGGACGGTGGTCCGGGGCCAGCACACTCACCGCGAAACGGTCGCAGCACTCGAACGACGCCGCCGAATCGGCCGAGTTCGCCAGACACACGAGGATCATCGGCGGCTCCAGCGAGACCGAACAGAAGGAGCTGGCCGTGAATCCCCGGGGGGTTCCGTCCGCGCAACGGGTGGTCACCACGACCACGCCCGAGGGAAAACGCGCCATCGCGGCACGGAACTGCTCGGAGGTCGCTTCGGCGTCCATCGCGTCCTGGCGATCCGTCATGGCAGCGGAACCGCCGTCGATCTGCTGAACCATCGTCAACTCCCGGAGGACTGACAGGCGAGCGCTCTGCTTGGCCGCGTTCATGGCGATCGTGGATGTCGGTCACGGCGATGTGGAGGCCACCCACCGTGTTCGAGATGTCACGCGCGTCCAGGACGACTATGCCGTCGCCGTTCCGGACGGGCAACCGGACCAGTGGTGCCCCGGCGGCGCTCACCACCTGCGTCGACGCGGCGCTCCCGTCCCCGCGCCCCGGGCGTGCCGCGTTCGAGAGGTGCCGCCGAACGGGTGCCCGAAGCGGCCTGCCGAACCGGGGTCATCGCACCGCGTTCGTCCGCTCGTCGCCGGACAGCGCCCAGGCGCCGTAAGCCGCACCGGTGGTTTCGAAGGACAGCGCCACGTGCGAAGCAGCGCTGTTCACGTCCCTCCAGAACCGCTGTACGGGGTCGGACGAGGACTGCCCCGACGTCCCGCTCGCGCGGAAGACCCGGTCGACCGCCGAGACGAGCAGTTCCACCGCCAGTGCGAGGTCCCTGGCGCCCCGGACCGCCGTCTCGCCCTCCGGCGGACACTCCGTGCCGTCGGCCACCGCCGCCGTCCGCAGGATGAGGAGTTCGGCGGCGTCCACCTCGGCGGCCGAGCGGGCCAGGGAGACCTGCGCCGACGGCATCTCGCGGACGGCCCGTCCCCGTCGGTCGACGCGCTGCCCGGTCCGCGTGATCCAGGCGCGCAGTGCGCCTCGGGCGGCCCCGATCAGCGGAGCGGCGAACGGCAGGGCGTTCACGGCGTACATCGGGACGATGTGGCAGCGGGCGTCCGACGCGGGCGCGCGGCCGGCGTGGACGGCCGAGCGCGGCAGGGTCAGGTGCTCGGGCACGAAGACGTCGGAGAGGAGCAGGGTGTGGCTGCCGGTCCCGCGCATCCCCACGGTGAACCAGCTGTCCTCGATGGAGAAGTCGGCCCGCGGCACCGCGAAGAACAGCACCTCGGGCCGCTCCGCGGAGTTCTGGGCGTTCCCCTCCTCGGCAGGTACGACCGCGCAGGCGAGCGCCCAGTCGGCGAAGTGCACCCCGCTGATGTACTTCCACTCACCGCTCAGCCGCCAGCCGCCGTCGACGGGTTCCGCCTTGCCGGACGGCATGAGCGCGCCGGCCAGCACCACATCCGGTCCGTCCGCCCAGATCTCCGCCTGCCCCGCCTCGGGCAGGAACGCCGCGTACCGTCCGGCGTAGGCGGCCAGCGAGGCCGCCCAGGCCGCTGACGTACACCCTTCTCCGACCAGCGCCACCGCCGAGGTCAGCTCGGTGAAGCCGCCGGTCTCTCCGCCGTGTGCCGCCGGTACGAAGTGCCGCGCGAAGCCGGCGTCCAACACCGCGCTGACCACCTGCGGCGAGAGCCGGCGGGCGGTTTCCGCCTCGTCGCTGTACCGGGCCGCGATCTCGGCAACCCGCGGCGCTCGGGCCACGATCGTCGACCTGCTGTCGTGCGACATGCTGTCCACCACCTTCACCGGGAATGGACGCAGTGTCCCCGGCACGGCCCGACACCGGCCGGACCCCGATCGGGACCGGCCAATCCGTCACCCGACCGGCGTCACCATCGGCGTCACGACCGGCGTCACCACCGGCGTCACGACCGGCCACGAGGATCGCTAGCCGCGGACCTCGATCGTGCGGGCCAGGCGGTCGTGGAGGCCGCGGCCGTCGCGGTCCCAGACCAGGGCGGGGATGGCGAGGCACAGCAGCGCGGTGCGGGCGAGGGCGCGCAGGGGGTTCACGCGGCCGCCGTTCTCGCTGATGACGCGCAGGCCGAAGAGGCGTTTGCCGGGGGTGGAGCCGACCGTACCCACGGTGAGGACGCCGAGGGTGAAGAAGACGAGCAGGGCCCAGTTGCCGGTCGTCTGGCTGTTGCCGTCAGTGAGCAGGCCGTATGCGATCAAGAGGCTCAGGGCCCAGTCGACCGCGAGGGCGCCGAAGCGGCGGCCCGGGCGGGCGATCGAGCCGGGCCCCTGTTCCGGCAGACCGAGCTGCTCCCCCCGGTAGCCGAGGTCGACACCGGCGTCCTCCAGGGCCTCGCGCGGTCCGGCGAGCCACGATCCGATTACTTGCCTCTTGTCCACCCGTCAAAGGTACTGCGCCCGTTTTGGCATGTGGACAGGCGGGGTATGACGGGCCTGGCCCGGTTAACTTGGGCGAAACAAATGGGTCACGCCTGAGAAATCCCCCGTCCCTATGGTCGGGCTCAGCGTGTGCCACCGCACTGGCCGCACGAACGAACTACCACCCCGGTCCGAAGTGAGCGGGAGTAGGAGGAGCTGGATGTTCCAGAACGCCGACGAGGCCAAGAAGTTCATCAAGGACGAGGACGTCAAGTTCGTCGACGTCCGCTTCTGCGACCTGCCGGGTGTGATGCAGCACTTCACGATCCCGGCGGAGGCCTTCGACCCGACCGAGGAACTGGCCTTCGACGGCTCCTCCATCCGCGGCTTCCAGGCCATCCACGAGTCCGACATGGCGCTCCGCGCCGACCTGTCCACCGCGCGCGTCGACTCCTTCCGCCGCGACAAGACGGTCAACATCAACTTCTTCATCCACGACCCGATCACGGGCGAGCAGTACTCCCGTGACCCGCGCAACGTGGCGAAGAAGGCGGAGGCGTACCTCGCGTCGACCGGTATCGCCGACACCGCGTACTTCGGTCCCGAGGCCGAGTTCTACGTCTTCGACAGCGTGCGCTTCGACACGAAGGCGAACGAGGCCTTCTACCACATCGACTCCGAGGCCGGCGCCTGGAACACCGGTGCGATCGAGGACAACCGCGGTTACAAGGTCCGCTACAAGGGCGGTTACTTCCCGACCCCGCCGGTGGACCACTTCGCCGACCTGCGTGCCGAGATCTCCCTGGAGCTGGCCAAGTCCGGCCTCCAGGTCGAGCGCCAGCACCACGAGGTGGGCACCGCCGGCCAGGCCGAGATCAACTACAAGTTCAACACGCTGCTCGCCGCGGCCGACGACCTCCAGCTCTTCAAGTACATCGTGAAGAACGTCTCCTGGCGCAACGGCAAGACCGCGACCTTCATGCCGAAGCCGATCTTCGGTGACAACGGCTCGGGCATGCACATCCACTCCTCGCTGTGGGCGAACGGCGACCCGCTGTTCTACGACGAGGCCGGCTACGCGGGCCTCTCGGACACCGCCCGCTTCTACATCGGCGGCATCCTCAAGCACGCCCCGTCGCTGCTGGCCTTCACCAACCCGACGGTGAACTCCTACCACCGTCTGGTCCCCGGCTTCGAGGCCCCGGTCAACCTGGTGTACTCGCAGCGCAACCGCTCCGCGGCCATGCGCATCCCGATCACCGGCTCGAACCCGAAGGCCAAGCGCGTCGAGTTCCGCGCGCCCGACTCCTCCGGCAACCCGTACCTCGCCTTCTCCGCCCTGCTGCTCGCGGGCCTCGACGGCATCAAGAACAAGATCGAGCCGGCCGAGCCGATCGACAAGGACCTCTACGAGCTCGCTCCCGAGGAGCACGCGGGCGTCGCCCAGGTCCCGACCTCCCTCCCGGCCGTCCTCGACCGCCTTGAGGCCGACCACGAGTTCCTGCTCGCGGGCGACGTCTTCACGTCCGACCTGATCGAGACGTGGATCGACTTCAAGCGCACCAACGAGATCGCGCCGCTCCAGCTGCGTCCGCACCCGCACGAGTTCGAGCTGTACTACGACGTGTGAGCCGTGGCTCCAGCTTCAGCTCCGGAGTTCTTCGCTCCAGGACGGGCCCCGTCATCGCCTTCGGGTGGTGGCGGGGCTCCGCCGTTGTATCCGCCGTTGTATCCGCCGTTGTATCCGCCGTTGTGTCTGCCGTTGTGTCCGTCCTCGGTACCTGCGGCGTCCTCTCCCCCGTCCGCTCCGCATAAATAAGTGGCTCTTGACAGGGCAGGTCTTTGCCTGGTTCGGGGGTGATCGGGGCCGTTTCGTGGGCGGGGGCGGGCGCACAATGGGGACTGGGACGAGTGCCCGAGTGTGGGGTGATGCATGATGCGGAGCCGGTTCCGGAGCGATCGGCGGCTGACCGTGCGGATGACGGTCACGCTGTTTCTGCTCGGATTGCTGTACGTGGCCTTCATCGCCGCGTTGATCGCGCTGATGAAATCCTGGGTGCTGGTCGTGGTGATCGCGGCGGCGTTCCTCGGGGCGCAGTACTGGTTCTCGGACCGGATCGCGCTGTTCGCGATGCGCGGGAGGATCGTGGAGCGGGAGGAGTATCCGCAGCTGCACGGGGTGGTCGACCGGCTGTGTGCCATCGCCGACCTGCCGAAGCCGCTCGTCGCCGTGTCCGACATCGACATGCCCAACGCCTTCGCGACCGGGCGGAACCCCGATCACGCGGTGCTCTGTGTGACCACCGGGCTGCTGCGGCGGCTGGAGCCCGACGAACTCGAAGGTGTGCTGGCCCACGAGCTGTCGCACGTGGCGCACAAGGATGTCGCGGTGATCACCGTCGCCTCCTTCCTCGGGGTGATCGCCGGGCTGATCGTCCGGTTCGCCTTCTACTCGCAGCTCCTCGGCGGCGGGCGCAGGGACCAGAACACGGCGCTGGTGTTCATGGCCGTCATGACGGTGTCCGCGGCCGTGTACGCGATCAGCTTCCTGCTCATCCGGGCGCTGTCCCGGTATCGCGAGCTGGCCGCCGACCGGGCCGCGGCCCAGCTCACCGGGCGGCCCTCGGCACTGGCGTCCGCGCTGACCAAGGTCACCGGGGACATCGCCAGGATCCCGACCAAGGACCTGCGGACGGCCCAGGCCTTCAACGCCTTCTACTTCACGCCCGCCCTGGGCGCCGAGCCGGGTGTGGTCAAGTACTTCTCCACCCACCCGAGCCTGGAGCAGCGGCTCGAACAACTGGCGCGCATGTCGGTGGAGTTGGGTGAGGCGGCGGCTCCCGGGAAGGCCGGCTGACCATGGGGCTCCTGGACATCCTGCTCGGCCGCAGCAGACCCGTCGCGCCCGACCTCGACCAGCTCTTCGCCCTGCCGTCGGCCGCCGTCACCCTTCAGGCCGCCGCCGGGTTCATCCCGACGGGGACGGGCGCGGTGTGCTTCGCGACCGTCGAGGGCGCGGCCTTCGCGGAGGCCCACCGGGACGTCAGGGCACTGCTCGACGCGGACACCGACCACGGCGGCCCGCCGGTGGAGGTCAGCCGGGACGAGTACGGCTACTCCTGGCTGGTCTCCCGGCGGGCGCCCGACGATCTGCCCGCGCTCGTCGGCGATCTGCACGCGGTCAACAGCGCACTGGAGGACAGCGGCTTCGGCCCCCAACTGCTCTGCTCGGTGGCGGGCTTCAAGGACGGCGAGAGCGAGCGGCGGCTCGGCCTCGTCTACCTCTACAAGCGCGGGACGTTCTATCCCTTCGCTCCGCGCGCCGACGCGGGCCGGCAGCGCGACAACGCGCTGGAACTGCGGATCAAGGCCGCGCTGGCCGACGATCTGCGGATCGAGCAGGACCTGTCCCGCTGGTTCCCGGTCTGGGGCGCCCCGGGTCTGTGAGAACCCGGGGCGCCCGGCCGGCGGCACCGGCTCGACGGCACGGTCCTCGTGCCCGCGGCCATGGGCGCCGGACTACTTCTGGCGGTCCTGACGGCGCGCCTCCAGCGGACGTTCACGGCGGTAGCGGCGCTCCCATCTGGCCTGACGGTCACGGCGGGCCCGGTACGCCCGGTAGGTGGAGTCCGGGCGGCCCCCGGACGACCCTGTCCGGGGTGCGGCCGGAGCCGAACCCGGTGCGGACGCCGCCGGGGTGCCGTCCCCGGTGCGGCCGTAGCGGACGTACAGGAAGAGCAGGGCGATCGCCGCGAGCCACAGGACGTGGTTGGAGAAGCCGAGAACGACCAGGATCGCGGTCGCGGAAATGATCAAGGTGCCCATGACGGGACTCCTTGCGTGCGTGGGTGACTGGATCTCGATGTCGTGAAGGTGTTTCCGGATCTGTCGACGGGGCGCTGGGGAGGGCTGCCGTCCGTCGGTGCGTAGAGAGTAGCCCCGAGTCCGCCCGCTGATGCCTGTCCGGAGGAAAGCGGTGTTCGACGGCTCCGGAACGCTTCTCCAGCGTAGGGAGCCGGTCACTCGGCGCGCATCTGCTTTTCCCGGCCGCGAGGGAGTTGAGGGGGGCATGAGTAAATGAGGGATGCTCATCCCCTTCACGTACGACCACGACGGTGAACGACTGAGCTGCGTCGGCGGATCGGCCGACGGCAGCGCGGACGGTGGAGCCGGCGGAGACAGCGGTGGCGACAGCGGTGGCGACAGCGGTCAAGGCGGTGATGGCGGTGGCGGTGGCTCGAAAGCCACTGTCGTCCTGCTGCACGGCGCGGGCGTCGGCAACAAGGAGCGACTGCTGCCGCTGCTGGAGGAGTTCGTCGCGCGCGGCTGCCGGGGCCTCGCCCTGGACTTCTCCGGACACGGCGAAAGCTCGGGCGAGCTGGGCGAGTTGAGCCTGAAGAGGCGCTTCGAGCAGGCCGTCGCCGTCATCGACGCGAGCGTGCCGGCGAACGCGCCGCTGATCCTCGTCGGGTTCAGCATGAGCGGCCAGACGGTGGCCGATCTCGCGGGGCACTACGGGGAGCGCGCGGCGGCGTTGGGGCTGTGCGCGCCCGCCGTGTACGGGGCCACGGCGTGGCCGGTTCCGTTCGGGGACGGTTCCGGCCTCTTCAGCGAGATCATCCGTACGCCGGACAGCTGGCGCCGGGCCCCCGCGCTCGACGTCCTGCGGGCGTACCCGGGCCGTGCGGTACTCGCCGTGCCGGGCACGGACACCGTGATCCCGCCCGCGGTGACCGAGGCCGTGGCGGAGTCCCTCGCCGCCAGATCCCGGTTCACCCGGCTCGAACTGCCGGGCGCCGACCACATGTTGGGGCTGTGGTTCCGCGACCACGCCGAGGACCGGCGGCGGTTCGTGGACGCCCTGCTCACCGGCACGGACGACCAGGGGTGGACGTCGGCGCGGACTTCGGCCGCCAAGTGACGCCGGGCGCCCGGGAGTCACCGGATCCAGGCCGCGGGCTTCGGCTCACACGCCCCGCGTCACCGTGATCACCCCGGCCGTGGCCGCGGCGCCGAGTGCCGCGTGGTCGACGGTGTTCTGGTCGGCGTAGCGCAGCGCGAAATCCGCGACGGCGCGGTCGAAGGTGTCGGCGCCGCCCAGGTAGGCGGCGATCGCGATGCGGTCGCCGGAGCGGGCGTGGGCGCGGGCCAGCGCGGCGCCGCACAGCCGGGCGTAGGCGAGCAGTTCGCGGTGGGTCATCCCGGCGACGTCCGCGGAACCCTTCATGTCACGCAGTTGCCGCCAGTAGAACGCGCGGCCCTGCGGCCCGGTCATCCAGCCGAGGAAGATGTCGCCGGCCGCCTGGAGCAGGCGCTGCCCGGCGACGACCCGGTGGCCGGGATGGACGTAGGGGCCGCTGGGCAGATGCTCTTCGAGTACGGACCTGCCGGCCTCCTTGATCTGGAGGAACAGCGGGTCCTCGGCGTCGCGCCCGGCGAGCAGCACGATGAAGCAGCGGGTGCCGACACTGCCGACGCCGACGACCTTGCGGGCGGCGTCGACGAAGCGGTAGCGGTCCAGGAGGACGCGGCGGTCCTCGGGGAGTGTGGAGCGGTAGTCGCTGAAGATCTTGCGGAGCGACGCCATGTCGGTGACTCCGGCGGATTCGAGCAGCGGCGGGTCCTGGACGATGCGGGGGCGTCCGCCAACCGTCTCGGTGAGTTTGCCGAGCGCGTGGAGGCTGGTGCGCCGGCGGGCCCGGGTGAGGCTCGACTCGACGCGCTTGCGGTGCCGGGCGGAGCGGACCAGCGGGAGCAGGCTTTCGGCGTCCAACCGCTCGTACCAGACGGCCAGTTCACCCTTCTTCGCGAGCCGTCTGACGCCCTCGCGGTACTGGCCCACCGCGGCCAGCGCCGCGCCGTGGGCCTGCGCCTCCGTGTGGCCGTTCTCGCGGGCCGCGACCGCGACGCTGGCCGCGAGCCGTTTGACGTCCCACTCGAAGGGGCCGGGGTGCGTCTCGTCGAAGTCGTTCAGATCGAAGAGCAGGCTGCGTTCCGGGGAGGCGTACAGGCCGAAGTTGAGGAGGTGGGCGTCGCCGCAGAGCTGCACCGTGAGTCCGGTGTGCGGCTGTGCGGCCAGGTCGGCGGCCATGACGGCGGCGGCGCCGCCGCGCAGGAACGCGAAAGGGGAGGCGGCCATCCGCCCGTACCGGATCGGCAGCAGCTCCGGCAGCCGGTTCCTGCCCTGCCGTTCCAGGACGGCGACGGGGTCGGCGCGGTCGGCCGCGGGGATCCAGCGGCCGTGCACGGACCGGGACACGCGTCCGCGGGCGGCCCTGCCCCGCGCGGCGCGGTCCGCCGGGGCGGCCGCCGCGCCGGTCGGGGCCACCGCGTCACTTCCGTACGGCTCGGGACACTTCGGCGGTGACGTCGCCGGAGAGGGTGCGGTTGCTGGTGGCGGTGGCGTCCTTGGTGGCGCCCGCCCCGACGCCGTCGACCGTGACGACGACCGTGTCGAGAAGGTTGCCGCCCGGGTCGCGGAAGTCGACCTGGACGGCGTAGGACCGCGACGAGGAGCCGGAGTTGGTGACCGTGATCCCGGCGGTGGAGCGCCCGGCGGAGTCGGTGCCCACGTCGCCGGTCCGCACGTCGCCCTTGGCGTCCACGCCGCTCTTGAACTCGTCGAACTTCTCGCCCGCCTCGGCGGTGGCGGAGGCGAGGGTGTCCCCGGCATCGGCGGTGGCCGAGGACAGCGCGTCACCGGCCTCGGAAGCGGCGGAGGCCGCCTTGGAAGCGGCCGATGCGGCCTTGGAGGCGGCACCGGAGGGGCTGGTGTCGTCCGAGCAGCCGGTGAGGGGCGCGGCCAGGACCGCCGTGGCGGCTGCCGCCAGGATCAGAACCCGCGAGCCCCTCACCATCGCCGCACCGACCTTTCGCTGGTTCTCCCGCGGAGTCCGCCTCACGCTGTGGCCCCAGTCAAGGCGGAGCCCGGGGGGTGCGCATGCCGGGTCCGCCGATCGGGTGAAGTGGGGCGGTGTGGGTGGGGCGGTGTGGGTGGGGGGTGTGAGCGGGTGCCGGGCGGAGTGGGGAGGTTTTCGCCCCCTCCGCCCGGCTGGGGAGCGGGTGGATCAGCGCGCATACCTCATCAGCGCGCGTACCTCATCAGCGCGCGCACCATGTGGCACGTGGTGGCCGACGGCGGGTGGACGCCTATGACCTGAGCGGTGGTGCGGATCTTCTCGTCGCGGGCCTGGTTCGGCATGTAGACACCCGAGTCGAGCAGGGCGATCGCGAGGCGCATCGCCTTGAGCCGGCGGTTGTGGATGACGTACCACTCGCGGGGACGCCCCGGCGGCAGCGGGCGCTTCTCCACGGGTTCGTACGGCAGGTCCAGCTGGACCGCCCTCTTGGACGTGGACTGAGTGGGCAGCGGCTTCAGTGCGGCAGCGGGCACGGAACTCCTCCTGTCGCGGTCAGGGAACCGTCCGGCTCCCCCGGCGATTCCCTCGAACACTGCTCCCAGTCTACCGGCCCCCACTGACAACGGGGGGACCGCGAAGCTGCCCAAAGAGCCAGGTGGGCAAGGGAATCGCGGTGATGTCACAGCAGGTTTGGGAGATGCGCGTGAGGCGTCAGAAATTCGAACAGATCGAGGCGGCGGCGATGCGGCCGGCTGTCGCACCGGGGGGTCTTCCGCCCGAATGGGCCCCAACTCCCTTGTGACCCATGCCACTTCGGTGACTCCTGTAACCGTTGAGTAACCTTGTTCG
The DNA here is from genome assembly GCF_044751025.1 of Streptomyces sp. NPDC088747. NCBI lineage: Bacteria > Bacillati > Actinomycetota > Actinomycetes > Kitasatosporales > Streptomycetaceae > Streptomyces > Streptomyces sp. NPDC088747. The sequence continues at coordinate 238,943 of NZ_JBIVKZ010000005.1, forward strand.
GGATCTCGTACCTAGCGACGTACCGCACCCCCGCACACAGGAGGCGCACATGTCGCGCAGGAGAACCCTCAGCACCAAGAAGAAGCTCGCACTGCTGGTCAGCGCCGCGGCCGTGGCCGGTGGCGGGGCCTTCGCCCTGGCCGCCACCTCGAACGCGGCGTCGGTCCAGAACGCGGCGAGTTCGACGGTCTGCCAGGGCCTGGCCACCGCGTTCGGCAACAACGAGCAGTTCATCGCCGACCAACGGGCCGCCCCCGACGCCCAGTCGGAGGCCCGGATCGCCAACCGCGAAGCGGTCCTCGCGCAGATCAAGGTCCAGCAGGAAGCGTCCGGCTGCGAGGTCGGGGAGTCGGCTCAGGGCTCCCAGACCAACACGCCGCCCGCCGCCTCCGTACCCCCGGCCGCCGCTCCCGTGGAGACCGCTCCGGCGGAGGAGGCCGGTGAGGACGCCGACGCCGGCGCCGCCACCGGTGAGCAGGTCTGCAACGGTTCGACGGTCACCCTCTCCGGAGAGGCCGGCGCCCCCGCCGCGTCCAGCAACCAGTTCCCGGCCGGGACGAAGCTCAAGGTCACGAACCTGGACAACAACAAGTCCACGACCGTGGAGGTCACCGGAGTCTCCGGAAGCTGCGCGCTGCTGAACAACGCCGCCTTCGAGCAGGTCCGCGAGCCCGGCAAGTTCCTGATCCGCAGGGCCGTGATCGAGCGGGTCGGCTGACCGGAGCCGCCCGAACCGGGTCCTGCCGCTCTCCGGTCAGAGGCGGCAGGACCCCTCAATTACCCCGTGCGCGCCCGCAAACCCATCGCATACGAGCCGTGAGGCCGGGAACGGCGGGAAGCACGGGACACGTCCGCCCGGCGGGACCACGGATCGCGGTCGCGAACACCCCCGGGGCGCGCCACCGGGTGACAACGGGCACACACAGCTCAGGTAACACGGGGTTCACATTCGAGCAATGATCGGGAAATCGCCTGTTGACAGGCTGCCCTGCATCTACGCGGCGCCCCAGTGCCGCAGCGCCGCAGCAGCACCCGCAGTGCGACTGAAGACCCACCCCGAAGGATGTGGCCCGTGACCTTCAAGGCTGAGTACATCTGGATCGACGGCACCGAGCCGACGGCCAAGCTCCGTTCGAAGACGAAGATACTGGCCGACGACGCCAAGGGCGCCGAGCTCCCGATCTGGGGCTTCGACGGTTCCTCGACGAACCAGGCCGAGGGTCACGCCTCCGACCGCGTACTCAAGCCGGTCGCCGTCTTCCCGGACCCGATCCGCGGCGGCGACGACGTCCTGGTCATGTGCGAGGTCCTCAACATCGACATGACGCCGCACGAGTCCAACACCCGTGCCGCGCTCGCCGAGGTGGAGGAGAAGTTCGGCGCCCAGGAGCCGATCTTCGGCATCGAGCAGGAATACACCTTCTTCAAGGGAACGCGCCCGCTGGGCTTCCCCGAGGGCGGCTTCCCCGCCGCGCAGGGCGGCTACTACTGCGGTGTCGGCTCGGACGAGATCTTCGGCCGTGACATCGTCGAGGCGCACCTGGAGAACTGTCTCAACGCCGGTCTCGCCATCTCCGGCATCAACGCCGAGGTCATGCCCGGCCAGTGGGAGTTCCAGGTCGGCCCGGTCTCCCCGCTGGAGGTCTCCGACCACCTGTGGGTGGCCCGCTGGCTGCTCTACCGCACCGCCGAGGACTTCGACGTCTCCGCGACCCTGGACCCGAAGCCTGTGAAGGGCGACTGGAACGGCGCCGGTGCGCACACCAACTTCTCCACGAAGGCGATGCGCGAGGGTTACGACGCGATCATCACCGCGTGCGAGTCCCTCGGCGAGGGCTCCAAGCCCCTGGACCACGTGAAGAACTACGGCGCCGGCATCGACGACCGTCTGACCGGCCTGCACGAGACCGCCCCGTGGAACGAGTACAGCTACGGCGTCTCCAACCGCGGCGCCTCGGTCCGTATCCCGTGGCAGGTCGAGAAGGACGGCAAGGGCTACATCGAGGACCGCCGTCCCAACGCCAACGTCGACCCGTACGTCGTCACCCGCCTCATCGTCGACACCTGCTGCACCGCCCTGGAGAAGGCCGGCCAGATCTGATCACCCGGCTCCGTGCGGGGGCGTCCACCGTCTTGGTGGGCGCCCCTTCCCGTTTTTCACCGGGGCGCGAAGTCAAGTTCGCGCCAAGCAGGCGTCCGACCGGTGAGAGGGCCCTGCTGCCCGGACCCGGCTTCTGCTTCAATGGGGTCATGGCCGGTTTCCAGAAGTACAGCGCGACGGGTCGCCATGACCTCGAGCCGTTCTGGCCCTCCCGTCAGCACCATGACTTCGACCGGGTGTGTTGTCGCGCGATGAACGCGCGGGCCCTCTAAAGCCGACACCCGGCCTCCGGCCAGCGCGCACGACGTACGTCCTCGACGAACCCGACCACGAACTCGCGGTCGTCGATCCTCCCGACGAACTCCTCGCGCGAAAGAGCTGACCTCTCATGGCGAACACCCGTTCCTTCTCGTCCGTCGCGACCTCTCCCCCGGCGTCCACGAACCCCAGCTCCGGACGGCACCGACTGCGTGCCGTCGACCGGGACGAGGTGGTCGACGTCGCCGACTTCCTGCCGCCGGGCGCCACCTGGCTGCCCGCGCCCCCGCACACCCTGCCGGTGCTGCCGGGCCAGCCGCCGATGATCGGCTACCTGGTCCTCGTGCCCGCCGACCAGCAGCCGCTGCTGCCGGTCGCCGTCCCGGACCGGCCCGAACCGCTCGACGCGCAGGACTCCGTCGGCGGCGGCGACCCGCTCGTCCGCATCGACACCGTGCAGCGCACCGCCGAGGTCGACGGGCAGCGACTCGACCTGACCTACCTGGAGTTCGAGCTGCTCGCCCACCTCGTCGCGCACCCGAACCGCGTGCACACCCGCGACCAGCTCGTCACCACCGTGTGGGGCTACGGGCACGTGGGCGACGGACGGACCGTCGACGTGCACGTCGCCCGGCTGCGGCGCAAGCTCGGCGCGCGGCACCGGCAGGCGATCCAGACCGTACGGCGGGTGGGATACAAGTACGCGCCGCCGGCCGGGCGTTGACCTCTACGCCGCCGGACTCCACGGCCTGACGGCGGATCTCCTGTCAGCTCTTCTGTCAGCAGATTCCCGTTCCCTGCCGCCATCGGACCGGGCAGAGTCGTCCGTATGAGGCTTCTGATGCTGGGCGGTACGGAGTTCGTGGGGCGCGCCGTCGTGGAGGCGGCGCTCGGGCGTGGCTGGGAGGTGACCGTCTTCCACCGGGGACGGCACGAACCGCCCGCCGGGGTCCGGTCGTTGCACGGCGACCGCACCGCTCCCGACGGACTCGCGGCGCTCGCCGACGGCGAGTGGGACGCCGTCGTGGACACCTGGTCCGCCGCGCCGCGGGCCGTGCGGGACACGGCGCGGCTGCTGGCCGGCCGGGTGCGCCGCTACGTGTACGTGTCGAGCTGCTCGGTGTACGCGTGGCCGATGACCGCCGGATACGACGAGGACGCGCCCCTCGTCGACGGGGCCGCCGCGGACGCCGGGCAGACCGACTACGCCAGGGACAAGCGCGGGGGTGAGCTGGCCGCCCTCGACGCGTTCGGTGAGGCGGGGGCGCTGCTCGTGCGCGCCGGGCTGATCCTCGGGCCGTACGAGAACATCGGGCGCCTGCCGTGGTGGCTGAACCGCGTCGCCCGCGGCGGACCTGTCCTCGCCCCCGGGCCTCGCGACCTCCCCCTCCAGTACGTCGACGTCCGCGATCTCGCCGGGTGGGTCCTCGGGGGTGTGGAGCGGGGGCTGAGCGGGGCGTACAACCTGGTCAGTCCGCGGGGGCATACGACGATGGGGGGACTCCTCGACGCGTGCGTCCAGGTCACCGGGGGTGCGGGGGATCTGCGGTGGACCGATCCCGAGGTGGTCCTCGCGGCCGGGGTCGAGCCGTGGAGTCAGTTGCCGGTGTGGGTGCCGGGTGGGAGCGAGTTGCATGACTCGGTGCACGGCGCCGATGTGTCGCGGGCGGTCGGTAGTGGGTTGCGGTGTCGGCCTGTGCGGGACACCGTGGCCGATACCTGGAGCTGGCTCCAGGGCCTCGGCGGGGTTGCGCCCCAGCGGCCCGACCGGCCTGCCGTGGGCCTCGATCCGGCGGTGGAGGCGAAGGTGCTGGGCCTGTAGGGGAGGTTTCTCGCCCCCTCCGCCCCTTCCCGTCCCGTTCCTGGGGGCTGCGCCCCCAGACCCCCCTTTCGCGCTTCGCGCTCGTCCTCAAACGCCGGACGGGCTGAAAGATTTCTAGCGCCGCCCGGGGGGAAAATTTCAGCCCCTCCGGCGTTTGAGGAGCGGGGGTTCGGGGGCGGAGCCCCCGAGTTCGGGACGGGAAGGGGCGGAGGGGGCGAAGAAAATCAGGGGTGCACCTGGCACCACCCCCCGCCCGGGGGTTCGGCCCAGTGACCGGGGTGGGCGGGGCGGTGAGACTGGGGGTATGGATACGGAGAGCGGCGTGCGGGCGCGGGCGTGGGGAGCCGTCGTGGCGGGCGGGCGGGGGTTCCTGGTCGGTGTGGCGGGGGCGGCGGGATCGGTCGCCCTGTTCGTGACGGCGGTGGTGTCGATCCTGCTGGTGCCGGTCGGCATCGGCGTCGTCACGACACCGTGGGTACTCACCGGCGTACGCGGCTTCGCGAACTGGCGGCGGATGGTCGCGACCCGGTGGTGCGGGGTACGAATTCCGGCCAGGTACCGGCAGATACCCGAGAGGGCGAACCCGTGGGAACGCTGCTTCCGGATGCTCCGGGACCCGGCGACCTGGCGGGACCTGGGGTGGTTGCCGGTCGACATGACCGCGGGGTTCGTCACCGCGGTGCTGCCGGCCGCGCTGCTGCTCTACCCCCTGGAGGGGTTCGCGCTCGCGCTCGGCCTGTGGCGGATCCTGACGGACGCCACGGGCGGCGACTGGTGGTACGGCTTCGTGCCGGTCTCCGGACAGGGCACGGCGCTCCTCGCGGGCGCGCTGGGCGCGGCACTCCTGGTCGCCTCCTATCACCTCTCCCCGCCCCTCCTGCGCGTCCACTTCCTGCTCACCCGGGCGGTGTTGGGGCCGGACGAGGCCGAACTCGCCGAGCGGGTACGCGTACTGACCGAGACGCGGCGCGACGCCGTCGACTCCTCGGCCGCCGAACTCCGGCGTATCGAGCGGGATCTGCACGACGGGGCGCAGGCGCGGCTGGTAGCCATGGGGATGGACCTGGGGACCATCGAGGCGCTGGTCGAGAAGGACCCGGCGAAGGCGAAGGAGTTGCTGGGGCGGGCCCGCAGGTCCTCCGCCGACGCTCTCACCGAGCTCCGGGACCTCGTCAGGGGCATCCATCCGCCGGTGCTGGCCGAGCGCGGACTCGGCGACGCGGTAAGGGCGTTGGCGCTGCGGCTGCCGCTGGAGACCGAGGTGGATGTCGACCTCGACGGCAGGCCGGGGGAACCGGTCGAGGCGGCGGCGTACTTCGCCGTCAGCGAGGTGCTGACCAACGCGGTCAAGCATTCGGGCGCGGGCCGGGTCTGGGTGGACGTCCACCACGCGAACGGCATGCTGCGGGTCACGGTCACCGACGACGGCCGGGGCGGCGCCCGGCTCGACGCCGGGTCCGGGCTCACCGGCGTCGACCGGCGGCTGGGTACATTCGACGGCGTCCTGGCCGTCAGCAGCCCCGTGGGCGGTCCCACCATGGTCACCATGGAGATCCCTTGCGAGTTGTCCTAGCCGAAGACCTGTTCCTGCTGCGCGACGGACTGGTCCGGATGCTCGAGGCGTACGACTTCGAGATCGCCGCGGCGGTCGAGAGCGGGCCCGAACTGAGCAGGGCGCTGGCCGAGTTGGAGCCGGACGTCGCGGTGGTCGACGTACGGCTGCCGCCCTCGCACACGGACGAGGGGCTCCAGTGCGCGCTGGAGGCGCGCCGGAACCGGCCCGGACTGCCGGTGCTCGTCCTCTCGCAGCACGTGGAGCAGCTGTACGCGCGCGAGCTGCTCGCCGACGGCACCGGCGGGGTCGGCTATCTGCTGAAGGACCGGGTGTTCGACGCGGACCAGTTCGTCGACGCCGTACGGAGGGTCGCGGCGGGGGGTACGGCCATGGACCCGCAGGTGATCCAGCAGCTGCTGTCGCGACGGTCGGCGGCCGACCAGCCGGTGGGGCGGCTCACCCCGCGCGAACGGGAGGTGCTCGAACTCATGGCGCAGGGGCGCACCAACGCGGCGATCGCGGGTCAACTCGTGGTCACGGAACGGGCGATCGCCAAACACACCTCCAATATCTTCGCCAAACTGGGACTAGAGGTCTCGGATGACGACAACCGGCGCGTACTGGCGGTGCTCGCTTATCTGGACCAGGGTCTCCGTTGACAGAAATTCAGCGGCGCTGAATATCATTCAGGGCTGCCGCAAACCTGTTTCACGAGATCAACTCCCGGAACTTCGGGGGCTTCTGCGCCCATTGTGGGGGAATTGGCCTCAGGGACTTCTAAGATTTTCTGAGGTTTCTGAACACCCCATCCGCCTCATGCGTATGGAATGGAGCCGCTTCACTCCTGTCGGGCGCCTCCGCTGCCCCGCAAGGAAGTCAGAGGAGTTCCATGGGACGCAATGCTCGAAAACGACGTTCGCCACTGGCCGTTCGCGCCGTGGCCGCATCCGCGGCCCTCGCGATCGGTGGAGGCGGTCTGGTCTGGGCGAACTTCTACGCCTCGGCTCATGAGAAGGACAGCACGCAGAACAGCACCAAGGCGGCCACCTCCCAGGTGGCCACGATCGAATGCCCCGATGTCGGTCAGCAGCTCACCAGTGTTCCCGACCGGGCGCGCGGGGAGGTCGACGGTGAGCTGGCCACGCTGGACCAGCAGATCACCGAGGCCTACCAGCGTCTGGCCACGACCCGGGACGCGCAGGCCCGGGACGCCAGCTTCGTCCAGAACTCGGTCCTCCAGCCGCTGAAGGACCGGCGGGCGAACATCATCGACCGCATCCAGCTGGAGATCACCCGCGTCGGCGGTACCGCCCCCGACTCGCTGGACGGCCTCGCTCCCTGTACGGGGCAGGCGGTGGAAGTGCCGCAGACCAACGACGGCCAGACCGGGGACGGCCAGGGCGGCGAGGGCGAGGAGTCCGCGAGCCCCGCGCCCGGCGACGAAGCCGGTGGGGACGCGGGCGGCGACGCCGGCGGGGAGGACGCGGGCGGCGACGACGCCGGTGCGACTCCCCCGGTCAGCAACGGCCCGGTGGCGGCCGACTTCCAGGACATCACCACCGCCCAGCGCAACACCCAGCCCGGTGTGGGCGCGAACGGTCTCGCCGCGAACGGCAGGTCCGGATCGCGGGGCACCTTCACCACCAGGTGCGGCACCAACGGGAACGACAACCACAACACGGACAACGTGATCGTGGCTCCGGGTGTCACCAACGGCGCCCACCACCTGCACGACTACGTCGGCAACCAGAACAACGACGCGTTCGCCAGCGACGCGGACCTGGCGGCGGCCGACACCACCTGCCAGAACCAGGGTGACAAGTCGTCGTACTTCTGGCCGGTGCTCCGTCTCCAGGACGGTACGCAGGACTTCGACCAGAACAACGCCGGTGGCGGCACCGAGGGCAACGTGGGCAAGATCCTGCAGCCCGCCCAGGCGCAGCTGAAGTTCGTCGGCAACAAGCGGGGCAAGGTCGTCGCGATGCCGTCCGCCCTGCGCATCATCACCGGTGACGCCAAGGCCTTCGTCAACGGCAACGCCAACGCCAACGTGAACTGGAGCTGCACCGGCTTCGAGAACAAGGTGCAGCTGGAGGACAAGTACCCGATCTGCCCCCAGGGCAGTGACGTGGTGCGGACCACCAACTTCCAGAGCTGCTGGGACGGCCAGAACATCGACAGCGCCAACCACCGCACCCACGTGGCGTTCGTCCAGGCCGACGGCACCTGCGCCAACGGCTTCAAGGCGATCCCCCAGCTCCAGGTCCGCCTGGTCTACGACGTCCCGGCTCCGACCATCGAGAACGGCACGGTCGTGAACCCGTACGCGGTGGACAGCTTCCCGGAGAACCTGCACAAGCCGATCACCGACCACAACGACTTCATCAACTTCTTCTCCGCGAACACGATGAACAAGCTGGTCAAGTGCATCAACTCCGGCAAGAGGTGCCAGTAGGCAGTGGCTCGCTGAGAGGCTGAACCACTGAGAAAGCCGGTGGTGGGAATTCCCACCACCGGCTTTCGTCCGTCCCGGAACGGTACGGGTTCCCGGGCGTCCGGGGGGAACCCGCGCCCCGTCAGGGGGTGTGACCGGAGTGATCGGTCCCGATCTCCATGTCCCCGCCGAGCCGGCCCCGCAGCGCCGTGACGACCTTCTGCTCGCCGACGGCGACCCACTTGCGGCCGACGAGGTAGAACCCGCCGTAGTCCTTGGCGCCGTTGATCCACTCGCGCTGGCCGCGGTCGGTGGCGAAGGTCGCGAGGATGAACCTGCCGTCGGTGTTCTTGCAGGTGGCCTGGCGGATCTCGTCCGCGTCCGTCTGGAGTTCGGGGGCGCAGCCCGCCTCACTCGCTATGTGCTCCAGGCTGCCGGTCGCGGCGGCCGGCACCGGGTCGGACTTCTTCTCGGCGGCGCAGCCCGTGAGCGCGAGCACCGCGACGGCTCCGGCCACCGTGAGCTTGGGTCCCGTCAACCTCATACCTACGTACCTCCGGTCTGTGTCGGCGCCCATGCCGCCGGGAGCCCTGTCGAACGAGGGCCCTTGCCCTGGATACGGCTGCCACGGGCCCAGCGCTCAATCAGCGGCCCCGATCGGCCCCCATCGACCCCAGGAGGCACGCCTGTGCGAGGGTGGGCCCGTGAACGAGGACTGGGAAGAGCGTACGGCGGCGGCGTGGGCCACGTTCGACGACTGTGCCGAAGAGGACGCCGCGGACTTCCGGGCGATGATCGACTCGCTGGTCGCGGAGCTGCCCGCGGCCAGCCCGCTCGGCCCCTTCGAGCAGGCGTGCGCCTGGGACTCGACGGGCCACCCGGACAAGGCCGTTCCGCTGTACCGGGAGGCGCTGGCCCGCGGGCTCGACGGCTACCGGGGACGCCGCACCAGGATCCAGCTCGCCAGTTCGCTGCGGAACCTCGGGAAGCCCGAGGAGGGCGTCGACCTGCTCGGCCCCGAACTCGTCGCCCCCTCGGACGAGTTGGACGACGCGGTCCGCGCCTGCCTGGCCCTCTGCCTCGCCGACCTGGGCCGTGAACGCGAGGGCCTCGCCCTGGTGATCGGCGCCCTCGCACCTCATCTGCCGCGCTACCAGCGGTCGATGGCGAACTACGCGAGGCTCCTGGTCGAACCCGGGTGACCACCGGCGGGTGACCATAGCCCGGTTCACTCGTTCTGCGATATGTGCAGTCACAGGATGTAGCCCCGCGCCCCGCGCCTTCCTCAGGCCCGGTCATCGATGTCGAGCAGGCCGAGGCGGCGCTCGTCGAGCACTATCCGCGGCTGGTCCGGCTCGCCTATCTGGTGCTGCCGCCCAGCCTCGGCCGCAACCGCCGGGTGCTGACCGCGCACGCCCTCACCCAGCGCGCGCTGCCCCGGGGCCGTACGTCCGGTGACGCCACCGTCATCCCCGCCCAGCAGACGGGCGCCGGCCGCGACAGCGACCCGGGCTACGCCTTCGTACGCCTCCAGGTGGTGCGTACGGCACTGGAGGCGGGCCTGCCGCTGGCCAGACTCGCGTGGCCCAGGCGGGCCCAACTGCCGCCGCTGCTCCCCCAGGTGTGGGGCCTGCGGCTCTTCCCGCGCTCGGGCGGCGCCGACGAACTCGCCCTGGACCAGCGGCTGTCCGCGCTCTCCGGGCCCGCGCGCGCCGCCTATGTGCTGCGCGGCCTGGAGAAGCTGTCCGAGGCCGACGTGCGGAAGGTGCTGACGGCGGCGGGCGTCGACGACCCGGGCGCGGCGCTGGCGGTGGCCGCCGGGATGGAGGCGCAGGACTCACTGCTCGACTCCCCCGAGTTCGACCCCTGTTCGCTGCACGCCCGGCCCACCGACCTGATGCGGCGCAGGCAGCATCTGAAGGCCGCGATCGCCGCCACCGCGGCCGTCGTGGTGTGCGGCGCGCTGCTCGGTCTGCCCGGCGAGGGCTGGGGACCCGACGGCGCGGCGGCGCCGCCCTACGCGCAGAACCCGGCGGCCCAGGCCGCGCTGGATCCCGCGCGGTTGACGAAGGCGCCGGCCCTCGCCTGGCAGTCGTCCGCGCGTACCGACTTCTCCGTCTGGCCGGCGCGCGGCGGCCTCACCGAGGACAGGGCGCTGCTGCGCCGGGCACTGGCCGTGTGGGCGCGGCCCGGCGAGTCCGTGGCGGTCTCGGCGACCCCCGGCACACCGTCCGGCGCCCCGCCGGGACCGCCGCAGCTCCTGTACGCCGGTGTGGTGGACCAGGCGCGTGTCGTGCTGCTCTACGACGGGCTGCGCGTCGCGCGGTACGCCGAACCGGCCGACGGCACGAGCGGCGCGGCCCTCGACTTCGCGCGGGTCGACGGCGCGAAGGCGGCGGAGGCCGCGGCGGTGGTCCTGGGCCGGACCGACGGCAACGTCCGCTATCTGACCGCCCCTTGGGTGACCGAGGTCTCCGAACGGGACCTGATGAAGCCGTCCTCGGGTGCGATGGACCTCGCGTCGGCGGCCGACGGTGTCACCACCCCGCTGGCCAGCCCCGCCCAGCGGTCCGGCGCGTGCACCTCGTGGAACGTGCTGGAGCTGAAGGACGGTTCGGGCACCCGGCTGCTGACCGACCTCGGCGAACTGGTTCCGGCGCACCTCACCTCGGGGCGGCCCGCGGCCCCCGGCGAGGTGTCGGGCGCCGAAGCCCTGCGGAACTGGGCGCCGTTCGCCTGCTCGCTGGCCTCCGTGCGCTCCCAGGGCGTACGGACCGTGAACGCCTGGCAGTACGCGCGGCAGTCCCTGCCCGACGCCGGCGGCAGCGCCACCTGGGTGTGCACGCGGGCCGAGACCTGGCGGGGCGGCGGCACCCGCGTCCTCGCGCAGTTCCGGACGCCGGGCGCGGCGTACGGGGCGGTCGCCGCGAAGGCCGAGAACTCGTCCGCGTGCGGCTCCCGCGATCCGCACGTGCTGGCGGGCGTGCTCTGGAAGTCGGGTGCCGGGAGCTGGTATCTCCTGGCGGCCGGCAGCAAGGACACGGCGTCGGTCGGGGTCTCCGGCGGGGTGACCGGGTCGGCGAAGGGCCCACTGCTCGCCGTACGGACGAAGCAGGGCGCGCAGGCCGAGCTGAAGGGAAGCCTGGAGAACGGACGGGAGATCAGCGGGCTGCGTTAGGGCCTGTCTGACAATTCCCGTCTGCCCCGCGACGCCATGCACGCACTCTCGCCGCACCGGGCGCAGACCCAAGTACGTCCAGTACGAGGATCCACGCCCGGCACGGCGAGAGCACGCACCTGACGCCGCGAGGCCGCCCTCCGGGCGACGACGGGAATTATCAGACAGGCCCTAGGGCCTCGCTGACACTCGCGTCAACAAGTCGCCGCACAGGGGTTCTCCCCAGGGCTACCCGTCAGTACATTGACGGCATGTCCAACAAGCGGGCCCGGCTTCCCGAACCGGTCGACTCCGAGCGGATACCGCTCAAGGCGCGGAAGGTGTCCTTCTCCTGGGAGGACACCCCCCTGCACTGGGTGCCGGGCGATCCGTTCGCCACGCACACCATCAACGTGCTGCATCTGCTGCTGCCCGCCGGTGAGCGCTGGTTCGTGCACGTCTACAAGCAGGTGCTGCCCCACATCCGGGACGAGCGGCTGCGCCAGGACGTCATCGGGTTCATCGGCCAGGAGGCCATGCACGCGCAGGCGCACGACGAGGTGCTCCCCCACCTCAGGGAGCTCGGGCTCGACCCGACGCCGTACACCGCGCAGGTCGACTGGCTCTTCGAGAAACTCCTCGGCGACCGCACGCTGCCGCCGGGCAGGGCGCGCCAGTGGTGGCTGATGGAGCGGGTCGCCATCATCGCGGCGATCGAGCACTACACCGCGTTCCTCGGCAACTGGGTGCTGAACGCCGAGGAGTTGGACCGGCGCGGCGCCGACCCGACCATGCTGGACCTGCTGCGCTGGCACGGGGCGGAGGAGGTCGAGCACCGGTCCGTGGCGTTCGAACTGTTCCTGCACGTCGACGGGGGCTACCGGCGGCGCGCGCGGACCTGGGCGACCGCCTTCGCCGCGCTCGTCTTCCTGTGGCAGCGCGGGACACGCTTCTTCATGGAGAACGATCCGACACTCACCGCGGGCCGGGCGAGCTTCAAGGACTTCTACCTGGGCGGGAAGGCGGGGGTGCTGCCGTCGACCGGGGACTTGCTGAAGTCCGTTCCGCGCTATCTCAGCCGGTCCTACCACCCCTCCCAGGAGGGTTCGACCGAACAGGCCGTGGCCTATCTCGCCTCGTCGCCCGCCGCCACGGCCGCGGAGAGGGGCGCGGCCTGATGCCCCGGCTGCGGACCGTCGTGGCCGTCGCCGGCACCGCCCTGTTCGTCCGGCGTGCGCTGCGCCGCCGTATCGGCGGCTCGCCGCTGTGGCCGCTGCCCGCGCTGGAGAACCCGGTGTCCGGCCGGCCGCGCACCCGGGCTCTGCGTCTTTCGGTCGCCCGGCACGAGCGGATCGCCGACGGTGTCGTCCAACTGCGCCTGGAGGGACGGGAACTGCCGCGCTGGGAGCCCGGCGCCCATCTCGACCTGGTGCTGCCCTCGGGGCTCGTACGGCAGTACTCGCTGTGCGGGGACCCGCGGGACACCTCGTCGTACACCGTCGCGGCGCGGCTGGTGGGCGAGGCGGCGGGCGGGCGCGGGGGTTCGCGCGAGGTCCACGACGGGCTCCGGGAGGGCATGGAGGTGGAGGTGCGCGGGCCCCGCAACCGTTTCCCGCTCGTGGCCGCGCCCGGGTACGTCTTCGTGGCCGGCGGCATCGGGATCACCCCGGTCCTGCCGATGCTGCGGTCGCTTCGGCCCGAGGCGGACTGGCGGCTGTTGTACTGCGGGCGTACGCGGCCCTCGATGCCGTTCCTGGAGGAGGTCGGGAAACTGCCCGGCGGACAGGTCACCGTCGTCGCCGAGGACGAGGACGGACTCCCCGACCTCGACGCGCTGTTCGCGGACGTCCCCGAGGGCGCGGTGGTCTACTGCTGCGGTCCGCAGGGGCTGATGGAGGCGGTCGAGGCCCGGCTCCCGGAGGGGGCGGCGCTGCACCTGGAGCGGTTCACGCCCCTCGCCCGCGCCGAGGGCAACGGCGCCTTCGAGGTCGAACTGCACCGCAGCGGCCGGACGTTGACCGTCTCCGCCGACTCCACGGTGCTCGCCGCCGTGCGCGCGGAGCTCCCCGGCACCGCCTACTCCTGCGAGCAGGGATTCTGCGGAACCTGCCAACAGCGGGTGCTGGAAGGGGAGATCGAGCACCGGGACGAACTGCTCACGGACGCGGAGCGTGGGGACTCGATGCTGATCTGTGTGTCCCGGGCACGTGGTGGGAGGATCGTGCTGGACATGTGAACCGCCTGGCGCGGACCGTGCCGTTCCAGGCCGGATCCGATCGGTAAGGTGTTCGTATGACAACCGGGGTACGCCGCAGGATGGGTGTCGATGAACGGCGGCAACAGCTGATCGGCGTCGCCCTCGAACTCTTCAGCAGACGCTCGCCCGACGAGGTCTCCATCGATGAGATAGCCGCCGCTGCGGGCATCTCGCGACCGCTGGTCTACCACTACTTCCCCGGCAAACTCAGCCTGTACGAGGCCGCGTTGCAGCGCGCCTCGGACGATCTCGCGGAACGCTTCGTGGTCGCGGCGGAAGGCTCGCTCGGCTCGCGGCTGCTGCGGGTGATGCGCCGGTTCTTCGACTTCGTGGACGACCACGGGCCCGGTTTCGCGGCGCTGATGCGGGGTGGGCCCGCTGTCGGCTCGTCCACCACCAACGCGCTGATCGACGGGGTGCGGCAGGCCGCGTACGTCCAGATCCTCTCGCACATGAACATCCAGAACGCGCCCGCCCGGCTGGAGTTGATGATCCGCTCGTGGATCTCGCTCGTCGAGTCGACGGCGCTGCTCTGGCTGGACGGACGGCGCGTCCCGCGCGCCGATCTGGAACGGCAGCTCGTGCACGACTTCGCCGCACTCGCGGCCGTGAGCGCCGCCTACGACGAGGAGCTGAGCGACCTGCTGCGCGAGTCGCTCAGGGGCGAGCCGGGCGACGGCCCCTTCAGCGACCTCGTCGTCCGGCTGATCGCACTGGCGTCACCACCGGCGACGTAGACACCCCGCGAGGCCGCTCCCCGTATCCCCGGACCTACTCCTCGTACTTGCGGTACGACGGGTCGAGGTCGCGGACCTCGGCGGAGGCGTGCACCTTCGCGACCCCTTCGGCGGGCTCGATGTGCTTGCGGAGCAGGTCGAGTACGGCCTCGGTGAGCTGGGCCTTGGTCTCCTCGGCGCGGCCGGCGAGCAGGGCGAGCGTGACGTGCACGATGGCGTGGCCGTCGCCCTCCGCCCCCACCACGTCGTCCTCGGTCGGGCGGAACCGTGTCTTGCACGCCTCGATCCGCGCGCCCGCCGTCTCGACGACCACCGGGTGCAGCGCGAGCGCGAAGCCGCGCCGGTCGAAGGCCGCGTCGAGCGACTCGGAGTAGTCGACGGTGATCTGCGGCATGGGCACTCCCGTTCCAGAGGTTTCCCGGTCAGCCTAGTCGCAGGGCCAGCAGCGCGATGTCGTCGTCACGGTGGCCGAAGCAGTCGAGGAGGGTGTCGCAGAGGGCGTCGAGGCCGGGGAGGGCGCCCGCGGCGGCCGAGCGGAGGGTTTCCATCGAGGCCACGAGGTCCGTGCCGCGGGTCTCGATCAGACCGTCGGTGACCATGAGCAGCCGGTCGGTGGGTTCGAGGAACAGCTCGGTGGGCGGCGGGTGCGGCAGGCCCACGCCCAGCAGCGGACCGGCGGCCTTCGAGTAGTCCGCGCTGCCGCTGTCCCGGATGATCAACGGCGGGATGTGGCCGGCGTTGGCGATGAGGGTGCGGCCGGTGGCCGGGTCGATCAGGGCCAGGCAGACGGTGGCGGTGACCTCGGGGTGGTAGCGCTGGAGCATTCGGTCAAGGCGTTCGGCGAGCACGGCCGGATCGCTCTCGTCGACGCAGTAGGCGCGCAGCGCGTGCCGGATCTCGACCATGACGGTGGCCGCCTCAAGGGAGTGCCCGACGACGTCGCCGACCGCGGCGAGCACCCCGTCACCGACGCGCAGGGCCGCGTAGAAGTCCCCGCCGATCTCCGTCTCCTGGGACGCGGGCACGTACCGGACCACGACATCGACGCCCGGCAGTTCGGGCAGCCGGTGCGGCTGGGGCAGGAAGCTGTGCTGGAGGGTGAGGGCGACATGCCGTTCGACCTGGTACATGAGCAGCGGCTCGGCGGCGAGCGCGGTGGCCTCGGCGAGCCTGGCCACCAGCGTCTCGTCCTCGGGGTTGACCCGGCGCACCCCGCGGGTGGGCACCGCCAGGCAGACCGAGGCCCGGCCGTTCCGGAGGGGGATCAGCGCGAGGCGGGCGTCGTGCTCCACGTCCGGCCGGAAGAACCCGGCGGGCCACAGCGGCGCGGGCACCGTGGTGAGCCGCACCCCCGACTGCCCGCGGGTGAGCCGCTTCAGCAGCCCGGCCACCGCCCGGTGGGCGCCCTCGTCCGGCAACGCGAGCGAGGTGCGGTCCCGTGAGGTGCCGCGGTACAGCTCGTCGTCCGGGCCGAGGACGAAGACGGCCGCGGGGCCGCCGGTGAGCCGCGCGGTGCCCTCGGCGGCGGCGTCGGCGAGTTCCTGCGGTGAACGCGCCGTCTGGATGGCGACGATCGTCTCCGACAGCCTGGTCAGCCGCCGCGCCAGCGCCTGGTCTCCGGCCCGGAGGCGCGCGGCGCGCACCGCCGACCGGATCACCGCGTCGATCTCCTCGGGCTCGGCGGGCACCGTCAGATACGCCTGGCCGCCGACGTCGAGGCCACGGCAGCGGTCACCCGCGTCCAACGCGGCGGCCGAGAAGTGCACGACGGGCAGCCCGGCCATGTGCGGCCGTTCCTTGAGCCGACGGCACAGTTCGAAGCCGCTCATGTCCGGCAGGTTCACATCGATGAGCGCAACGTCGGGCAGGGTGCCCTTGCGCAGCCGTACGTCGAGTTCCTCCAGGGCGTCATGGCCGTTGGAGACCGACACCACCTGGTAGCCGGCGCGGCGCAGCAGGGCGCCCATGGCGTACCGGCTGGCCGCCACGTCGTCCACGACCAGCACGGTCGTCTCTGTCCGTTTGCCGTTGACGTCCATCTGCCAGCCCTTGGACACGCGGGTGGGACAGACCCGGGTTCGAGGTCTGCCCCACCACGGTAATGCTCTTTTCAGGAAGTCCGGGAAAATACCGCCACAGTGCGACCCGGAACGGTGAACGTGCCCGTTTTCTCCGCATACGACGAGGACTTGACGGTGGAGTCCGCGCCCGCCGCCTGCACCGGGTGCAGCGCGTACGCCGTCCCGGCCGAGGCGGTGACCGTCTGCTCCTGCCGCTCGGGCGTCGCGTTGAAGACGACGACGAGGTCACCGAGCCTCATCGTGATCACCCCGGGTGTCTCGTCCCTGCCCGACATGGGGAAGGACAGCTCCGACTGGACCTGGCCGGCGGTGCCGAGCGAGAAGACGCTCTCGGTCGTACGGATGCGTTGCAGGTCCTGGTAGGCGGCGGAGCTGCCCTGGATCTGGTCGCAGCCCACCTTGACGGACGTCAACAGGGGTGTGGCGTAGGGCCACTTGGAGGCGTTGTCGGCCGCCATCGGCAGTCCGCGTCCGAACCCGTTGCCGTCGCGGCAGTTCCAGTGGATGGCGTTGAACCAGTCGCCGCTGTCGTAGGAGTTGCGGTCGAGGGACTTGGAGCGCAGCAGGTCGGAGCCGGCCTGCGAGAGGGACGGGCCCTGCGAGAGGGTGGCCGTCGCCATGGCGAGGACCTGCATACGGGCCCGGTCGTCGGCGCTCGTCGCCGCGGGCAGCTTGTAGGTGAGGGCGTCGTACAGGGACTCGTTGTCGTGGGCGTCGGCGTAGGCGAGGGCGTCGCCGGGTGCCTCCGCGTATCCGGCGGGCTGGCCGTTGTAGTCGACCTCGGAGCCCTTGACCCGTGTGCCGTTGGTGTCGGTGAAGCCGAACTCCGCGAGGTTGCCGCTCAGTCCGACCTTGATGAGGTCCTGGTAGTGCAGCAGGCGGGCCTTCTGTTCGGCCGGAGTGCCGTTGCCTGTCGAGGAGTTGGGGTCGGTGTAGAGGCCGGACGCGAAGCCCTGGACGCCGGGGTCCTCGTCGAAGGGGCCGCCGCCGCGTACGGCGTCACGCGCGCGGTCGGAGAAGGTCGCGATGCCCGTCCCCGCCATGTTCTTCTGGGTGGCCTGGGTGAAGCGGGCGTCGTCGGCGACCTCGCCGAAGTTCCAGCCCTCGCCGTACAGGATGATCTTCTTGCCGTCGACGCCGTCCCTGGCGAGGGTGAGGGCGTCCAGCACCTTGCGGACGGCGAGGATGTTGGCCTTGGGGTGGTGGCCCATGAGGTCGAAGCGGAAGCCGTCGACCTTGTACTCCCTGGCCCAGGTGACGATCGAGTCGACCACCAGCTTGCCCATCATGGCGTTCTCGGTCGCGGTGTTGGCGCAGCAGGTGGAGTTGGCGACGCTGCCGTCGGCGAGGAGCCGCTGGTAGTAGCCGGGGACGACCTTGTCGAGCACGGAGGTGTCGGCCTGGCCGCTCGCGGCGGTGTGGTTGTAGACGACGTCCATGACGACCCGCAGGCCGTCCTCGTTCAGCGACTTGACCATCTCACGGAACTCCACCGTACGGTCCGTGCCGTCCGGGTCCGTCGCGTACGAACCCTCCGGAACGGTGTAGTGGAAGGGGTCGTAGCCCCAGTTGTAGGCGTCCTTCGCGGCGATCTTCGCCACGCACTCCTGCTGCTTGTCGGAGTCGGCCGGGTAGGAGCCGAGATCGCAGTCGGTGCTCGCCTGGTCGGCCTTCTTCTCGGGGATGGTGGCGATGTCGAACGCGGGCAGCAGGTGCACGTACGAGGTGCCGGACTCCGCCAGTTCCCTGAGGTGCTTGGAGCCGTCGCTGTCCTTGTCGGTGAAGGCAAGATAGGTGCCCGGGTTCTCGGCCGTGGGGTCCGCGACCGAGAAGTCCCGGACGTGCAGCTCCTGGATCTGGGCGTCCTTCAGCGCGACCGCCTTCGGCTTCCTGAGGGTCGACCAGCCTTTCGGGGCAAGGGACTCGGCGCCCAGGTCGACGACGAGGCTCCGCTTGGAGTCGGCGGTCAGGGCGACCGAGTACGGGTCGGTGACCGAGTTGGCGACGATCTTCCTGACGGTCGGCGCCCACACCTTGACGACGTACCGGTAGGGCTTGTTCGTCCAGGACCTCTCGCCGGTGACGGACCACACGCCGGTGGTGTCGTCCCGCCTCATCCTGACGGCTCTGCCGTCGAGGTCGAGGGAGACGCTCTGCGCGGTGGGCGCCCAGAGGGCCAGCGTGGGGCGGCCGTCGCGGAAGGTCGGACCGAGGTCGGCCCGCGTCGCGTCGTACAGATCGTCGAGTACGCCGGCGATCTGGACGCCGGTGGCCGCGAGCACCGCGCCGTTCACGGCCCGCTGGGAGGCGACCAGTTGGCCGCTCAGCGCTTCCCGCACGCGGTCACGGTCACGCGGGTCGACGGTCCAGGCGGTGTAGTCCTTCAGGTGCGGGAAGGCGGCCTGCTGGGCGTCGGTGAGCGTGGACCTGGACAGGCGGAGCCACTTGGCCCGCCCGGTCAGCGTGCCGTCCTTCACCTCGACCGAGCCGTCGCGCGAGTAGAGCAGCTGCGTGGACACGGGCGCCTCGGAGCCGTTCCAGGCGACCGTGTTCCGGTCGATCCAGACGGCCTTGGACGTGGTCAGGTCGAGCGCGGCGGCGCTGCCCGCGGGCTGCGGGAGCAGGTACTTCTCCTGGCCGTTCACCAGCCACACCTCGTGGCCGTTCGCCGCCAGGTCCAGTGACTGGTCGGTGGGGAGGTCCTTCTCGTCGCCCTTGTGGAGGATGTAGCTGAGGCTGGTGGCACCCTCGGCGAGCGGCACCTCGTACACAGCGCCATAGGCGTCAGTGTCCACCGGTTGCAGGGGCTTGGACCAGTCCGTGCCCGTCGCGGCGCCCGTCCAGACGTGCAGTCCCCAGCCGTCGTAGTCGCCGTCGGCGCGGTGGTAGTGCAGGACGGCCTTCGAGGTGTCCTGCGCCGGGTAGTCGGGCCGTTCGGTGAGGACGGCCTCCTTGCCCTGTTCGAGCCAGATCTCGCCCGTTGCCGTGACGTCGATCGTGCGGTCGGCGGAGACGTCCTTGTTGCCGTCCTTGTCGATCACGAGGTAGCCGACACTGGAGGCGCCGGGCTTCAACTTCACGTAGGCGAAGGCCCCGTAGGCGTCGCGGCCGATGAAGTCGTGGCCCTCGGGCCAGGTCGTCGCCTCGCCGTCGGCGAGGTCGCCCCAGGCGTAGAGCCGCCAGTCTGTGTAGTCGCCGTCGGCGCGCTGGTAGTGGACGATCGCGTAGTCGCGCGAGGTAGCCGTCGGGATCTCCTCGGCGGGCGGGGTGCCCGTGACCGAGCCGGCCGTGGCGCTCGACGTGCGGCCGGCCGAGTCGATGACAACTGCCTTGTAGCGCAGGGCGGTTCCGGCCGGTACGTCCTCGCCGATGACCTGGGTGACCTTGTACGGGGCGTGGTCGGCGGAGCCGAGCGTCCGCCACTTCGCGTCGCCGACCTGGGCGGCGAGGACGACCCGGTTGAGCCGGCCGCCCGCGACGTCGGCGGTCAGCTCTACGGTGCCGGTGGCGCCCGCGTCCGGTGCCTTCAGGGTGAGCGTCGGCCTGGAGACGGGTGCGTCGAGGGTGCCCGCGGCCTTGAGGACGACGGAGGAGCCGGCCGGGACGGTGACGGTGACCTGGCTGTCGGCTCCGCTGGTGACGGTGTCCGAGGTGCCGTAGACGCCGCGGAACCTCATGTCCGCCGAGCCCGTCGCGAAGGTCGCCGACTTCGGCTCGGCCGCGTTGTTCACGGCCACGACGTACTCGGTGCCGGTCTTCGCGTCCGTCCGGGAGAAGGCGTAGACACCGGCGCCGTCGGCGGCGTACCGCTCCGTCTGGACGCCGTCCGCGAGGGCGGGGTTGGCCTTGCGGAGCTTGGCGAGAGCACTGATCTGCTTGTAGAGCGGCGCACTCGTGTCGTAGGCGTCGCTCGCGTGGGTGCGGTCGGTGCCGAGTTCGTCGTCGTCGAGGTAGTCGGCGGTCTGTGAGGCGAACATGGTCTGGCGGGCGTCCTTGTCGCCGCCCGCGCCGGTGAAGCCCTGCTCGTCCCCGTAGTAGACGACCGGGTTGCCCCGGCTGAGGAACATCAGCTCGTTGGCGAGCCGGTCCTTCTTCAGGAGCTCGGCGTCGGTCGCGTCCGGGTTGTCCTGGACCAGGAAGGAGCCGACACGGCCCATGTCGTGGTTGCCGAGGAAGGTGACCTGCTCGTACGCGTTGGCCTTGTCCGTCGTGTACTTGTAGTCGTCGCCGAAGACCGAGGCCAGTTTGCGCGCGCTGCCGCCCTGGGAGGCGTACTGGCGGGCCGCCTCCTGGAAGGGGAAGTCGAGCGTGGCGTCGAGGCGGCCCTCGGTGACGTACGGCGAGGTGATCGAGGTGTCGGCGGAGTAGACCTCGCCGAACATGAAGAAGTCGTCACGGCCGTGCTTCTTCGCGTACGCGTCCAGGGCGGTGGCCCACTGCGTCCAGAACTCCATGTTCACGTGCTTCACGGTGTCGATCCGGAAGCCGTCGATGTCGAAGTCCCTGACCCACTTCTGGTAGATCCGCTCCATGCCGCCGACGACCTCGGGGCGCTCGGTCCACAGGTCGTCGAGGCCGGAGAAGTCGCCGTTCTCGGAGCTCTCGCCGGCGAAGGTGGAGTCGCCGCGGTTGTGGTACATCGTCGGGTCGTTGAGCCAGGACGGGACCTTGGTGTTCCGCTTGGCGGCGGGCACGGTCGGCGTACGGGGGAAGGAGTCCTTGTCGACGGCGGGGAAGTCCGGTGCGCCGGCCGCCCCGGACGCGTAGTCCTCGTCGTCGAAGGGCTCGCCGTCCTTCGTCAGGTAGGGGAAGGCGCCCTGGGAGAGGTACCCGTAGGACTTCTCCTCGTAGTCGACGACGTCGGCGGTGTGGTTGGTGATGACGTCGAAGAAGACCTTCATGCCCTTGGCGTGGGCCTTGGAGATCAGTGTCTCCAGGTCCTTATTGGTGCCGAAGTGCGGGTCGACCTGGGTGAAGTCGGTGATCCAGTAGCCGTGGTAGCCGGCCGAGGCGTTGTCGCCGGTGCCCTGCACGGGCTGGTTCTTGAAGATCGGCGCCATCCAGATGGAGGTGGTGCCGAGGCCCTTGATGTAGTCGAGCCGCTGGGTCAGGCCCTTGAGGTCACCGCCCTGGTAGAAGCCCTTGTCGGTGGGGTCGTAGCCGGTGGACAGGCGCGAACCGGTGAGGCCGCCCTTGTCGTTGGAGGAGTCGCCGTTGGCGAAGCGGTCCGGCAGGACGAAGTAGAACTGCTCGCGGGTCGCGTCGTTGCGGGCGGCCGTCCTGGCCAGGGCCGCGTCGGACGGGGGCGCGGGCGGCGTCGCGGCCTGGGCCGCGAGGGGCTGGACGAGCGCTGCCGCGAGGGCGGCCACGGCGACGGCCGCGACTCTCCCGCGGTGCGAGGTTCGTCCGGGCTGCGCGCTTCGGCGCACCCAGGGCGCCGGCCATCTCGGTATCACAGGCGTGAACTCCTCGCGATTACGGCTCATTCGGGTCAGGCGGGCAGGTCCGAAGTCCCGTATGCCCCACGCCGCGGCTCGGCCTCGTTGCCGGGCGCCGGCGTGAACGTATCGCTCCCGCAAGCATTGCAGCAAGAGTCTTGAAAGCGATGGCAAGAACTTTCACATCTGCTCGTGACGGAGGGCCCGTTCACCAGGGGATCGGCGAACGGGCCCTCTCCTGGGGGCACTCAGCAGCTGGACTTGCCCGAGTAGACCGCCAGCGCCGTGTTGGCGCCGAGCGTCGCGGTGAGCTGGCCCGAACTGTTCACCGAGACGGTCGTGTTGCTCTGCACGTTGCAGTACGTGCCCGCCGCGAGAGAGGTCTGGTACGTGCGGCTCAGCGAGGACGACTCGTGGTTGATGGCCACGAAGCCCTTGGAGCCTCGGCCGAACGCGATGGCGTCGGCGCCGTTGTCCCACCAGTTGGTGACCGCTTCACCGCGGGTGGAGTTGCGGAAGGCGACCATGCGCTGGATCTCGCCCCAGGCGTGCTGGCACTTCCAGCCGTCCTGCCAACAGGCGTTGACCGTGCCGTCGTTGGGCGGTCCGGCGTCGGTGGAGGAGAACTCGTAGCCCGAGTTGATGTCGGGTGCGCCGTAGGGCCAGGCGAGCATGAAGACGTTCGCCAGCGTGTAGTTGGCGTTGTCCTTGTAGCTGAGGGTGGAGCCGTTGCGCTCGGTGTCGTGGTTGTCGACGAAGACGGCCGAGACGCCGCTGCTCATGTACCCCCAGCCCTCGCCGTAGTTCTTCAGGTAGGCGAGGTTCTCGTTGTTGAAGACCCGCTTGAGGTCGTAGGCGTACCGGAACTCCTGGACGTCGCCGGTGCCGGTGTACTCGGTGGGCTGGACCGCCTCGCCCGCGCCGTAGATGGCCTCCTGCTTCCAGTACACGCCCGTGTTGCTCAGCCTGGACTTGATGTTGGCGAGGTCGGCGGCCGGCATGTGCTTGGCCGCGTCGACGCGGAAGCCGTCCACGCCGTAGCCGAGCAGGGTGTTCAGGTAGCCGGCGATGGCGGAACGGACGTACGACTCGCCGGTGTCCAGGTCCGCGAGACCGACCAGTTCGCAGTTCTGGACGTTGGCGCGGTTGGAGTAGTCGCTGATGCTCGCGGTGCAGTCGTCGAAGTCGTACGAGGAGTACAGGCCCGGGTAGTTGTACTTCGTGTACGACGAGCCGCCGGTGCCCGTGCCGCTGCCCGCGGACATGTGGTTGATGACCGTGTCGACGACGACCTTCACGCCCGCGTTGTGGCAGGCCGTGACCATGTCCCGGAAGTCGGTGGCGTCACCGAGGCGCCCCGCTATCCGGTAGCTGACCGGCTGGTACGAGGTCCACCACTGCGCGCCCTGGATGTGCTCGGCGGGCGGGGAGACCTGGACGAAGCCGTATCCGGCGGGGCCGAGGCGGCTCGCGCACTCCGTCGCGACGGAGTCGAAGTCCCATTCGAAGAGGACGGCGGTGACGTCCTTGGTGCCGGGGGGTGAGGCTTGCGCGGTGCCGGCGGGGACGGCGAGCGCGACCGACGCGGCCGCCGCGAGGGCGAGGGCACCGGAAAGGGTTCTGCTGGCCATGTGGGGGTTCCTTCTCCGTTGAAGGTCCATGGAGGGTACGTCGAGGCGCCTTGCGGCGCTTCGAGGGGAATTGAAGGTTCTTGCTGAAAGCTTGCAGAGTCGTGCGGTGCCGCAGATAGTAGAGGCCCACCTCCCGGAGCGGAAGGCGGGCCTCTGAAACTGTCAGAAACTTCTTGCAGGGACCGGTGGTTGACGGCTCAGCAGTTACCGGGTGGGCGGAGACTGCCCGGCCGCCAATTGCCGGGCGAACGGCCGTCGCCGGGCTGTCAGGCGCCGGGCGAACGGCCGTCGCCGGGCTGTCAGCCGGTGGTCCACCACACCGTGGTGTCCGCCGGCAGCTTCGCCTCGCCGTCCTGGGACAGGATCGGCTCACCACTGGCGACGAGTACCCGGCCGTACGCCGGGACGGTCACCGCCTCGGTGCCGGTGTTCGTGGTGCAGGTGAACTCACCGCGGCGGAAGGCGAGTACGCCCTCCGGTGCCTTCAGCCAGGTGACCGAGTCGCCCGCGCCGAGGTCGGACCGCTCACGCCGGACCGCGATCGCCTCCCGGTACAGCTCCAGGGTCGAGCCCGCCGTGCCGGTCTGCGCCTCGATGCTCAGCTCGGCCCACTCGGCGGGCTGCGGCAGCCAGCTGCCCCCGCTTCCGAAGCCGTACGAGGAGCCCTCCCGGGTCCACGGGATCGGCACCCGGCAGCCGTCGCGGAAGCCGTCCTGGCCGGCGCCCCGGAAGTACGCGGGGTCCTGGCGCACCTCGTCCGGCAGGTCCACGACGTCCGGCAGGCCGAGTTCCTCGCCCTGGTAGAGGTAGGCGGAGCCGGGCAGCGCCAGCATCAGGAGCGTCGCCGCCCTGGCCCGGCGCAGCCCGAGCGCGCGGTCGCCCGCGGTGCGGATCTGGGTGCCGAGCCCGGCCTCGTTGGCGAAGCGCGTGGCGTGCCGGGTCACGTCGTGGTTGGACAGCACCCAGGTGGCGGGGGCGCCCACCGGGCGCATCGCGTCCAGCGTGCGGTCGATGCAGGAACGCAGTTGGGCCGCGTCCCAATGGGTGCTCAGGTACTGGAAGTTGAAGGCCTGGTGCAGCTCGTCGGGGCGCACGTAGTTGGCGGTGCGCTCGATGGTGGGCGTCCACGCCTCGGCCACGAAGATGCGCTCGCCCGAGTACTCGTCGAGGATCGTGCGCCACTGCCGGTAGACCTCATGCACGCCGTCCTGGTCGAAGAACGGCATGACATCGTTGCCCAGCAGCTTCAGTTGCTCGTGGGATCCCAGGTCCGGCAGCCCTGCCGCCTTCACCAGACCGTGCGCCACGTCGATCCGGAAACCGTCGACGCCCATGTCGAGCCAGAACCGCAGGATGGAGCGGAACTCGTCGCCGACGGCCGGGTGTTCCCAGTTGAAGTCGGGCTGCTCGGGCGCGAAGAGGTGCAGGTACCACTCGCCGGGGGTGCCGTCCGGCTCGACCACCCGGGTCCAGGCCGGACCGCCGAAGATGGACTCCCAGTCGTTGGGCGGCAGTTCGCCGTTCTCGCCCTTGCCGGGCCGGAAGTGGTAGCGCTCGCGCAGCGGGGAGCCCGGCCCGTCCGCGAGGGCCCGCCTGAACCACTCGTACTGGTCCGAGGAGTGGTTGGGGACGAGGTCGACGATGATCCGCAGGCTCAGCCGGTGGGCGTCGCGGATCAGCCCGTCGGCGTCCAGCAGATTGCCGAACATGGGGTCGACGGCCCGGTAGTCCGCCACGTCGTAGCCGGCGTCGGCCTGCGGCGAGGCGTAGAAGGGGCTCAGCCACACGGCGTCCACGCCGAGGTCGCGCAGGTAGGGAAGTCTGGAACGTACGCCCTCCAGGTCGCCCATGCCGTCACCGTTGCTGTCGGCGAAGCTGCGCGGATAGACCTGGTAGATCACCGCGTCCCGCCACCAGTCGCGGTGCGTGGCGACGGTGGCGAGGGCGGAGGTCGGTGCCTGGTCGGCGGAGTGCTGGCTCATGGCGTCCTTGTTGCGGAGTGGGGGTCATGGGCGTCTGTGGTGGAGCGGGTTGACGAGGCGGCCGCGGTGGCGGCGGGGTCTGGCGGTCCCCCCGGCCGGAGGCCGGGGGGGCCACCGCGGCCGCCACCCGCGCGACTTGGCGCGCGGGAGTCACTCGGGAGGCGGGCGTCAGCCCTTCGTGCCGCCTGCGGTGAGCCCGGCCACCAGGTTCTTCTGCACAAGGTAGAAGAAAGCGGAGACGGGTATCGCGACGAGCACCGCGGTGGCGGCCATCAGGTTGCGCTGTGCGTCGTGTTCGCTGACGAAGCTCTGCAGGCCGACGGCGAACGTGTACTTGGTGTCGGAGAGCATGAACGTCGAGGCGAAGGCGACCTCGCCGAACGCGGTGATGAAGCTGTAGAAGGCGGCGACGGCCAGGCCCGGTTTGGCGAGCGGCAGGATCAGCCGCGCGAAGGTGCCGAAGGGGCTCAGTCCGTCGACACGTCCGGCCTCGTCGATCTCGAAGGGGATCGTGTCGAAGTAGCCCTTGAGCAGCCAGGCGCAGTACGGCACGGCCGTCGAGCAGTACACCA
Organism: Streptomyces sp. NPDC088747; assembly: GCF_044751025.1. NCBI lineage: Bacteria > Bacillati > Actinomycetota > Actinomycetes > Kitasatosporales > Streptomycetaceae > Streptomyces > Streptomyces sp. NPDC088747. Next base: position 264,968 of record NZ_JBIVKZ010000005.1, read on the forward strand.
GGATGAGGCCGAAGTAGTTGTCGATGAGCTGGAGTTCGGACAGGATCTCGTACATCGGCACCATCAGTACGGCGACCGGGAACATCTGGGTGACGAGCAGGACCCACATGAACTTCCTGTAGCCCGGGAAGCGCATGCGCGAGACCGCGTAGCCCGTGGTGGCGGCGACCAGCACACCGATGAAGGTGGTGCCGAGAGAGACGACGAGGGTGCTCCACAGCCAGTCGAAGAACGGCGTGTGCTGCAACACGAACGAGTAGTTGTCGAACGTCATCTTGCCGAAGATGCGCCCGGGGTGGAGGTAGTCGTCCTTGTCCGGGCCGAGCGACAGATAGACCAGCCAGGCGATCGGGAACAGCGCGATCAGGCTGGCGAGGGTCAGGATGCCGTGCGAGGTGATCGTTCCGGCGAGGCTGTTCTCGCCGCGCCGGCGCACCTTGCGGGCCGGCGCGGTCCTGGTGGGGGCCTCGTCGGTCGCGGCGGAGCGCTGGGGTGTGGTGGTGCTCATGGGGGCTCCTGCCTCAGTTCGCGAGCTGCTGCTCATTGCGGGCCAGCCAGCGGCGGTAGACGGAGGTGAAGACGACGAGGATGGACAGCAGCAGTACGCCGTAGGCGGCCGACTGGGCGTAGTCGCGCGGCTGTTGGCCGAAGCCCAGGTAGTAGGCCCAGGTCACGAGGATCTGCGCGTCCGGGGCGGTGTCGCCGAAGAGCAGGAAGATGACGGCGAACTGGTTGAAGGTCCAGATGACGCCGAGGAGTACGACGGTGGAGCTGACCGGCCGCAGCCCCGGCAGGGTCACGTGCCGGAAGCGCTGCCAGGCGTTGGCGCCGTCCATCTCGGAGGCCTCGTACAGGGTCTGGTCGATGGCCTGGAGGCCGCCGAGCAGCGAGACCATCATGAAGGGCACGCCGCACCAGGTGTTGACCATGATGGCGGAGGTGCGCTGCCAGAAGCTGTCCTCCAGCCACAGCGGCGACGGCAGATGCAGTGCGTCGAGGGCGGAGTTGATGATGCCGGAGTCGGCGAGCATGAAGCGCCAGCCGAAGACCGTGACGAAGGTGGGCACCGCCCACGGCAGGACCAGGATCAGCCGGTAGAAGGTGCGTCCGCGCAGCTTCTGGTTGAGCAGCAGGGCGAGGCCGAGGCCGATGGCGTAGTGCAGCAGGACGCAGAGCGCCGTCCACACGATCGTCCAGATGAAGTGCGACCAGAACCGGTCGTAGGAGGTCGGGCCCCACAGGATGTCGGCGTAGTTGTCCAGGCCGATGAACTTGTAGGTGGCGTCGATGTGGTTGACGCCGATCTGGCGGGCCGAGTTGAGGCTGTTGGCGTCCGTGAACGTCAAGTAGACGCCCCGCACCAGCGGATAGAGCACCAGCGCGCCGAGCACGACGACCACCGGGGTGATCATCGCGTACGCGTACCAGTACTTCTGGTACCCGTGCTTGAGTCGCTGGAGCGGCCCGGGGCGCGGCCCTCGGTCACCGCGGCGCTTGCCGGTCGCGCGGTCGATGACGACTGTCATGGTTCGACACCTTCTGGAAGATCAGGGGTTGGGCGCACGCGGGCCGGTGGCCGCCGGATCCGTCCCCGGGTCACCGGGGTCCGCCCGCTCGTTCAGTGCCGAGAGGGCGGGCGGATCCGACGGCCACGACGGTCACTTGCTGAAGTCGGGGACCAGCTTGGCGATCGCGGTCTCCGCGTTGCCCAGTCCCTTGTCCAGCGACTCGTTGCCTGCCGCGACCTTGTTCAGCTCGGTGTCGAGCGGGCCCCACAGCGAGCTGTACTCGGGCAGCGCCGGGCGCGGCTGGGCGGCGGAGAGCACCGTCTGGTAGCCGGCGATGCCCGGGTCGGCCTTGACCTCGGCGGTGTAGGCGTCGTCGCGGGTCGGCAGCGTGGAGTTCTTGAGGGCGATCGTCTCCTGGGAGGCGGCCGAGGTCATGAACTTCAGGAACTTCAGGGACGCTTCCTGGTGGGCCTTGTCCGAGCCCGCGTAGACCGAGAGGTTGTGGCCGCCGGTCGGGGCGCCCGCCTTGCCGGTGGAGCCGGCCGGGACGCTGACGATGCCCAGGTTGGCCTTGTCCTTGAAGGCCGAGCCCTTGTAGAAGTTCGTGATCTCCCACGGACCCTGGATGATCGAGGCGACCTTGCCGCTGACGAACGCCTCCTGGATGTGGGCGTACGCGTCGACGGTGGTGTCGGCCTTGTGCAGGCCGTCGCCCTTGAACAGGCCTTCCCAGGTCTCGTAACCCTTGACCGCCGCGGGCGAGTTGACGGTGATCTTCTTGGCGTCGGCGTCGACGGTGTCGGTGCCCTCGCCGTACAGGAAGGACTGCGCGTAGTACGCCTGGGTCGAGCCCCAGTAGCCGTCGACGCCGGTCTTCTTCTTGATCGCGGCGGCGGCGGTCCTCAACTCGGCCCAGGTGGTGGGCGCCTCGACGCCCGCCTCCTCGAAGATCTTCTTGTTGTAGACCAGCGCGAGCGTGTCGGTGACCAGCGGTACGCCGTACGTCTTGCCGTCGAACTTGGCCTGCTCGATAAGGCTGGGCTGGAACTTGCTCTGGTCCGCGAGGGCCTCGGTGCCGTCCAGCGGCAGGAAGTAGCCCTTCTTGGCGAAGGCGGGGGTCCAGCCGACCTCGGAACGCAGCACGTCCGGGGCGCCGCTGGCACCGGCGGCCGTGTCGAACTTGTTCTGCGCCTGGTCGAAGGGAACGTTGACGTACTTGACCTTGACGTCGGAGTTGGCCTTCTCGAACTCCTTGACCAGGGCCTGGTACGTCGGTGCCTCATTGGTGGCGTTGGAGGTGTCCCACCAGGTGATGGTGGTGGGGCCGTCCGACTTGTCGCTGCCGCTGTCACTGTCGCCGCAGGCCGTCGCCGCGAGGGCGATGGACGCCACCAGCGCGGTGGCCGCTATGCCACGCCGCATGAGATCTCCTTGAGGGTGAAAGCCCGAGTGGTTGAGGCAGCGGTCCCGCCCGCTCCCCTTGCCGACTTGCCGACTGCGCCGTTGCGTCCGCCGGGCGACGTGAACGTAACAGCGTTGTAAGCGCCGCGAAAGACCTTGCAGCAAAAAAGTGCAAGGACTGCCGAGAGTTACGTGCCCGTGACCTCGGCTCGACCCCCCGGAAACCCTGGTACGAGGCCGCTCAGCGGACATCGGGCGCGCTGTGCAAGACTCTGCAAGCTCTTGCCACGCCTGCCGGGTACGGGGATCATCGCCCCGTCAGCGCCTTGCAGGAGCCACCCCTTCCCGCGGCGCACGCCCGGGACGCCGAGCCGACCACTACACGAGGGAGCGCGATGACGCAGCAGCCCGGAGCGGGCCGTTCAACCGCCCGCACACGGCGTCCGGTTGGTGGGCAAGGCGAGAACAGGCCGGTACAGTCCACTCCCGTGACCACACGGCTTGCCGACATCGCGGCCCAGGCAGGTGTCAGCGAGGCGACCGTCAGCCGCGTCCTGAACGGGAAGCCGGGCGTCGCGGCGACCACCCGCCAGACCGTTCTGGCCGCGCTCGACGTCCTCGGCTACGAGCGCCCCGTCCGGCTGCGGCAGCGCAGCGAGGGCCTGGTGGGCCTGATCACGCCGGAGCTGGAGAATCCGATATTCCCCGCGCTGGCGCAGGTCATCGGCCAGGCGCTGACCCGGCAGGGCTACACGCCGGTCCTCGCGACGCAGACCCCGGGCGGTTCCACCGAGGACGAGCTGACGGAGATGCTGGTGGACCGGGGGGTCGCCGGCATCATCTTCGTCTCGGGCCTGCACGCCGACACCTCCGCGGACATGCAGCGCTACGACCAGTTGCGCGCCCAGGGTGTCCCGTTCGTCCTCGTGGACGGTTTCTCGCCGAAGGTCCAGGCGCCGTTCATCTCCCCCGACGACCGCGCGGCGATGGCGCTGGCCGTCACCCACCTCGTCTCGCTCGGCCACACCGGCATCGGGCTCGCGCTGGGCCCCAAGCGGTTCGTGCCGGTGCAGCGCAAGATCGAGGGCTTCATACGCACGATGCAGGACCTGCTGGGGCTGGCCGCCGCCGACATCGAGGAGCGACTGGTCCAGCACTCGCTGTACACGCTGGAAGGCGGCCAGGCGGCGGCCTCCGCGCTGATCGACCGCGGCTGTACGGCCGTGGTGTGCGCCAGCGACATGATGGCGCTCGGCGCGATCAGGGCGGCCCGCCAGCGCGGTCTGGACGTCCCCAAAGACGTCTCGGTCGTCGGTTTCGACGACTCCCCCCTCATAGCCTTCACCGACCCACCGCTCACGACGGTCCGCAAGCCGGTGCCCGCCATGGGGCAGGCGGCGGTACGGACGTTGCTGGAGGAGATCGGCGGGACGCCCGCGCCGCACAGCGAGTTCGTGTTCATGCCCGAACTGGTGGTGCGCGGTTCGACCGCTTCGGCCCCCGGAGACCGGAATCGTCCGTGATCCTCCCCGAGGAGGAGCCCGTACCACACCGGTTGGAGTCCTCTGGTCGTAGAACATGCGACGTGGACCCGACCAAGGGATGATCTGTGGGGCAAGGCTTTTCTGGCAGACTCTGTCCCTATGGGTGAGACAACCGTGACGACACTGGAAGGCCGGGAGCAGACTGCTTCGCAGCCCGTCGCGGAGGAGAGAGCGGGGCTGCGTTTCCTGCGTCGACTGCGGACCCCGCGGCGCCCCCGCCTCTGGTTCGAAATCCTGCTCATCGCGGTCAGTTACTGGACGTATTCGCTGATCCGGAACGCGGTCCCGGAGCAGCGCGGACAGGCGCTGCGCAACGCCGACTGGATCTGGCGCACGGAGCACCAGCTCGGTATCGCCTTCGAGGAATCCGTCAACCACGCCGTGAACTCGGTGACTTGGCTGATCATCGGCATGAACTACTACTACGCGACACTGCACTTCGTGGTGACGCTGGGTGTTCTGGTGTGGCTCTACCGCAGTCATCCAGGGCGGTACGCGGCGACCAGGCTCGCCCTCTTCGCGACCACGGCGGTGGCCCTCGTCGGCTACTACTTCTACCCGCTGGCGCCGCCCCGCCTGATGAACGGCAGCAGCTTCGTCGACACCGTGCTGGTCCACCAGACCTGGGGTTCCATGGCCTCGGGCGACCTCAAGCACATGTCCAACCAGTACGCCGCGATGCCGTCCATGCACATCGGCTGGTCCCTGTGGTGCGGCCTCACGATCTTCGCCCTGGCGTCCGCCCCCTGGGCCCGCATCCTGGGCCTTCTCTACCCGACGGCGACGCTGGTGGTCATCGTCGCCACCGCCAACCACTTCTGGCTCGACGCCGTGGGCGGCATGCTCTGCCTGGCCTTCGGTTTCGCGGTGGCCAGCCTCTGGTACGGAGCACTGCCGTACGCGCTCCCGCGCTGGGTACCGGGTTCACGCAAGGCACCGCTGCTCCCTGCCAAAGCCTGACAGCGGGCCACCAACCCCCCTCCGCTCACTCCCGGCGCTCGCCGGCGCGGGCGGCGTGCCGCAGAGAGTCGATCAGCCCCCGCAGGGCAGGCTGCTCCGGAGCCGACTCCCGCACCGCCACGTAGATCGCCCTACGCGGCTCAGGAGAACGCACCTCGCGGATGACGACGTCCGGATGGAGACCCCCGAGCCCGAGCCGCGGGATGAGGCTGACCCCCAGCCCCGCCGCCACGAACCCCTGGGCGGTCACGTAGTCCTCGCTCTCGACCACGAAGCCGGGCCGGAAACCGGCGGCGGCACAGGCGTCGAGCTGCGCGTCCAGGCAGGTCCCCGGCCACTCGCTGCCGACCCACGGCTCGTCGGCGAGGTCGGTCAGCTCCAGCGAACGCTTCCCGGCCAGCCGGTGCCCCTTGGGCAGCACGGCACGGTAGGGATCGTCGAGCAGATGCACCAGCCGTACGCCGTCGGGCCCGCCGGAGTCACCGGGCGGCCGCACCACCAGCGCCAGGTCGGCCCGCCCCTCCTTCACGTCGGGCAGCGGATCCTCGGGATCGATGAGCTTCAACTCGACCTGCACACCCGGGTGTTCGGACCGGAACCGGGCGATGGCGGGAGCCACGAGGGCGGCCCCCGCGGTGGCGAAGTAGCGCACCGCGAGCCGCCCCGTACGCCCGGCCCGCAGATCCCCGAGGGCGGTCTCCGCCTCGGCCACCTGCCGCCCGATCACCCCGGCGTACTCGGACAGCAGGAGCCCCGCCGCTGTCGGCCGCACACCACGCCCCACCCGCTCCAGCAGCTCGACCCCGGCCTGCTTCTCCAGGGCGGCGATCTGCTGGCTGACGGCGGACGGCGTGTACCCGAGGTCAGCCGCTGCCGCGGTGACCGACCCGCATCCCACCACGGCCGACAGAACCTGCATACGCCTCACATCGAGCATGCAGCCCAGCTTAACAGTGCATGCAGCACTCTTCACTTGTCCTCAAAGGTTTCTTCCGGGACCGTAGAGCCATGCCAAGTCTCCGCTCCCTCGCCTCGCCGCTCCGCATGGCCACCCTGGCCCTCCTGTGGGGCTCGGGCTTCCTGTGGATCAAACTGGCCCTGAACCACGGCCTGTCCCCCGCGCACATCACGATCACGCGCTGCGCCCTGGGCACGGCGGTCCTCCTGGTCCTGGCCGGCCGGGCGAAGCAGCGCCTCCCCCGCTCCCGCCGGATCTGGGGGCACCTGGTCGTCGCGGCGCTCTTCTGCAACGCCATCCCCTTCGCCCTCTTCGCCATCGGTGAGCAGACGGTCGACTCCGGCATCGCGGGCGTCCTGAACGCGACGACCCCGCTCTGGGCCCTCCTCATAGGCTTCCTCCTCGGCACCGACCGAGGCCTCCACCCGCTGCGCCTGACCGGCCTCTTCCTGGGCTTCGCCGGCGTCCTCCTGATCTTCGCCCCCTGGCACCAGGAAGGCCTCGCCAGCTGGGGAGCCCTCGCCCTGCTCGCCGCCGCCGCGAGCTACGCCATCGCCTTCGCGTACATGGCCCGCCACCTCACCACCCAGGGCGCCCCCCTCGCCGTATCGGCGGCCCAACTCCTCACCGCCACCGCCTGGAGCACCCTGGCCCTGCCCACCGGCGGCTCCTTCGGCGAGGCCGACGCCACCGCCCTGATCGCCGTGACCATCCTCGGCATCTTCGCCACCGGCATCACCTTCTACCTCAACTACCGCATGATCGCCGACGAGGGCCCCACCAGCGCCGCCACCGTCGGCTACCTCCTCCCCGTCGTCTCCGTAGCCCTGGGCGCCCTGGTCCTGGACGAAAAAATCGGCCTACGAGTCATCGCAGGCATGGCAGTAGTCCTCACAGGCGTAGCCCTCTCCCGCAAAAAGCCGACCCCCCAGACCCCCACACCCCCCGCAACCCTCACACCGACACCCGCGACCCACCCGTAGACCGGAAAGCCCCCCGCCCCCCGCTCTGTTGACGCCCACCGGCGGAAGGGACCGGAGACCCGCTGCGGCCCACCGGCGGAAGGGGCCGGAGACCCGCTGCGGCCCACCGGCGGAAGGGGCCGGGGGCCGGTACATCACATGCCCGTCGCGTACGTTCGCGTCACCGGAGTTGTCGATCCTGCCCAACGTCTGATCCGGCGGCGACGGGCGGATGTACCGGCCCCCGGCCCCGACCCGGACACCCGGCACCAGCCACCGACACCGCCACCACGGCCACCGCCACCGCCACCGCCACCGCCACCAACCTCACGCCCCGTAGAACAACTCATCCACAACAGCCCGAGCCCGCCGCGTGATCCGCCGGTAGTCATCGAGCATGTCCCCACTGTGACTCCCACCCCCCTGCCGACGGGAGTCCCCCGCCCCGTACCCCAAGTACCGCCCCACCGCCGCAAGTTCCCGCCCGTCAGACGGAAACGTATCCCCGGCCCGCCCCCGCACCAGCATCACCGCGTTCCGCACCCGCGTAGCCAGCACCCACGCCTCATCCAGGATCGCCGCCTCCTCCGCACCCAACAGCCCCGCCGCACACGCCGCCGCCAACGCCTCCCGCGTCCGGGTGGTCCGCAGCCCCGGCTCCGCCCACCCATGCCGGAGCTGGATCAACTGCACGGTCCACTCCACGTCGGACAGCCCGCCCCGCCCGAGCTTGGTGTGCAGCGTGGGGTCGGCCCCACGCGGCATCCGCTCGGACTCCATCCGGGCCTTCAGCCGCCGGATCTCCCGTACGGCGTCGTCCCCGAGCCCCTCCGCCGGATACCGCAGCGGGTCGATCAGCTCGATGAACCGCCGCCCCAGGTCCTCGTCCCCCGCGACGACCTCGGCCCGCAGCAACGCCTGCGACTCCCACACCAGCGACCACCGCCGGTAGTACGCCTCATAGGAGTTGAGCGTCCGCACCAGCGGCCCGGTCTTCCCCTCGGGCCGCAGATCGGCGTCGATCAGCAGCGGCGGATCCGCACTCGGAATCTGGAGCAGCCGACGCATCTCGGAGACGACGGCGTTGGCGGCCCGGGACGCCTCCTGCTCGTCGACCCCTTCCCGGGGCTCGTGCACGAACAGCACGTCCGCGTCGGACCCGTAGCCCAGCTCGTGCCCCCCGAAGCGCCCCATGCCGATGACGGCGAACCGCGTGGGCAGCGTCTCTCCCCAGCCGCCCAGGCCCCCGGCCTCGCCCCCGCCCGCCCCGTCGGCCCCGCTCGACCGGGGGGACCCCCACCGCACCGCGGCCCGCAGCGCCCCCGCGATGGTCGCCGCCGTCAGGTCGGACACGGCGCCGCCGACGAGGTCCACCAGCGCGCCCTGGTCGGTGACGGCCGGGTGCTCCTCGGTGCCGTAGGAGGCGACGATGTCCGTCGCCGCCGTACGGAACAGCTCACGGCGTCGCACCCCGCGCGCCGCGGTGACGGCCTGTTCGCCGCCGGCGGCCCGCCCGACGGCCGAGAGGATCTCCTGCTCCAGGTGCGCACGGGGCCGCGGTCCGAGCCCGCCCCTGCCGCCGTCCCCGTCACCGAGCAGCGCGACCGCCTCGGGGGCGCGCAGCAGCAGATCGGGGGCGAGCCGCCCGGCGGACAGCACCCGCGCCAGGTTCTCGGCAGCGGCACCCTCGTCCCTCAACAGCCGCAGATACCAGGGGGTCTTGCCCAGCGCGTCGGACACCTTGCGGAAGTTGAGCAACCCGGCGTCGGGATCGGCGGAATCGGCGAACCAGCCCAACAGCACGGGCAGCAGCGTCCGTTGGATCGCCGCCTTGCGCGAGACGCCGGAGGCCAGCGCCTCCAGGTGCCGCAGCGCCGCCGCGGGGTCGGCGTACCCGAGCGCGACCAGCCGCTCCCGGGCCGCGTCCGCGCGCAACCGCGTCTCTCCCGGGGCGAGTTGGGCGACGGCGTCGAGCAGCGGCCGGTAGAAGAGCTTCTCGTGCAGCCGTCGTACGACGGCGGCGTGCCGCTTCCACTCGCGGTTCAGTTCGACGACCGGGTCGGCGCGCAGGCCGAGCGACCGCCCGATGCGCCGCAGATCGGCGTCCTCCTCGGGCACCAGGTGGGTCCGCCGCAGCCGGTAGAGCTGGATGCGGTGCTCCATGGAACGCAGGAACCGGTAGGCCTCGTCGAGCTGTACGGCGTCGGCGCGGCCCACGTACCCGCCGGCCGCCAGCGCCTTCAGCGCGTCGAGGGTGGTCCCGCTGCGCAGCGAGGTGTCGGACCGGCCGTGCACCAACTGGAGTAGCTGCACGGCGAATTCGACGTCGCGCAGGCCTCCCGGCCCGAGCTTGAGCTCACGGTCGACGTCGGCGACGGGGATGTTCTCCACCACTCGCCGCCGCATCTTCTGCACGTCGGCGACGAAGTTGTCCCGCTCGGCGGCGTGCCAGACGAGGGGCGCGAGCGTGGCGACGTACTCCTCGCCCAGTTCGAGGTCCCCGGCCACCGGCCGTGCTTTGAGGAGCGCCTGGAACTCCCAGGTCTTGGCCCACCGTTGGTAGTACGCGAGGTGGCTGCTGAGGGTCCGCACGAGCGGCCCGTTCCTGCCCTCGGGCCGCAGGTTCGCGTCGACGGGCCAGATGCTGCCCTCGACGGTGGTCTCGGAACAGATCCGCATCAGATGCGCGGCGAGCCGGCCGGCGGCCTGGAGGGCCTTGCCCTCGTCCGCGCCCTCCGCCGCCTCCCCCACGAAGATCACGTCGACGTCGGACACGTAGTTGAGCTCGTGACCGCCGCACTTGCCCATCGCGATGACGGCGAGCCGGCACTGCGCGACGTCGTCGGGCGCGGCGGCCCCGGCGATGGCGAGCGCGGCGCGCAGGGTCGCCGTCGCGAGGTCGGCGAGCTCGGCGGCGGTCTGGGCGAGGTCGGTCGTGCCGCACACGTCACGCGCGGCGATGGACAGCAGGCAGCGCCGGTAGGAAACCCGCAGGGACACCGGGTCCGTCGCCGAGGCGAGCCCCCGCTCGAACTCCTCCACCCCGGGGTGCAGGTCCCGCGGCTCGTACGTCACGAGCGCCTGCCAGTCGCTGGGATGCCGGGCGAGATGGTCGGCGAGCGCGGCGGAGGAGCCGAGCACGCCGAGCAGCCGGTCCCGCAGGGGCTTCGCCGCGATGAGCGTGTCGAGCAGTTCCCGCTGTGCCGGGGGGCCGTCCTGCGCCTCGACGAGCCGTACGAGCCCGAGCAGCGCCAGATCCGGGTCGGCGGTGGCCCCCAGCGCGTCCAGGAGCACCGGGTCGGACCTTATGGGCGCCAGCTCGACGCTCTCCAGGAGCCGCTCGGCGCCCGACGGATCGGTGAAACCGTGCCGCAGCAGCCGTGTGAAAGTACTGCTCCTGCGCCCCGGCACCGTCATGCCCGGCCCTCCCGTCGGATCAAGGTCGTACGAAGTCGAGCGTAACCGCAGACCTGGTGGGAAGCGCCGGGGCGGGGCGCCAGGACCGGCACCGATGATTCCGCCCGCCCCGCGGGGTCTCCCCTACGGCGGACCCACGTCGACCCTGGAGGACACCCATGCCGGAGACCCAACCGCGGACCGACCTCGACGCGCGCTACGGCAGTCCCGGAGCGACGCCCACGCCCTGGCCCGAGGCCCGCGCCCGGCTGGCCGCCGCCGAGCTGTACTGGCTGTCGACGGTACGACCGGACGGACGGCCGCATGTGACGCCGCTGATCGGCGTCTGGCGAGACGGGGCCCTGCACTTCGCGACCGGCGCGCGGGAGCGCAAGGCGGTCAACCTCGCCTTGAACCCGCACGTCGTCCTCACCACGGGCAGCAACACCTGGGCCGCGGGGTACGACCTCGTCGTCGAGGGCGAGGCGGTCCGCGTGACCGACGGCGCCCGGCTGCGCGCGCTGGCCGGAGCCTGGGAGGAGAAATACGGCGCCGATTGGCACTTCGACGTACGGGAGGACGCGGAGTTCCAGGGAACCTTCCAGGGCGAGGGCGGCCCCGCCCTCGTCTTCGCTGTGGCGCCCCGCACGGTTTTCGGATTCGGTAAGGGGGAGCCGTTCAGCCAGACCCGCTGGCGGTTCGAGTGACCCCGCTGATCCAGCACATGAACCACCCAGCACCTGACGCCGTACGACAAAGGAGTCGTCCCATGGACATGACCCTCGAAGTGATCACGCTGCCGGTGACCGACGTGGACCGGGCGAAGGAGTTCTACCGGGACAAGGTCGGATTCCACGTCGACCTCGACGGCGAGGTGATGGAGGGCGTGCGGATCGTGCAGCTGACGCCGCCGGGGTCCGGCTGTTCCATCGCGCTCGTCGACGGCCTCCCGATCCCGACGGGGACTCCGCGGCCGGGGACGTACCACGGCTTGCAGCTCTGCGTGGAGGACGCCAAGGCGGCGTACGAGGAGCTGAGGGGCCGCGGCCTCGACATCAGCGAGCCGCAGACCTTCGCCCCGCAGGACGGCGCCACCTTCATGTACTTCAAGGACCCCGACGGCAACGGCTGGGCCGTCCAGGAGTACCGCCAGCGCGCGACCCGCCCCCTGCACCAGCTCCTCACCGAACTGGCCGCCGAGCGCCAGTAGTCCACCACGAGCACGCGACACCGGAAGCCGCGGCGCGACGGCGCCGCGGCTTCGTGATAGCGGGGGACGAGCTTCCTTGAACACGGCTTCCGGCGGCGGCCCCGGACTCACCGGGTCCCGCCTCACCCACCACTTCACCGACTTGGGAGTCGAGGCGGGGGGCGTCCTCCTGGTGCACGCCTCCCTGCGCTCGCTCGGCAAGGTCGAGGGAGGAGCGGCCACCGTGCTCCGCGCCCTGCGCCGAGCGCTCGGCCCCGCCGGCACCGTGGTCGTACCCACGTTCACCTCGGACAACTCCGACACGTCGGCGGCCCACCGGGACCGCGTCCGCGACCTGAGCGAAGAGGCCAGAGCCGCCTTCCGCCGGCGCATGCCCGCTTTCGACCCGGCGACCACTCCCTCGACCGGCATGGGCATCCTGGCCGAGACGACCCGCCTCCACCCGGACTCCCTGCGCAGCGCCCATCCCCAGACGTCGTTCGCGGCCCTGGGTCCCCAGGCCGCGAGGATCGTGGCCGGCCACAGCCCCGACTGCCACCTCGGCGAGCGGTCCCCCCTGGCCCGGCTCTACGACCTCCGCGCCCACGTCCTGCTCCTCGGCGTCGGCTACGACCGATGCACCGCTTTCCACCTCGGCGAATACCGGGTCCCCTCCCCTCCCCACCGCTCATACCGATGCGTGATCCACCGAGCCGGCCGACCCCAGTGGTGGGAGTACGACGACGTCGCCCTCAACGACAGCGACTTCGGCACGCTGGGCGCGGACTTCGAACGCGCGACCCCGGCAGCGGTGCAGCCCGGCCCTGTGGGAGCGGCCCCGTGCCGCCTGCTGAACCTCGTGGCCGCCGTCGACCACGCCGAGCAGTGGCTCCCCGTACACCGCGGCCAACGCGGCCACCATGACCATCGGGGCCACCGCGCCACCGACCGCTAGTTGGCGGGAGTCGTCGCGGTATCGAGCTGCGCGGCGGCCTCGGCGGCGAGCTCCGTCACTCGCCGGGCGGCGCGGGTCGCCCGGCCCGAGATCCGCCAGCCGAGCATGCGTAGGCCGGTGGAGGGTGCCGGCGGGAAGACGCCGAGCTGGCCCAGCATGCCGATGTCGTCCCGTACGGCTTCGTGGCGGATCACCTGACCGTCTCGGACCGTCAGCATGTGCACCTGCTCGAAGTCGATGTCCCGGCCGGTGGGAGGGATGGCCTGGTCGAGCCTGCCCTCCCGGAAGCGGACGAACGGCCCGGTGTGCCGTCCCTGCATGCGCAGCCGGACCCATACCTGGTCACCCGTCTCCGTGACCGCCTCGATGGGGAAACGCAGTTCGCTGAACGCCGAGCGCATCCACGCGCCCGAGGCGAGGGTGCCGGCGGGTCCCGGAATCTGACAGGCGAGCGGTGACACGGCCGCCTCGCGGTTGTGGTTGTCGGCCGCGACGACACGGGTCGCGAGGGCGGGGTCCCCGGTCTGGAGGATCCGGAAGAGCCCGGCGGCCAGTTCTTCAGCGTTCATGGCTTGTTGTTTCCTGTCATGCGGCGTAGGGGCGGGCGGGAGGGCGGGAGCGACGCCTGGGGCGACCAAAATTGATGTTACTGATGACCTAATGAATAGTTCAACCAGGTGATCACGGCTGGCTAGTATCTGCCCATGACTTCCGGACGCCGCTATGTCTCGCCTTATCGGGAAAAGGCAGCGGCTCAGACCCGCGCCGCCATCCTTCGGCAGGCCGCCGAGCTGTTCGCGGAGCGCGGCTACGGGCGGGTCACCGTGGCCGAAATCGCCAACGCGGCCGGCGTCGCCCACAAGACGGTGTTCGCGAGCGTGGGCAGCAAGGCCGACATCCTCGACCAGATCGTGGACCGGGCGGTCGCCGACTCCGGGTACCGGCAGTCCGTCACGCACATGCTCACCCTGGACTCCGCGGAGGAGGTGCTGAGGGTACTGGCCCACGGCACCCGCCTGGGCAACGAGGGCCAGTCCACCGCGCAGGAAGCGATCCGCAAGGCCCTGCCCGTTCACGAGAACGGGCAGGCGCTCTGGGAGCGCGCGACCGCGGCCTACCGGGACGCCCTGGGCACGGTCGCCGCCCACCTGGCCGCCCTCGGCACGGGTCTTGGCGGCCACTCCGTGCAGGAGGTGGCCGATCTGCTCTGGCTCTGGTTCGGCCCGACGGGCTGGCGCACCCTCGTGGCAGAGAGCGGCTGGTCCTGGGACCGGGCCGAGGAATCCCTCTACCGGACCGCCCTGGCGACCCTCGACCGCCCATCGGCCCCGCGGCCGGATTCCGGCCCGCCCACCCCGTGAACGCACCCCGTCCATCAGCCCGCGGACGCCACGAACGACTTCGGGCCCACCGGCAGAAACCGGCGGACCCGAAGTCGATGTTCCGAAGGAAGCCCCTCCGAAGTTCAGGGGGTATCCCCTCCTGAACCGCCCTACAACACCGGCAGATTCTTCCGCAGCTCGAACGCCGTCACCTCGGAGCGGTACTCCTCCCACTCCTGGCGCTTGTTGCGGAGGAAGAAGTCGAAGACGTGTTCGCCGAGGGTTTCGGCGACGAGTTCGCTGCGTTCCATGAGGGAGAGGGCCTCGCCGAGGTTCTGGGGCAGGGGCTCGATGCCCATGGCGCGGCGCTCGGCGTCGGTGAGGGCCCAGACGTCGTCGTCGGCGCCCGGCGGGAGCTCGTAGCCCTCCTCGATGCCCTTGAGGCCGGCGGCGAGGAGCATCGCGTAGGCGAGGTACGGGTTCGCGCCGGAGTCGAGGGAGCGGACCTCGACCCGCGCCGAGCCGGTCTTGCCGGGCTTGTACATCGGGACGCGGACCAGGGCGGAGCGGTTGTTGTGGCCCCAGCAGATGTACGAGGGGGCCTCGCCGCCGGCGCCCGCGGTGCGCTCGGAGCCGCCCCAGATGCGCTTGTAGGAGTTGACCCACTGGTTGGTGACCGCGGAGATCTCCGCGGCGTGCTTCAGCAGGCCCGCGATGAAGGAGCGGCCGACCTTGGAGAGCTGGTACTCCGAGCCGGACTCGTAGAAGGCGTTGCGGTCGCCCTCGAAGAGGGAGAGGTGCGTGTGCATGCCGGAGCCGGGGTGCTCGGAGAACGGCTTCGGCATGAAGGTGGCCTGGATGCCCTGCTCCAGCGCGACCTGCTTCATGACCAGGCGGAACGTCATGATGTTGTCCGCCGTGGACAGCGCGTCGGCGTACCGCAGGTCGATCTCCTGCTGGCCGGGCGCGCCCTCGTGGTGGGAGAACTCGACGGAGATGCCCATCGACTCCAGCATGGTGATCGCCTGGCGGCGGAAGTCCATGCCGACGTTCTGCGGGGTGTGGTCGAAGTAGCCGGAGTTGTCCGCGGGGGTGGGCCGCGTGCCGTCCAGCGGGCGGTCCTTCAGCAGGAAGAACTCGATCTCCGGGTGGGTGTAGAAGGTGAAGCCCAGGTCGGAGGTCTTGGTGAGGGTGCGCTTGAGGACGTAGCGCGGGTCCGCGAAGGACGGGGAGCCGTCCGGCATCAGGATGTCGCAGAACATCCGGGCCGTACCCGGGGCCTCGGCGCGCCACGGCAGGACCTGGAAGGTCGAGGGGTCCGGCTTGGCGATCATGTCCGACTCGTATACACGGGCGAAGCCCTCGATCGCCGAGCCGTCGAAGCCGATGCCCTCGTCAAAGGCCTGTTCGAGCTCCGCCGGGGCCACGGCCACCGACTTGAGGAAGCCGAGTACGTCCGTGAACCACAGACGTACGAACCGGATGTCACGCTCCTCCAGTGTCCGGAGCACGAACTCCTGCTGCTTGTCCATCTTCCGCTTCCACCCATCCTTGCTGGTCAGGCCGCCTGCTCCCACGCCTCGGGGACGGTCGGGGCACCTGACCATCCCACCACAACACCATTTCATGCGCGTTGCCGACCTTGATCGGCCGGCCGGACGGGGCCTTAACGCCTCGTGTCCGGCAGGTGTCCCGCTCCGATCGCGCCCACCTGCCCATCTTGCCTGTCGGGGGACTCATCTGTAATGGGCGGCCACGCTCCCACTACGATCAGTTTTCCCGACCGTCCCCCACGCCGAAGGACTCTCGCCATGGGTTCCGAGAAGAACACCAGAAACGCCTCGCGGAAGGCGCGCATAGCGGAGATGCGCCGCGCCGAGCAGTCCCGCGAGCGTCGCAACCGGCTTCTCTCGATCACCCTCGGCGTGGTCATCGTCGCGTCGCTCGGGCTGGGCGGTTACGCGCTCGTCCAGTCGCAGCCCGACAAGGACGACACGGCGAGCGACTCCAAGGGGGCGAAGGGCCGCTTCGTGACGGGCGCGGACGGTGTGCGGACCTGGAGCGCGAAGCTCTCCCAGACGCACGTCAGCAAGACCGTGAAGTACCCGATGGAGCCGCCGGTCGGCGGTGACCACAACGCTGTCTGGATGAACTGCAACGGCGACGTCTACGGCCAGGCGATCAACAACATGAATGCCGTGCACTCGCTGGAGCACGGCGCGGTCTGGGTGACGTACAACAGCAAGGCCGCCGACGCCGACGTCAAGGCGCTCGCGGAGAAGGTCAAGAAGACGCCGTACACGCTGATGAGCCCGGTCGAGGACCAGAAGGACCCGATCATGCTCAGCGCGTGGGGCAAGCAGCGCACGGTGACGAGCGCGACCGACGGAGATGTCGACAAGTTCTTCGAGTCGTACGTGCAGGGCGAGCAGACCCCGGAGCCGGGCGCCGCCTGCACCGGCGGCCTGGCGAAGTGAATCGGCCGAGCCGGATCGGACGGACTGGACGCGCTGGACAGACTGGATGGACCGGGCGGAGTGGACGGACTGGGCGGATGAGGCAGGTCGGGTGGATCTCGGGGGCCGCGGCGGCGGTGCTCGTCGCGGCCGGGGCGATCACGTACGCGGTCGCCGACGGCTCCGGTGACGACTCGGCGGTGGAGGTTCCCGCCGCCGACTCGGCGGACGCGGGGTTCGCCCGGGACATGGCGGTCCATCACCAGCAGGCCGTCGAGATGTCGTACATCGTGCGGGACCGCACCAAGAACGTGGAGGTACGGCGGCTCGCGTACGACATCGCGCAGACGCAGGCCAACCAGCGGGGCATGCTCCTCGGCTGGCTCGACCTGTGGGGGCTGCCGAAGGTGTCGTCGGAGGGGCCCATGGCGTGGATGGGCATGGCCGGCATGGCCTCCGGCGAGGACGGTGAGCTGATGCCGGGGATGGCGACCAACACCGAGCTGGCGAAGCTGAACACGCTGAGCGGTGAGCGGGCGGAGGTCCTCTACCTCCAGCTGATGACCGCGCACCACGAGGGCGGCATCCACATGGCCGACGGCTGCGTGGAGAAGTGCCGGGTCGGGGTGGAGCGCAGGCTCGCCACCGGCATGGTCCGGGCGCAGCAGTCGGAGATCGACGTGATGGCCGGTCTGCTGAAGGCACGGGGGGCGAAGGCCCGTTGATGGACACAAGGCGCGCGTAACCCCCAAATCCCCTGCGGATACGGTTCCTTGGGCTCTTCTTGGCCCACCCATTGACCGCCCATTCCCCTGGCATGGACGGTTCGTCGCAAGAGTGACCCCTGCGTGATCCATTCCCTGTGCATCCAGTTGGCACGGGGAGTTCACGGATCAGCGACCGACCACTACATGCGACGAACCGCATCGCAGGGGGTTACATGAGATCCAACCGCGCAGCGCTGCGAGCCGGAGTGAGCATGGCAGCGACACTGCCCCTGCTCGCCGGCGCGCTGGCGATCGGCATACCCGCGGCGCAGGCCGCGGACGGCCCGAGCCGGGACACCCTCGCGGGCACGAAGCCCGCCTGGGCGACGGCCAAGGCGGACAAGGGCGCCACCGCGGACAGTTCGCAGGTCTCCGCCCGGGTCTACCTGGCCGGCCGGAACACCGCGGGCCTGGCCGCGTACGCCAAGGCCGTGTCCGACCCGCAGTCCGCCTCGTACGGGAAGTACCTCAGCGCCACGCAGGCGCAGAATCGCTTCGGCGCCACCGGGGCGCAGGTGGCCGCGGTGACGTCGTGGCTGAAGGCGGCGGGCCTGAAGGTCACCGGCAGCACGGCGCACTACATATCCGTGACGGGTGACGTCACCGCCGCCGAGAAGGCGTTCGACACCCAGCTGCACAACTACACCAAGGGCGCCAAGACCTACCGCGCGCCGTCGAAGTCGGCGTCCGCGCCGGCCGCTCTGAACGGCGCCGTCCTGACCGTCACCGGCCTGGACAACGCCCCGCACAAGGCGAGCCACAGCGACACCCTGCCGCCGCCGGACGCCGTCTTCAAGAACGCCGGACCGTTCTCCTCGTACTACGGCTCGAACGTCGCGAAGACCCTGCCGAGCGCGTACGGCACGAAGATCCCGTACGCCGTCCAGGGGTACACCGGCAAGCAGTTGCGCGCCGCCTACGGAGCGGGCAGCAGTACCGGGAAGGGCGTGCGGGTCGCCATCACCGACGCGTACGCCTCCCCCACGATCGCCTACGACGCCGCCACCTACGCCAGGAAGCACGGCGACGCGGCGTACGGCAGCGGTCAGCTCCGCCAGGTGCTGCCCGGCACGTACACGAAGACCGAGGAGTGCGGGGCCGCGGGCTGGTACGGCGAGGAGACCCTCGACGTCGAGGCCGTGCACGCGGTCGCGCCCGGCGCGAGCATCACCTACGTCGGCGCCGCCTCCTGCTACGACGACGACCTGCTCGACTCGCTGGGCAAGATCGTCGACGGGCACCTCGCCGACATCGTCTCCAACTCCTGGGGCGACATCGAGGCCAACGAGACGCCCGACATCGCGGCGGCCTACGACCAGGTCTTCCAGCTCGGCGCGGTCGAGGGCATCGGCTTCTACTTCTCCTCGGGCGACAACGGCGACGAGGTGGCCAACACGGGTACGAAGCAGGTCGACACCCCGGCCAACTCGGCGTGGGTGACGGCGGTGGGCGGTACCTCGCTGGCGGTCGGCAAGGGCGACAAGTACAAGTTCGAGACCGGCTGGGGCACCGAGCGGGCCGTGCTGTCCGACGACGGCAAGAGCTGGACGGACTTCCCCGGCGCGTTCACCTCGGGCGCGGGCGGCGGCACCAGTCGGACGGTCTCGCAGCCCTACTACCAGCGCGGGGTCGTGCCCGGTTCGCTCGCCAAGGCGAACGGCACCACCGCCATGCGTACCGTGCCGGACATCTCGGCGGTCGCCGACCCCAACACCGGTTTCAAGGTGGGCCAGACGCAGACGCTCGCCGACGGGACGCAGGCGTACAGCGAGTACCGGATCGGCGGCACCTCGCTCGCCGCGCCGGTGATCGCCGCGGTGCAGGCGCTGGCCCAGCAGACGCGGGGCGGCAAGGCGATCGGCTTCGCCAACCCGGCGATCTACGCCAAGTACGGCTCGAAGGTCTACCACGACGTCACGGACAACCCCACGGGGTCCGGACTCGCCGTGGCGCGCGTCGACTTCGTCAACGGCTTCGACGCGACGGACGGCCTCCTCACCTCCGTGCGCAGCCTCGGCAAGGACAGCTCGCTGAAGGCCGTACGGGGGTACGACGACATCACCGGCGTGGGCACGCCCGCGGGCGGCTACGTCCGGTCGTACGGCCGCCGCTGAGGTCCACGCGGTACGGCACGCCGCATTCCGCGCGTCCGCCCCCGACGGAGTCCCGTCGGGGGCGGGCGTACGTCCGCCGAAGACCTCTCGCCGGGGCCCGGGGCCGGGAGGCGCGAGGTGCCGCCCGGTGCCCGCCACCCCATCGCGTCGCTCTGACGATTACACTGATCCGTGTGCCTCCACTGAACTTCCGGTCGCTCTATCAGCACGGCTTCGCGCGCGTCGCCGCCTGTACGGGCCACACCGTCATCACGGACCCGTACGCCAACGCCGAGGCGATGCTGCGCCACGCGCGCAGGTGCTCCGAGGAGGGTGTGGCCGTCGCCGTCTTCCCGGAGATGGCGCTGTGCGGCTACTCCATCGAGGACCTGCTGCTCCAGGACGCGCTGCTCGACGAGGTCGAGGAGGCGCTGCGGACCGTGGTGGCGGGGTCGGCCCAGCTGCTGCCGGTACTGCTCGTCGGCGCCCCGCTGCGGCACCGCAACCGGGTCTACAACTGCGCGGTGGTCGTGCACCGCGGCCGCGTCCTCGGTGTCGTGCCCAAGTCGTACCCGCCGAACTACCGGGAGTTCTACGAGAGTCGGCAGATCGCCGGCGGTGACGACGAGCGCGGCGGGACGATCCTGGTCGGCGGTGAGCGGGTGCCGTTCGGCGTCGACCTGCTGTTCGCGGCGGACGACGTACCCGGCCTGGTGCTGCACACGGAGATCTGCGAGGACATGTGGGTGCCGGTGCCGCCGAGCGCCGAAGCCGCTCTGGCGGGCGCGACCGTCCTCGCCAACCTCTCCGGCAGCCCCATCACCGTCGGCCGTGCCGAGGACCGCAGGCTGCTGTGCCGCTCGGCGTCCTCACGCTGCCTCGCCGCGTACGTCTACGCGGCGGCCGGGCCGGGCGAGTCGACCACCGACCTGTCCTGGGACGGCCAGACCCTGATCTACGAGAACGGGGTGCTGCTGGCCGAGTCGGAGCGCTTCCCGCTCGACGACCAGTTCGCCGTCGCCGATGTCGACCTCGACCTGCTGCGCCAGGAGCGGCAGCGGATGGGCACCTTCGACGAGAACCGGCGTACCCACGCCGCCCGCACCGCCGACTTCCGTACCGTGTCGTTCCAACTCGAACCGCCGACGACCGACTTGGGGCTGCGGCGGCGTATCGAGCGCTTCCCGTTCGTGCCCGCGGACCCCGGCCGGCTGGCCCTGGACTGCTACGAGGCGTACAACATCCAGGTCGCGGGGCTGCAACAGCGGCTCGCGTCGATCGGTGGGCCGAAGGTGGTCATCGGGGTGTCCGGCGGGCTCGACTCCACGCACGCGCTGATCGTGGCGGCCCACGCGATGGACCGCGCGGGGCGCCCGCGCAGCGACATCCTGGCCTGGACCCTGCCCGGCTTCGCCACCAGCGACCACACCAAGGACAACGCGCACAAGCTGATGCGCGCCCTCGGCGTCACCGCGGCCGAGCTGGACATCACACCGACCGCCCGGCTGATGCTGAAGGAGATGGACCACCCGTTCGCCGCCGGTGAGCCGGTGTACGACATCACCTTCGAGAACGTCCAGGCCGGACTGCGCACCGACTACCTGTTCCGGCTCGCCAACCAGCGCGGCGGCATCGTGCTCGGCACCGGCGACCTCTCGGAGCTGGCCCTCGGCTGGTCCACCTACGGCGTGGGCGACCAGATGAGCCACTACAACGTCAACTCGGGCGTGCCGAAGACGCTGATCCAGCATCTGATCCGCTGGGTCATCGGCAGCGGCCAGTTCGACGAGGAGACCGGCGGGATCCTCGCCGCGATCCTCGACACCGAGATCAGCCCGGAACTCGTACCGGGTGAGGAGATGCAGTCCACCGAGTCCAAGATCGGCCCGTACGCGCTGCACGACTTCACGCTGTTCCACGTGCTGCGCTACGGTTTCCGGCCCTCGAAGATCGCCTTCCTGGCCTGGCACGCCTGGCACGACGCGGACACCGGCGCCTGGCCGCCGAGCTTCCCCGATGCCAAGCGGGTGGCGTACGACCTGCCGGAGATCCGGCAGTGGCTGGAGGTGTTCTGCCGTCGCTTCTTCGCGTTCGCGCAGTTCAAGCGCTCGGCCATGCCGAACGGGCCGAAGGTCTCGGCGGGCGGTTCACTGTCCCCGCGAGGCGACTGGCGAGCCCCGTCGGACAGCTCGGCGACGGCCTGGCTGCGCGATCTCGCGCGTTTCGACTAGGGATTGCGCGGCTGTGGGGCGCCCTCCGACGAGGGCGCCCCCGGGAAGCGGTCTCAGTGGTGCACCGACTCCGCGTGCTCGGGCAGGTAGGAGGCGACCACACGCTCCCGGCCGGTCACCGCGCCGGGCGCCCGGCGCCGGTCCACCACATACGCCACCCCGGCGACTCCCAGGCCCAGGACGGCCAGTCCCGCGCCCACCACGGCGGGCGAGGTCACGCCGAACCCGGCGGCCAGTACGAGGCCGCCGATCCACGCGCCCCCGGCGTTGGCCAGGTTGAAGGCGGCCTGGTTGGCCGAGGAGGCGAGGGACGGGGCCGAGGAGGCCTTCTCCATCACCATCAGGAGCAGCGGCGAACTGGTCACGAACGCCGCCGTGCCGAGCAGGACCACCGCGAGCGCGGCGCTCCACGCGGCCGTCATCAGCACCGGGAACAGGGCCAGGACCACCGCGAGCGAGACGAGGCCGCCGAAGAGCGTGCCGCGCATCGAGCGGTCCGCCAGCCGTCCGCCCAGCAGGTTGCCCGCGGTGGCGCCGACGCCGAACAGCGCCAGCAGCAGGGTCACGCTGGAGTCGGCGTACCCGGCGGCGTCCGTGAGCATCGGAGTGATGTAGCTGTACGCGGCGAACAGCGCGCCGAAACCGGCGACCGTCGTACCGAGGGCCAGCCAGACCGGGAGCGAACGCAGGGCGGCCAGTTCGCCGCGCAGGCCCGCCACGGGCGTGTGCGCCCCGTCGCGGGGGACGAGGAGGGCCAGGGACAGCACGGCCAGCAGGCCGATCACGCTGACGCCGAGGAAGGTGGAGCGCCAGCCCATGTGCTGGCCCATGAGCGTGGCCGCCGGGACGCCCACGACGTTCGCGACCGTCAGGCCCAGGAACATCAGCGAGACGGAGCGCGCCTTGCGCTCGGGGGCGACCAGGCCGGTGGCGACGACGGCGCCGACGCCGAAGAAGGCGCCGTGCGGCAGTCCGCTGAGGAAGCGGGCGGCCAGCAGCCAGTGGTAGTCGGGGGCGAGGGCGGAGAGCGCGTTGCCCGCGACGAACAGCACCATCAGGGCGATGAGGACCTTGCGGCGGGACATCCGGGCGGTGACGGCGGCCAGCAGCGGGGCGCCGATGACGACGCCGAGCGCGTACGCGGAGACCAGGTGTCCCGCGGTCGGAATGGATATGTGCAGGTCGTCCGCGACGTCGGGCAGCAGACCCATCATCACGAACTCGGTGGTACCGATGCCGAAGGCGCCCACGGCTAGGGCGAGCAGGGCCAGAGGCATGAGGGGCCTTTCAGTGGAGCGGAGGGTGCGCGGAGGTTCGCGGGGACGTGACCGCGCGCAGGTCTGCGTCCCGTACACACCGCTGTGTACGGGACGGTTAAGTTCATCCAGGGAACAAAGTCTCCCAGGCCCAGTATTCCAGGAGGTTAAGACCCGGTTGCGGAGATCTTCACGCGGGCGGCGACCGGGAGGTGGTCGCTGGGGGTCCTGGGCAGCGTCCAGGAGGACACCGGCTCGATCCCCTTGACCATGATCTGGTCGATCCGGGCCATCGGGAACGACGCGGGCCAGCTGAAGCCGAAGCCGCTGCCCGCCGCGCCCTGCGTGGAGCGCATCTGGGCGGTGACGGCGTTGAGCGCGCGGTCGTTCATGGTGCCGTTCAGGTCGCCGAGCAGGACGACCTGCGCGTTGGGATCGCCGGTGATCGCCTCGCCCAGCGCGTCGGCGCTCTTGTCACGCTGGCGGGCCGTGAACCCGGCCTCCAGTTTCACCCGTACCGAGGGGAGGTGGGCGACGTACACGGCGACCGGCCCCTCCGGCGTCGTCACGGTCGCACGCATCGCCCGGGTCCAGCCCAGCTTGATGTCCACCGGCCGGACGCCGGTGAGCGGGTACTTGCTCCACAGCCCGACCGTGCCCTGCACCGAGTGGTACTTGTACGTCGAGGCGAGCGCCTTCTCGTACGTCGGGACCGCGGTGGCCGTCAGCTCCTCCAGGGCCATCACGTCGGCGCCGGACGCGGCCACGTCACCGGCGGTGCCCGAGGGGTCCGGGTTGTCCGCGTTGACGTTGTGCGTGGCGACGGTCAGGTTCCCGCCGCCGCCCGTCTTGTCGGTGACGAGTCCGCCGAAGGTGTTCAGCCAGACGATCGCGGGCAGCAGCACGGCGATCAGGGCGGTCGCCGACCTCCGTACGAAGGCGAGGACCAGCAGGACCGGCACGGCGAGGCCGAACCAGGGCAGGAACGTCTCGGTGAGGCTGCCCAGGTTGCCGATCCTGTTCGGGATCCGGGAGTGCAGCGTGATCACCAGCGAGAGGATCACCGCGAGCACGGCGATGATCACACCGCGGCGCCAGATGCCCCGGTCGCCGCGCCAGCCGGCGAACATACGCCGAAGCCGGGACCCTCTGCGGTCGGGCCCCTGGCCGCCGCTGCCCGTCTCCGTCATATACGCCTGCGCCATACCCTCGCCTCACAACTTGCCGTGCACACCGACTGCCCCGCGCTACGACCCTAGGGGATGATCCGTGTCGTTCCCGCCGTCCCGTGACGGCCGTACTGGCACGAGGACGTGCAACCTCGTCCCCGGAGTTCCGAATGCGGAGGTGGAACGCGTCCCCTGTGACAAAACGCGCACATACGGCCCGTCAGAAATCAGCTGAACGGCCGGGCGGGTGACCGCGGCGCGGGCGGGTGGACCACGGCCCTACGGACGGGTGGGCCACGGCTCGACGGGCGGGTGGACTACGGCTTGGGGGGACGCAGTCCATCGAGCGCCGCGTCCACGATCCGTGCCGCGAGGTCCTCGGGGAGGTCCGCCTGGGGGCGCAGCACCGAGCGTACGAGCATGGGGCCGACGAACATGTCGTTGAGCAGGTCGAGGTCGATGTCGTCACGGAGTTCGCCGTCGCGCTGTCCGCGGCGCAGGACCTCCAGGGTGCTCAGGCGGCGCGGTTCGACGACGATGGCGTGGTAGGCCTCCCAGACCTTGGGACTGCTCTTCATCTGCGCGTAGACGTTGTGCAGGATCAGCGAGGTGCGCTTGGCCACCCCGCGTTGGCGCAACGGCTCCAGGAGGGCGATCAGGTCCTCGCGCATCGAGGTGCCGGGGAGTTCGGGGTCCGGGGGCTCAACGTTGCGCAGGACGTCGACGAAGAGGGCTTCCTTGCCGCTCCAGCGGCGGTAGATGGTCGCCTTGCCGACCCCGGCGGTGCGGGCCACCCGCTCGATGGAGACCTCCCCGAGCGGTACGCCCTCCTCCAGGAGCTTCATCACGCCCTCGATGATGGAGCGTTCGACAGCCTCGCTGCGGGGGCGCCCCCGCACGGGGCACGCTTCCGGCCGGTCCTGGCTTTCAGCGAGGCTCACGTCGAACTCCGTCCGTTTCACTGGTTGCGCGTCACGCGTTGCGCGTGGGGTGATTCTCTCCCGGTACGAGCGTGGTGGCGGCTACGAGCCCGCCTTCACCAGTTCCGTCTCCTCCTTGTCCTCCCGCGCGGTCGGCGGGCGGCCCGGCAGGAACAGGAACACGACCAGCGCGCCGATGACGGCGACACCCGCGCCGCACAGCGCGGTGACGTGCATGGCGTGCAGGAAGGCGTCGTTGGCGGGGGTGACGAGGGCCCTGCCCTCGGGCCCGAGCCGGGCGGCGACGCCGAGGGTGGCCTCGATGGACTCGCCTGCGGTGTGCCGCAGGTTCGCCGGGACCATGGTGAGCTTGTCCTCGATGCCGTTGCGGTAGGCCGCGGACAGCACGGAGCCGAGTACGGCGATGCCGAGGGCGCCGCCGACCTGGCGGAAGGTGTTGCTGAGGGCGGACGCGGAGCCGGCCTTCTCACGCGGCAGGGCCTGCATGATCACGACGCTGGTCGGCGTCATGATGTGTGCCATACCGGTGCCCATGAAGAAGAAGATGACCTCCAGGACCCAGATCGGCGTGTCCGCGTCCAGCGTGGCGAACGCGGCCAGCATCGCGGCGATCATCAACAGGCCCGCCGTGCAGGTGGCCTTGTTCCCGAAGCGGTCGACGACGAGGCGGGCGCGCGGCGCGAAGATGAGCTGGGCGACGGCGAGCGGCAGCATCAACAGGCCGGTCTGGAGCGGCGAGTAGCCCCGCACGCTCTGGGTGTAGAAGACGGAGAAGAAGGTCACCCCCATCAGCGCGAAGAAGACGAGCGCGATGGCGGACATCGCCGCCGAGAAGACCTTGTTCTTGAAGTAGGTGACGTCGATGGACGGGTGGTCGCTGCGCTTCTCGAACACCACGAAGCCGACGAGGACCGCGACTCCGGCCCCGATGGTCGCCAGGACCGTCGGATCGGTGAAGTCGGCGAGCTGGCCGCCCTTGATGATGCCGTAGACCAGCAGGACGAGACCGACGACGGACAGGACCACGCCGATCGGGTCGACGCGTCCGGGGTTGGGGTCGCGGGAGTCCGGGACCAGCCAGATCATCAGGACCAGCGCGAGCAGCACGATCGGCACGTTGACCAGGAAGACCGAGCCCCACCAGAAGTGGTCCAGGAGTATGCCGCCGGTGATCGGGCCGATCGCGATGGCGAGGCCGACGCCGCCTGCCCAGATGCCGATGGCCTTGGGCTGCTCGTCGCGCTCGAAGACGTTCATCAGGACGGAGAGGGTGGCCGGCATCACGAAGGCGGCGCCGAGGCCCATCACCGCGCGGAACACGATGAGCTGGACCGGTGAGCCGGACTCCGCGGCCAGCGCGGAACCGACGCCGAACACGGCGAGACCGGCGAGCAGCACCTTCTTGCGGCCGAGCCGGTCGCCGAGGAGGCCCGCGGTGAAGAGCAGTCCGGCGAAGACGAGCGTGTAGGCGTTGATCGCCCACTCCAGCTCGCCCTGAGTGGCGCCGAGGCCGACGGGCGCGGGGGTCGAGATCGTCTTGATCGCGACGTTCAGGATCGAGTTGTCGAGCACCACGATCAGCAGGCTCAGCATGAGCACGCCGAGGATGGCCCATCGGCGCTTGTGCACCGCCTCGGGTACATGTCGTTCGGAAGCGGGAGCGGAAGTTGTCATGACGACCAGCCTAGCTAGTTTCGATACGACACCGTCTCGTATCGAAAATGCTTTACGGAGAACTTACGAAGAGACCTAGGTCCGGGGACGGAGTCCCGGGGGCCGCTCCAGCGGGCCTGTGGCGCTCTCCCGGGGCCCGGTCTAGCCGCGCGTGGCACGAGGTGCCACCATGGAGGTGATCCGGGGACGCCGTCAGGGTGCCTCGAGATGACTGAAGGAGCCGTTGCGATGACGCAGGATTCGGCTGCCGCGAAGCAGCCCGCGGAGGGTGTCCGCCCGTCCACCGACAGCAGCAAGGCGCTGTACGGGGGCAAGAGCACCCGCCGCATCACGGTGCGGGACATCCTCGCCGCCAAGGAGCGCGGCGAGAAGTGGCCCATGCTCACCGCCTACGACGCGATGACCGCGTCCGTCTTCGACGAGGCCGGCATCCCGGTCATGCTCGTCGGCGACTCGGCGGGCAACGTCCACCTGGGATACGAGACCACCGTGCCCGTCACGATGGACGAGATGACCATGCTGTCCGCCTCGGTCGTACGCGGCACCTCGCGCGCCCTGATCGTGGGCGACCTGCCCTTCGGCTCCTACCAGGAGGGCCCGGTGCAGGCGCTCCGCTCGGCCACCCGCCTCGTCAAGGAGGCCGGCGTCGGCGCGGTCAAGCTGGAGGGCGGCGAGCGCTCGCACCGCCAGATCGAGCTGCTCGTGGAGTCGGGGATCCCGGTGATGGCGCACATCGGCCTCACCCCGCAGTCCGTGAACTCCATGGGCTACCGCGTGCAGGGCCGCGGCGAGGAGGCCGCGGCGCAGCTGCTGCGCGACGCCAAGTCGGTCCAGGACGCGGGCGCGTTCGCCGTCGTCCTCGAACTGGTCCCCGCCGAGCTGGCCGCCGAGGTCACCCGCACCCTGCACATCCCGACGGTCGGCATCGGGGCGGGCCCCGAGACGGACGCCCAGGTCCTGGTGTGGACCGACATGCTCGGGCTGACCGGCGGCAAGGTGCCGAAGTTCGTCAAGAAGTACGCCGACCTGCGCCAGGTCATGGGCGACGCGGCCAAGGCGTTCGCCTCCGACGTCGTCGGCGGAACGTTCCCGCTGGAGGAGCACTCCGTCCACTGAGCTCCCCCGCGCTTCCCCCGAGGACCTGCCGAGGTCCACTGAGCCACCGCGGCACCAAGGCGACCCGTCGAACTTCCCCCGTCGACGGGTCGCTGCCGTTTCCGGGGGTCAGCCGTCGGGGATCTGCCGTCGGCGGGGGTCTGCCGTCGGCGGTGCACCGGTCCGTCGGCTGTGCGCCGACCTGTCGGTGGTGTGTCGGTCTGTCGGTGGCGTGTAGGGGGCTGTGGGCAGGCTGTCGGTGGTTTGTCGGTGGGGGCTGGCACCTTGGTGGTCATGACGCGAATCGACAACTTGCCCCGACAGGCCGACGACGGCCGGACGGCCGTGACCGTACGGGGGCTGGTCAAGCACTACGGCGAGACCAAGGCGCTGGACGGCGTCGACCTGGACGTGCGCGAGGGCACCGTGATGGGTGTGCTCGGGCCGAACGGCGCCGGCAAGACCACCCTCGTCCGCATCCTGTCCACCCTGCTCGCCCCGACCTCCGGCCAGGCCACCGTCGCCGGCTTCGACGTCGTACGGCAGCCGCGACAGCTGCGCCGGGTGATAGGCCTCACCGGGCAGTACGCCTCCGTCGACGAGAAGCTCCCCGGCTGGGAGAACCTCTACATGATCGGCCGGCTCCTCGACCTGTCCCGCAAGGACGCCCGGGCCCGCGCCGACGAGCTCCTCGAACGGTTCTCGCTCACCGACGCGGCCAAGCGGCCCGCGGGCACCTACTCCGGCGGTATGCGGCGTAGGCTGGACCTGGCGGCGTCCATGATCGGGCAGCCGACCGTCCTCTTCCTCGACGAACCGACCACCGGGCTCGACCCGCGCACCCGCAACGAGGTGTGGCACGAGGTGAAGCGCATGGTCGGCGAGGGCGTCACCGTGCTCCTCACCACCCAGTACATGGAGGAGGCCGAGCAGCTCGCCTCCGAACTGACCGTCGTGGACCGCGGCAAGGTCATCGCGAACGGCCGTATCGAGGAGCTCAAGGCCCGCGTCGGCGGCCGTACCCTGCGCGTCCGCCCGGCCGACCCGCTGCAACTGCGCCCGCTCGCGGCCGACCTGGACAGCCTCGGCATCACCGGACTGGCCAGCACGACCGTGGACACCGAGCGCGGCGCCGTGCTGGTCCCGATCCTCAGCGACGAGCAGCTCACCGCCGTCACCGGGGCGGTCATCGCGCGGGGTATCACCATCTCCTCCATCACCACCGAACTGCCCAGCCTGGACGAGGTGTTCCTGTCCCTCACCGGCCACCGGGCGAGTGCCCCGCAGGACACCGCGCCCACCGACGCACGCGAGGAAGTCGCCGTATGACCGCCGCCGTTCTCACCCCGGATCTCAAGGCCGACGCCCGGATCCCGCTGCGCGCGCATCTGCGCCACACCGGGGCCCTCGTCCGCCGCAACCTGCTGTGGATCCGCCAGGACCCGGAGTCGATGTTCGACGCGATCCTGTTCCCGGTGATCTTCACCCTGCTGTTCGTGTACGTCTTCGGCGGCTCCATCGGGCAGTCGCTGGGCGGTGGCCAGGAGGCCTACGTCCAGTACGTCGTGCCCGGTCTGATGGCCATGATGGGCATGAACATGGCCCAGGGAGTCGGCACCGGCTTCAACCAGGACTTCAACACCGGGGTCATGGACCGCTTCAGGTCCCTGCCGATCGGGCGCGGCTCCGTGCTGTTCGCCAAGATCGCGGTGGAGCTGATGCGGATGCTGTTCGCGACCGCGGTCCTGATGGTCGTCGGCGTCCTGGTGGGCTTCGACATCACCAACTGGCCCGGTCTGCTCGCCGCCGTGGCCCTGTCCACGGTGTTCGGCTCGGCGCTGATGTGGGTGTTCATCACGCTCGGCGTGGTCATGAAGAGCGCTCAGTCCGTGCAGGCCATGGGCTTCCTCGTGCTGATGCCGCTGCAGTTCGGCTCGTCGATCTTCGCGCCGACCCAGTCGATGCCGGGCTGGCTGCAGAACTTCACCGACTACAACCCGCTCTCCGCCCTGGCGGACACCGCCCGCGGCCTGATGGTCGGCGGCCCGGTGGCGCACGACCTGTGGGTGACCCTGGGCTGGTCGGTGGCCATCACGGTGGTGATGGCACCGATCGCGATCCACAAGTTCCGTACCAAGAGCTGACGTTCGGCTTCCCGGGCGACATCCCCGGTCCGCGTCAGATGAGGGCGGCGGCCTCCTCCACGGAGAGCCCGCCGCCTTCGGCGTACGCGGCCTCGTACGCCGCGTCGTCCAGTACCGCCCGCACCGCGGCCTCGGCCCGGGTGCGCGACTCGTCCTCCATGGGGGCCGAGAAGTGGTCCGGCGGCAGCAGGCCGTCGGAGGCGCCGAGCAGCCGGGCCGCGTCGGGGGCACGGCCGGCGCCGTACAGACCGGTGAGGGCGGTGGCCGCGGTGACCAGGTGCGCGGAGACCAGGTTCGGCGTGACCATCCGCGACAGCGGGTCCAGCGACCGCTCCAGCGCACCTCGCACCTTGCGCAGGGCGTCCGCGTACTGTCCGTCGACCACGTCGAGCCAGGCCTCCGTCCCGAGGATGAACCCGTCGACGACCATGAAGCTGCCGCCCGTGAACTCCTCGCGCAGCAGCCGCAGTTGCTCACGCCCTTCGGTGATCCGGCCGGAGCGCCCCAGCCACATGGTGAGGAAGAGACGGCCCGCGGGCATGGCCTCGTTGACCACGCCACGGCCCAGTGCCAGTACCTCGCGCAGCATCCGCTCGCCCCGCTCGGGCTCGCCCAGCTCGATGTACATGCTGCCGAGGCGGACGCTCAGCACCGCCTGCTGGGCCCGCGCACCGAGTTGTTCGGCGTACGCCATCGCCTCCGCGTAGTCCGCGGCGGCGAGCCCGAACTCGCCCCGCCGCTCGTGGGCCTCACCGCGGGCCGAGAGCGCTTCGGCGGTGCCCCAGGCGTCGCCGACGCGGGCGAAGATCTCCAGCGACTCGTCGGCATCGCGGGTCGCGCCGCCCGTCCAGTCGGTCCGGTTGGCCAGGATGTTGGCGCGCATCTGGAGGGCGGCGCCGAGTTCCCATTCGAGGCCGAGCTCACGGCAGGTGCTGACGGTGACGTCGATGACGGAGCGCATCCGGTCCATGTCGCCGGTGAGCATGACGGCGTAGAACCAGAAGCTGCCGGGGCTGCGGCAGGTCTGCGGGAGACCGGGCCGGTAGGTGTCGCTGATGACGCGCAGCTTCTCCTGGGCCTCCGGGCTCTGCCAGGTGCCCATGTCCATGTCCATACAGGCGAGTTGGATGAGGTGCACCCCGCGCCGGGCCTCCTCCAGGAGGTCCGGGGCGAGCGGCGGCGGGCCGGCCGTGCAGCTCTCGTACAGCGGGGCGACCTGGCGCGCGGGCGCCGCGAACGGGTCGGGGCCGAGGGCCATCACCTCACGGGACCAGGTGCGGGCCTCGATGCGCTGGTCGCGCATCTGCCAGTACCAGTGCAGCGACAGGACGAGGCACACGGCCTCCTGCTCGTCGCGTTCGGCGACGGCGTGCCGCAGCGCGGTGCGCAGGTTCTCGTACTCGCGCTCAAGGAGCGCGATCGCCGCGGCCTGGCCGGGACCGCGCAGCGCGGGATCGGTGGTGCGGGCGAGTTCGCGGTGGTACGTGAGGTGGGCGCGCTCGGCCGAGGCACGGGAACCGGCCTCCTCCAGCCGCTCGCCGGCGTACTCGGCGACGGTCTCCAGGAGCCGGTAGCGCATCCCCCCGTCCGGCGAGGGGGCCGCCACCACGAGGGACTTGTCGACGAGGGAGCCGAGTGTGTCCAGCGCGCCGGGTCCGCAGACGGCCTCGGCGGCGGCGAGGGCACAGCCGCCGGCGAACACGGAAAGCCGCCGCAGTACGTCGCGTTCGTCCTCGTCGAGGAGGTCCCAGGACCAGTCGACGACCGCGCGCAGGGTCTGCTGCCTGGGCAGCACCGTACGGGCGCCCGAGGTCAGCAGGCGGAACCGGTCGTCGAGGCGGTCGGCGATCTGTCTGGGGGTGAGCATCCGCAGCCGGGCGGCGGCGAGTTCGATGGCGAGCGGGAGGCCGTCGAGCCGCCGGCAGATCTCGGCGGCCGCCTCGGGATCGTCCTCGACCCGGAAGTCGGGCCGGGCCGCCGAACCGCGGTCGGCGAGCAGCCGCAGCGCGAAGGGCTCGGGCAGCGGCTCCACCGGGCGCAGCAACTCCCCCGGTACGCCGAGGGGTTCACGGCTGGTGGCGAGCACCGTCAGTCCGGGGCACCGCTTGAGCAGTTCCTCGACGAGGTGGGCCGCGGCGTCCACGACGTGTTCGCAGTTGTCGAGGATCAGCAGCATGCGGCGCTTGGCGCAGTGCTCGGCGAGCCGGTTGAGGGGGTCGTCGTGCCGGTCGGAGACCGCGCGCATCTCCTCGGCCCCGGCGCCGCGCAGCACGGTCTCCCGGGCGCCGACGGCGGTGAGCACGGCCTCGGGCACGGCCTTGGGGTCGTCGACCGGGGCCAGCTCGGCCAGCCACACCCCGTCCCGCGCCGCGTCCGTCACGGTCTCCGCCGCCTCCTGCGACAGCCGCGTCTTCCCGGCGCCGCCGGGCCCGAGCAGGGTCACCAGGCGGGCCGCCGCGAGATCGCCCCTGATGGCATCGATGTCGGCCTCCCGTCCGACGAAGGAGGTGAGCCGGGCGCGGAGGTTGCCGGGCGGCGGCTGGGACGGCTGCGGCACGGCGGGGAGCGGCGCCTCGACCTCGGCCGGTGTCAGCAACTGTGCGTGCAGGGCGCGCAGTTCGGCGCCGGGGTCGGATCCGAGCCGGTCGGCCAGCAGTTGTCGTACGGACTCGTAGGCGGCCAGGGCCTCCGCGGCGCGGCCCGCTTCGCGCAGGGCGCGCAGGCGCAGAACCTGGAGGGGTTCGTCCAGGGGGTGGCTGTCGCAGAGGGCGGTGAGCTCGGGCAGGGCCTGTTCGGCGTCGCCGAGGGCGAGGGCCGCGGTGAGGCGGGCGCGGCGGGCGTCGAGGCGGCGGGTCTCCCAGCGGGCGGATTCCGCGGCGCGGTCCGGGAGGTCGGCGAGGGCGGGGCCGTGCCACAGGGCGAGGGCGTCGTCGAGGACGGCCGCGGCCTTCGCGGCATCGCCGTCGGCCAGCGCGCGGGTGCCCTCGCCGGCCAGCCGCTCGAACCGGTGCAGGTCGACGTCGTCGCCGGTCGCGGTGAGCCGGTAGCCGCCCTCCACCGAGTCCACCGCGTCCGCGCCGAGCGCTCTGCGCAGCCGTCCGACCAACGCCTGGAGCGCGCCTGGCGCGTCCGCGGGCGGGTCGCCGTCCCACACCTCGTCGACCAGGACGGAGACGGGCACGGTCCGTCCGGGCCGTAGCGCGAGCACGGTCAGGAGGGCACGCAGCCGCGCCCCGCCGACCGGGACGGACGTGCCGTCGGAGCGGAGTGCCTGGGTGGTGCCGAGGATGCGGTAGCGCACGGGGTCCATTGTCTCTGGTGGCTCGGCGGTCGGGCATCGGCCACCGGTACGTCGGCGGCCGGCTCACCGTGAGGGGGCGAAGGGGGGACGGAGAACGTGTCAGGGCACCATGGCCCCACCTTCTCCGGAACCAATGGGCGATGGCGAGACGTTTTCCGAACGCGCCCGGTACGGTCGGGCAGGCCCAGCCCGTGCTCGTCAGTCCAGGGAGCCCCATGACCACCGCAGCGAGCCGCCGCAGCGACCGGAGGATCAGTCCCGTCTTCATCGGGATCGTGGCCGTGACGGCGGTGACGGGCTGGGCGGCGTGGACCGGGTTCGCCGAGCAGCCCGGTGTGGCCGTGTTCCTGTTCGTGACGGGCGCGTGGATCGTCTCGCTCTGTCTGCACGAGTACGCCCACGCGCGCACCGCCCTGCACAGCGGCGACATCTCGATCGGCGCCAAGGGCTATCTCACGCTGAATCCTCTGAAGTACACCCATGCGCTGCTGAGCATCGTCCTGCCGGTGATCTTCGTGATCATGGGCGGGATCGGTCTGCCGGGTGGCGCCGTGTTCATCGAGCGGAGCCGGATCCGGGGGCGGTGGAGGCACAGCCTGATCTCGGCGGCGGGTCCGCTGACCAACGTGCTCTTCGCGATCGTGTGCACGGCGCCGTTCTGGCTGGACGCCCTGGACGGGGTGCCGGCGACCTTCCGCTACGCGCTGGCGTTCCTCGCGCTGCTCCAGGTCACGGCCGCGATCCTGAACTTCCTGCCGGTGCCGGGCCTGGACGGGTACGGCGTGATCGAGCCCTGGCTGTCGCACGGTGTGCGCCGTCAGGTGGAGCCGTTCGCGCCGTTCGGTCTGCTCGCGGTGTTCGCGGTGCTGTGGATCCCGTCGGTGAACACGGCGTTCTTCGACGCGATCTACTCGATCCTGGGCGGCCTCGGCATCGACGACGTCGAGCGGTACTGCGGTCAGGAGCTCTACCGCTTCTGGTCCGGCACCAACGAGTTCTGCTCCGTCGACCAGTGACGTACGCGGGTGATGGACGCCGGTGACGCACGCCGGTGACGTACGCGGGTGACGTACGCCGGTGACGTCGACCGGAGGCGTCAGCCGGTGACCGACCCCGACTCCGACTGGGCGCGAGTGGTCCGGCCGCGCCGCACGTAGTACCACGTCATGTTGGACGACAGACCGGCCAGCAGCACCCACACGATCCCCAGCAGGCTGCCCTGCACGAAGGAGACGACGGCCGCGGCGACGGAGAGCACGCAGACGGTCAGGGCGTAGAGGGCGAGGCGGGGCATGGGATCGGCTCCTGTCGGGGGGACACTGCTTGCCACCAGTGTCCCCCACCCGGCCGGCCCGCCTACACGTCGGTCAGGCGCAGGCCCGCGTGGGCCTTGTAGCGCCGGTTGACGGAGATCAGGTTGGCGACCAGGGACTCGACCTGGTGGGCGTTGCGCAGCCGCCCGGAGAACACGCCGCGCATGCCCGGGATGCGTCCGGCGAGCGCCTGCACGATCTCGACGTCGGAGCGCTCCTCGCCGAGGACCATCACGTCGGTGTCGATCTCCTCGATCTCGGGGTCCTGGAGGAGGACGGCGGAGAGGTGGTGGAAGGCCGCGGTGACCCGGGAGCCGGGCAGCAGGGCGGCGGCCTGCTCGGCGGCGCTGCCCTCCTCCGGCTTGAGCGCGTAGGCGCCCTTCTTGTCGAAGCCGAGCGGGTTGACGCAGTCGACGACGAGTTTGCCCGCCAGTTCCTCGCGCAGCGACTCCAGCGTCTTGGCGTGGCCGTCCCACGGCACGGCGACGATCACGATGTCGCTGCGGCGGGCGCACTCGGCGTTGTCGGCGCCCTCGACGCCGAGCCCGAGCTCCCCGGCCGCCGCCTCGGCGCGGTCCGCCGCGCGGGACCCGATGATCACCTGCTGGCCGGCCCTGGCGAGCCGGTAGGCGAGGCCCTTGCCCTGCGGGCCGGTGCCGCCGAGCACGCCGACGACGAGACCGGACACGTCGGGGAGGTCCCAGGGGTCCTTCGCGGGGGCCTTCCCGGCGGCGTTCTGGGCGGCGTTCGGTGCGCTGTCAGTAGAGGTCATGGGCCGACTTTACGTGCGCGGATCCCGGCCGCGCGGTTCAGGTGAGGGCCGTCACCGGGATGCGGCGGAAGGTGATCGTCTCGTAGGCGCCGAAGTCGCCGGTCTCGTAGAGGAGTCCGACGTGCGCGGTGTCGGCGCGTACGAGATCGGAGTACGCGGCGGGCAGTCCGTCGACCGTGTGCGCGGGCCGCCAGGTGACGCCGCCGTCGGTGGAGGCGCGGACGGTCATCAGGGCGCGGTGGGCGGGCGCGGCGGGGCCGGAGTAGAGGAGCAGGTCGGGGTCGCGGAGCTGGAGGACACTGCCCTGGACGACGGGGGTGGTGAGGCCCGCCTGCGGGCGGAAGGGCTTGAGCAGGGTCTCGCCGCCGTCGCGGGAGCAGGCGTCGGCGCGGGTGCCGGGGGCGCGCGAGTCGTTGCGGGTGTTGAAGTAGACGCGCCCGTCGGGGAGTTCGGCGGCGGTGGTCTCGTTCGCGTTGACGTACCCGCTGGTGTTGTCGTCGACGTACCCGATGGACCAGGTCAGGCCGCCGTCGTCGCTCAGCAGGCAGTGGCCGCCGTCGTACCTGCCCTCGGTGCCGTCGTCGTCGCCCTGCGGCGGGAGGGAGTGGTTGGCGGGGACGACGATCCGGCCGGAGGCCAGCTGGAGGGCGTGGCCCGGTGTGGTGGCGTACCACCGCCAGGTCTCCTCCTTCGTCCACGTGGTGATGTCCGCCGGCTCCGACCAGGTGAGCCCGTCGTCGTCGCTGTGCTGGACCCAGACACGGCGGCCGTCGGCGGCGCTCACCTCGCCGCGGCGGATGGCCTTCTCGGTGGCGTCGGCCGCGTTGCGGACGTGGACGAGCAGGACGCGGCCGGTGTCCAGGACGACGGGGGACGGGTTGCCCGCGAGGTGCTCGCCGTTGCTCGCGGCGACCTGGAGCGGGCCCCAGGTGCGGCCGCCGTCCACGGACCGCTTCAGCACGATCTCGATGTTCCCGTGGTCCTCCTGGGAGCCGAGCCGGCCCTCGCAGAAGGCGAGCAGGGTCCCGGCGGCGGTGGCGACGACGGCCGGGATACGGAAGCTCGCGTAGCCCTCCTGACCGGCCGTGAAGGGAACGGACGTCTCGATGTCGTCCGTGGCCTCGATGTCGTCGGTGGCCTCGATGTAGTCGGTGGCGGCGGTGCGTCCGGTGGCATCGGTGTGTTCGGTGGCCTCAGCGGCCTCGGTGCTCGTCATGCGTCTCTCCTTACCCCGCGACCGGGCCCTTTGCCCAGCTTGGGGGAATTCGTGTCGAACTGCGGGCCACTGGCGGCCGGTTGCGGCAGGATGCCTTTCCATGGATGCCGTACGGGTCGCGTTGCTGCGCGAAGTGCTCGCCGGGACCGAGTGGTTGGGGTCCACGCGCCGGTTCGCCGGGGTGCTGCGGGGGTCCGTGGTGTCGTACGGGGGCGGCCTGCTGCTGGTGGGCACGGAGGAGTACGAGCCGTGGCATCTCGCCGCCCATCTGGTCGACGAGGCGGCGTGGTCGGGGACGCCGGAACTGTCGCCGACGCTGGTGCGGCACGGTGCGCGCCCCTCGGATCCGGCCCACCTCGCGGTGGGGCTGGGGCGGGTCGAGGCCGCGCGGCGGGGGGAGACACTGCTCGTGGTCTCCCCGGGCACGCCCGGGGCGCCGCTCCTGGAGCGGGTCCACGACGCCCGTCGCGCCGGAGCGACGGTCCTCTCCCTCGACGCGGGCGACCGCGAACTGGGGGCACTGGCCCACGAGTCCCTCCCCGTGCCGGACGGGCCCGACCTCGACCTCGACACCGTGCAGCACCTCGTCAGCGCGGCGGCCGGCGAGAACGCGCTGCCCTCACCCCGAAACCCCCGCCGCTTCCGCGACCGGCTCTCCCGCCTCGCGGACCACCTGACGGCGCCGCCTTCGGCTCGGTGGTGAGGGCGGGGGCGGGGGCCGACGGCAGGTGCCGGGGGCAGGGGCCGGGTGGGGCAGGGCGGTGGCGGGCAGGGCGGTGACCGACACGGACGTCGCGGGCTACGCCGGTCTCACGGGGCTCTCGGATCTCGCAGGGTCGCGGACCTTGCGAACCTCGCACACCTTGCGAACCTCGCGGACCTCCCGAACCTCGCAGACCTCAGCCTCGCGGGGGCCCCGGATCACCCGCCCCCCGCAGCCCCGCCCCCGCCGAAACCCTCAGCCGTCCTGCCCGCCCCCCGGTCCCTTCCCCGAGGCGTCGTGCCAGCGGGGGTCCGTCTCCCATTCGAGGTTCCGTTCGCGGGCCATCTCCATGGCGCGTTCGGCCTCGGGGCGGGAGGCGTAGGGACCGAAGCGGTCCTTGCCGGGGCAGTCGGGGCCTTCCTCGACCTTGTGGTGTTCCAGGCAGTAGTACCACTCGCCGGGCTTGCCGACGGTGCGCTTCTTGAAGAGGGCCATGACGGGCTCCTTTCGCCACGGACATGGTCCCCCACGTCCGCTGGTTAGACTCGCTGGCATGTCTGGCCAGTCGCTGCTCGTACCAGGGGAGCTCTCTCCCACCCGTCCCGTCCCGGGAAACATCAGGCGCCCCGAGTACGTGGGCAAGCCCGCGCCCACGCCGTACACCGGCCCGGAGGTGCAGACGCCCGAGACGATCGAGGCGATGCGGACCGCCGGCCGGATCGCCGCGCGGGCGATGGCCGAGGCCGCGAAGCTCATCGCGCCGGGCGTCACGACGGACGAGCTGGACCGGGTCGCCCACGCGTACATGTGCGACCACGGCGCCTACCCGTCGACCCTGGGCTACCGGAGCTTCCCCAAGTCGCTGTGCACCTCTGTCAACGAGGTCATCTGTCACGGCATCCCGGACTCCACGGTCCTGCGTGACGGCGACATCATCAACCTGGACGTGACGGCGTACATCGGCGGGGTGCACGGCGACAACAACGCCACCTATCTCGTCGGTGACGTCGACGAGGAGAGCCGGCTGCTCGTGGAGCGGACCCGGGAGTCGCTGGACCGCGCGATCAAGGCGGTCAAGCCGGGCCGGCAGATCAACATCATCGGGCGCGTCATCGAGTCGTACGCGAAGCGCTTCGGCTACGGGGTGGTCCGGGACTTCACCGGGCACGGAATCAACTCCTCCTTCCACTCCGGTCTGATCATTCCGCACTACGACAGCCCCCACGCGACGACCGTCATCCAGCCCGGGATGACCTTCACGATCGAGCCGATGCTCACGCTCGGCACGCACGAGTACGACATGTGGGACGACGGCTGGACAGTCGTCACCAAGGACCGCAAGCGGACGGCGCAGTTCGAGCACACGCTGGTCGTCACGGACAGCGGCGCGGAGATCCTCACCCTCCCGTAGGTCATGTCCTAGCCATTGCCCCGGCTTCTGGACCCCACACAGCCCGCCCTGTACACAGGGTGGGCTGTTTCGTGTGGACGGAGCCGTGATTCGAGGTACGTTTTTACCGACAGCACGTCGGGAACATGTTTACCGACGGGACGTCGGGATCCTGTTGACTTAGGTAAGCCTAACCAGAGAAAATCCGACGTGCAGTCGCCTTTCCCTTCACCACCGGAGGTTCCACCATGAACTCGTCGGGTTCGGCGTTCTCGACGCTCATCCGCACCGCCTCGCACGAGCAGCACACGGAGGCGGAGACCTCGACGTTCATGAGCGACCTGCTCGGCGGCAGGCTCGGCGTCGAGGCGTACGCGCGCTACACCGAGCAGCTGTGGTTCGTGTACGAGGCGCTGGAGGCGGACGCCGACAAGCTGGCGTCCGACCCGGTGGCGGGACCCTTCATCCAGGCCGAGCTGATGCGCCGCGACGCGCTGGAGGCCGACCTCGCCCACCTCCGGGGCCCGGACTGGCGCGCGACGCTCACCGCACTGCCCGCGACCCGCGCCTACGCGGACCGTGTCACCGAGTGCGCCCTCACCTGGCCCGGCGGGTACGTCGCGCACCACTACACCCGTTACCTGGGCGACCTCTCCGGCGGCCAGATCATCCGCGGCAAGGCCGAACAGACCTGGGGCTTCGACCGCAAGGGCGACGGCGTGCGGTTCTACGTCTTCGAGGACATCACCAACCCCGCCGCCTTCAAGCGCTCCTACCGCGAACTCCTGGACACCATCCAGGCCGACGACCTGGAGAAGCAGCGGATCGTGACGGAGTGCAAGCGGGCGTTCGCCCTGAACACGGCGGTCTTCCGGGCGCTGGGAGAAGAGTTCCCGCTGACGGCGTGAAGGAGTTTTTCAGCCCGTCCGGCGCTTGAGGACGAGCGCGAAGCGCGAAAGGGGGGTCTGGGGGCGCAGCCCCCGGATGCGGGACGGGAAGGGGCGGAGGGGGCGAAAGAAAACCCTCAGCCCCGCAGCAGCCGCACCCGACCCCCCACTTCCACCCAGCCCCCCGGCTGCGGCGCCGTGAGTATCTGCGACCCGGCCCCCTGGACGATGTTGAGCGCCCGCCCCAGCCGGGCGGTCAGCAAGAGCGCCGCCGCCCCCGTGGCCTCGTCCTCCTCGACCCCGTCCCCACGCCCGGAAAACCCGCGGGCCCGCACCCGCCCCGCCGCCTCGTCCTCCCAGGCCCAGGCGTAGGTCCTCCCCCATTGCCCGAGAGGCGAGGGAGACACTCCCGCCCCCGCCCCCGGCACGGCGAGCGCCTCGACCTCGCCGGCCGTGGCGTACTGCCGCAGCGTCCGCGGCGCCGCCCACTCGGGCCGCGCCTCGATCCAGCTGAACTCGCCGTCGAGCCGGGTGCCCACGACCCCGGCGGGCGTGACGAGTTCGGGCACGTCGAGGAGCCAGGCCGCGCCGACGCAGGGACATCCCGCGAACGGAAGCCGGACGCCGGGCGTGCAGATGTCGATGACCCCGCGCTCGGGGTCGTCCACGAACACGGTCTCGCCGAAACCGAGTTTGCCGGCGAACAGCTGCCGCTCCCCGGGGTCAGGCAGCACGGAGCCCTCGCGGACGACCCCGAGTTCCTTGCCGTGTCGCCCGCCGGGACCGCAGAAGACCCGCAGCACGTCGTATTCAGTCACTCCGGCATTCAAACACCAGTCGTACGATCGGCCCGCCCCGGTCCACGGGACCGCCGCGGAGCGGTGGCCGGACGGACCGGGGCGGGCCGACGAGGTCGAACGCGCCCGTGGACGCGCGGACTACGAGGCCAGGCGCCGCCTGCGCGTCGCGACGACCACACCAGCGCCCGCCGCGACGGTCACCGCCGCCGCGGCGCCGAGCGCGCCCACCGGGACCTCGGAGCCGGTCGAGGCGAGCGCGCCGCCCGTGCCGCCGGTCGTCCCGCCGGTCGTGCCGCCCGTGGTCGAGCCGGTGGTGCCGGTGCCGCCCGTGGTGCCGGATCCGCCGGACGTGCCGCCGGTGCCGGCCGTCTCCGACTCGTCGTCGGAGGGGAGTTGGGCGTCCTCGCTCAGCGCCACCGACAGGTCCAGCGGGTCGAGCGCGGTGCCGGTGGTGTAGAAGCCGCCGAACGCCTCGGCGCCCGCGTCCGTCAGGGTGGCGGTGACATCGTCGAGGGTGATGACGTCGTCGTCCGCGGTCAGTTCGGCCGAGGATGCCTTGAGCTTCGCGAGGACGACGTCGTCGGACTCCTCGCCGAGGCTCTCGACGTCGGCGGTCAACTCGCCGGACCCGCCGTCGAGTTCGGCCTTCAGGTCGCTGAGGGTGAGGTCGAGGCCGTACGCGCCGCTCTCCTCGTGGCCCTTGAAGTTCACCGAGCCCTCGAAGGCGGCGGAGAGGGTGCCGGCGTCGGTGTCGTAGGTGCCGGTGCCGTCCACGAAGGTGAAGACGCCGTTGCCGGTGGCCTGGGTCGCGCCGCCGGACGCGGTGATCGTGCCCTTGGCGACGCCGTCCACGACGTACGTGCGGAAGGACTGCTTCACGCCCCAGCCGAGGGTGCCGTCGACGATGTCGCCCTTGGTGGCGGCGCTCTCGGAGGGCGAGGCGCTCGTCCGGGTGGGTGACGGCGTCGTGGTCTGCGTGGCGGTCGGCGTGGGAGTCGTGGTCCGCGTCTCCGTGGGGCTCGGCGTCACGGTCGGGGTCGGGGACTGGGACACGGTCTTCTGCACCAGCGTCACGGGGTCACCGGCCGCGTCCTTGTAGCTCGCGCTGCCGAGGACGTCCGCCGCCTCGGCCGTGAGCTTGGTCGCCATGTCCTTCATGTCGCGCGTGACGGTCACCGTGGCGAGCGGCACGTCGTCCGACTTCGTGGTGACCGGCGTCGCGCCCGCCGCCGCGGCGGTCGTCTTCGTCACGTCGGCGGTGATCTCGGTGGTGGCGCTGTCGAACTTCACGTCGGTCAGCGTGATGTCGAAGCCGTGCGCCTGGGAGACGACGCGCAGGCTGCCCTTGAAGCCGAGGCCGAGCGTGTGCGCGGTGGTGTCGTAGGTGCCGGTGCCGTCCACGAAGGTGAACGCGCCGTTGCTCGCGGCCTGGGAGGCGCCGTCCGCCGTCGTGAAGGTGCCCTTCGCGTAGGCGCCGGTCACGTAGGAGCGGTACGACTCCTTGATGCCCCACGTCAACTCGTAGCCGGTGAGGGGGGTTTCGGCCGCCGCCGCGCTGGAGGCACCGATGGTGGCGAGCGCGGTGGCGCCCAGTGCGGCGGCCGTCGCGACGGCTGCGGCGAGGGCGAGAGGACGACGGGATCTGACGGACATGACGGTGGTTCTCCTTGGTGGGTGGTCCGCGAAAGGGCGGACGGTGTAAGGGGGTTCAGTCCTCGTCGGGGACCGCGGCGGCCTTGCGGGCCCGGCGCCCGCGGAGGACGAACGCGTAGACCGCGCCCGCCAGCAGCAGGAAGCCGGCCGCCAGGCCGATGGGGAGGACCGGCGCGCCGCCCGAGGTGCTCGCGGCGGCCTCGGTCGTGTCGGTGCCGGTCGTGTCGGTATCGGTCTCGGCCGCCTTCGCGGAGGCCGAGGGGGAGGCGCTCCCGGTGGCCGAACTGCCCAGGTCGGGCAGGGCGGGCAGCGTCGCGTCCTCGGTGAGGGCGACGGCGAGCGAGAGGGGGTCCATCACGGTGCCCGCCTGGTACATCCCGCCGAAGGCCTTCGCGCCCCGCGCGGTGAGCTTCGTCGGCGCCTCGGTCAGCTCGACGAGGCCGTCGCGCGGGGTGAGGTCCTTGGCCGTGAAGGTGACGAGCGCGACCCTCTCGCCCTCGAAGCCGGCGCCGGCCACATCGGCGTACAGCGTGCCCCTGGCGTCCTCGACGGTGACCCGGACGCCGCTCAGTTCCAGGTCGAGGCCCTGTTCGCCGGTGAAGCGCACCGTGCCCGCGAACTCGGCCTCCAGCGAGCGGTCGCTCTTCCCGTAGGTCCCCTCGCCGCGGGGGAAGCGGAAGAGCGCGCCGCCGTCCTGTGCTCCCGACGACAGGGTCCACTCGCCCTTCGCGATGTCACCGGTGACGTACTCCCGGAAGGTGCGGCGTACTCCCCAGTCGACGGCGCCGTTCACGATGGCGCCCGAAGTCTCCTTCTTCTGCGCGGACTTGGTGGCCTGGGGCGTCGGAGTGCCGGTCGCCTTCGGTGTGGTGGCCGCGGGCAGCACGTCGGCGGACAGGCTCACCGGGTCCAGCGCGGTTCCGGCCGTGTAGTAGCCGGCGAAGGACCGCGCGCCCTGTGAAGTCAGCGTGGCGGGAAGGCTGTTGAGCTGGACGGTGTCACCGCCGCCCTTCATCTCGATCCCGCCGAGGGAGAGCGAGGCGAAGGGTACCTGTGAGGACGTCGTGACCGCCCCCGTGCCCTTCGCCCTGCTGCTGATGTCGGCGTAGAGGGTGCCGCTGCCGCCGGAGACGCGGACGGTGGGGCGGCTGATCGTGAGGTCGAGCTGGTAACCGCCGTCGGCGTCCTTGTGCCCGACGAAGTGGACCCCGCCGGAGAAGGCGGCCGAGAAGGCGCCGGTGTCGCCGTCGTAGGTGCCCGTCGCCGAGTGGAAGCGGAACTGGCCCGCACCGACGGTGGCCGCCCCGCCGGTGAGGGAGTAACTCCCCTTGGCGATCGGGCCGGTGACATAGCTCTGGAAGGAGGACTTGATGCCCCAGTCGAGCCGGCCGCCTTGCACGCTTCGGCCGGCGGCGTGCGCCGCGGTGGCGGGAAGCAGAGCTCCCAGCACGGCCACGCAGACCGCGCCGATCAGGGCTCTGAGGCGCACGGACATGGGTGTCCTCCGGATACGAAGTCAGGAAACGAAGTCAGGAACCGGCCACCGATGGCCGGAAAGGCAAGAAGCTAAGGTAAGGCTAACCTAAGCTATCTCCGCAGATGCCGGAAGAGGACCGCGAGAACGGATGGACGAAGATGAGAGACGGGACGGCCCACCGTCCGCGAACGCCGCAGCCGACGCGAATCGGGCGGCGCGCACGGCTGGCGGGCGCCCTGCTGTCCGCGCTGGCCCTTCTGACGGCCGCGACCGGATGTACGGGCCCGGCCGAGAGCGCGGAGTCCGCGAAGAAGGCACCCGCCTCGGCCTCGGCCGGCGCCGACCGGGTCGAACCCCTCACGGATCCGGCGAAGCCCCGACTCCCCGTCACCGTCGGCTCGTCCGGCGGCGAGCGGGTGACGATCGAGTCCGCCGACCGGATCGTCCCGCTCTCCGGCAGCCTCAGCGAGATCGTGTTCACGCTCGGGCTGGGCGAGCGGGTCGTCGCCCGTGACATCACCGCCACCTTCGCGCAGGCGGCGGAACTGCCGGTCGTCACCCGCAATCACGACGTCTCCGCCGAGAGCGTGCTCTCCCTCCGGCCCGACCTCGTCCTCGCCGAGACGACCACCGGCCCCGACGAGGCCATGGAGCAGATCCGCGCCGCGGGCGTCCCGGTCCTGGTCGTCGACCCGGCGCAGGGCCTCGACGACGTGGGCCCGCGCATCCGGGCGGTGGCCGACGCCCTCGGCGTACCGGCCGACGGGAAGCGGCTCACCGAGCGCTCGCAGGACCGGATCGCCGCCGTACGCGCGGCGGTTCCGGCCCGCGAGGAACATCCGCGCGTCGCCTTCCTCTACGTCCGCGGCTCCGCCTCCGTCTACCTCATCGGCGGGAAGGGCTCGGGAGCCACCTCACTGCTCGAAGCGGCCGGAGCGATCGACGCGGGCGCCGAGTCGGG
Source organism: Streptomyces sp. NPDC088747 (assembly GCF_044751025.1). Taxonomy (NCBI): domain Bacteria; kingdom Bacillati; phylum Actinomycetota; class Actinomycetes; order Kitasatosporales; family Streptomycetaceae; genus Streptomyces; species Streptomyces sp. NPDC088747. The sequence goes on from NZ_JBIVKZ010000005.1 coordinate 309,462, forward strand.
TCTGACGAAGGACTTCACGACCATCACCGCCGAGGCGCTCGCCAAGGCCGCTCCCGACGCGATCCTCGTGATGAGCAAGGGACTTGAGTCGGTCGGCGGGATCGACGGCCTGGTCGCGATCCCCGGTGTCGCGCAGACCCCGGCAGGCATGGCGCGCCGGGTCGTCTCGATCGAGGACGGCGTGCTCCTCAACTACGGGCCGCGCACGGACGAGGTACTGAAGTCGATCGTCGGCCAGCTGTACGGAGACGCCGGATAACGCTGCCGGAAGGGGTTCTTGACCCGTTCTTTGCCCATTCATGGGGTGCGGATTGAGCCACCGAGATCTGGCCGTGTCCCCTGGTCGCTCATGAGAGCTGAATCACTGGACGTACGGGTGGCGCTCGGGTAAGCCTCAGTTAAGTTAGGTCCGCCTTACCCGGATCTTTGAGTTCTTTGTGACCCGTTGAGCCCTCGCTTGGAGCCCCGATGCGCCCCGTCCGTCTCTCCGTCGCCACCGCTGTCGCCGCCGCGGCCGCCCTCACCGCCGTCACCGGCTGCACCGAGAAGAGCGATGCCAAGAGCGGTGACGGCGTCATCGAGGTGACCGCCACCGACTCCTCGTGCGAGGTGTCCAAGAAGGAGTTCCCCGCCGGGCACGTCGAGATAGCCGTGGAGAACAAGGGCTCCAAGGTGACCGAGGTCTACCTCCTCTTCCCGGACGACCGGATCGTCACCGAGCGCGAGAACATCGGGCCTGGCACCAGGCAGCGGGTCACCGCCGAGGTGAAGGCCGGCGACTACACCATCGCCTGCAAGCCGGGTATGAAGGGCGACGGCATCCGGCAGGACGTCAAGGTCACCGGCGGCACGGTCGCCAAGCGCGACCCGCGGCTCGACAAGGCCGTGGCCGCGTACCGCGGTTACGTCCAGGCGCAGGCCGACGCCACGCTGCCCAAGGTCAAGGTCTTCACCGACGCCGTGAAGGCGGGCGACCTGGAGGCCGCGAAGAAGGCGTACGCTCCCTCGCGCATCGGCTGGGAGAGCACCGAGCCGGTCGCCGAGTCCTTCGGTGACATCGACCCGAAGGTGGACGTCCGCGAGGACGGCCTGGAGGAGGGCCAGGACCCGGAGACGGACTGGACCGGCTGGCACCGGCTGGAGCGCTCGCTCTGGAAGGACAAGAAGCTCACCGACCGGGACTCCGAGCTCGCCGACCAGCTCCTCACCGACCTGACCGACTGGCAGAAGCGCGTCGGGAAGGCCGAGATCACCCCGACCTCCATGGCCAACGGCGCCAAGGAACTCCTCGACGAGGTCGCCACCGGCAAGGTCACCGGCGAGGAGGAGCGCTACTCGCACACCGACCTGGTCGACTTCAAGGCGAACGTCGAGGGCGCGGAGAAGTCGTACGCACTGCTGAAGCCGGTCGCCGCCGAGAACGACGCGGCGCTGACCAAGGAACTCGACAAGCAGTTCGCCGCGTTGAACACGCTGCTCGACAACTACCGCGCGGACAAGACCTCCTACGACTTCACCTCGTACGACAAGGTCGGCGACGCGGACCGCAAGGAGCTCTCGGACGCGGTCAACGCGCTCGCCGAGCCGCTCTCCAAGCTCGCCGCCGCCGTCGTGAAGTAGGCGGGGGCCACCATGACGGACACCTCCGGCGGCTCCGCTCCCTCCCGGCGCTCGCTGATCGGCTGGGGCGGCGCCGGGCTCGCGCTCGGTGCCGCCGCGGCCGGCGGCGCGGTGGCGATGACCCGTACCGGCGACGACGTGGACCCGGCCGGCTCCGGTTCCGGGGGCGCGATCGCGTTCCACGGGGCGAACCAGGCAGGGATCGCGACGCCCGTGCAGGACCGGCTGCACTTCGCCGCGTTCGACGTGAAGACGGACGACCGCTCCGAGTTCGTCCAGTTGCTGAAGGACTGGACCGAGGCGGCGCGGCGGGTCACCGCCGGACGCCCGGTCGGCGAGGGCGCGTTCGGCGGTCTCGCCGAGGCACCGCCGGACGACACCGGTGAGGCGCTGGGCCTGGATCCCTCGCGGCTGACGCTGACGATCGGCTTCGGGCCCTCCCTGTTCGAGAAGTTCGACCTGGCTCAGCGGCGGCCGGAGGCGCTCGTCGACCTGCCGAAGTTCGCGGGCGACAACCTGGACGCGAACCGCAGCGGCGGCGATCTGTGCGTCCAGGCCTGCGCGGACGACCCACAGGTCGCGGTGCACGCCATCCGCAACCTCGCCCGGATCGGCTTCGGCAAGGTCGTCATGCGCTGGTCCCAGCTGGGCTTCGGCAAGACCTCCTCCACGACGCCGGACGCGCAGACCCCTCGTAACCTCATGGGTTTCAAGGACGGCACCCGCAACATCGCGGGGACCGAGACCGACCGGCTGAAGAAGTTCGTGTGGGCGGACGCCAAGGACGGCACGCCGGCCACGGCCTGGATGACCGGGGGTTCCTACCTCGTCGCCCGGCGCATCCGCATGAACATCGAGACCTGGGACCGCACCCCCCTCCAGGAGCAGGAGGACATCTTCGGCCGCGACAAGGGCGAGGGCGCCCCGGTCGGCAAGGCCAAGGAACGCGACGAGCCGTTCCTGAAGGCGATGAAACCCGACGCCCACGTACGCCTCGCGCACCCCGACTCCAACGACGGGGCGACGCTGCTGCGCCGCGGCTACTCCTTCACCGACGGCACCGACGGCCTCGGGCGCCTGGACGCGGGCCTGTTCTTCCTCGCCTACCAGCGCGACGTGCGCACCGGCTTCATCCCGGTGCAGCGCAGTCTGTCCGTCGATCCGCTCAACGAGTACATCCAGCATGTGGGTTCGGCGGTCTTCGCGATCCCACCGGGCGTCCGGGACAAGGACGACTGGTGGGGCCGGGCGCTGTTCTCCGAGGAGGCCTAGCCGTGTTCGCGAACTATCTGATCGGCCTGCGCGAAGGCCTTGAGGCCAGCCTGGTCGTCTGCATCCTCATCGCCTACCTGGTGAAGACCGAACACCGCGAGGCCCTGCGGCCGATCTGGATCGGCATCGCCGCCGCCGTGCTGATCTCGCTCGGTTTCGGCTTCGGCCTGGAGTACGGCTCCCAGGAGATGACGTTCAAGGCGCAGGAGGCGCTCGGCGGTTCGCTGTCGATCGTGGCCGTGGGCCTGGTGACCTGGATGGTCTTCTGGATGCGGCGCACCGCCCGGCACCTGCGGGCCGAACTGCACGGCAAGCTGGACTCGGCGCTGCTGATGGGCACCGGCGCGCTGGTCGTCACGGCGTTCCTCGCGGTCGGCCGGGAGGGCCTGGAGACCTCGCTGTTCGTGTGGACGTCGGTGCACGCGGCCGGTTCCGAGGACGGCACCTTCGAGCCCCTGCTCGGCGCGCTGCTCGGCCTGGCCACCGCGGTCCTGCTGGGCTGGCTCTTCTACCGGGGCGCGCTGCGCATCAACCTGGCGAAGTTCTTCACCTGGACCGGCGGCATGCTGGTCGTCGTCGCCGCGGGGGTACTGGCGTACGGCTTCCACGACCTCCAGGAGGCCGACTTCCTGCCGGGCCTGACGAACAGGGCGTTCGACGTCAGCGGCGCCATTCCGCCGGACAGTTGGTACGGCACCCTCCTCAAGGGCGTCTTCAACTTCCAGCCCGATCCGACCGTCCTCCAGGTCACGGTGTGGGCGCTGTATCTGGTCCCGACGCTCGCGATTTTCCTTGCCCCGGTAGGGTTCGCCTCCGGGAAGGGGAGGGTGAAGACACCTGATGAGCAGGGATCGCAGGGTACGCGGGGATCGCACCACTCGAAGGCTTCGTAGACTCGGCCGATTCGCCCTGGCGACGGGGACGGTGACCGTTCTGGCGGTCACGGCGAGCGGCTGTGTGGTGGTGCACGGAGAGCGGGAGATCGTGCCGGCGGCGACCGAGCCGGAAGCCGCCCGCGCGCTCGACGACTTCACCACCGCCTACAACGCGGCGGACAAGGCGAACGACCGCTCGCTGGACGCCGGGCAGGTCACCGGCCCGCTCGCCGACATCGACGGCGCGAAGCTGGACGCCGGGCACGAGAACAACCCCGCGGGCAACCCGGAGCACACTCCGCTGACGCTGACCGACGCGAAGTTCACCATCCCCGCGAAGGCGGGCTGGCCTCGCTGGTTCCTGGCCGACACCCGGGCCGACAGGGGTTCGGACAACAGCCGTTGGCTGCTCGTGTTCACCCGGGGCAGCGCGAGCGACGTGTGGGAGGCCTCGTATCTGACGGTCCTCGCCGCCGCCGACGTACCGGAGTTCGAGAAGGACGCGGACGGCTGGGCTCGGCCGGTCACGGCGAACGACGCGGCCCTCGCGGTCGAACCCGCCGAACTGGGCCGGGCGTACACGACCTACCTGGCGAGCGGCGGCGACGCCTTCGCGCCGGGCGCGCACACCTCCCAGTGGCGGGCGCTGCGGGAGAAGAACGCGAGCAGGCCCGGTCTGGCCCGGCAGTACGTCGACGAGCCGCTGAACTCCGGTGACTACGCGCCGGTCGGGCTGCGGCTGAAGGGCGGCGGGGCGCTGGTCTTCTTCGCCACGCGCCACTTCGAGAAGCAGACCGCGGCGCGGGGCGTCAACATCACCGTCTCCGACAAGAACATCAAGGCGTTGATGACCGGCGACGTGAAGCAGTCCCTCACCCTGGAGTTCGTCTCCAACGAAGCGGTGCTCGACCCGGCGAAGGGCTCGGGTGACCAGCGGGTGACGTTCCTGAGCCGGGTGCAGGGTCTTACGGGGGCCAAGGGCGAGTAGCCCGCCCCTCGGCCTCCGGCTCCGGTCGGTTGCGGCCACCCGTCGGGTGCGGGCCCATCAGCCTCGGTGCGCCCCCGTCAGCCTCGACGCGGCCCCTTCAGCCCCGGTGCGGCCAGGCGGCGAGCTGGTCCGAGCCGTCGCCGACGTAGCGGGCGCAGGCGTCGGTGAGGATCTCCAGGATGGTGAGCGGGTCCGGCAGGGGATGCTCGGGGCCGCGCACCCAGTCGACCGTCAGGTCACCGGGGAGCTGGGCCGGCGGCACCAGGACGTACGAACCGCGGCAGTGCCAGCGCAGCCCGGGGTGCTCGTCCATCGTCTCGGGGTGGCAGTCCAGCTCACAGGGCCACCACTCGTCCTCGTCCTCGGGCGTACCGCGGGTGGCCGTGAAGAACAGCATGCGGTCGGTGCCGGACTGGGCGACGGGCCCGACGTCGATCCCGGAGGCCAGCAGCCGCTCAAGCGCCTCGCGCCCGGCCTCCAGCGGCACGTCGAGAACGTCGTGCACCATGCCGGTCGCGGTGATGAAGTTGGCCTGCGGCTGGTGCCTGGCCCAGCGCTCGATCTGGGCGCGGTCGGTCGTGGACTGGGTCTGCCAGGCGAAGGAGACCGGGTGGCGCGCGGGGGTCGGACAGCCGACGCGGTCACAGGAGCACCGGTACCCGGAGGGGTACGCGGCCTGCGCGAGCGGCAGTCCGGCGGCGGCAGCGGCGAGCAGCAGGGCCTCGCGCCCGCCGTCGTCGTCGGCGGTCTCCTTGGGGCGGCGTCCGCGCAGCCACTGGGAGATCCTGCCCTGCGCACCGGACCGGCGGCCGAACTCTGCGCTCATGTATCCCCTCGCCTGGCGGTAGTACCCACGTCCTGCTTCATGGTCCCACCATCCTGCGCCTCGGGTGGCCAGAGCCGACATCCGGGGTGGGTGGGGGCGATGCGCCTGCGGCGGTAATCAGGCGCCTTCCCCTGTTTTGGTGTGATTTATCTCGCCGAGGCGGAGCGGGAACCGTCCGCCTTTCAGCGCGGGGCGAGGCCGTTGAGGGCGTAGTCGACCAGCGCGTCGGTGTAGGCGTGGGTGATCGGGCCGGTGCGCTGGAGCCAGCGCTGGGCGAGCGGGGAGACGAAGAGTTCCAGGGCGATACGGGGGTCGATGTCCCGGCGTACCTGGCCCTCCTCCTGGGCGGAGCGCAGCCGCTTCACGTACAGCTGGAGGGAGGGCTCCAGGAGCCTGGTCACAAACTCGACGCCCACCTGTTCGTTGACGACGCCCTCGGCGGCCAGCGCGCGGGAGGGGATCTCGAACCTCGGATCGAGGAGTTCGTCGACGGTGGCCCGCAGGACGAGCTTGAGGTCGGTCTCCAGATCTCCGGTGTCGGGGATCTCGTACGGCTTCTGCCCCGCCTCCCGCGAGGTCTGCTCCCCCAGGTCCGTGAAGGCGTCCAGCAGCACCTCCGCCTTGGACGACCACCAGCGGTAGATCGTCTGCTTGCCGACGCCGGCGCGGGCGGCGATGCCCTCGATGGTGGTCTTCGGGTAGCCGACCTCGCCGACGAGGGCGAGGGCGGCGTCGTAGATCGCGCGGCGGGACTTCTCGCTGCGGCGGGTGGAGTCGGGGGCGGGCTTGCCCGCGGGCGGGGCGGACGGGCTGGGCTTCTGGACCATGGGGCGAATTTACCAGGTTGACAAGACGATGCGTCTCGCCGCAAAGTGAAGAGGCAACGGCGAGACGATACGTATCGTCACGCTGGTGCACCGGATCGGACGTACGTCGGAAAAACGCGAGGAGGCAGAGATGACCCGAGGCGGAAGCGGAAACACCCTGGGAGTCGGCGGCACCCGCAGCAATCTGGGCCGCGAGGCGCTGCGCGGCGGCGGCGGGGGCGGCCGGATCGGCGGCGGCTTGGACCCGCGGGCCCAGAAGCGTGAACTCCTGCGCAGGCTGCGGGAGGAACGCCGTACGGCGGAGGAGCGGAGCTAGTCCTCCTGGGGCGGGGGCCACGCGTCGCCCCAGTCGGCGTCGCGGGCCGCTCGGTACAGCAGCCCGTGGCGCTTGGTCACCGTCTCCCGGCGCAGCGAGGGCTCGGTCTCGCACAGGTCGAGCAGCACCTGGCCCTTGCGGATCTGCGGTCGGCGGACGACTCGGGACGGCGCCGGGTCCGACGGGAAACGGGTCGCGGCGACATAGCTGAACTTCTCGTCCTCGTACGGCAGGGAGCCGCCCTTGACCTGGCGGTGCAGGGAGGAACGGCTCACCCGGGCCGAGAAGTGGCACCAGTCCTCGCCGGGGACGATCGGGCAGCCGGCGCTGTGCGGACAGGGCGCGGCGATCCGGAACCCGGCGCCGATCAGGCGGTCCCGGGCCTCGATGACGCGGGCGTAGCCGTCGGGGGTGCCGGGCTCGATGATGACGACGGCTCGGGCGGCGGACGCGGCGGCGTCGACGACGGAGGCGCGGTCGGCGGCGGTCAGTTCGCCCAGGACGTAGGAGACTGTGACGAGATCAGTGCTCTCGATGGAGAGCGCCGCTCCGATACGAGAGCGGTGCCACTCGGCGGACTTCAACTCCGGGTTGGCCGCGGCGATCTCCCGGCCCAGCGCGAGGGCCGGTTCCGCCCAGTCGAGCACCGTGACGGGGCGCGCGCCCTCCCAGGTCGCGTTGACCGCCCAGGTCGCCGCGCCGGTGCCGCCGCCGACGTCCACGTGACTCGCCGGTGACCACTCGGGCACCGTGTCCGCGAACGCGTCCAGCGCCGCGCGTACCGCCTCGAACGTCGCGGGCATCCGGTACGCCGCGTACGCGACCACGTCCGAGCGGTCGCGGAGGATCGGGGTGTGCGTCGGGGTCTGCCCCCGGTAGTTCGCGATCAGCCGCTCCACCGCCTGCGAGGCCGCCTTCGGGGGGAGGCCGTCGAGGAGGCCCGCGAGGGCGGAGCGGAGGGTTTCGGCGGGGGCGACGTTCACGCGGTGATTCTACGGTCGGCCGGACGGGGGTCCGGTCCGTCGCGTGCCCGGCGACGGGGGCGGGGTGGACGCGTTCTCGCCCCCTCCGCCCCTTCCCGTCCCGTATCCGGGGGCTGCGCCCCCAGACCCCCGCTTTCGCGCTTCGCGCTCGTCCTCAAACGCCGGACGGGCTGAAAGTCAGGCCCCCCGCACCGCCCGTGCCAGCCGCGTACCCGCCGCCGCCCGCGGCGCGTTGTCGGCGGGACGGCGGCGGGGATGGACCGTGTTGGCCAGCAGCACCAGGAAGGTGTCCGTCGCCGGGTCCAGTACGAGCGAGGTGCCCGTGAAACCCGTGTGCCCCGCGGCACCGCGTCCCGCGAGGCCGCCCATGAACCACGGCTGGTCGAGGGCGAACCCGAGACCGGGCGGCGTGAGCATCAGCTCGACGAAGTCGGGGCCGAGGATGCGGGCGGGACCGTAGGAGCCGCCCGCGAGGATCGTGCGGCAGAAGACGGCGAGGTCGCGGGCGGTGGAGAAGAGGCCAGCGTGGCCCGCCACCCCGCCGAGCGCCCAGGCGTTCTCGTCATGGACCACGCCACGCAGCATGCCCCGGTCCGCCTTGGCCCACGGCCACCGCTGGTCCTCGGTGGCGGCAGCCCCGGGGCAGGGGCCGAACGCGGTGGCCGTCATCCCGAGCGGGCGGGTGATCCCGTCACGCACGAGGACGTCCAGCGTGCGCCCGGTGATGCGCTCCAGGACGTGCTGGAGGAGCAGCAGGTTCACGTCCGAGTAGACGTACTCCCCCGGTTCCGACACGGGCGCCTCCGCGCGGAGCAGCGCGAGCCGCGCCCGGTCGTCCGGGAAGTCGTAGAGCGGGAGTTCGGGGCGCAGCCCGGAGGTGTGCGTGAGCAACTGCCTTACGGTCACGCCGTGTTCGACGGCCGCGCGGAAGTCCGGCAGATAGGCACCGACGCGCGCGTCGATACCGAGCGTGCCGCGCTCCAGTTGCTGCACCGCGGCGACGGCCGTGAACAGTTTGGTGAGCGAGGCCAGGTCGAAGGGTGTGTGGATCGTCGTGGACACCCGTGTTCCGGACGGCAGTTCGATCCCCGTCTCCGTCTCCTCGTCGTAGGAGGCATAGCGGACCGCCCACCCCGCCGCCTCCTCGACGGCGATGACGGGGCCGCGCCCGGCGACCAGCACGACGCCCGCCGCCCACGGGTCCGTTCCGCCGGTGAGGGCGCGGACCTCCCGTACGAGGTGCTTGAGTTCGCCGGGGTCGAGGCCGGCCCGTTCCGGTGAGTCGATGCGCAGTCTCGGTGCGCTCAGCGGTCCGCCGCCTTTCCGTCCGAGGTGCCCACTCCCCCGCTCTCGGCCGAGTTCGAGCGGGAGGACCCCCCTTCCCAGGGACGGCACAATCCCACGAAGCAGGCGGCCGCCACCAGTACCGCCGCCAGTTGGACGACCGCCATCGGGACGGCGGTGCGCTCGCCCGCGATCCCGACGAGGGGTGAGGCGATCGCGCCGACCAGGAAGGAGGTGGTGCCCAGGAGCGCGGACGCGGAACCCGCGGCGTACCTGACCCGCATCAGGGCCAGCGTCTGGGCGTTGGGCAGCGCCACGCCCATCGCGGACATCAGCACGAACAGCGCGGCGGCGACCGGCACGAGCCCGGCCTCGCCGAAGGCGCCCGTGGACATCAGCAGCAGCGCGGCCGCGGCGAGGGTGACGACCGCCAGGCCGAACGCGACGACCCGGTCAAGGCCGACCCGGCCGACCAGGATCCTGCCGTTGACCTGGCCGACGATCACCAGGCCGATGGAGTTGACGCCGAAGAGCAGGCTGAAGGTCTGCGGGGAGGCGCCGTAGATCTCCTGGATCACGAACGGCGAGGCGGAGATGTACGCGAACAGCGCGGCGAAGGTGAATCCGCCCGTGAGCATGTACCCCGTGAAGATCCGGTCGGCGAGCAGTCCGCGCATCGCCCGCAGCGCCTCTCCGACGCCGCCGCCGTGCCGGTCGGCGGGCGCGAGGGTCTCGGGCAGCCGAAACCAGACGACCGTGGTCAGCGCGACGCCGACGACGGTGAGGACCACGAACACGCCCCGCCAGTCGGTGACACGCAGGATCTGGCCCCCGATGAGCGGCGCGACGACGGGCGCGACGCCGGAGATCAGCATGAGGGTGGAGAAGAAACGGGCCATCTCCATGCCGTCGTAGAGGTCGCGGACGACCGCCCGCGCGATGACGATTCCGGCCGCGCCCGCGAGGCCCTGGACGAGGCGGAAGGTGACGAGGAGCCCGATGTTCGGGGCGACGGCACACAGTGCGGTGGCCAGGATGTAGATGACCAGGCCGACGAGGAGCGGCCTGCGGCGGCCCCACCTGTCGCTCATCGGGCCGACGACCAACTGCCCGAGCGCCATGCCCGCGAGGCAGGTGGTGAGGGTGAGCTGCACGGTCGCGGCGGGGGCGTTCAGGGACTCGGTGACCGCCGGCAGCGAGGGGAGGTACATGTCCATCGCCAACGGCGGCGTGGCGGTGAGCCCGCCCAGGACCAGGGTGACGAGGAGTCCGGTGCGACGGAGGGCACTGGAGTCCCGTACGCCGGGCGTCGCGGGGGCGTGCGTCGCGGCGACGGGCGACACGGCAACGGGCGTGGAGACCGGCGTGGGGCTGGATGTGGGCACCGGCGTGGGGACGGCGGACGTCGAGGCGGCAGACGTCGACGCGGTGACCGCCGGTTGCGGTATGTGTTCCGGCCGGGCTCCGTGGCCCTGTCGGCTCTCCCCGCCCGGCTGTTCCCGCGTGGTACGGCCACGCTCGGACATGCGCCCCTCCCTCTCCGAGTGATCCGCCACCTATGCTCTCAGCTCGAACACAGTGTTCGGGGCCATAGAGTCCACAGAGGTCACGGAGACCACAGGGGTCACGGAGACCTCAGAGGCCACACGGGCCGCATGGGTAACAGAGACGGCCGGGGTCACGTGGACCGCGGCGGTCACGGAGCGAGGGGCCGGGGATGGCAGTGGATCGCGTGCGGTGGGGGATTCTGGCGACGGGCGGGATCGCCGCGGCGTTCACGGCCGACCTCGTGGACATGCCGGACGCCGAGGTGGTGGCCGTGGCCTCGCGGACGGACGCCTCGGCGAAGGCGTTCGCGGAACGGTTCGGGATTCCGAGGGCGTACGGGGACTGGGCGTCCCTCGCCGAGGACGCGGACGTGGACGTGGTGTACGTCGCCACTCCGCACTCGGCGCACCGGGCGGCGGCCGGGATGTGTCTGGAGGCCGGGCGCCATGTGCTGTGCGAGAAGGCGTTCACGCTGAACTCGCGGGAGGCGCTGGAACTCGTCGCGCTCGCCCGGCGGCACGACCGCTTCCTGATGGAAGCGATGTGGACGTACTGCAATCCGCTGGTCCGGCGGCTCAAGGCGCTCGTCGACGACGGTGTGATCGGCGAGGTGCGGACCGTGCAGGCCGACTTCGGGATCTCCGCGCCCATCTCGCCCGCGCACCGGCTGCGTGATCCGGCGCAGGGCGGCGGCGCGCTTCTCGATCTCGGCGTCTACCCGGTGTCCTTCGCGCAGTTGCTGCTCGGGGAGCCCTCGGACGTGGTCGCGAGAGCGGTGCTCTCCGACGAGGGCATCGATCTCCAGACGGGTGCGGTGCTCTCCTACGAGAGCGGTGCTCTCGCTTCGGTGCACTGCTCCATCACCGGCGGCACCCCCACCGCCGCCTCGATCACCGGCTCCGCGGGCCGTATCGACATCCCGGACGGGTTCTTCTTCGCGGACCGCTTCGTCGTGCACCGCGAGGGCCGCGACCCCGAGGAGTTCACGGCCGACCCCGCCCACGGCCCCCGCAACAGCCTCCAGCACGAGGCCGCCGAGGTCATGCGCGCGCTGCGGGCGGGCGAGCGGGAGTCGCCGCTCGTCCCCCTCGACGGCACGCTCGCCGTGATGCGGACGCTCGACGCGATCCGGGACCGCGTCGGCGTCCGCTACCCCGCCGACATGAACTGACGCGTCCACCGCCACGCGGACGCCGACGCGCGGACGCCGACGCGCGGACGCCGACCGGCGGACGCCGACCCGCGGACGCCGCGAGCCCGGGGAGGGATCACGGTCATGGACGCCAACCGCCCCGGGATCAGGCGGGCTTGAGGCCCTGCTCCCCCACCTCCGTCACGAACGACGCCGCCGTCGTGATCGGCGCCCCCGGCGTCGTCACGGCGGTCACCGTCTTGAAGTCCGCGCGGGCGGCCTCCCGGCCCAGTTCGACGGTCACATAGCCGCGCCGCCCGTTGTAGAACTTCATGTGCGGGTTGGCGCCGGTGTACGTGTCCCAGGTGGCGGGCTTGTCGGCGCCGTCCCGGCCGCTGGAGATCGAGGTGGCGACGATCTCCGTGCCGAGGGTGGCCGACGCCTGGTCGTCGAAGTCGTCCTTGATGTCGTAGGCGTACGCCACGTGCACGTCGCCGGTGAGCACCATCAGGTTCTCGACCCCGGCGGCCTTCGCCCCGTCCAGGACGCGTCGGCGCGAGGCGCGGTAGCCGTCCCAGGAGTCCATCGACAGCCGGGCGACCGGCGCGATGTCCAGCTTCCGCTGGGAGAAGTTGACCTGCTGCGGGACGACGTTCCAGAGCGCACGCGAGCGGCGCCAGCCGTCGAGCAGCCAGCGTTCCTGGCTCTCGCCGGTCATCGTGCGCGTCGGGTCGTCGATGTCGGGGCCGGGGAGGTCGGAGCCGTCGCCGTAGGCCTGGTTGGAGCGGTACTGCCGGGTGTCGAGGATGTCGAACTGGGCGAGCCTGCCCCACTGCAGCCGCCGGTAGAGCTGCATGTCGGGCCCGGCCGGCCGCTGCGGGCGGCGCAGCGGCTGGTTCTCCCAGTACGCGCGGTAGGCGGCGGCGCGGCGCAGCAGGAACTCCTCCGGCGGCACGTCGTTCTCGGGGATGTCGTCCGCGTAGTTGTTCTCGGTCTCGTGGTCGTCCCAGGTGACCAGGAAGGGGTGCGCGGCGTGCGCGGCGCGAAGGTCCGGGTCGGACTTGTAGAGGGCGTACCGCAGGCGGTAGTCCTCCAGGGTCAGGGTCTCGTGGTTGTAGAGGTCGGGGATGACCCGGTCGGTGTAGTTGCGGTAGCCGCCGGCGGAGTTGACCGCGTACTCGTACAGGTAGTCGCCGAGGTGGAAGACCACGTCGACGTCGTCCTGGGCGAGATGGCCGTACGCGGTGAAGTAGCCGTCCGTGTAGGACTGGCAGGAGACGGCGGCGAACTTGAGGGCGGACGCCTGTGCGTTGGCGGCGGGCGCGGTGCGGGTGCGGCCCGTCTCGCTGATCCAACCGCCGGTGCGGAAGCGGTAGTAGAGGACCCGGCCGGGGGCGAGGTGGTCGACCTCGACGTGCACGGTGTGGCCGAACTCGGGGTGCGCGGTGGCGGTGCCGCGTCTGACGATCCGTCGGAAGCGCTCGTCGTGGGCCAACTCCCAGTGCACGGTGACACGTTCGGCGGGAAGGCCGCCGTCCGGCTGGTACGGGGCGGGTGCGAGCCGTGTCCACAGGAGGACGGATCCCGGCAGCGGGTCGCCCGAGGCGACCCCGGTCGTGAAGGGGTTCTCGGTGATCTTCGAGGCGTCGAGTTCGGCGGCGCTCGCCACGCCCGCGCCCGGCAGGTTGGCGGCGAAGGCGACCGCGGCTGCCGCCGCGGTCCGGGTGAGGAAGTGGCGGCGCCCGACGTGCCGGGCGACGGCGCGTAGTTCGGGGGCGTGCTGAGACGGATGCTCGTGGCTTGCGGGTGTCATCTGGCCCTCCCCTGACGGTGGTGGTGCCCGTCATTGGAGTGGTCCGGGTCGACGTCAGATTGGCACGTACACAACATCCGGATGACGGTGACGTGTGGGTTGCGCATCCCCGTCACCCGCTCGGAGCTGCCAGTAGCCTGCGGGCCATGAATGCCATGCAAACGAAGATCGCGGTGGTCACCGGGGCGGGCTCCGGCATCGGGCGCGCCGTCGCGGTGGAACTGCTGGGCGCCGGCTGGTCGGTGGCGCTCGCCGGACGCAGGCCCGAGACCCTGGAGGAGACGGCCGCCCTCGCCCCCGAGGGCCCCTCGATCGCCGTACGGGCCGATGTCTCACGCCCCGACGAGGTAGCCGCCCTCTTCGCCGCCGTGCGGGACCGCTTCGGGCGGCTCGACCTGCTGTTCAACAACGCGGGCACGTTCGGGCCGGGCGGGGTCCCGTTCGAGGAGCTGCCCTACGAGGCCTGGAAGCACGTCGTCGACACCAACCTCAACGGCGCGTTCCTGTGCGCGCAGGCGGCGTACCGGCTGATGAAGGAGCAGGATCCGCAGGGCGGCCGGATCATCAACAACGGCTCGATCTCCGCGCACACGCCGCGCCCCCTGTCGGCGGCGTACACGGCGACCAAGCACGCGCTGACCGGTCTGACCAAGTCGCTGTCGCTGGACGGGCGTCCGTACCGGATCGCCTGCGGTCAGATCGACATCGGCAACGCGGCGACGGACATGACCGAGCGCATGCGAACCGGAATCCTCCAGGCGAACGGGGAGACCGCGGTCGAGCCGGTGATGGACGTGGCCGATGTGGCGCGCACCGTGCGGCACATGGCGGAGCTGCCGTTGGAGGCGAACGTGCAGTTCGCGACGGTTCTGGCGACCTCGATGCCGTACGTGGGGCGCGGCTGAACCGGCCGCGCCCGGCTCGCGCCCACCTCGTCAACTCCTCAACTTGCACAAACGGAAGCTGAACCTCCGGACCATAAAGCCCGGTGACGGGCATATGCTCGACCCCTCCTCCACCAGAGCTTCACACTTGGAGGACACGACTTCGGTACGACCACGGGCACAACCACGGTCCACACCGAGGGGGGAGAGGCAGCCGTTCCGCGGCCCGGATGGGGGCGGACCTCGCACGGGACCGCGAGGTGTGCACCGGGCCGCGGGCGGCTGCACCGCACTCCCCGGACAACGCCGTCCCGCGCCGCTCACCTGGACCCCGCCCCGGGACGGCCGCCGCGGCGGGACCGGGGGCGGCGTGGCGGGAGGACCGGAGGAAATCGCGTATCCGGGGACCCCGCAAAGGAATTCCGTGACGCCGCGCGAGGGAGTGGCAAAAGGAATCCCTCGGTGCCGTGACGCGAAAGCGAAGGAAGCCGGTAAAGCGCGCGGCCGCTCGCGAAAATCGCCCGGAAATGGCGCGGGCCCGCCCCGTAACGCCCATCCACCGTCCCACCGGGAGACGCGCACCGGGCGGGCCCGCTGTTCTTCACCAGGAGCCGACTCAACAGCCGCTACCTGGCAGTAGGCCCTAGGGACCCTGGGAATCAGCTGTCTGATGGAACATTTATGACGGGTCCCGATTTCTCAGCTCCTACACATCCCTTACTCAGCCCCCCTCAAAGCTACGTCCATAGCTTGTGGCCGCGCCCACAGCGGGCGCCAAGAACCTTTGAGGAACGGGATGTTTGGCATCTATCTCAAGCGTGAGCTGAGCCGGCGCAAGAAGGCGGCCCTGGTCATCGCCCTGGGTCTGGCGCTCGGTATCGCGCTGGTCATCACCGTCAACTCGGTGTCGGCCGGCATGCAGCAGGCCCAGGACAAGGTCCTGACGTCGTTGTACGGGCTCGGCACCGACATGACGGTCACCAAGGCGCAGGCCGCGCCCACCGACAACGCCTCGGGCAGACCCAACTTCGAGTTCGACGCGGGCTCCGACAGCGACGAGACGCAGAGTTCGGACCGCGTGATGACGTCCGGCGGCCAGGCCCTCAAGGCCTCGCTCGTCAGCACCGTCGCCAAGCAGGCGGGCGTGGCCAACGCGGTCGGCGCCCTGAGCCTGAACGTCACCAAGGTCGACGGCTCCTTCACCCAGGGCACGGCCGAGTCCTCCGCCTCCGGCTCCGGTTCGCAGCAGGGCGGCCCCGGCGGCGGCCAGGCCACCGGCCAGCCGCGGGTGCAGGGCGGCGGCGCCAACTTCGACGTGAACTCGTACTCGGTCGCGGGCGTCGACGTCAGCGACCAGGACCTCGGTCCGCTCGCCACGTCGAAGATCACCACCGGCAAGACCTTCACGACCGCGCAGACGAACTCCAAGGTCGCGGTGGTCAGCGCGTCGTACGCCAAGGAGAACGAGCTCACCACCGCCAAGACGATCACGATCTCGGACACCAAGTACGACATCATCGGCATCGCGACGCCGGACAGCAGCGAGTCGACCACCGACGTCTACCTGCCGCTGAAGCAGGCGCAGACGCTGGCGGACTCGGCCGACGAGGTCACCACGATCTACGTCACGGCCACCGACTCGAAGCAGATCGACACGGTCAAGGCGACCATCCAGAAGAACATCTCGGGTACGACGGTCACCACCTCCGCCGACCTCGCCGACACCGTCTCGGGTTCGCTCTCCACGGCCTCCAACCTCGCGACCAGCGTGGGCAAGTGGCTGTCCGTCGCGGTGCTGATCGCCGCCTTCCTGGTGGCGGCGCTGCTCACGTCCTCCGCGGTCTCGCGCCGGGTACGGGAGTTCGGCACCCTCAAGGCGCTCGGCTGGCCCTCGCGCAAGGTCACCCGGCAGGTCGTCGGCGAGTCGATCGTCAACGGTCTGATCGGCGGCGCGCTCGGCATCGCCATCGGTCTCGGCGCGGCGTACGCGGTGACGGCGATCAGCCCGACCCTGACCGCGGAGCTCGGCTCCACGGGCGGCGCGGGCGGTGGCGGCGGCGGCCGGATGGGCGGCGGCGGTGGCCCCGGCCAGCAGGCGACGGCCTCCACCATGGACATCGCGCTCTCCGCGCCGGTCTCGCTGACCACGATCGCGCTCGCGGCGGGCCTGGCCATCGCGGGCGGTCTGATCGCCGGTGCGATGGGCGGCTGGCGCGCCTCCCGGATGCGTCCGGCGGACGCGCTGCGCAGCGTCCAGTAACTGGCCCTCGGACAACCGGCCTTCGGGCCGGCCCCTGAGCCGGGGCGCCGCGTCCGTTCCCCCGGGTCGCGGCGCCCCGCCCCTTTCCTTCCTCACCTGCCTGCTTCATCTTCGGAGAACTCATGTACAAGCTCACCGGCGTCACCAAGCGCTACACGCGGGGCAAGGACACGGTGGAGGCGCTGCGCGGCATCGACCTCACCATCGAGGACGGCGACCAGCTCGTCATCCAGGGCCCCACCGGCGGCGGCAAGTCGACGCTGCTGCAGATGATCGGCGGCCTCGACCGCCCCTCCTCCGGCAGCGTCGAACTGGACGGCGTGGACCTCGCGTCCATCAGCGAGGCCAAACTGACCCGGCTGCGCGCCGAGAAGATCGGCATCATCTTCCAGTCGTTCAACCTCATCCCGACGCTGACCGCACAGGAGAACGTGGAGACGGCGCTCGTACCGCTCGGCGTGAAGCCGAGGGAGCGGCGGGAGCGGGCCGCGGAGGCACTGGCCTCCGTCGGTCTCGGCGACCGTCTGACGCACGCGCCCTCCGAGCTGTCCGGCGGCCAGCAGCAGCGTGTCGCCATCGCGCGCGCCCTGGTCAAGAAGCCGAAGGTGCTGCTCGCCGACGAGCCGACCGGCAACCTCGACGAGGGCACCCGCGACGACATCATGGGGCTGCTGGACGGGCTGTGGCACGAGTACGGGCTGACCTTCATCATGGTCACCCACGACTCGTCCATCGCCCGCCGCGCGCCGCGCCTCGCGACCATCAGGAAGGGCCAGATCTCGCTGAAGGAGCAGGGCGGCGCGCAGCGGCAGGCGCCGGCCACGGCCTCTCAGCAGTTCGTCCAGTAGGCCCTGCAGTTCGTCCAGTAGGCCCTGCGGCGGTCCCCGGGGCCGCTCATCGTCCGAGAACGCGGTCGACCTCGGTCAACTGCCCGGCGGTGAGCGGCCCTTGCGCGATAGCGCCGGCGTTCTCCTCGGCCTGGGCGACCGAGCGGAAACCGGGGATGGGGACGGTACGGGGGCTGCGCGCCCAGAGCCAGGCGAGGGCGCCCTGCGCGAGTGTGCGGCCATCGCTGGTGAGGATCGACCGGAGTGCGTCGACCCTGGCGATCCAGTCCGGGTCCGCGCCGCCCTCGTCGAAGCCGGGCAGCCAGGCGGGCGGCGCGCTGCGGATGTCCCCCGTCCCCAGGGTGCGCCCCGGTGCGTGCTTCCCGGTCAGCAGCCCCATGGCGAGGGGACTGCGGTTGACGCTCGCGAGGTCCGACTCCTCGCAGAGCGCGAGCAGTTCAGGTGCGTCCTGGAGGACGTTCAGTCGGTGCTGTACGGCGGCACAGTGCTCGCCCGCCGCGAAGACGGCCGCCCGCCCGGGATCGTCGGTGCTCCAGGCGTAGGCACGGATGAGCCCTTCGCGCACGAACTCCTCGCAGGCGTCCCGGAGTTCGGCGGCGCGCTCCGGGTCGGCGTCGGAGATGTGCAGTTGGTACAGGTCGACGTAGTCGGTGTCCAGGCGCCGTAGCGACGCGGTCAGCGCGCGACGGGCGTACGCCGGGGAGTCGTCGCTGCCGAGCGCGAGCCGGCGCTCCTCGTCGATGACGTTGCCCCACTTGGTGGCGACGACCACGTCGGGGCGGCGCTTGCCGAGAGCGCGCGCGAGGATCCGCTCACTGTGCCCGGTGCCGTACGCGTCGGCGGTGTCGAAGAACGTGACGCCCAGGTCGAGGGCGCGGCGCACGGCCCGTACGGACTCCTCGTCGTCGACGGCGCCCCAGCCGAGCGGCTGGCCGTCAGGCGTCGCCCACTCCCCGCCGATGGCCCAGCAGCCGAAGCCGAGCGCGCTCACCTCGATGCCGCTGCGGCCCAGGGTCCTTCTCCCGTTGGTGTTCCCGGTGTTCTCCATGCCGGTGAACGCTACGAGTTGGAGCGCACGCCAAGGCAAGCCCCGTACATGGAGAGCCTGTTGGCGGTTATGCCTGCCCTGTCTCGAAGCGGGAGATCCTGCCGCCCTCGTCGACGGTGAAGCTCCACCGCGTCTTCATCTCGCCCCAGGTGTCGTTGCTGTAGCGGGCGATGAGGGCGCGGCCGCCCTTGGACTCGTTGTCGACGTCCATGTGGCCGCGGGAGGAGAAGATCTCGCGGTCGGTCCAGTCGGCGAGGTCGCGGTCGGACCCGTCGTCGGACATGGTGGCGCCCGGCGCGAGAACGGCCTGGAAGGCGTCGCGGTCGTGCGCGTTCACTGCGGTGACGAACGCCCGGACGGCCGGGTCGCTCAGTTTGGCTACCTGAATCGTCATGCCAGCAGACTCACACCGCTCCCGGAGGCCCGCCACCCGAACGGCGGCGCGAGTACGTCGAACGGTCGTGATCGGTGCGACGGTGGAAATCCGTCCGCCCGCTCCACCCCCTCCACGCAATCCGTCCGAGCAATCCCTCCACGCAATCCATCCGTGCTGTCCTTCCTGCCTGTCCCGGGAGTCATCGTGAGCTGTTTCGACCGACGTGATCTTGGACTGCTGCTGCTCCGCCTGGGCACCGGCGGCGTACTGGCCGCGCACGGTACGCAGAAGCTCCTCGGCTGGTTCGGCGGGGGCGGGATCGAGGGCACCGGAGCCGCCATGGAGGCCATGGGATACACGCCGGGCAAAGTGAGTGCGACCGCGGCGGGCCTCGCGGAGGCGGGCGGCGGCACACTGCTGGCGCTGGGCCTGGCGACGCCCGCGGCCGGGGCCGCGGCGGCTGGGGCGATGGCGGGCGCCGCGGCGGTGCACGCGCCGAACGGGTTCTTCGCGCAGGGCGGCGGCTACGAGTACGCCGCGAGCCTGGGCCTGACGGCGGCGGGCCTCGCCGTGACGGGCCCCGGCCGGTTCTCCCTCGACCACGCGCTGGGACATGCCGTGAACCGCGGCTGGATGGTGCCGACGGCGCTCGGGGTGACGGCCGCGGTCACCGCGGTGGTCGTGGGCATGCGGAACCAGCGGGTGCGCAAGGCCGCGGAGGGCCGGCAGGAAACGCTGTTCGACGAGTAGGGACCCGAACGGCGAACAGGGGTCCGACGGCGCCCTCCGGGATGGGAGGCTGACCGCATGGCTGACCGTGCTGCTGAAGAGACCGAAGATGCCGAAGTCGTTGCAGACCCTGAAGGCGCCGACGACCTCGTGTGGGACTCGATCGACCGTCTCTATGTCTGGCTGGACTCCCACCAGGAGCTGACAGGACGGGAGTTGCTGCTCACCCGCATGCTGAAGCTTTCCGAGGAGGTCGGTGAGGTTGCCCAGGCGGTGATCGGCGTGACCGGGCAGAACCCCCGCAAGGGCACCAGCCACACCTGGGACGACGTACGGTCCGAACTCTGCGACGTCGTCATCACGGCCCTGGTCGCCCTGCGCACCCTGACCCCGGACGCCCGCGAGACCTTCACCGCCCATCTGGCCGCCATCACGGAACGCTCGTTCGCCTCGACACGGACGACCTGAGGCAGGGGTGGCCGCCGGAGTCCGGCGGCCACCCCCGCGGATCCGTGTCCGGGCTCAGCAGGCCCGGCGCCACGCGTCCAGCGAGAGCCGCTTCAGCATCGAGTCGAGTCCCAGCCGCTCGGCGGTCGGGCAGAACCTCCCCATGGACACGTCGTACTCCGCGTGGAAGACCGCCTTGCGGGCGTCGACGAACGGGGTCAGCGAGGCGCACTCACCGAACTCCGCGCACTGTTCGTTGACCGCGAAGTCGAAGTCGCCGACCAGCTGCGGGATCTGCTCCAGGTCGTTCTTCAGCCCGACGGCCAGGCCCCGCTCGTGCGCCAGGTCCGCGATCATGCGGTTGTACGCCAACTGGTGGGCCGCCGTGAGGGGAAAGCCGGTCTCGTTGGTGTAGCCGTCCAGGAGGTCGGGCTCGACGGCATCGAAACCCTTGTCGCGGCACATGTCCATCCGCTCGGCCATGAGGGGCCGCAGCACGTCGAGTTCGCGGATGTCGAGCCACCGCTCGCCCTCCCAGCCGTTGCCCCTGCCGAGCAGGACGGCCGGGAAGTCCTCGTGGTCGGGGCGAAAGTCCTCCCAGGCACCGGCGTTGATGTAGCAGATGACCTTACGTCCGTCGGCGTGCAGGCGCTCGACGACCGCCGCGCTGTTCTCGAAGCCGTCGATGTCGTACACCGGGACCTCCACGGAGGTGTCGATCCGGCCGCTGAGCTGCCACTGCCAGGCCGTGCCCGGACGCGGCTGCCAACGCCCCTGTTTCGGCGGGGAGTCGGCGGAGCACCCCGCAAGCAGCACGGCGACCAGCGTGAGGACGAGGGCCGTCGCCGCTCCGGGCCGTACGGCGTGCCTCACGAAGCTTCCCTCTCCACGGTCGGCGGCAGGCCGTTCCACGGGTTCGCGCCGCTGCCGGGCACCGCGCAGTGCACGGCGGCCCCGCGCATCCGGGCGGTGCGCGCCGCGAGGCCGCAGAGCTCGTCCGGGACGCCGTACACCAGATGGCAGAACCGGTCGGGCGGATGGGCGCCGGTCCAGGCCGGCACGGTGAAGTCGGTGTGCCGGTACGTCTTCCAGGTGCCCTCGAAGGTGACCAGCAGGTCGGCGAACTCGGCGTAGCCCGGGGCCGGATGGACGCCCGGGTTGAGGACGACGGTCCCGGCGCCGCAGAGCCGGGCCGCCCGCGCCAGCCTGCGGTAGTGGCGCACTTCCCCGGCGCCGGAGGCCGCCCGGTCCAGGAAGGCACCGTCGGTGTCGTACCAGCGGCGGTAGCGGCGTAGGTCGGAGACGAGCGAGCGGACCGACCGCTCGCCGTAGGCCGTGTCCACGTACCCGAGGACCCGCACGTCCGCCTCGCGCAGTTGCGCGACGGCCGCTGCGAAGACCGGGTCGGGAGTGGTGCCGGGCCCGTCGGCGACGTTGAGGACGACGCCGTAGAGCTGTGGTCCGGCGCGGATGAGGGCGCGCCAGGCGGCCGGGTCCACGGCGGGGTGGACGTAGAGCGGGACGAGCAGCCGGCCGCCGCCGTCCGTCGCCGGGTCGCTCACGCCGGGACCCGGGTGTGTTCGGCCCACAGGGCGGCCAGCGAGTCGGCCAGGGTGAGTTCGGGCCGCCAGCCGAGGGCGTCCGCAGCGGCGGTGATGTCCGCCCGCTGCCAGGACACGGCCGAGGACCGCTGCGATCCCGCGCCGCCCTCCTCGATCGGGCCGTCGAATCCGGCGGCGCGCGCCAACTCCCGCGCGAGTTCCCGGGCTTGCGTGGCCGTGCCGCTGCCGATGTTGAGGACGGGCGGCAGGGTTCCGGGGGTGGTCGCCGCGAGCACGGCGGCCCGCGCCACGTCCCGTACGTCGACGAAGTCGCGGTAGGCCGAGAGGTCGCCGACGCGGACGGTGCTGTCGGGCAGCGCGCGCCTGAGTTCGTCGGCGAGCCGCCCGGCGAGGCCGGCGGCGGGCGCGCCGGGTCCTACGGGGTTGAACACCCGCAGCACGACGGTGTCCAGGCCGGTCCGGCCGGCTTCCGTCACCGCGTACGAACCGGCCAGCTTGGTCGCGCCGTAGCTGCCCTGCGGGCTGGCGGGCGAGCTCTCGGTGAGCGTCTCTCCGGCGGGCGTCGGACCGTACTCGGCGGCCGATCCGAAGTGGACGAGACGCGCGGCGGGGGCGGCCTCCCGCAGGGCCTCGCAGAGTACGGCGGGTCCGCGGGCGTTGGTCTCGGCCATGCGTACGGGGTCGCCGGAGACGGCGCCCGCGCAGTTGACGACGGCGTCGGGGGCGAGGGCCCGCAGGGAGCGGGTGAGCCCGGCGACGGAGATGGCGGCGAGGTCCACGGGAAGGTTCACGGGCAGGCCGGGGTCCACCGAGCGGCCGCCGCCGAGCACCCGCACACCCGTGAGGGTGCGCAGCTGCCCGGCGACGTGGCCGCCCAGGAATCCGGTGGAGCCCAGGACGAGGATGCGCATGATGCCGGGTCACGCTCCCTTGAGGAGGGCGGGGCGGCGGGTGGTGAACTCCGCGTTGGCCCGGTCGTAGTCGTCCGGGCGGCCGATGTCCAGCCAGTATCCGTCGAAGTCGTAGGCGGCGGGCGGGGTTTGGGCTCTGAGCAGGTCCAGGACGAGTTCGTCGAAGCCGAGCGGCAGGCCCGGGGTGTAGCCGTTCAGGGTGGAGCGGGAGAGTCCGTAGACGCCCATGGAGACCCGGTAGTCCATGCTCGGCTTCTCGGCGAAGCCGACGACCTTGCCGCCCTCGGTGGTGAGCACGCCGAAGTCGATGGAGACCTTACGCGCGTAGGTGGCGATGGTCAGCGGCGAGTCGGACACCTCGTGACTGCGCAGTACGGCGCCGAAGTCGAGGTCGGTGAGGATGTCGCCGTTCATGACGAGGAAGTGCTCGGGGAGCCGGTCCAGCATGGTCAGCAGCGGGCCCATGGTGCCCAGCGGGCTGTCCTCGGTGGCGTAGCCGACGCGCAGGCCCCACTGGGAGCCGTTGCCGACGTAGGCCCGGATGATGTGCCCGAGGTGCCCGATGGCGATGGTGCAGGTCGTGAAGCCGGCGCCGGCGAGCTGCCGCATCACGATCTCCAGGATCGCGTGCTGGTCGCCGATGGGGACGAGCGGCTTGGGCAGGGCGGTCGTGTAGGGCCGCAACCGTACGCCTTTGCCACCGGCCAGGATGACTGCGTGCATCGTGGGGTTTCCTTCCGACTGTCGTCAGGTGTCGCCAGATTCGGTGTCGCCGGGTCCTTGGTGCAGGCGGCTCCCCGGCGGCCGGGGAGCCGTGGAGCGGTCAGATGTTGTAGACGTTCGTCTTGTAGCGGGCGAGGTTCGCCGGGTCGCGGAAGAAGTCGATGGTCGCCTCAAGTCCCTCTTCGAGGCTGTGGGCGGGCGCCCAGCCGGTGGCGGCGCGCAGCCGCGACGCGTCGCAGACCAGCCGCATCACCTCCGATCCGGCGGGCCGGATGCGCTGCGCGTCCTCGCGGACCTCCAGGTCGGCGGCCATCAGCTTGCCGATCAGCGTGACCAGGTCACCGACCGAGATCTCGCCGCCGGTACCGGCGTTGAAGGTACGGCCGACGACCGCCTCCGCGGGCGCGGTGCCCACCGCCAGGAACGCCCGCGCGGTGTCCTTGGCGAAGGTGAAGTCGCGGGTGGGCCGCAGGTCGCCGAGGGTGATGGTGCGCTCCCCCGCCGCGACCTGCCCGATGACGGTCGGGATGACCGCCCGCATGGACTGGCGCGGCCCGAAGGTGTTGAACGGCCGCAGCGTGACCACCTGGGTGCCGAAACTGGCGTGGTAGCTGTCGGCCAGCCGGTCACCGCCCGCCTTCGAAGCGGCGTACGGGGACTGGGTGTTGATGGGATGGTCCTCGGTGATCGGCACCGTCCGGGCCGTGCCGTACGTCTCACTCGTGGACGTGTGCACCAGCCTCGGGATGTCGAGCCTGCGGACCGTCTCCAGGACGTTGAGGGTGCCGGTGACATTGGTGTCCACGTAACTGTGCGGGGCCTGGTAGGAATACGGGATCGCGATCAGCGCCGCCAGGTGGTAGACGGCCTCCGCACCGGCCAGCAGCCGGTCGACCGAACCGGGATCGCGAACATCGCCGAGCACCACCTCGACGCTGCCCATCACGTCCCGCGGCAGGGTCTCCAGCCAGCCGTAGGAGGAGAAGGAGTTGTACTGGGCCATCGCACGAACCCGGTGCCCACGGGCGACAAGCGCCTCCACCAGGTGCGAACCGATGAACCCCTCCGCTCCGGTGACGGCTACGGGTCCGGCCACGGGGCCGGTCACAGGTCCGGATTCGGTCACGGGTCTGTCTCCTCTGTTGTCAGGGGTGGTGCGGTGGACGGGTGCGTGGTCAGCGGTGGGCGGTGGCCCGGCCCAGCAGGGCGTACGAGATGAGCACCAGGGCGACGGCGGCGCAGCCGCAGACGACCGGACGGACCGCGGCCGGGCCGAGGGCGGCGCCCGCGGCGGCGGCCAGACACACGACGGCGGGCGGCCAGGCCGTGCCGAAGGCCTGGAGCAGCAGGGCGGTCCACAGGACGGCTCCCAGTGCCAGCAGCGGCCCAGGCGACACGCCGCGGATGAGCGCGGGTGCGGCCAGCAGCGCCAGGTAACCGGCGAGGCACAGCAACAGCGCCCGCCCTGCCCGGAGTTGGAAGCCCCTTGGTGTGGTGCTGTGCCGGAGCGCGGCGAGGCCCAGACTGCGGTAGCGGTAGAGCAGCCACTCGGCCACGCCCATGCTCAGGGTGAGCACGACGACGGCGGGCCCGTCGGCCGAGGCGGCCATCAGCGTCAGCGATCCCGCCGCCAGGCCGAACAGCCCGTAGGGCACGGAGGCGGTGACCGGCGTGCCGTTGCCGGCGGCGGCCGTGCCCGGCGTTCGCAGCGACCGTACGATCTCGCGGGCCGCCAGCAGTACCGCGCCCGCGACGGTGGCCAACAGCAGTCCGATGACGGCCAGTTGGCCTGGATCCCACAGCAGCAGGGAGGCGGCTCCGGCGACGGTCGGGGTGAGCGCGAGCAGCAGGTCCCGTTCACGGCCGAGCACCAACAGGACGGTTCCGGCGGCGAGATAGACCGCCTGCCCGGCGGCGAACGCGGTCATGGTGCCCAGTCCGGACAGCAGCAGCGCCGCCGCCACCGCGACCAGCGCCCCGACCGGTGCGCCGGCACGCAGGGTGCGCGCGGCGGCACGCCGTCCGCCCGTCGCGAGCCGTACGTAGGAACGGTGGGCCAGGCCCTGGTTCCATGCCCAGGCGGCCAGCGCCGAGGCGGCGAGCCCGGCGATGGCGCCCGTGCCGTCGGCGAGCAGCCCGGCACCCAACAGGTAGGCCAGCCCGGGGAGTCCGAAGACCGCGCCGCGCAGCACGCACCGCCAGGGGCTGGTCCGCCAGGGGTCGGGCGCCGGTTCCGGGTCGGGGAAGCGGCGCGGCACCCGCTCGTACAGTTCCTGGGCGACCTCGAAGAGATCCCGCCGTCCGTAGCGGCCGGTGATCTGTTCCTGGGTCAGGCCGTCCGATTCCAGTACGGCGGCGATCTCGTCGGGGTGGACGGCCGCGCCGCACACGTCCGCCAGCCGTTCGGCGAGCTCGTCGAAGGGGTCCTCGGCCCAGGAGGGCCGACGCCGGCGCAACGGACGCGGCCCCAGCACCGGCAGACCGTCACCGTCAACAGCCCCTGCGTGGACCGCCTTTCGTCCCCGCCCGGCACGTCCGCCTTGGCCACCCCGGCCGCCTTGGCTTCTCCGTCCGCCTTGGCTTCTCCGATAGCCCTGCTCGCCCGTGGTGGTGTTGCCCGGCCAGCCCGCCGGGAACCGCCGCGGGCCGGCCCGGTCCTGATCGGTCCCGCCGTCCCCCGGCAGCAGCCGCAGCGGCCCGCTCACCCGGCCTCACCCGCCTGCCGTACGCCGCCCACCCGGGCCTCCTCGTACCGCTCGCCGGGGACGGCGTGACCGACGACGCTCCGGTCACGCAGGCCGGCGTAGCCCGCGGCACTCAGGTCGCGCGGGACGCCCTGGCCCGCGGCGCTCAGCTCGCGTGGGACGCCGTGACCGGCGACGCTCCGCTCGTGCTCGGCGGTGGTTCCCGCGGTGTGGCGCTCGCGTGCGGTGTCGGATCCCGAGGCGAGTTCGCCGTAGATCCCGCGGAAGGTGTCGATGGTCTGGCGGAGGGTGAACTGCTCGATCACCCGCAGCCGTGCGGCCTCGCCCATCAGGGCGCGCCGACCGGGGTCGCGCAGCAGTTCAAGGGCCGCCCGCGCCATCTCCCGCGGCTCACGCGGCGGGACGACGAGCCCGGTGTCGCCGACCGCCTCGCGCACCCCGCCCACGTCGGTGGAGACGGTGGCCCGCCCGCACGACATGGCCTCGATGAGGGTGAAGGGGAAGCCCTCGCTGATGCTGGACAGCATCACCACGTTGCCGGCCGCGTACGCGTCGCGGATGTCCTCGACCCGGCCCTCGAAGACCACCGCGTCGCCGGTCCCCAACTCCTCGGCGAGGGCCTGGCAGCGCTCCCGGTAGGCCTCTCCGCCGCGCGGCGTGCCGCCGAACATCCGCAGCCGCGCCTGCGGCAACTCCTCGCGTACCAGGGCGAAGGCGCGGATCAGCGTCTCCAGGTCCTTGATCGGGTCGACCCGTCCCGCCCAGGTGAGGGTGGGCACTTCGGGTTCGGGACCGGCGGGCGGGAAGGCGCCGGGGTCGACGCCGTTGTATACGGTGCGGATGCGGTCGGGTGCCGTGCCGCCGTGTTCCTCCCAGCGCCGGTTGTAGCGGTTGCCGGGGGTGACGAGCGCGGCCTTCGCGTAGGTCTCCTGGGCCAGCAGCCGGAAGAAGCCGAGCAGCAGCGACTTCACCGGCCAGCGGTAACCGCCGCTGCGGTAGCCGAGATAGCGCTCCCGGAGGTAGACGCCGTGCTCGGTGAGCAGCAGCGGTGTCCCGTGCAGGTGATGGGCCGTCAGTCCGGGAAGTGCCGCCAGTCCCCCGCTGACCGCGTGCGCGACTCCGCCCTCGGGCGGCAGGACCGCCAGCGGGCGCAGCGCGTGTTCGAGGAGTTCGGTGGCGGTCAGCGCGTCGTGCAGGGTCGGCCGGGCCGCGGCCACGGCTATGTGCGGCCGGTTCCACACCGCGGTCAGGGTGCGCAGCGCCTCCTCGGTGCGCATGGCCGCGGAGAGTTCGCCCTTGCGGGCCCGCGCGCCGAGGGCGTAGAGGCCGTCGGCGAAGTCCGTCCCGGCGGTGGGCGAGCCGGGCTCCAGGAGCGAGAGCAGGAAACGCTCGTAGATGCCGAGGAAGCGGCGCAGCCGCCGTCCCCGGGGCGCGCGTCCGTCCGGTACGGGCCCCCAGAGCGGGGCGGTGACCAACTCACCGACGTTCGGCGGCAGTTCCCAGGCGAACGGCTCCTGTCCCGTCCCGGTGATCGCGACCACCCGGAAGCGGACGTCCGGCATCCCCCGTACCAGCTGGTCGCACCAGACGCTCACCCCGCCGTGCTGGTGCGGATACGTTCCTTCAGTGAGCAGTGTCACCACCGCTCCGTCGTCCGTACCCGAAGGCGGCACGGCGTGCAGGATCTCTCGCGTGGACATGCGTCTCATTCCCCCCAAGGAACGATCAGTTCGGGCCGCGGCCGTGGTCAGTGGCGCGGTCGGGCCGGACGGCCGGACCGCGGTCGATACGCGGTCGGGCCGTACGGCCGGTGTCGCAGAGGCGGGCGGCTACTGGGCCGTCGGCACGGTCTCCAGGGAGCCGCTGCCGACCCATCCGGACCTCGCTCCGGCGTACGGGCCGCCGAAGCCGTCCGCGGTGGCCGGCAGGGTCGCCGGGGCCTGAACCCCGCTGGGCGCGCTGATGGTGACGGTGTCGCCGATCCGGTAGGCGGTGACCTGACCGCCGTCGACGGCCGCGTCCCAGACGGCCCGCCGCTTCAGTTCGTCCCCGGTTTCCCTCAACCCCTGGTTGACCAGCGGGGTGTTGGCGGCGAAGAGGTCGGCGTAGTCGCCGAGGACCTTCTCCAGCACCGGGTACGCGATCCGCTCCTCGGCCAGGTTCGACTGGTGGATGTAGTGCGGGCGCGGGTTGTTCGACAGCGCGTGGCCGAGCGCGATCCGGCTCTCGGTCGGTACGAGGTACGAGGCGTAGCCGGTCTCGGTGTCCAGCGGCTCGTCCAGGCATGTGGTCGTGGTGGAGTTGTCGCAGATGCCGCTGCCGCCGTCGGCCGCGCTGGTGTAGATCCAGTTGTACTCGTCGACCTGCTCGGCTTCCTTGCCCGCGTTGTAGAAGACGTTCATCGGGAAGCGGGGCACCGTCAGCGCGGCGCCGACCTGACGCTGCTGCGGGTCACGGGAGTTGTCGCTGCCGAGCACGGTGACGCCGGTCGCGGCGAGGGCGGGCGCGAGGTTCGGGTTGTCGGCGGGCTGCTGCGGGAGCACCCGCATGCCCGAGTGCTCGCCGGTGACGAGCTCCCCGTTGTCGAGGTCGAGGCCCTTGGCCGCGCCCCACACCTGGTTGTCCGCGATCGACGCGGTGATCTCCGCGCGGCTGATCCACCGCACGTTGCCGAAGAAGTCGGTGGAGCAGACCCACGGGACGACGGTCACGTTCTGGACGCAGCCCAGGAACGGGTGGTCGTAGGTGTGGTTCACCCAGCGGAAGGCGTCCTTGTCCGCGATGAGCTGGTCGGTCAGCGGGTCGGCCCCGCCGTTGTCTTCCTTGTACGTTTCGCTGCCGCCGCCGTTGAACATGAAGTCGAAGGTCAGGCCGTGCTGTTGCGACCACTGCTTGGCGTACTGCGCGTCCGCGACCGTCATCCGGATCGGGTCCGAGACGCCCTCCCCCTCGGGGCAGTCCACGTCACCGGGCGTGCAGTTCAGCTCGGTGTCCCACCGGTCGTCGGCGCCGAAGACGTCGTCCACGTGCACCGAGAAGTAGTTGCGGTCGGCGCCGAGATGGACGCCCTGGGTCATCCACTCCACGATGCCGCGGGCGAGCAGCCGGTACTGCTGCTGGGCCGAGTTGTAGACGAACGTCACCACCAGTTCCCGGCGGCCGTCGTGCGCGTACTCCCCGATGAGCGAACCGTCCACCGCCGTACCGGGAATGGGCGCCTCGACGTAGGTCGTGAACTCCGCCCCCGCCGCCTGCTGGGCCAGCGGCACCGACAGGAACCCGTAACTCTCCGACACGTCATCGGCGTTGTCCTCGAACGGCACCGCGCCTTCGAGATATCCGAAGGGCCCCGCCAGCCCGGCCGCGGTCACCTGCGCGGTCGTACCGTCCAGGGACCCGATGTACCCGGGATTCTGCGCCCAGTTGAGCCCGACGGCCGGCTGCGCGTACGTGTAGGCGTCGACCTGCGGGATCTGGTACGTCTGCTCGTACGCCGCCAGCGCGGCCATCTCCGCCGAACCCGCCCCGAACGGGTTGTCGTCGGGCAGCACCACCGCCTGGAACTTCGCCCTCGGCCGCCCGTCGACGGTGTCACTCAGGAAGGCCGCGTCGATCTGCGGTCTGCCGGTGTCGTTCAGGTCGACCTCGGTGTACGGCGTCCCCGCTCCGTCGAGTTCGGCCGCGATGGCCTCCGTGGCCGCTCCCCCGTCGTCGACGATCAGCACCCTGAGGTCGACCCTCGGTTCCAACTCGTCGGCTCTCGCCCCGGCGACCGGCGCCAGGAACGTGAGCATCAGCGACGCCGCGCAGACCGCGGCTCTTCGCGAGAAACCCTTCATGATGTGCCCCCCCATGGGCTACGGCATGAATCGCCGCATGACAAAAACCGAACCAGGACAGCGAAAAACCTTCGTGCGCACCTACGCCGAAGCGTCGGGAAGCCCGTGGCCGCGAGCGACCCCCCGCCCTTGCCGGACACATCCTCCGATGATCTGGGGAGGTTTCGTGGGTAATTCGAAAAAGTTTCTCAGCCACCCCACTCCTGTTTACCTTGTGTACGCAAATGTTCACTCCGTGCACATGTGATCCCCAGCGAACTCCCAGGGAAACGGCCGCTGACCTCCCCTGACAGCCCGTTTCCGGCCCGATCGGCGCCGGGTGGCCACAATCGCGGGTTTCGCACTTGGCCTGAAACCCGCTCACACCCCAGCCAATCGGCTCTTACAGGCCCCGCCAGATGTTGTCGAAGGCCGCGTTCTCGATGGCGCGGCGCTGCCGGACGGCCTCCAGCTCCATCACCGCTTCGTTGACGGCGGCGAGCACGGTCACGGTCGAGTCGTCGTCGCCCAGGCCCTCCGCCGCGACGGGG
Source organism: Streptomyces sp. NPDC088747 (assembly GCF_044751025.1). Lineage (NCBI taxonomy): Bacteria > Bacillati > Actinomycetota > Actinomycetes > Kitasatosporales > Streptomycetaceae > Streptomyces > Streptomyces sp. NPDC088747. The sequence continues at coordinate 339,808 of NZ_JBIVKZ010000005.1, forward strand.
TCCCCCGTGGCGTCCGGGCCCTCTGTCGCGACCGCGTCCGGGTCCGCCGTCGCGGCCAGGGGGTCCTCGTCCGTTCGTTCGCGCACTCCGGCGGCTGTCGCGAGGGCGACCAGGACCGGCTCGTCGGACACCCAGCGCTCCTCGGCGCGGAGCCGGGCGGGCGAGTCGGCGGGGGCGGGCTGCTGGGTCCGCGAGGGGATCCAGCGATGACGCTTCCTGTCCTCCGGCCCCTCCGCCTCCCATGCCTTCAGGTAACCGGCGGACAGACCGCGCCCCCTGCGCCACAGCCAGTCCTCGACCGACTCGTACGGTGACTGCCGGGTGAGCGCCGACGACGCCTCGTCCAGCAGACGGTCGTCGAACGCCTGCTGCGGGTTCGGTATGACGCGGTCGCCGTCGAGGGTGACCGCCCGCGCGGCGACGAGGTCGAGGAGCTCGGCCCCCGCGAGGGCGAGCGAGAGATCACCGGGCTCCACCGAACGGCCGGGAACCAGGTCCACGGCGACGATCATCAGATCCTGAGCTGTGGTCATGTGCGGCTCCGTATCAGTGGCACGGCTACTGGACTGCGGTCCGAACCAAGCATACGAAAGTCCCCGGAACGCCCGCTTCGCAGGCCCGGCACCACAATGCCGGTCTCGTAGGCAAAGGCAATAAGGTGTCCGCGCTGCCTCACCCCGATTTTGGTGAGCATGTTGGCTATGTGCGTTTTCACCGTGAGCGGGCTGATACCGAGTTCGTCCGCGATGGCGGCGCTCTCCCGGCCGCTCGCCAGCATGACGAGGATCTCGCGCTCCCGTCCGGAGAGGGTCAGCGTCGCTTCGGCGCCGGCGGCCCGTGACGGAGGGGGCACGCCGTCGGGCACGTTCTCCAGGATGACGACGAGGCCGCCGCGCAGCACCGTTTCCAGCGCCTCCACGAATTGCGTGGCCGTGATGTCGGCGGCGAGGACCCCGGTGGCGCCCGCCCGCAGGCAGGCCTCGGCCTCCGGGGCGTCCCGGACGCCGAACACGACGGTAAGGGCGGCCGCCGAAGCGACGGAGACGGTCTTCGCGAATTCGAGGACGTTTCCTTTTCGGATGGCGCGGTCGAGAAGAACCAGAGCCGGTGCGATATCGGCCTTGAGTGATTCGCGAAATGGAATGTCGTCGGCGGCGGCCTGTCCGACGACCACCATGGATCGGCTCTCGATGACCACGGCCATGGCCGCGCGTACGAGTGTCGGTCCGCCGGCGAGAAATACCGTGCGGCCCCTCATTTCCGCGTGGTGGCCCGGGGAAGCCGGATGGTGACGGTGGTCCCGGCTCCCACCTCCGACTCCACGTCCACCCGGCCGTGGTGGGCGTGCACGATGGCTTCCACGATGGCCAGCCCGAGACCCGAGCCCCCGTAGGCACGACTGCGGCTGGCCTCGGCGCGCCAGAAACGTTCGAAGACGCGGGGCAGGTCCTTCGGGGGGATACCGGGGCCGTCGTCGATGACCCGCAGCCGTACGTCCGTACCGACCTGGCTGATCTCGACCGTCACGGAGGTCCGCTCGGGGGTGTGCTGGACGGCGTTGCCGACCAGGTTGCGCAGGACCTGTTGCAGACGGTCGGCGTCGCCGAGGACGGGGGCGGAGGGAGCGGGCGCCATGGTGATGCCGCGCTCGGGGTAGATGATCTGCGCGTCCTCGATGACGCTGGCGGCCAGCGCGGTGAGGTCGACGTGGTCCCGCTCCACCGGGCGGCCGGCGTCCAGGCGGGCGAGCAGCGCGAGGTCCTCGACGAGCAGCCGCATCCGTCCCACCTCGTTCTCGATGTGTTCGAGCGCCGTCTCCAGACCCGGCCCGGAAAGACCGCCCTGGCGGTGCAGGTCGAGCCAGCCCGAGATCGTGGTGAGCGGGGTGCGCAGCTCGTGGGAGGTGTCGGCCGCCAGGGAGCGTACGGTCGCCTCCGCGCGGGCCTGGGCGTCGAAGGCCCGGTTGACGGCCTCGGCCAGCAGGTCGGCCTCGCTGCCGTTACGTCTGCTCGGCAGCCGTTCCGTGAGATGCCCCTCGGCGATGGCGTCGGCGGTGCGGGCCATCTTGGCCAGCGGCCGCATCCCGAGACGCAGGACGACGAGAGCGAGCCCCAACAGGAGTACCAACGCGCCGCCGACCAGACCCAGTTGGCGCTTGATGAGGGTGGCGACGGTGCCGTCGTCCACGGAGGAGTCGATGGCGAGGACGACGGCGGCCGGTCTGATGTCGGTCTCCTCGGGACCGCGGTCGATGACGAGCCCGGGGCTGGGGATACGGATCGCTTCGAGACCGTGCTGCTCGTCGCCCCCGGCGTCCCCGTCCCTGTCCTCCCCGTCGTCCCCGTCGTACTTGACGGTGCTGCCGACGGGGACGGTCAGGCTGATCTCGGCGAGAGCGGCGGCTGCCGGGGTCGCCGAACCCGTGCTGTCCAGAACCCTGTTGTCAGCGTCGACGGCGACCAGCCCCAGCGGGGGCCCGAGCAGGGCGCCGAGCTGGTCGGCGTCGGCCGTCTGCGGGCCCTGTGCGATCACCTCGGCGAGCCGGTCGGCGCTGCTCTTGAGGGTCCTTCCGTAGCGCTTGTCGAGGAAGTCCTCCAGAAGGAAGGCGCTGCTGACGGCGCTGGCCGTCAGCCCGAAGACGAGGAGGACGGCCAGGCCGGCGAGCAGACGCAGGCGGACACTGGAGCGGGACCAGGTGAGGCGGCCACGGAGGTTCACTTGCGGGCCTGCTCTCGCAGCGTGTAGCCGACGCCTCTGACGGTGTGCAGCAGGGGTTCGTGCCCCTGGTCGATCTTGCGGCGGAGGTTGGAGACGAAGCGTTCGACCACGACGGTGTCCCCGCCGAAGTCGTACCGCCAGACGGCCTCCAGGATCTGCGCGCGGGAGAGCACCTGCCCCTGGTGGCTCAACAGGTAGTGCAGCAGGCGGTATTCGGTCGGGGAGAGTTCGATGAGCGCGCCCGCGCGGCGTACTTCGTGACGGGGATCGTCGATCTCCAGGTCCGCGCAGCGCAGCGGTGTCCCCTCGGGGGCGGGGGCTCCGCCGCGGGCCCGGCGGAGCAGCGCCTGGAGGCGGGCGCCGACCTCCACGACGCTGAAGGGCTTGGTGACATAGTCGTCGCCTCCCAGCCGCAGGCCCCGGACGCGGTCCTCGACGGCGTCGCGTGCGGTGAGGAAGAGGACCGGCACCTGGACGGCGCGGGCCCGCAGCAGCTGAAGGATCTCGAAACCGTCGGCGCCGGGGAGCATGACGTCCAGGACGATGACGTCGGGGGGCCGGCGGGCGACCTGGTCGAGAGCCTCCGTCAGGTCGCCCGCCACGTCGACCTCGAACCCGGCGAATCCCAGGGCCGAGATGAGCAGGCGCCGGATACCGGGATCGTCGTCGACGACCAGCACGCGGGCCGTGGTGTGCGGTGCGTCGGCGGCGTTCATACGTGCTCCTTGTGCGGGCGGGGTTGCCTGCCCGACGTCTACCAGTGCTCGCGCCCGCTCGACGGACGCGACACAAGTCCCGGTACCGGCTCGGTGGTTCATCGCGTCACGAATTCACGGCGGCAGGGGTCCTGACGGGTGTCCCGGGGGCGTCGTCGCCGGCGTGGAAGTTCTCCCCCTCGACGTCGACGTGGGGCAGGAGGCGGTCGAGACGGCGGGGCAGCCACCAGGCCCGGTCACCGAGGAGGGCCAGCACCGCCGGTACGAGGGTCATACGCACCAGGAAGGCGTCCACCAGCACTCCGAACGCCAGGGCGAAGGCGATCGGCATGATATCGGCGTCGTGCGAGAACAGAAAACTGATGAAGACCGAGACCATGATGAGGGCGGCGGACGTCACCACGCGGGCGGCGTTGCGGGCCCCGGCGACGACGGCGGCACGGGCGTCGCGGTGGCGGACGTAGTCCTCACGCATGGCGGAGACGAGGAACACCTCATAGTCCATGGCGAGCCCGAAGAGCACCGCCATCACGATGATCGGCATGAAGCTGGCCACCGGACCCTCGGCGCTCACTCCCAGCGGCCCCGCCAGCCAGCCCCACTGGAAGACCGCGACGGTGGCTCCGAACGCGGCGCCGACGGACAGCAGGAACCCGACGGTGGCCTTGACCGGTATGGCCAGGGACCGGAACGCGACCATCAGGAGCAGCAGGGACAGCCCGACCACGACGATCGCGAACGGGACGAGCGCGCCGCTGAGCTTGTCGGCGACGTCGATGCTGACGGCGGTCAGGCCGGTGACGGCGACATAGCTTCCGGTCGAGTCCGCGAGGGGCCGCGTCTCGGTGCGCAGCCGGGAGACCAGAGCGCTGGTCTCCGCGGACCGGGGTCCGGTGTCGGGCGTGATCTGGATACGCGCGGCCGTCCCGTCCTCGGCCACGTCGACGCCACTGACGTCCGCGATGCCCTCGACCTTGCCGAGCCTGTCCTCGACCGCGGCGGCCGTCGAACTCACCACGGCCGGGCTCTCGTCCTCGACGAGCACGACGAGCGGGCCGTTCGCCCCGGGGCCGAACGCGTCGCCGATCATGTCGTAGGCCTGGCGGCTCGACGAGGTGGTGGGGCTGTTCCCCTCGTCGGTGACCGCGAGCTTGAGCTGCAGGGCCGGAAGCGCGAGGGCGACGATAGTGACGGTGACGACGACGAGCGCGCGCACGGGCCGCCGCAGCACGGCCTCCGTCCATCGGACGCCCAGGGGGGTCCGGTCGCCGCGTACCGCCTTGCGGCTGCCGCGTACCGCCGTACGGCCGCCGCGGGTACGGGACTTGCGGGCCCTGGGGACGAGCCGTCGGCCCATCATGCCCAGCAGGGCGGGGAGCAGACCGAGGGCGAGTACGACGGCGGCGGCGACCGCTCCGGCCGACGCGAGCCCCATGGAGGTCAGCATCGGAACTCCGGCGACGGACAGCCCGGCGAGGGCGATGCAGACGGTCGCGCCGGCGAAGACGACGGCGCTGCCCGCGGTGGCGTTGGCCTTGGCGGCGGACTGCTCGACGGGCATGCCGGTGGCGAGCTGGGCCCGGTGGCGCGAGACGACGAACAGGGCGTAGTCGATGCCGACGGCGAGCCCCAGCATGATGGCCAGGGTCGGCGCGTTGTCGCTGATGCCGAACACCGAGGCCAGGCCCGTCATCGCGGCCATGGTGCCGAGGACGCCGAGGACGGCGGTCAGCAGCGGCAGCCCGGCGGCGACCAGCGACCCGAACGTGATCACGAGAATCACCAGGGCGACGCCGATCCCCACCAGCTCGGCGGGCCCGACGGGCGGGGCGGACTCGGCGTAGGCGTCACCGCCGTAGACGGTCCTCATCCCCGCCTGCTCGGCCTGGCTCCCCGCGGCCTTCACCGCGTCGAGGGTGCCGGGGGGCACGTCGTCGTCCTTCTTCGTGTGGAACTCGACGTCCGCGACGGCGGTACGCCCGTCCCGGGAGACGGTGCCGTCCTGGAGGGGCTCACCGACCTGGCTCACTCCACTGACGTCGCCGGTCGCGGCGAGGGAGTCCTCCAGGGCCTTCCGCAGCCCCGGATCGGTCACCTTCTGCCCCGGCGGCGCCTGGAAGACGACCTGCGCGGACTGGACATCCGGCTCCGGAAAGTGCCGGTCCATCTTGTCCAGCGCGGTCTGCGCCGGCGACCCGGGAATGGACCCGCTGTCCGCGAAACTCCCGCCGACCGAGAACCCCACCCCGATCACAGCCCCGAGCACCAGCACCCACCCGGCCAACACCACCCGCCACCGCCGAGCCCCAAAAGCCCCGACCCGATACAAGAACGTAGCCATACCCGCATCCCTCAATCACTCCGACGACGCCAGCTTGAGGTCCTGATCCTGGGCAACGGAGTTGAGGGGTGGGGGGTGGGGGAGTTGAGGGTTTGTTGACGGTTTTGGCGGGGGGCGTCAAGGACGGGAACCGAAGAGGCCACGCCGGTTCCGCCGAAGCGCGACAGCCGGCCCCCTCTCCCCCGCCAGGCCCGTGGAAGGTGGAAGGAGGCGATCCCTTCCCGGATCGACGGATATCGATCACCTGCGTGGAAAGGATCCATCCAACGTATCGGTACTTACATACACAGGGGCGGAGGGTGCGAGTGCCGAGGGACGGGCGTGATTCCCACAACGAGTTGAGTGGCACCGTGCACGGCGCTGTCGTCCAGGCAGGTGCCGTGCACGGTGGAATCCACATCCGCTCGCAGGAGAGCTCCGCCACGCGGACGCCCTGGCAACTGCCCCCGCTCGTGCGAGTGATCGACCGGTCGCCGGAACTCGCGGCGCTGGAGCGCCATCGCACCCGTGCCGCGCGGGACGGGCGGTCGGCTCTGGCCGCGGTGAGCGGGCTGGGCGGAGTCGGTAAGACCACTGTCGCGCTGAGGTGGCTGCACACGCTTCGCCCGCACTTCCCGGCGGGCCAGCTCCACGCGGATCTCGGGGCCCAGTCGCCCGAGGGACCGACGCAGCCGGGAGAGATACTCGCGCGCTTCCTGCGCGCCCTGGGCGTCCCCGCACAGCAGGTTCCCGCGATGCTCGCCGAACGGACGGCGCTGTACCGGTCGTTGACCGCGAACCAGCGCCTGGTGGTGCTCCTGGACGACGCGGCGACCGCGGCCCAGGTACGGCCGTTGCTGCCCGCGGGCGGCAGCGTCACCGCTGTGACCAGCCGGAGCCGGCTGCCGGGGCTGACAGTCGACGGCTGCTATCCCGTCCACCTGGAACCCCTGACCTCCGAGGCAGCCGTCGAACTGCTCGCGGACACCCTTTCGGACGAGCGGGTGACCGAACAGCCTGCGGACGCGCGCGCCCTGGTCGAGTTGTGCGCCGGGCTGCCCTTGGCTGTTCGTGTCGCCGGTGCCCGGCTCGCGGCGCGTCCCGAGCGGGGTATCACCACGATGGTCCGCGCGCTCACCGAGGAGCATCAACGGCTGGAGGCGTTGGCCATCGACGGCGACCACAACGTCCGAGCGGCGCTGGACCTGTCCTATCAGGCGTTGCCTCCCTCCGCTGCCCGGCTCTACAGGCTGTTGGGACTGCACCCCGGTCGGGAGTTCGACGCCTCGGTGGTCACGGCATTGTCCGGCGTGGCGCACGAGGCCGAGGAACCGCGTGCCACGGAGTTGCTGGAAGTTCTCCATGACGCGAGCCTGCTCATCGACGCCGCTGGAGAACGGCATCGCTTCCATGATCTCGTACGACTGCACGCCGCCTCCAAGGCGCAAGAGGACGAAGCGCCGCAGGAACGTACGCGGGCGATCCGCCGTATCGCCGATCACTACCTCGCGAGCGCCACCCGCGCCGAGGAGATCATCGACCCCCAGCACCGGACCATGGCCCGGGACTACGGGACCGTACCGTTGGTCGTCGCGGATGTGGGCCCCGATTCCGACGCCGCCCTGGACTGGCTGGAGCGGGAGTTGCCCACGCTCATGGCCGTGATCCACCAGGCCCGTTCCGCCGGATTCCCGACCGTCTGCTGGCAGCTCGCGGATGCCCTCTGGCCGCTCTTCCTGCGGCGGAAGTTCTACGACGACTGGTGCGCCGCGCATCAGGAAGGTCTGGCGGCGGCAAGGGAACTGGGAGACGTGGCGGCTGAATGCCGGATGCTCACCTCCGGCGGGGTGGGGGAACTCGGTTCCGGGAATCCCGACCGCGCCCGGGAGATGTTCGAGCAGGCGGCGCAGCTGTTCCTGGACAGCGGTGACCGACTCGGTCATGCCCGCACGCTCAACTACCGCGGCCTCGCCCTGTATCGGCTCGGACGTCAGCGCGAGGCCGCGGAGCTCTTCCTGCGCGCCACGACGGAACTACCGGCGAACGGAGACCATCGAGCAGGCGGGTTGGCCAGGTTCAACCTCGCCGATGTCGCGCTCGCCACGGGGCAGGCCGAGGAGGCGGTCCGCCATGCCGATGCCGCCCGCACCACGCTTCAAGGAGCGGGCGACACCTACAACGCCGCACGCGCGGCCACTCTTCTGGGCCGTGCGCATCTCGTTCTGAACCGCCTTGATCAGGCTGAGGAGTTGCTGTCCTCCGCACTGGCGGCGCTGCGTGGCATGACAGCGAACTACGAGACCGCCCGCGCCCTCGGAAACCTGGCCGAGGTCGCCGAACGGCGCGGGCGGACGCACCTTGCCCGGGATCACTACCAGGAGGCGCTGGACCTCTACTCCTCCGTGGGCCGGTCGCAATCGGAGGAAGCCGAGTCAACTCGGCACCGGCTCCGGCAGTTGGAGGGCGGCGAGTCCGGAGTCTGAGCCCAGATGAGGCGCACGGCCGCGGACCCCAGAAGCGCCGCGGGCAGCCCGGCCACCAGGCAGGAATGAGCCAGCGAAGCGGCGGTTTCCCACACCTTCTCCGGCTGTCCCGGCCCGCGGGCTTCGAGCTCGACCACGTGGCCACCCGGACCGAGCCATATCCAGCAGTGGAGTCCGTGATGCACCGCCACGACCAGGGCCCCCGGATGGGACGCGGCCAGCTGAGCGACCTTCCGTGCTCCCTCGCCGTGCTCGATGAGCACGTCGCCGAACACGGGCGACCGTTCCTCCGCGGAGAATTCCTGCCCGGAGGGTTCCCGCCCGGAAAGCCGGACCCTGACGTGCTCGTCCGCGGACAGAGCCCCGGAAGCCGGGTGCAGCAGCGTCGTCCGGATCCGGTGCGCCGGGCTCCGGACGCCCGCGACCAGGGGGGACACCACCGTCTGGGACAACACAACGAGAAGAGTCATCGTGGGATCACGCTGCCGGGTTCGTCGTAGCGCACCGCCAGCGGGAGCCACGCGGGTTCCGTGATCGTCCGGGTGGCAGGTGCTCGCAGCCGTAACTTCCGGTAGAGCAACGCGCGCATCCTTCGCGCGAACCGGCCGGGCTCCGAGGTGATCCGGGCCGCGACGCGCTCGTACTGATGCGAACGACGTAACACCGAGCTCCGTTTGAGCTGCGGGTACACCGGACGGTCTCCGTGCAGTCGCGGCGCGAAGGACATCAGCTCGGCCATCGGCGAGCCCGGATCCACGTCGGCGTCCAAGCGGCCGGCCATCAGCACCGGTGCACCCGTCATCGCGCCGTAGAGCGAAACCGAGCCGTGATCACCCACGATGTGATCAGCTGCCACGACCGCTCCGGCCCAGTCGCCGTGAGGGCTGACCAGGATCAGACCCGAGCGCGCCAGCTCGGCGAGCCAGCTCCGGACCTGCCAGTCGCCGTGCGCGTTCCACACATGAGGATGGAGGAGCGCGGCGATCCGGTACTCGTCTCCGGGCAGTTCGGTGACCAGCCGTTCCAGCGTGCCCCACCCCTGCCCCAGAAGTGAGTCGGGCCCCCAGGTGGAACACACGAGGACCAGTTTCTGCCGCGCCCTGACACCCAGCGCCTCCCGGTACAACGCCCGGGAGGGAAGACTTACGGCAAGGCGGTCGAAGCACGGATCCCCCACCACTTCCGCCGCCGGCAGAGCCTCGGGACATTCGCGGCCGAGCCTGGCCAGCTCCTCGTGATGGGCCAGAACGATCACCTCGGGCACCACCGCTCCGTCCCGCACCAACCCCTGCCTGCTGAGCCCGTACACACCCCGCTGCGCCACCACCCGGCGGCCCCGATGCACGACCGGGGTGAACTTGTTGTGTCCGGCACCGTGCGGAAGTACGACGACAGGTGCCTGAAGGTCGTGGAGGCTGCCGTGACTGGCGGCGAGCGCCAGATCGAAGTTCGTCTGCACCGCCTGACTCCACGGCAGCACCAGGCCGCCCAGCCGATCGAGAAACTCACTGACTCCGTTGCTGAACACATCGGGTGCCTGGGTGAAGAAGGTCTGCACCCTGATGTCACCTTCGAGCAGGCGTATCGCGTCAAGTATTCGCTGGCCCGATATGACGGTGTGCACCACGACCAGGACTCTTCTGCGAGTCCGGCGAGTGGCCCAGCGTTCGACGTCCAGCCGCACCGGCACATGCCGCCAGTGCGGCTCCGGCACTGTCACGCTCATCGTTGAAATCCCCCGGTTCTTCCTTCGTGGTCATCGCGGCCGCGACGATTCGCGGCCGGTGACAGGGGGATGCCCGGAGGGCTGGATGGTGGGCTTGCAGGAATCCTGCACTCCTGTGGGACGACGACCGCGCTACGCCTGTGCGCCCGCCGCGCTTCGGTGCGCCTGTGTAGCCACCCCTGACTCCAACCCCGCATCCATAGAACAGTGGTACGAGTCACACGGATGTCCGGACACTGCCGAAGCTCGTAGGAAGAAGCGCACCCGTCGGGGGTGGTGGTGGAACTTCTTGCTCTGGGACCTCTTGAACTCTGGCACGACCAGCAGCAGTACGAGCTCGGGTCTCTCAAGGAACGCTGCGTGCTGGCGGTCCTGATCCACGCGCGCGGTGAACCGGTCACGGCGGACACACTGATGGACCGGGTCTGGGACGGCGAACCTCCGCCAACGGCGATGGCCACGCTGCACAGTTACCTCTCCAGGCTCCGCGGACGGCTGCGCCGGGCGGTCGGCGACGAAAGGGCACGGGTGGAGCGGCCCTCCTCCCGGCTGTACCAGTTGCGCGCCGACCCGGAGGACATCGACCTACTGCGCTTCCAACGGCTGCGGTCGGACGCGGTGGCCGCGGCCGCACGAGGCGAACGCACTCTGGCCATCGGGCTGTTGCGGACCGCCGAAGCTCTGTGGCGGAGCGAGCCGTTGACCGAGTTCACCGGCAGCTCCTGGGCGCAGTCGGCGTGTGCGCGACTGACCGAGGACCATCGCCGGGTGCGTGAGGAACGGATCGGCCTGGAAATGGAGTTGGGCCGCCATGCGGATCTCGTCGGCGAACTCCAGGAACTCGCCACGCAGAATCCTTTCGCTCAGAAGGTGATCGGCTCCCTGATGCTGGTTCTGTACCGCTCCGGACGTCACGACGAAGCCCTCGCCGTCTACCGGAACGCCCGCACGCGGCTGCACAAGAGCCAGGGCATCGAGCCGACCGCGGAACTCCAGCAGCTCCATCTCCGGATGCTCGATCAGGACGGCGGCCTGCTCCGGACGGAGACAGGCCCTCCCGCCCCGGCCCAGACCTCGGAGCCCCGCAACTGCCTGCCCCGCGACATCCGGGATTTCACCGGACGAGTCGGCGAACTACGCATCCTGCACGCCGATTCCGCCGCCGAGGACGGCGCGACGACCGCCCTACCGGTCACCGTCATCCACGGAATGCCCGGTATCGGCAAGACGACCCTTGCGGTACACGCCGGGCACCAACTGTCCAAGGCCTATCCGGACGGCCAGTTCTACGTCGACATGCGGGGCTACAGCGGTCAGCAGCCGCTCGATCCGGCGGACGCCCTGGCCAACCTGCTGCACGCGACGGGATGGCCCGGCGAACTGCCGGCCGCACTGGACGAACGAGCGACCAGATGGCGCGAGTGGACCGCCCGACGTCGCGCGCTCGTGGTCCTCGACAACGTACGGGACGCCACACAGGTCAGCCCCTTGTTGCCGGGCTCTCCCACCTGCCGTGTCCTGGTGACCACTAGGAGCCGACTGGCCGGACTGGAGGGCGCCACTTCCCTGTTCGTGGACACCTTGTCCAGGGCGGAGGCGGCGGCTCTCTTCACGCGGATCGTCGGCGCGTCGAGGCTGTCGACCGAACCCGAGGGCCTGAAGCAGATCGTGGACGCATGTGCGTGCCATCCCCTGGCCCTCCAGATCCTGGCCAGCCGCTTCCGTCACCGGGACTCCTGGGACCTGCAACATCTGCTCGACCGGCTGACACAGGCCGCCGATCCGCTCCAGGAGTTCGACACCCTGATCAGCGCGGTCTTCCAGTTCTCGTACACGGAACTAAGCAGTGCGGCCCAGGAATTGCTCCGTCGCCTCGCCCTGCACACCGGCCCCGACATCACGCTTCGGGCGGCGGCCGCGCTGGCCGGTCCGGACTTCGGGAGAGAGCGGGGGCTGCTGGAGCGATGCGTCGAAGACCTGCTCGACTCCAGTCTGCTGGAGGAGCCGGTCCGCGGACGCTACCGGCTCCACGATCTGACCCGGGCCTTCGCCCTGCAGGTCTGCTGCCACACGGATTCGGACACGGTCCGGCATGCCTCGACCGGCCGGCTCATCGGCCATTACGTCACCACCGCGCACGGGGCCGACCGGCTCGCCCACCCCCATCGCCGCGCAATTCCCTTGCCTTTGCCTCCGGAAACACAGTCCCTCCGCACGCTCGTGTTCCCCCACGCGGACGAGGCCTCGGTGTGGCTGACCGTCGAACGCGCGAATCTCGTGGCCCTCGCGCGCACGGCCGCCGCCGAACACCCCGAGTACGCCGCGCTGTTCCCGGGCGTCCTGGCGAGATCGCTCAAACTGTGGGGCGCGTGGGACATCGCGGCCGAACTCTTCGACGCGGCCCTACCGGTCCTCCGTACGTCCGCCGACCGTTCCCTGCTTGCCCAGACCCTGACGGCGTATGCGGACCTGCTGGCGCAGCGAAACCACGGTGAGGCGCTGCGCTGCGCGACGGAGGCTTCGGCGATCTGCCAGGACCTGCGCGACACACAGGGCAGTGCCGACGCTCTCGTCCAGATGGGACGTGCCCACCTCGCGGCAGGCCACGGCGGCACGGCCATGAGCGATCTCGAACAGGCCCTGAAGCTGTACCGCGAGGTCGGCGACCGCTGCGGGGAGGCAGAGTGCCTCAATGTCGAGGGAATGATCCTCTATTACGCGGGGCAGTACGACGAGGCACTCCACAACGTCCAGCTGATGGAGACAATCTACGAAGAGCTCCCTGACCCGTACGGACTGGCGCAAGCCCTGAACAACCGGGGCGAACTGCACTTCCTCCAGGGACGTCACGCCGATGCACGCGACTGTTACGAAAGGTCCCTGACCCTGATGCGGCAGCATGGCGGCCGCCCTGACCTGGCGATCCTCGCCGTGAATCTGGGTGCCGTACACCAGGCCGTCGGGGAGACGGACCGGGCCCTCACCTACTTCCAAAAGGCCCTCGCCGCCCACCGGGACAGCGGCGACGCCCTGGGAGAGGCCGACGTCCTGATCAGCCTGGGCACCACCTACGCCCAGTCGGGCCGCCGGGGCGAAGCCCTGCTGCACCTCACCATGGCGGAACGGGTCGCCACCAGCATCGACAACCCGTTCGAGAAACTTCGGGCGTTGATCGCCGTGGCCGATGTCCAGCGTGAGTCGGGCCGGCTCGACCTCGCGTCCAAGGGCTACGAACAGGCCCTGGAAGTGGCCGGTCGCATCGACTTCCCCATGGGCTCCGCCCACGCGCTCGCGGGCCTAGCTCGGACCGCCTCCCTGTCCCGCCGCCCCGCTGAGCGGGCCGACGAGTACGGCGAACAGGCCATCGCCCTCTACCGGCGTCTGGGCGCGGAGGCGGAAGCGACGAGCTTGCTCCAGTTCCTGACAAGACACGAATCCACCGGCTCCTGAGCCCCCTCCCAGGAGCCGGCACTTTCATCCCTCGGGCCTTGGTCAGCCGAGAATCCGGCTGCCGAGGCCTACGCGGGCATCCCCCACATCCAGCGGAAGAGCACCAGCACCGCGGACTCGGCGGCCGGGAGCGAAGGATCGACGTTCATCTGCTTGCGGTTCAAATCAAATTCCTTGTGCTCGTACTGGACCAGCTCCGACGCGGGGGTCACGCCGACGTACAGACGCTAGCCATGATCGACGGCTAGGCGCGACAAGTTTGCGAGATTCGCTTGCACGTGCTAATAGATCACGGCGAGTCCGAGTCTGTCACACGCAGAGGCGACGTGACGTCCGACCCGTTCGAGCGGGCCCTGCCCCCCGGACCGGGACAGCGTACGACCACTACGCCCGCCCCTCGATCAGCAGGCCTCCGCTCAGTGCGCCGACCCCGAACTCCCATCCGGAGAGGCCGCGTTCGAGCCGCTGATGGTCACTCCGAAGAACCGCTCGCCCTGGAACACCGGCCCATGCTGCACGCCCCCGCTGATGGTGTTGTGCACGGTGCTCCGCGGTTCCCGGCCGTCGTCGGAGGCTATCTCGGCCAGCAGGGACCTCAGTTCCTCCGCGGCCGCGGGATCGGCCTGGAGCGCACGGCGCAGCCGCGTCCGCCAGGCGGCCTCGATGTCCGCCGCGGCGGCGTCGTCGTCCGCCTCCCGAGCCGCCGCCAACTCTCCCTGTGACAGGCTCAGTTCCTCGTCAACGGCACGTTCGTCGCCGGTACGGGCGAAAAACCGCGCCAGCCGGTCCCGCGCCTGGACCCAGGTCTCCGACACCATGAGCCCCACCAGCGTGGTCGCCCCGGACGCGGCGAGCGCCGCCAACTCAGCTTCCACCGAAACCCCCTGCTTCCGTGCGCTGTTGAGCCCGTGGCTGCCACGGTAGAGAAGCGACGAAAGCTTGAGTAGAGCAACGATCCGCAAGGCACCTTGCGGTGATCCCAATCAGACTCAGAACCGTGCACGGCAGTCGGCCACGGCTAGCCACTGACCGCGTCAGCGCGGCCCTGCGGCACGGACACCAGCCGGCAGACGAGTCGGGCTGTACGCCGGGTTCTGTCGCCCGGTCACCTCGCGGTGGCCGGGGAGACGGCCATCCATCTAGGGCCGGCGTTGCCGCCGGCCTCGTGCGATCTACCCGCGGACTCGGGCGGGCAGCCCTCTAACGTCCGCGCAGGAGTCCTTTTCCATTCCTTGGAAGGAACTCCCTTTTGACCTTGCTCCAGGTGGGGTTTACCTAGCCGCCTGAGTCACCTCAGGCGCTGGTGGTCTCTTACACCACCGTTTCACCCTTACCGGGGGCCGGAGCCCTCGGCGGTCTGTTTTCTGTGGCACTGTCCCGCGGGTCACCCCGGGTGGCCGTTAGCCACCACCTTGCCCTGTGGAGCCCGGACGTTCCTCGGGAAGCACCCCCGAAGGGGACTTCACGCGGCCGTCCGCCCGGCTCGTCTGCCGTGTCGACCATGGTACCGGGCGCCGGGCGGGCCTCGGTCCGGCGGACGCCGTGGCCAGCAGGGAGCCCGCCAGGATCAGGGCGAAGGACGCGGCGATCCCTGGGGTCAGCGACTCGTCCAGGAACGTCACGCCCGCCGCCACCGCCACCGCCGGGTTGACGTAGGTGAAGACCACCGCCCGGGTCGCGCCGGCCTCGCGGATCAGTTCGAGGAAGGCGACGAAGGCGAGCGCCGTGCAGATGACGCCCAGGCCCGCGAGGGAGACCAGGACCGAGGAGGACGGGACCTCGGACGGCCAGGTCAGGGCCGCCGCAGGGACGTACACCAGGGCCGCCAGGAGCAGGCACGGGGCTATCAGCTGGAGCGTGGGGACCGGTTTCAGGTAGTGCGCGACGATCAGCGGTGCCGTCGCGTAGCCGACGACCGTGACCAGCATCTCCGCGAGTGAACGGGTGTCGCCGCCGGTGAGGTGCGGGACGGTCAGGACGGCGACGCCTGCCAGGCCCAGGCCGAGGCCGGTGATACGCCGGACACCGAGCCGTTCGGTGTCGCCGAAGAAGCGGGCTAGGAGTACGCCGACGATCGGTACGCCCGCGATCAGCAGGCCGGCCGTGGAGCTGGAGAGGTGGCGCTCCGCGTCCGTCAGGGTCCACCACGGGCCGACGATCTCGATGAAGGCGAAGGCCAGCATCGGGCGCCAGTGTGCCCGTACGACGCGGACCAGTCCCCCCTGCCGTACGGCGAAGGGAAGCAGCAGTGCCGCCCCGATCGCACAGCGCGTGAAGACGACCATCGACGGGGAGACGCCGTCCACCGCCACTTTGATCATCAGGTAAGGGATGCCCCAGAGGACTCCCATCAGGGAGAAGAGGAACCAGCCGCGTGCAGTCATGCGGGCAGTCTCGGCCGAGGCGGCCGTCGGCGTCTTGAACGCCGTTGCGGGGCCGGCCCCGGGAATCTACGCCGCGGGGCAGGTCCTCGGGGATCTACGCCGTCACGAACACGCTCGCGCGGTACGCCCCCGGTGTCACCCCCAGCACCCGCCGGAACCAGCGCGTCAGATGCGCCTGGTCCGCGAAGCCCACCAGGCCCGCCACCTCCGCGGGGCGCCGGCCCGCTTCGAGGAGGGTGCGGGCCCGGTCCACCCGGTGCTGGGCGAGCCAGGCGTACGGCGGCATCCCCATCGTCGTACGGAAGGCGCGCAGGAGTTGGTAGCGGGAGAGGCCGAGGTCGGCGGCGAGCTCTGCCAGTGAGGGCGGGCAGCGCACTTCGTCGGCGAGCCGGTCGCGCACGACGAGTGCGAGGTGGCCCGCTCCGGGGATCGTGTCGCTCACCGGGCGGGCCGTGGAGTGGCGGCGGGCGAGTGCGGTGAGCAGCCACGGGAGGCGGGACTCCGCCTCCAACGGGTCTGGGCAGACGCTGAGTTCGGCGTGCGCGGTGCGCAGGGCCACGGCCAGTTCGGGGTCGTCGAGGAGCGGTTCGCGGAAGTGCGGCAGGGTCAGGGTGCCCTCGGTGAGGAGGGAGGCGTCCGGGTACATCGCGCGGTACGCGTAGCCGTCGCAGGCCGCGGGGCCTCCGGTGTGCGCCTCGCCGGGCGCGAGGACGACGATCGATCCCGGTACGGGACGGATCCGGCCGCCCCGGTAGTCGATGACCTCCGCACCCGCGACGCACACCCCGACGGTGAACTCCGCGTGCGCGTGGGGGGCGTACCGATGCCTGTCGAACCGTGCGGTCAGCAGATCGACCGACGGGCCGCCCCGCCCGAGACTCGCCCTGGTCCAGACAGCCTGCTCCCGACCACCCACCCGACACCCCTCCCCCGGCCGCACCCCGTCACCAGAGCCGCAACACCTGAGCGCGTCACTTCCATACCGCGAGGTGCATGCGGGCGGGCGGGTGCTCAGAGGAACTCGGTCGTCTCCAGTTCGAAGGCGAACGGTTCCGGGAGGGCGAGCGGCTTGCCGAAGGGAAACGTGCAGTGCTGTCGGTAGTCGTCCCGCTCCGGGTCCCTGAACAGCGTCACCGAAGAAGCTTCGCGATCGACGAGCAGGTAGAGGGGGATCCCGCCGCGGGCGTAGCAGCGGCGTTTCGCCTCGCGGTCGGCCGCCGCCTTGGTGGATGTGACCTCGACGACCATGGCGACCCCCTCACAGGGCATCCAGGATTCGGCTCCCCGGAAGAGCTTCAGCTCCGTGGGCGCGAAGGTGCCGTCCGGGATCGCGTGATTCTTCGGGCAGGCGCCCCCGCTCTTCAGCTTCAGCCCCTTGTTCCCGGAGTAATCCATGTCCGTCCGGGACCGCCTGATCACCTGCTTCAAGACCAGGTTGATGTACTCCTCATGATCCCCGTCCGGCGGCGGTGTCACGACGATCTCCCCCTCGATCAGCTCCGCCCGGAAACCTTCCGGGGTGTCCAGGGCCAGAAAGCCCTCCAGCAGGACGTCCGCCTGCGTGAGCGGCTCATGTGCCATGGCAGTCATGTCACGCCCCTCCTTCGGTCGCTCGCCAGACTGGGACATCGAGTGATCACCCGTCCATGAAATCGGGAACTGTTCCCTCGATCGTGGCACACGACCACCGACGCCGTCAGGCTTCGGCCGCCCGGCGCGAGCCGTCGCTTGACCCTGCCGCAGCGTCAACGTTTCTACTGGGTGCATGCGGATCGGAGAACTCGCCGCGGCCGTCGGTGTCACGACGCGGGCCGTGCGGCACTATCACCACCTTGGGCTGCTGCCCGAGCCGGAGCGGCGTTCGAACGGGTATCGGGAGTACGGGCTGCGGCACGCGGTCGTGCTGGCGCGGATCCGGCGGCTGACCGAGCTGGGGCTCGGGCTCGCCGAGGTGCGGGACGTACTCGCGGACGACGCGGGGCGTGAGCTCGTCGAGGTGCTGGCGGAGCTGGACGAGGATCTGGCCCGGCAGGAGGAGGCGATCCGGGAACGGCGCGAGCGGCTGGGTGCGCTGATGCGCCACGGGGTGTCCGCAGAGGGGCCGTTGTCGCCCGAACTGACCGCGCTGTTCGGCGAGATGGCGGCCGGACTCGAATCGCCGATGGCCGCGAAGGACCGCGAGATGCTGGCGCTCATCGAGACCGCGGCACCCCCGGAGGAGCGGCGGCGGCTGCTGGGCGTGCTGCGCGGGGCGTTCGAGGCGCCGGGCGCGTTGGAGCGGGCGCACGAGGTGTACGCCCTGCTCGACGCGCTCGCCGACGCGGATCCGGCCGACCCGCGCGTGGACGAGGCCGCGCGGGCCATCGCCGACTGTCTGCCGGACGGCCTGCTGCCCGGCGGCGAGGTGGACGGCGACACCGCCTTCCTGCGCGCCTTCTACGCCGACTTCGCGCCGGCCCAGGCGGAGGCGATCCGCCGCACGATGCGGATGGTCGCGGAGCGACAGCGAGGGAGCAGGGCATGAGAGTCGCGTGCGGACTGTTGCGAATGCTCCGGCGGCTTCTCGCGCATGAGCTGCGGCTGCTCGCGAGCCTCTGGCGGTGGGTGGCCCGGCGGCCGCACGGGGTGGGTGCGGGGCGCGGGTTCGGTTACGCGCGGGGGCAGGCCGCGACGATGTTCGGGCTCGCGTTCGTCTGCGTGGTCGAGACCGTCGGTATGTCCGTGCTGTTGCGCGACTGGCCGTTGGCGTACCGGATCGTCCTCGTCCTCGACGTCTACACGGTGGTCTTCCTGATCGGCCTGTACGCGGCCTGCGTCACCCGGCCGCACGTGCTGGACTCCGAGACCCTGCGGGTCCGCAACAGCGCCCACGTCGATCTGCGGATACCGCTGTCGGACATCGCCTCCGCGCACCGCGAGCTGCGCACCACCCATGAGCGGGCGGACGGCGAACTGAACCTCCCGGTCGGCGCGCAGACCGAGGTGACTCTCCAACTACGCACTCCCGTACGTCACTTCACCTTCCTGGGCCGGGAACGCACGGTCCATCGGGTACGGCTGCACGCGGACGACCCCGCCGAACTGCTCCGGAGCCTCACGCGGGCGCGAACCGTACCTTCGCCGCTCCCGGATCGGCCTGCGTGAGCCGGACCCGCAACCGCTCCCCCAGCGGCAGCGGCGTGGGCCCGCCCACCAGCCGGGCGAACACCGCCGGAGACTCCAACTGCACGGTCCCGACGGTCGGTTCACGATCCTGTACGTCCACCACGCAGCCGTCGAAGAGTTCGCCGACCCGGTCCTTGAGCAGCGCGGCCTCGACGATGTCGACGCACTCCCGCTCGATGGTGCCCGCCCGCCGGGTGCCGTCGGCCATCTCCTTGGGGAGTTCGGCGAGGGCGGCCAACACCCAGTCGGGGGAGGCCTGTTCAGCGACGGCCGCGAGGCAGATCTCGGCGGCGTAGCGGTCGACGAGGCGGCGCAGCGGGGCCGTGCAGTGGGCGTAGGGCGCGGCGACGGCCGCGTGCGAGGTGATCTCGGGGAGCACGCCGTCCCGGAACACCGTGTAGCCCGCGCCGCGCAGCAGCGTCGTGCACTCCTGGAGGAAGGCCGCGTGGTGGGGTTGGTGCGGGTCGAGGGTGCGGATGAGCCGCGCGTAGGGCACGTGGTGCGGCCAGTCGATGCGCAGGGCCTTGGCGGTACGGCGGAGGCGCCCGACGGCGCCGTCGGGCGCGGCGGGGAGGGTGCGCAGGACGCCGGTGCCGTGGGCGAGCATGAGGTCGGCGGCGGCCATGCCGGTGAGCAGCGAGATCTGGGCGTTCCAGCCGTCGGCGGGGAGCGGGGCCCGGTAGGCGAGTTCGTATGTCCCGTCCTTCTCGTTCTCGACGATCTCCTGCTCGGGCACGTTCAGCGAGATGCCGCCGCGCTCCACCTCCAGCGCCTCGCGCAGCAGCCCGATGTCCTTGAGCAGGGCGAGCGGCTCCTCGGCCGTCCCGTCGTCGATCCGGCGCTGTACGTGCGCGTAGTCCAGTTTGGCGCGGCTGCGTACGAGGGCCCGGCGCACGTCGGTCGTCTCCGTGCGGCCGTCCGCGTCGAGGTCGATGGTCCACAGCACGGCCGGGCAGGTCTGGTCCGGGAGCAGGCTGGCCGCGCCCTCGGAGAGCCGGGGCGGGTGCAGCGGGACCTTCTCGTCGGGGAAGTACAGGGTCGTCACCCGGCGGTGGGCCTCGGCGTCCAGCGCGCCGCCGGGTGCGACGAAGGCGGCGACGTCGGCGATCGCGTACCGCACCCGGTAGCCGCCCCCGTCGCGGCGCGCGAGGTGCATCGCCTGGTCGAGGTCCGTGGAGGTCGGCGGGTCGATGGTGAAGAGGGGGATGTCGGTGGCGTCGGGGGAGGGGAGGCGGGGAGCCCGCGCGGCTTCCTCCAGCACCTCGGGCGAGAAGCCCTCGGGCACGTCGAGCTCGGTTCGCAGTGCGCGCAGGGCGGCCCGCAGGGGGGCCTCGGCTGCGCCGGTGACACGGATGCGGCGGCGAGGCATGGGTCGAGCGTAGGCCGCGCGCGGACCCGTGGCACGCCGAATGGCGTCGAGCCGTCTTCCGGCCACCGTTTAGGCTGGCCGGGGCCAGATCCACCGTAGGGAGATACCACCGTGCTCGTGCTGCTGCCCCCCTCCGAGGGCAAGGCGCCCTCCGGCCGGGGAACCGCGCTGAAGCTGGAGTCGCTGTCGCTGCCGGGGCTCACCGAGACCCGGCAGGCGGTCCTCGACGAGCTGGTGGAGCTGTGTCTGGGCGACGAGGAGAAGGCCCGCGAGGCACTCGGGCTTAGCGACGGTCTGCGCGGCGAGATCGCCAAGAACACGGAGCTGCGGACCGCGGGCGCGCGCCCGGCCGGGGAGATCTACACCGGAGTCCTCTACGACGCCCTCGACCTGGCCTCGCTCGACCCCGCGGCCAAGCGCCGCGCGGGCCGCTCGCTCCTCGCCTTCTCCGGGCTGTGGGGCGCGGTCCGGATGACCGACCGGATCCCCTCGTACCGCTGCTCGATGGGGGTGAAGCTGCCCGCGCTGGGGGCGCTGGGCGCGTACTGGCGTACGCCGATGGCCGCTGCGCTGCCCGAGGCGGCGGGCGGCGGGCTCGTCCTCGATCTGCGGTCCTCCGCGTACGCGGCTGCCTGGCGGCCGACGGGTGAGGTGGCCGGGCGGACGGCGACGGTGCGGGTGCTGCACTCGCAGCTCGTGAACGGCGTCGAGAAGCGGTCCGTGGTCAGCCACTTCAACAAGGCGACCAAGGGGAAGATCGTGCGCAGCCTGCTGCTGGCGGGGGCGGCTCCGAAGGGGCCTGCCGAGCTGGTGGAGGCGTTGCGGGACCTCGGGTACGCGGTGGAGGCGCAGGCTCCCGCGAAGGCGGGCAGGCCGTGGGCGCTGGACGTGGTGGTGACGGAGATCCACTGACCCGCCTCGCTTGTATTGCAGCATGCGCAACGCCCTTTGCGCATGCTGCGCACCGCGGGCAGGATGAGCGGCATGACTTCGCCGCTGCCCTCGTCTCCGCATGCCTCGGTACTGGACCTCGCGCCGGTCGTCCCCGTCGTCGTGCTCCAGGACGCCGCCGACGCCGTACCGCTCGCGCGGGCGCTGGTCGCGGGCGGGCTGCCGGCGATCGAGGTGACGCTGCGGACGCCGGCGGCGCTGGACGCGATCCGGGCGATCGCCTCGGAGGTGCCGGACGCGGTGGTCGGGGCGGGGACCGTGCTCTCGCCTGCGCAGGTCGCCCGGTGCGTGGACGCGGGAGCGCGTTTTCTGGTCAGCCCGGGGTGGACGGACGTGCTGCTCGCCGCCATGGAGGGGTCCGGGGTGCCGTTCCTGCCGGGGGTGTCCACGACGTCGGAGGTCGTGGCGATGCTGGAGCGGGGGGTGCGCGAGATGAAGTTCTTCCCGGCGGAGGCCGCGGGGGGTACGGCTTATCTCAGGTCGCTGGCGGGGCCGTTGCCGCAGGCCCGGTTCTGCCCGACGGGCGGGATCGGCCTCGACTCCGCGCCCGAGTACCTCTCGCTGCCCAACGTCGGTTGTGTGGGCGGCAGTTGGATGCTTCCCGCGGACGCGGTCGCGGCGCGGGACTGGGGGCGGATCGAGTCCCTGGCGCGGGAGGCGGCGGCGCTGCGGCAGCCGTAGGGCTTGGGCGGCGGCTCCGGCCCGGCCCGTCTCCGGTCAGCGCAGGTGCGAGGTGTCGTTGAAGAGGCGCAGGCTCGCGTTGCCGTCCGCGTAGTACGCCACCGTGGAGAGGGAGGCCGCGGACAGTTCCATGCGGAACAGGGACTCCGCCGGGGCGCCGATCGCGAGGCGAACCAGGGTCTTGATCGGGGTGACGTGGGTGACGAGCAGGACCGTGCGGCCCGCGTAGGCGGCGGTGAGTTTGTCGCGGGTTGCGGAGATGCGGTGGGCGGTGGCCGTGAAGCTCTCGCCGCCGCCGGTCGGTTCGGCGTCCGGGGACGCGAGCCAGGCGTTCAGGTCTTCGGGGTAACGCTCGCGGACCTCGCCGAAGGTCATGCCTTCCCAGGCTCCGAAGTCCGTCTCGCGCAGGCCCTCGTCGATGACCACCTCCAGGCCGAGGCGGGTGGCTACGGTCGCGGCGGTTTCGCGGGTGCGGGTGAGGGGGGACGCGACGATCGCCTGGATCGTGCCGGGGGTCGCCAGTGAACTGGCGGCTCGCTCGGCCTGGTCTCTGCCCGCCGGGGACAGGGCGGGGTTCGTACCGCCGCTGCCGGAGAAGCGTTTCTGGGGGGTCAGGGGGGTTTCGCCGTGGCGCAGGAGTACGAAGGTGGTCGGGGGGCCCAGGTCGGGGGGTGCGCCCCAGCCGACGGTCGGGGTACCGGTGGCCACGTTGCGCGCGGCGCGCATGTCATTGGCCCGTGCGTTGTCCGCCCGCGCGCCGGCGGCCCTCGCGGCTTCGCCGCCGGGTGAGGGGGAGCCTCCTTCGGCAGTCGCCCGGCTGCCGGCCCGTGGGGGTTGACCGCGCAGTTCCTCGCGCCCCTGAAAACCCGGCACCTCCGAGGCGGCCCTCTCTCCTCGCACCGCCGCCGACGCCGCTTCGCCTCCGACAGCCGTCCGGCTACCGGCCCGTGGGGGTTGACCGCGCAGTTCCTCGCGCCCCTGAAAACCCGGCACCTCCGAGGCGGCCCTCTCTCCTCGCACCGCCGCCGACGCCGCTTCGCCTCCGACAGCCGTCCGGCTACCGGCCCGCGGGGGCTGGTCGCGCAGTTCCCCGCGCCCCTGACGGGGCGCTTCCGGAGCCGGCGCCTTCAAAGCCGGCGTGTCTCCGCGCTTCGCCGCGTCCATCGCCTCGTTGGCGAGCCGGTCCGCGTGCTTGTTCTGCTCGCGCGGGATCCACTCGTACGTCACTTGTGAGGGTGGGAGGATTCGCGCCGCCTGCGCGGCGAGGGGCTTCATGTCGGGGTGTTTGATTTTCCAGCGGCCCGACATCTGCTCGACGACGAGCTTGGAGTCCATGCGGACGTGGACGGGGGCGCCGGGGTCGAGGGCGCGGGCGGCCGTGAGGCCGGCGATCAGCCCGCGGTACTCGGCGACGTTGTTGGTGGCCACGCCGATGTACTCGGCGGCCTCCGCCAGTGTCTCCCCGGTGGCCGCGTCGACGACCACGGCGCCGTAGCCCGCGGGACCCGGGTTGCCCCGGGAACCGCCGTCGGCCTCGACGATGAACTCCCGCACCGCACAGGCTCCTTACAGGCCGGACTCGGACGTGCGCACCAGGATGCGGCGGCAGTTCTCGCAGCGGAGCACGGTGTCGGGGGAGGCGGCCTTCACCTCGTTGACCTCGGTGATGTTGAGCTCCAGACGGCAGCCCTCGCAGCGGCGCTGGTAGAGGCGGGCCGCGCCGACGCCGCCCTGCTGCTGGCGCAGCTTGTCGTACAGCTTGAGGAGGTCGGCGGGGACGGAGGCCGCGATGACCTGGCGCTCCTTGGTCACCGTGGCCGTCTCGCCGTCCAGCGACTCGTGGGCGGCGTCCCGGCGGGCGGTGGCGTCGTCGATCTTCGCCTGGACGGAGGCGACCCGCTCGGTCAGCTCGGCGGCCCGCTGCTCGGCGGACTCGCGGCGCTCCATGACCTCCAGGACGACGTCCTCCAGGTCACCCTGCCGCTTGGCGAGGGAGACGATCTCGCGCTGGAGGTTCTCCAGGTCCTTGGGCGAGGACACGGCACCGGAGTCGAGGCGCTTCTGGTCGCGGACGGCGCGCTGACGCACCTGGTCCACGTCCTGCTCGGCCTTGGTCTGCTCGCGGGCGCAGTCGCTCTCCTCGGTCTGCGAGGCGACGAGCAGGTCGCGCAGCTGCGTGAGGTCCTTGGTCAGCGACTCGATCTCGGCGTACTCGGGCAGCGACCCGCGCTTGTGCGCGAGCTGCTGGAGGCGGGCGTCGAGGGACTGGACGTCGAGGAGTCGGATCTGGTCGGCGGGCGCGGCGTTCAGTTGGGGGCTCCTGAGGTATCGGTGTTCGAGGCCGCGTGGGCGGTCCAGGGGTCGGTGACCGTCTTGGAGACGTGGACGCGAAGTCCCCATCCGTTCCGGTCGGAGATCTCGTCGAGCTGGGCGGCGGCCAGCTCGCACCAGGGCCACTCGGTGGCCCAGTGCGCCGCGTCGAGCAGCGCGAGAGGACTGTGGGCGCGGGCCTCGCTCACCGGGTGGTGGCGCAGGTCCGCGGTGAGGAAGGCGTCCACGCCCGCGGCGCGTACGTCGTCGAAAAGGCTGTCGCCGGAGCCGCCGCTGACCGCGACGGTCCGTACCAGCGCCTCGGGATCGCCCGCGACCCGGATGCCCTGCGCGGTGGCCGGCAGCCGCTCGGCGGCGCGCGCGGCGAACTCGCGGACGGTCAGCGGGTGGTCCAGCTCGCAGACACGGCCCAGGCCCCGGCGGCCGTCCGGGTCTGTCGGATCCGGCACCAGAGGGCGCAGGACCCGCAGGTCGAGCGCGCCCGCGAGGGCGTCGGAGACGCCCGGATCGGCCCGGTCGGCGTTCGTGTGGGCGACGTGCAGCGCGATGTCGTTCTTGATCAGGGTGTGCACGACCCGGCCCTTGAAGGTGTCGGCCGCGACCGTCGTCGTACCGCGCAGATAGAGCGGGTGGTGGGTGACCAGCAGGCCGGCGCCCAGCTTCAGCGCCTCGTCCACGACGTCCTGGACGGGGTCGACGGCGAACAGCACGCGCGTGACCTCCTGGCCGGGGTCGCCGCAGACCGTGCCGACCGCGTCCCATCCCTCGGCCCGCTCGGGGGGCCAGAGGGCGTCGAGAGCGGCGATGACTTCAGACAGACGGGGCACGGGGAAAGGCTACCTGGCTCACGTCGTTCCCCCACCTGCCGCGGGACCCTCGCCCGCGACCCCGGCGGCGAGGGCGCCGCGGTCACCCCGCTCCCGCACCCGCCGCCCGCCCCGTTCAGCACACCCGCCCCCGTTTCCTCAGGCGAATCTCGGCACAGCCACCCTTATGTGTGAAGCGTCCGCTTGCCGGTCCCACGTCTGTGCGTACGAAAACTAGCTTCGTGGCCGGAGGTGACCGAACGATGACGGCCTGTGCCACCGAACCCGGGAACGAGGCGGCTGAGAACGAGGACGAGCGGGCCGCCCGCCCCGCCTGCGTGATCACCGCGGACGGTACGTACGCGGCACGCCTCGCCCTCGACGGCGAGTCCTGGTATCCGGAGCGCTGGACCCTGGACGGCCCCGAGCCGTACGCCGTACCGCTGCCCTCCCATCAGCCGGAGGAGCCGGGCACCGAGGTGCTGCCGCTGACCGACGGGCGGGTGCTGATCCACCGCGAGACGGCCGGGCGGCACGCGTTCTCGCTGCTCTATCCGACCGGGCCGGGCACCGGTGAGCTGCCGCTCGGCGCGGTGGAGTGCCCGGACCCGGGGACCCGGCTGCGGCTGCTGCCGCCCGCGCCGGACGGGGAGCACGCGTACGCCATCGCCGTGGGACGGGGGTCCACGGCGGTGTGGCTGGTGGCGGGCGGCGCCTTCGGGCCCGAGCATCTGGCCGAGGTGCCCGGCCGCTGCTCGGGCGGGGTGTGGCTGGACGGCACCGGGCGCCTGCTGGCCCTGGACCGCTTCCAGGACGGCCGCGCCAAGACGGTCGTGGTGGATCTGGAGCGCGGCGGCGAGGTGTCGCCCCTGCTCCAGATCGCCGAGACCAGCGACGACCGGCTGCTTCTCGCCGACGCGGACAGCGGACTCATCCTGATCCGTTCCGACGCCCCGTCGCCGGGCCACGGCCGCCTCGGCTGGGGCGTCCTCGGCAGCACCCTGCCGATCCGCTTCCCGGAGAGTCTCCAGCTCACCGACTGCACGGTGACCCCGTTCGCGATCCAGCCCGGCCAGGTACTGATGCCGGAGAGCTGCGCGGTCGCCCTCCGCGTCGACGGCCCGACCGGCACCTGGGTGGGCCTGTGGCGCCCCGCCGAAGGGCAGGTCCACCATGTCGCCGCGCCCGAGGGGTGGTTGCCGGGGGCGGGGCTGTGGAGCAGGGAGGGGGTCCTCCAGCTTCCGTACGCCACGGGGGCACTCACCTACGGAGTGGCGAGGGTGTCCGCACCGGCGCCGGTGACCCCGTCCGCCTCTCCGCAGGCTCCCCCGGCACCCCCGGCGCGGGCCGCCACCCGACCGATCCCGCTCCAGCAGGCTCCGCTGACGGGGCGGATGAGGGCTCCTGGTCGTGTGGGAGCGGTTGCCGGTCGGGCGGGGGGTTCTCCGCGGGCGGGAGCGGTTTCCGGCCGGGCGGGGGCTTCTCCGCGGGCGGCAGCGGCTTCCGGCCGCGCGGAGGCTTCTGCCCCGGCGGGAGCGGATTCCGGCCGCGTAGAAACGCCTTCTTCCCTCGCGGGAACGCCCTCTTCCCTCGCGGGAGCGGCCTATCACCGTGCGGGAACGGCTACTCCCCGCACGGAGGAGATCTCCCCGCGCGCGGCAACGCTTCCGCCTAACCCGGCGGGACCCTCGGCACCCACGCCGTCCCCGGCACCCCCGGTGCCCTCTGCGTCTCCGTCACCCTCGACGCCCTCGACGCCCTCGACGCCCTCGACGAGCCAGCCAACTCCCCTCCCCCCTAAGGGATTTGAGAGCACCCCCGTTCACCCCGAAAGCGAGCCCCCGGCTCCAGCAGCCGTCAGGAACGGGACGGACGGCGCCGACGAGGAAGCGGGCGGCGAAGGCGTACCCGCCGACGCCCCTGTCCTGACCGCCGGATAGGATCCACGGGCACAAAGAAGGATCTTGTTTACGGGGTGAACACCACATGAGCGACACCAGCACCATGGAATACCCGGCCACGGACACCAAGGCCGAGGGCCACGGCAAGCACCGCGGGCCGGTCTCCGGCCAGCAGGCGGACGCGACCCCGCAGGGCCGCCACCGCAAGCCCGCCGAGCAGGGCAACCCGGCCTGACGACAGGCTGGAGCGACACCACGGCCCCGCCCGCTGTGACAGCGGGCGGGGTCGTGGCATGCGAGGGCTCCCTCCGAACCGGAGGCGGCTACCCCCGCTTGAGGCCCAGTACCTCCGCCGCCGCGAACGTCTCCCCGGCCGGCCGGTCGGCGTAGTGCGGAGTGAGCAGCCCGTCGAGTTCGTCGTAGGTGAAGGTGTCCTGGCCACTGTCGAACTTGGCCGCCACCCGGGGGCGTTCGACGATCGCGACCATGCCGCCGTGCACCACGAGGAGCTGGCCGTTGACGCGCGCGGCGGCGGGTGAGGCCAAGTAGCCGACGAGCGGGGCGACATGCTCCGGGGCCAGCGGATCGAGCCCGTCCTCCGGCTCGGCGAAACCGGCGAACACGTCCTGGGTCATCCGGGTCCTCGCGCGCGGACAGATCGCGTTCGCGGTCACGCCGTACTTGGCGAGGGCCAGCGCCGTGGACGTCGTCAGCCCGACGATTCCTCCTTTGGCCGCGGCGTAGTTGGGCTGGCCCGCCGAACCGGCGAGGAACGCCTCCGAGGAGGTGTTCACGATCCGCCCGTACACGGCGGCGCCCGCCGCCTTGGACCGCGCCCGCCAGTGGACGGACGCGAAGTGGGTGGTGTTGAAGTGGCCCTTCAGGTGCACCCTGATGACCGAGTCCCACTCGTCCTCCGACATCGAGAAGACCATCCGGTCGCGCAGGATGCCCGCGTTGTTGACCAGGATGTCCAGCTTCCCGAACTCGGTGACCGCCGACTCGACCAGTTCGCGGGCCTGTTCGTGGTCGGCGACGTCGCCGGTGTGGGCGACGGCCCGGCCGCCCGCCTTGCGGATCTCGGCGGCGACCTCCTCGGCCGGGGTGGCCGACGCCTCGCCGGAACCGTCCCGCCCGGGACGGCCGTAGTCGTTGACGACGACGGCCGCGCCCAGCCGGCCCAGCTCCAGCGCCTCGGCCCGGCCCAGTCCACGGCCGGCACC
Source organism: Streptomyces sp. NPDC088747 (assembly GCF_044751025.1). NCBI lineage: Bacteria > Bacillati > Actinomycetota > Actinomycetes > Kitasatosporales > Streptomycetaceae > Streptomyces > Streptomyces sp. NPDC088747. The sequence continues at coordinate 368,032 of NZ_JBIVKZ010000005.1, forward strand.
CGTGACGACCGCGGACAGCCCTTCAAGTGGCAGTGACATCAGGGTCCTTGGGGGTTGGAGAGACTATGGGCGGCCGGGGTCTCAGAGCTCGATGCACGTGCGCAGTGCCGTGCCGGTCCGCATCTGGTCCAGCGCCTCGTTGATCTCGGCGAGCGGCACCCGGTGGGTGATCAGGCCCTCCAGGTCGATGCGGCCCGCGCGCCACAGGGCGACGGTCCGCTCGTAGGAACGCAGGACGTCTCCGCCGCCGTACATCGAGGGCAGGATCCGCTTCTCGTCGAAGAACAGCTCGAACATGTTGAGCTGGAGGAAGTCGTCCATGGCGCCCGCGCCGACCACGACGAGGGTGCCGCCGCGCCGGGTGTTCTCGTAGGCGGTGCGGGCGGTGGCGGAGCGGCCGACGACCTCGAAGACGTAGTCGAAGCCCTCGCCCGCGGTGATCCGCTGCCTGGCGTCCGGGAGTTCGTTCGGGGAGACGGCCTGGGTGGCGCCGAACCGCAGCGCCGCCTCGCGACGGGAGGCGACCGGGTCGACGGCGACGATCTCGGCGGCGCCCTTGAGCCGCGCGCCCTGGATCGCGGAGATGCCCACGCCGCCGCAGCCGATCACGGCGACCGACGAACCGGCTTCCACGTCCGCGGTGTTGAGCGCGGCGCCGAGTCCGGTGGTGACCCCGCAGCCGATGAGGGCGGCGATGTCGAAGGGCACGTCGTCGGGGATCGGCACGGCGCACCCGGCGTCGACCACGACCTCCTCGGCGAAGGTGCCGGTGCCCGCGAAGCCGAAGACATCGCCGCCGGGGCGACGGAAGTTGGGGGTGCCCGCGTTCATGAACCCGGCCAGACACAGTTCGGTCTGGCCGCGCTTGCAGGCGGGACAGACTCCGCAGGCCGGCAGCCAGCAGACGACGACCCGGTCGCCGGCCTTCACGTCGGTGACGCCCTCGCCGACCTCCACGACCTCACCGGCGCCCTCGTGCCCGGGGACGAACGGCGCCGGCTGCGGCAGTACGCCGTTCATCGCCGAGAGGTCCGAGTGGCACAGCCCGGTCGCCCGCACCCGGATCCTCACCCTGCCGGGACCGAAGCCCACCGCCTCGATGTCGTCGAGGACTTCCAGCTTCTCCTGGCCTATCTCGTGCTGTACGGCTGCGCGCATGGTGCGGCTCCCCTCGGGAAGGTACGTACGACAGTCAGACGTGCTCAACGATCGTGTCGGTGAGGACCGGCGCGTGGTCCCGCTCCACGGCGGTGACGGCCAGCTGGATCCGGCCGGGGCGGCGCCACATCCGGATGCGCAGGGTCTCCCCCGGGAAGGCGACACCGGCGAAGCGGGTGGTGTAGGAGCGGACGCGGGTCACATCGCCGCCGAGCAGCGTGTCGACGGCCGCCTTGAGCGTGATGCCGTACGTGCACAGCCCGTGCAGGATCGGCCGCTCGAACCCGGCGAGCTTGGCGAACTCGGGGTCGGCGTGCAGCGGGTTCCAGTCCCCGGAGAGCCGGTAGAGCAGGGCCTGGTCCTCGCGCAGCGGGCGGTCGACGGCCTTGACCGGCGGTCCGGAGGGTGGCTCCGGGCGGGCGGAGGGACCCCGGTCGCCGCCCCAGCCGCCCTCGCCGCGTACGAAGATCTGCGAGTCGTTCGTCCACAACGGGCCCTCGGCGTCCGCGACTTCGGTGCGCATGACGAGGATCGCGGCCTTGGTCTTGTCGTACACGGCGGCGATCCGCATGCTCGTCGTCGCGCTGCCCTCGACCGGGATCGGGCGGTGCAGCGAGAGGGTCTGGCCGCCGTGCAGTACGCGCGCGAGGTCGACCTCGATGCCCGGCAGGGAGAGGCCGCTGATCACCGCGGGGCGGCCCGCGCCCGCGACGGTCGCGAAGCTCGGCAGGACGTGCAGCCTGGATTCCAGGGTGTAGCGGAGTTCGTCCGGGTCGGTGGCGGGGTCGTGCCGGTCGGGGTTGGCGCCCGCGCCGACACCGAGGTGGTAGAGCTGGACGTCCTTGTGACCCCAGGCGATCTCTCCCGTCCGGGGCTCGGCGGCAACGGCCTTGGCGGCGTCGATGGGCATGGGGCTCCTGAATCGCTCGTGATCGCCTGTCTCGCTGTGATTGCCGGTCTCGCTGTGATCGCCTGCGATCGTCTGTGGAAAACCTCGGCACGACCGTCCGCACCGTCGGCCGCACCGAGGTCGACACCGGGCCGCGGAACCCGCCCGTTCTAGAACGCGTTCCAGTCCGGCGACCCCTTGTATAGCCCAGAGCAGGGTAGTTGTGAAGACTCCTGACACCATGTCAGATCGGGTGCGGACCGACGTCAGACGCACGCCCGACGGACGGGTGCGCGATGGACGTACGCCCGGCGGGCGGTGACATTTGTCCCGGCCGGCTCCTGACAAACCCCTCTGCCGGCCGGCGCCCCCGGTCCGTAGCGTCGTCGTCATCGCATTCGACGACGGGGAGACGCGATGGCAGGGAAGACCGGGATGACCGGGATGACCGGGAAGAAGAGGCGGAACTGCCGCACCGAGACGCACGGGGCGTCCGGGCGGTCCGGACGATCCGGAAACTCCGGCAACTCCGGGGAGTCGCAGCCCGACGAACTGGGGCCGCCGCCCAGCGGCTTCACGATGCTGCCCTGGCTGCTGATGGGCATGGGCTCGTTCTCCAACCTCGTCCAGGGCAGGACACCGAACCCCCTGATCGGCGGTCTGGGCCTGTTCGTCTTCAACTCCCTCTACATCTACGTCGTGTTCCGCGCCTTCGGTAAGGAGTCGCGGAAGGCCCGCTCGACCCGGGCGGCGCTCGGCGCGATGGCGGTGCTGACCTTCGGTCTCGCCGTCGGGTACGGCGGCACCTGGCTGTGGTTCTTCCCGCTGCTGGGCCTGGCCGTCGGCTCGGTGGTCAGGGGCAGGCCGCTCGGCCGGATCGCGGTCGGTCTGAGCGTGCTCGCGGGGGCGATCGGCTGGTTCCACGAGGGCTGGGACGCGATCAACATCGCCTACGGCACCTTCCTGTCCACCGCGGTGACCGCCGCGATCCTCTCCCTCTCCGACGCGGTACGCGAACTGCGCTCGGCCCGCGAGGAGTTGGCGCACCGCGCTGTCGAGAAGGAACGGCTGCGCTTCTCCCGTGACCTGCACGACCTGCTCGGCCACACGCTCTCGGTGATCGTGGTGAAGTCGGAGGCGGCCCGTCGGCTGGCCCAGCGCGACCTGACCGCCGCCCTCGTCCAGGTCACGGACATCGAGTCGGTGGGGCGCCAGGCCCTCACGGAGATACGCGAGGCGGTCACCGGCTACCGCGAGGGCAGCCTCGCCACGGAGCTGGAGGGCGCCCGCTCGGCCCTGACCGCGGCCGGCGTCGAACCGGCCGTCCACCGGTCGGGCACACCCCTCACGCCCCAGACCGAGGTCCTGCTCGGCTGGGTGGTCCGCGAGGCGGTCACCAACGTCGTACGGCACAGTGGCGCCGCCCATTGCGACATCACCGTCGACGGCACCTCCGAACGCGTCCGCCTCACCGTCACCGACGACGGCACCGGTGCCGGCAGCACCGACGCCCAGGAGCCGGGCGGTGGCACCGGAACCGGCACCGGACTCAAGGGCCTCACGGAGCGGCTCGCGGGGGCGGGGGGCTCACTGGACGCCGGTCCGGGCACCCACGGCGGATTCACGGTGTCGGCCGAGCTTCCGACCGAACCGGTGGATCCACTGGAGCCCCGGGATGCGCTGGAGCCCCGGGATGCGCTGAACCGCCGGAATGCGCCGGCCCGCTGGGATTCGCTGGTGGAGCAGGCCCAACTGGTGGAGCGACTAGAGCGAGTGAAATAGGTCGGGCAGGTCAGGCAGGTCGAGCAGCCCTCGAACCCTCACCCACCCGGCGTCAGCACGATCCGCTGTCCGGGCTCCGTGCGGGTGTTCCACGCCTCCTCGACCTGGGACAGCGGCAGGGCGAGGGGATCGACCGCCAGGATGCCGGCGGCGATCTCCGCGGCGAGGGAGGGCAGTTCGGCGACGATTCCGGCGGTGGTGACCGAGCCCTGGCCGCTCCCCATGATCTGGAGGTTCGCGGCCCGCAGCAGGGCGGAGGGCAGGGTGATCTCCGCCCCCGCCACCGCGCCGATCTGGATCCAGGCCAGCGGCTTGGCGCGGTCGGGACGCGCCAGGAGCAGCGCGGGCATGGCGTGTTCGGCGGCCGGGCCCCACAGGTAGTCGACGACCACGTCCGCGTCGCCCGCGCACCGGCCGAGCCGGTCGGCGACCTTCTCGGGGTCGCCCAGCAGGGAGACGGTCTCGTCCGCGCCCAGCCCCGGCAGCAGCGCCAGCCGCTCCGGGTCGCGGCCCGCGCCCACGACATGGGCGGCGCCGAGGTGCTTCGCGATCCGGACGGCGAGCTGTCCGGCGTTGCCGGCCGCGCCCAGGACCAGCACGGAGGCGCCCGGCGGGAGCGTGACGCGACGGCGGAGGGCGACCCAGGAGGACATACCGGGGTTCATCGCGGCGGCCACGGCGACCGGGTCGGTGCCGGGCGGCAGAGTGACGGCCCGGCAGCGGTCAACGAGGGCTCGCTCGGCCATGGTGCCCGGCCCGCTGTCCGGGGCGACGAAGTAGAGCAGCTCGCCCTCCGCCGTACGTCCGACCGCGTCGATGCCGGGGACCAGCGGCAGCACCCCGTCGGCGGTGTAGTGCGTGCCGTTGGCGTCGGACCGCACCCGGGGGTGGAGACCGGCGGCCAGGACGTCCACCAGGATCTGGTGCTCCCCGGCGGGCCGGGGCGTGTCGACGGTGTCGAAGCGGGGCGGACGGTCGAAGGAACGGACGACTGCTGCGTGCATCGCTGACCTCCTGGATCGGGTGAGCACCTGTACTGGGCCTGACCTTCGGTCCAGCCCGCATACCGGTTCGCGTCGCGCACCACTCGGGTTCGGATCGCGCACCACTCACCTCGTACGACGATATAGTTTGCGGCGCGTACTAATTCGAAGGTAGTTTGTGCCACGTACCAAGTCAACCGAAGGGGCCCCATGGCTCAGGAATCCCCCAGCCCGACCCCCGATCCCGCCGACCTCGACCTCAGCTCCGGCCCTGGCCCCCACCCCGACGCCACCGCCACCGCCCACGCCACCGCCGACGCCCCCCTGACCACCATGGACGCCCTGGTCCAGCTCTCGTTCCTGGTCCAGGGCGTCCTGACCCGAGTCGCCGCCGAGCACGACCTCTCCCTGATCCAGGTCCGCCTGCTCGGCATCCTGCGCGACCGCAGGGCCGGCATGCTGGAGCTGGCCCGCCATCTGGGGCTGGACAAGTCCTCCATGACCGGTCTGGTCACCCGCGCCGAGAAACGCGGCCTGGTCCGGCGTCTGCCCTCACCCGACGACGGCCGTGCCGTCCTGGTCGCCCTCACCGAACCGGGCCAGCGGCTCACCGCGGAGTGCGTCGCCGAGGTGGAACGGCGGATCATCGCCCTGACCGAGCCCCTGACCCCCGCCGAACACACCCAGGTCCGCGCGCTCGCCGCAAAGCTCCTGCGCGGTTCCGCGGGCCATACGCTGACCCCGTGAACGAGATGCCCCGGGACCACCGTCCCGCCAAGTCCATTCGCGTGCTGCTCGCCGAGGATCAGGGGATGATGCGGGGCGCCCTCGCGCTGCTGCTGGGGATGGAGGCCGACATCCAGGTGGTGGCGCAGGTGTCGACGGGAGACGCGATCGTGGACGCGGCGCTGGTCCACCGGCCCGACGTGGCGCTGCTGGACATCGAGCTGCCGGGGATGAGCGGGCTGGACGCGGCGGCCGAGCTGCGGGACCAGTCGCCCGACTGCCGGGTACTGATCCTCACGACCTTCGGGCGCCCCGGCTATCTGCGGCGGGCCATGGAGGCGGGGGCCGCCGGGTTCCTGGTCAAGGACGGGCCCGTGGAGGAGCTCGCGCAGGCGATCCGCCGGGTGCTGACCGGCGAGAAGGTCATCGATCCGGCGCTCGCCGCGGTCGCGCTGAGCGCCGGGCCCAATCCGCTCACCGCCCGCGAGTGCGACGTACTGAACGCCTCGGTGGACGGCGCCACCGTCGCCGACATCGCGGGCCGACTGCACCTCTCCGAGTCGACCGTCCGCAACTACCTCTCGTCCGCCATCGGCAAGACGAACACCCGCAACCGCATGGAGGCGATGCGGGAGGCGCGGCGGCAGGGCTGGCTCTAGAGGGCTGCCGAGGCGGCCTCCCGCCCGCTTGACGGCCGGTCAGATCTTCATGGGTAGGTCAAGAATTAGTTAGTGGGCCGAAGCATCGGAATAGTTGCCCGGGTACACCGGGTTCACCTTGCACGTATCCCGCAGAGATCACCGCACCGATCACCGCGCGGATGACCCTTCGCTGACCCTTCGCTGCCCCTCGGACGACCCCGGACTCGCCCCGCGAGCACGTTCCCCCTCTTCGGCCTGGAGGCCTCACGTAATGACGCACACGACGACCGAACAGCCCGCGCGGAGGCCGAGCGGCGCGATCGTGCCGGTGCTCGCCTTCGCGGGCATCGTTGTCGCGGTGATGCAGACCCTGCTGGTGCCGGTCATCAAGGACCTGCCGGAGCTGCTCGGCACCACGCCCAGCAACGCCACCTGGGTGATGACCTCGACCCTGCTCGCGGGCGCCGTGGCCACGCCGATCATGGGCCGGCTCGGTGACCTGTACGGCAAGCGGCGGATGCTGCTCCTGAGCCTGTCCGTGATGGTCGTGGGCTCACTGATCGCCGGTTTCACCAGCCAGCTCCTGGTGATGATCGTCGGCCGTTCGCTCCAGGGCTTCGCCATGGGCGCGATACCCCTGGGCATCGGCCTGATGCGCGACATGCTCCCCCGCGAGAAACTCGGCTCGGCGATGGCCCTGATGAGCTCCTCGATCGGCGTCGGCGGCGGACTCGCGCTGCCGATCGCGGCACTGGTCGCCCAGCACGCCGACTGGCACGCCCTGTTCTTCCTCGCCGCCGGTCTCGGCGTCGTCTCGATCGTCCTCACCCTCGTCGCCGTACCGGAGTCCCCGATGCGCGCGAAGGGCACCTTCGACGTCCTCGGCGCGATCGGACTCTCGGCGGGCCTCATCCTCTTCCTGCTGCCGATCACCAAGGGCAGCGACTGGGGCTGGACCTCGGTCACCACCCTCGGCCTGTTCGGCGCCGCGGCCGTCGTCCTCCTCCTGTGGGGCGTGATGGAGCTGCGCGTGAAGGCCCCGCTGGTGGACCTGCGCACCACGGCCCGTCGCGCGGTGCTGTTCACCAACCTCGCCTCGATCATGGTCGGCGTCGCCTTCTACGCCGTCTCCCTCGTCCTGCCGCAGCTCCTCCAGCTCCCGAAGTCCACCGGCTACGGCCTCGGCCAGTCGATGGTCGTCGCGGGCCTGTGCGTGGCGCCGCTCGGCCTGACGATGATGTTCACGGCGCCGGTGTACGCCAGGATCTCCGCCAAGTACGGCCCCAAGGTCACCCTGATCCTCGGCATGCTGATCATCGCGATCGGCTACGGCGCGGGCCTCGGCCTGATGAGCGCCGCCTGGCAGACCATCGTCATCGCGGTCGTCCTGGGCGCCGGTATCGGCCTCGCGTACTCCTCGCTCCCCGCCCTGATCGTCGGCGCGGTCCCCGCCTCGGAGACCGGCGCGGCGAACGGCCTCAACACCCTGATGCGTTCGATCGGTACGTCGGTGTCCAGTGCCGTCATCGGCATGGTGCTGGCCAACACGGCGAACAACGTCGGCGGCGTCGCCGTCCCGTCCATGCACGGCTTCCGGGTCTCCTTCCTGATCGCGACGGGCGCGGTGGCCGTCGGCCTGCTGATGGCCCTGTTCCTGCCGCGCGGACGTCCGGCGACCGCGCCGGTACTGCGCGCCAGCAGCGACGAGGACGCCGCGCTGGAACGGGCGCAGGAGATCCTCGGCGGCTTCCGCGGCCGGGTCCTGGACGCCGCCGGTGTCCCCGTCGCCCGCGCCAAGGTCACCCTGATCGACCGGCGCGGCCGGCAGGCCGGCGCGACGCTCTCCGCGGAGGACGGCAGCTACGCGCTCGCCGTGCCCACCGAGGGCTCCTACGTCCTGGCAGCCAAGGCCACCGGCCACGGCCCGCTCGCCTCGTCGGCGACGCACGCCGGGGACGAGCGCCCGGTCAGCCTGGACCTGGCGCTGCCCGGCGAGCCCGTCCGCGCCTGAACAGCACATCCACCAGCACATCCACCAGCACCCCCGTCGCCCCTGCGCCGGGGGTGCTGGTGCACCATGGGGCGCCCACAGACACGTACGAACCGGAGGACCCCCATGCCCGCGGCACCCGAGCCCGAGATCCTCGCCGCCTTCGAGGCGGCCAAGGGGTTCATGCCCACGGGCGAGGGGCTCGCGCTGTACGAGGCGGCGGTCGAGGCCGGACGGCTGGGGCTGCCGCTCCTTGAGGTGGGCACCTACTGCGGGCGCTCCACGCTGCTGCTCGCCGACGCGGCGCGCGCGGCCGGCGTCACCGCGGTCACCGTCGACCACCACCGGGGCAGCGAGGAGCAGCAGCCGGGCTGGGAGTACCACGACCCGGCGACGGTGGACCCCGAGCTCGGCCTGATGGACACCCTCCCGGCCTTCCGGCGCACGCTCCACCGGGCGGGCCTGGAGGACCACGTGGTCGCGGTCGTCGGCCGCTCGCCGCAGATCGCCGCGTTCTGGAACTCGCCCCTCGGGCTGGTCTTCATCGACGGCGGCCACACCGACGAGCACGCGTCCGGCGACTACGAGGGCTGGGCGCCGCACGTCGCCGAGGGCGGGCTGCTGCTGATCCACGACGTGTTCCCCGACCCCGTCGACGAGTTCACCGGGCAGGCGCCCTACCGCGTCTACCTCCGCGCCCTGGCGTCCGGCGCCTTCACGGAGGTCTCGGCGACGGACTCGCTGCGGGTGCTGCGGCGCACGGGGCCCGGCATCTGAACCGCGGCTCCGCCCTCGCGCGTGGAAAAGCGCTGGAGGCGGGCTCCGCCCCCGTGTTCACATGGCGGCATGGTGCCCGCCGACCGACTGCTCGCCTTCGCGGCCATGTCGTTGCTGCTGATCGTGATACCCGGCCCCAGCGTGCTGTTCGTGATCGGGCGCGCGCTGGCGCAGGGGCGCCGTGCCGCGCTGACGACGGTCGCGGGGAACACGCTCGGGGCGTACGTCCTCGTCGTCGCCGTGGCTCTCGGGGTCGGGGCCGTGGTGGAGCGCTCGGTGCTCGTCTTCACGGCGCTGAAGCTGGTGGGCGCCGCCTATCTGGTCTACCTCGGGGTGCGGGCCGTGCGCCAACGCCGGTCGCTGCACGCGGCGTTCACCGGTGAGGGCCCCGCGCACGGCGGGCTGCGGACATTCTGGGAGGGGTTCGCGGTCGGCGTGGCCAACCCGAAGACCATCGTGTTCTTCGCCGCCGTACTGCCCCAGTTCGTCGACCGGAGCCAGGGGCACGTCACGGCGCAGATGCTGCTGCTCGGTCTGGTCTTCAACGCGATCGCGGTGGTGTGCGACAGCGTGTGGGGGCTGGCCGCGGCCACCACCCGGGACTGGTTCGCCAATTCACCGCGGCGGCTCGCCATGATCGGCGGAGTCGGCGGCCTCACGATGATCGGCCTCGGCGTGACGGTCGCCGCGACGGGGCGCAAGGAGTAGCCGCCACCTGGGCCGGAGCCCGGCGCCTCTCCCGTCACGGGCACCCCGCGGACCACGCCGGACGCGGACCCGTAGGGTGGCACCCGTGTCGTACGTAGGTCCGGACTTCGATCCTCCCCGCCCGCGCCGCTCCCGGCGGCTGCTGACCGTGGCGGTGGCCGCGCTGGTGCCGGGTGCGCTGGCCGGATGGCTGCTCTGGCAGGCGCTGGACGACGGCTCCGACGGCGGGGCGGCGGCACGGCAGACGCCGGGGGCCGCGTCCTCCGCGCCCGGAGACAACGCCGGTTCCCCGGCCGGGTCCGCGTCGGCGACCGACGACGCCAAGCGGCCGAGCCCCTCGGGCTCCACGTCCTCCGCGCCCGCCGCCACGCCCCTCAAGGGCAAGGTCGTCGTCATCGACCCGGGGCACAACCCGGGCAACTTCCGGCACACGGCCGAGATCAACCGCAAGGTCGACATCGGCACGAACTCGAAGGAATGCGACACGACGGGTACGGCGACCAACTCGGGTTACGCGGAGGCGCAGTTCACGCTCGACGTGTCGCGGCGGCTGCGTACGATCCTGCAGAAGCAGGGCGCCACCGTGAAGTTCACCCAGGACGACGACCGTTCATGGGGTCCGTGCGTCGACGAGCGGGCCGAGATCGGCAACAAGGCGCACGCGGATGCGGCGATCTCGATCCACGCGGACGGCTCCGGCGCCGGCAACCGCGGTTTCCACGTGATCCTTCCCGGCCCGGTCCACGAGGGCGCCGCCGACACCCGCCCGATCGTCGCCCCCTCCCGCGAACTCGGTGAACGCGTCGCGGGCGGTTTCGCCCGCGAGACCGGCACCGGGGCCTCCAACTACATCGGCGACGGCACCGGCCTCGACGTCCGTACGGATCTGGGCGGTCTCAATCTGTCAACGGTTCCCAAGGTGTTCATCGAGTGCGGCAACATGCGCGACAGCGAGGACGCCGCCCTGCTGACCAGCGACGCGTGGCGGCAGCGGGCGGCACGGGGGATCTCTGAGGGAATCGTGAGTTTCCTGCGCGAGTGACGATCAGTGCGCTGAACCGGGCGGACACCCTCATGGGGCGGGAGATAGTGTCGTCCCTACGATGAGGGGCCACCCCCGCGCTTCACACCAGGGCCTTACGGCGGCATGGTGGCAGCGACGCCTCCACCGATGACGAGACGACTGACGAAGGACATGGAAGTGAATATCCGCTCCCTCACTCGAGGCGACGGCGTGGTGATCGGAGCAGCGGTTCTGCTCTTCATCGCCTCGTTCTTCGCCATCTACTCCGCCGACGGTGCCGAAGGGGTCGACCTCCCGAACGCCTGGGGAAGCGCCCCGCTCCTGATGAGCGTCTTCCTGGCGGGCATCATCGGCGCCGCACTGATCATCGTCTCCCGAGGCCTGCCGCAGGTCCCGAAGGTCGCCGGCCTCGACCTCGGCCAGTTCGGCGTCGCCTTCACGGTCTTCGCCGCGTGGAGCGCCCTCGGGAACGTCTTCGACCCGGCGGGTGGCTACAACAACCTCGGCGGCCTCTCCGGCAGCGGCCCGGACGCGGGAACGGGCGCCATCCTGGGCCTCGTCGCCACCCTGATCCTGGCCGGCGGCGCCATCGCCACCCCCCTCGTCCCGGCCCTGAAGGGCGCGCTGCTCCCCGCCCCCAAGCCGGCCACCCCGCAGCCCTACGGCGGTCAGCCCCAGGGTGGATACGGCTACCCGGGCGCCCCGCAGCCGGGCCAGCCGGGTCAGCCGGGTCAGCCCTACGGTGGTCAGCCGCAGACGGGCCAGGGCCAGCCGTTCGCCGGCCAGCCCAGCCAGCCGCAGCAGGCGCCGACCCCGCAGGTGCAGCAGCCGGCCGGGGACTTCTCCCCGTTCTGGTTCGCGGTTCCGGTGCCGCGTCCGCTGTACTCGGAGGACGGTTCGCCGACGCCGATCGCCGAACTGGCGCCCGGCACCTGGTACTTGGCCGTCGAGCAGCGCGGCCCGAGCCTGGTGGCGCAGACCCAGGACGGCCGTCGTGGCGTCCTTCAGGACACCAGCGGCATCCAGCGCGGCTGACGTCCGCCCCACGTTCGTCCAGCACGGCCCCTCGCCCTTCCGGGCGGGGGGCCGCTGTCGTAGGCTCACCCGGCCAGTGATTGACGCACCGTCAGAACACAGTGCCTGGAGGCGACATGCGGCTCGGTCTCGCACTCGGCTACTGGGGACGCGGCCCCTCCGCCGACCACGTGCCGCTCGCCCAGGAGGCGGAGCGGCTCGGCTACCACTCCGTGTGGACCGCCGAGTCCTGGGGAAGCGACGCCTTCACGCCGCTGACCTGGATCGCCGCGCAGACGTCCCGCATCAGACTCGGCACCGCCGTCGCGCAGATGGCCGCCCGCTCCCCCACCACCACCGCCATGCAGGCGCTCACGCTCGACCATCTCTCCGGCGGGCGCGTGATGCTCGGCCTCGGCCTCTCCGGCCCGCAGGTGGTCGAGGGCTGGTACGGGCGGCCGTTCCCCAAGTCACCGCTGACCGCGACCCGGGAGTACGTCGACGTCGTGCGCCAGGTCCTCCGGCGTGCGGCCCCCGTCGAGCTGGACGGGCGTTTCCACTCCCACCCCTACCGGGGCGCCGACGGCACCGGGCTCGGCAAGGCCCTCAAGTCCATCACGCATCCGCTGCGCGCCGAACTGCCCGTGCTGCTCGGCGCGGAGGGCCCGAGGAACATCGCGCAGACGACCCGGATCGCGGACGGCTGGCTGCCGCTGTACTGGTCGCCGACCCGCCCCCAGGCGTACGAGGCCTCGCTGACCGATCTGCGCGACGGTTTCCTCATCGCGCCGATGGCCCGCGCGCACGTCTGCGACGACCTCGCCGAAGGGCTGCTGCCGGTCAAGGCCATGCTGGGCTTCTACATCGGCGGGATGGGGCACGCCGCACGCAACTTCCACGCCGACCTGATGGCGCGGATGGGTTTCGAGGAGGAGGCCAGGCGGGTCCAGGAGCTGTTCCTCGCGGGGCGGCGCGAGGAGGCCGTGCTCGCCGTGCCCGACGCGTTCGCCGACGAGATCTCCCTCGTGGGACCGCGTGAACGCATCGCCGAGCGGCTGGAGTTGTGGCGCAAGGGCCCGGTGACCGATCTGCTCGTCCTCTCACCGGACCCGCACACCCTCCGGGTGCTGGCCGAGCTGAACTCCTGACCCGGCTCAACTCCTGACCCGGCTCAACTCCTCACCGGGAACGGCTCCTTGCCATGAGCGGCTCCTTGCCATGAGCGGGCTCCTGCCGCTCAGCGGAAGATGGCCACCGCGTCCACCGTCAGCTCCCCCGCCTCGCGGTTCCACGTGCGCACCTTGCCCAGGCAGCGGGCCTGGAACTCCCCGCTGTAGTAGTCCTCGTCCTGGAACTCCTCGCGGACGCCCGAGGCGGCGCAGGTGATCTTCACATGGGCGGACGGCTCACCGGTGCCGTAGCGGGCGCGCAGGACGACGTCGCCGCCGGTGGAGGTGCGGGCGGTGAAGCTCCCGGTGACCGAGACGAACTCCGACATGACGGCGGTCAGCGGCACCCGGTCGTCGGCGCTGTCGCGCAGGCGGTCGCCGAGGGTCCGGTTCGGGACGAGGAGGCCGGTGGTGAGGTCGGCGTCCACGACGACGTCCTCCTTGCGCATCGTGTCCAGGAGCAGCCCGATCACCGTGATCGGCTCCTTCTGCTCCAGATAGGTGGTGGTCCGCTCCCGCGCGACTCCCCCGTGGACCTCGCCTCCGCCGAACCCGAACTTGGCGAGCAGCCCGAAGCCCTTGCTGACGTTGGTCCGGTCGGCTACCTCCTGTTCGAGGGCCGCGGAGAATCCGCCGGTCAGGTAGATGTCCATGACCCGCTGGTTGTGCAGGTAGAAGCACATGCCGTGGAAGGTGCGGCCGGGCCGGCGTCTGCGGCGCAGCAGGCCGAAACGGACGAGGACATGGCGGACCAGGACGGCGGCGCACGCGGCCGTCAGCAGCCAGACGGCCATCCACGGCCACCACAGGCTCCACCACTGGCTGTCAATGACACCCACGGATCTCCTTGAACGCGTCGGAGAGCGAAGAGGCGCCCGCGTCGACCATGCGACCGCCGGTCGCGGACGCCGCCCGCTCCAGCGCGGCCGGGTCGGCCTCGCCGAACTGGACGGGGAAGGTGGGCACCGCGTCCACGCCGGTGCCGAGTTCGGCGTGGCGGCGCAGGAACTCCGCGTAGCCGAGGCCGGAGTTGCTCTCGCCGTCCGTCATCAGCACGATCGCGACCGGGCGGTCCGGGGCCTCGTCGAGGGCGTCGGCGGCTATCCGGTAGCCGCGGTCGAGGGCCGACCAGACGGCGGTGGAGTCCCCGAACCCGCCTTCGGAGACTAGGGAGTTGAGGTCGGCCAGGTCGCCGTCGTCGCGCACGGTCACGGTGCGTTCCTGCAGGATGTCCCCGCTGAACCGGACGACCGTGAGCCGCTCGCCCCGGTAGAAGCGGGCGAACTTTCCGGTGGACGTCTTGTCGGCGCCGCTGAGCCCCGCGAAGGCGGCACGCAGTTCCTCCATCCGTCGGCCGCGCATCGAGCCCGAGAAGTCGAGCAGGAACACCACCTGGTCGGCGACGGGCCGCGCGGGGTCGCCGTAGTCGGCGATCAGCCGCTCGACGATGGAGAGTCGGCCGGGGAACGACAGCGCGTTGCCGACGGGGGCACGCAGCGGCGCGGACGGAGTGACGTCCTCGCTGACCGGGCGCCGCCAGGTCCGCCGCATCAGCTCACGCTGGATGTCGTCGCGCAGCAGCCAGTCCACCACCGTGCGGTAGGCGGAGCGCTCTCCGGGGTCGAGCAGCAGCAGCGGGAAGTCGGACAGCACCATGCCGTCCTCGGGGTAGACGATCTCCAGGGGCTCGCCGAGCTTCCCGGACGCGTTCAGCGACAGCAGCTCGGACTCGTGGGCGATCAGCGCGTCGGCCCGCCCCTGGTCGCGTACATAGCCGGCGATGAGCTCCCGTGAGCCGGCCGCGGTGAGGGTCTGGCCCGAGCGGAAGCCGCGCAACCGGTCGCAGGACACGTCCTGTTCGCGCAGCGCGCTGCCGGTTCCCGCGGCGGCGGTGGCGACCCCGACGAGGGCCGCGCGCCCGGTGTCGCTGCGCCCGGGGTGGGCCATGCCGAACCGCAGGGTGCCGTCGGCGGCGGCGTCCGCGAGGTCCGCCCAGGAGAGCCGGCCGCCCGGCACCCGGGCGCGCAGCCGGTCCGCGAGGCCGGGGGTGAGGCCCACGACCACCGGGGAGCGCATGATCGGGGTCGACTCGGGGCGGGCCGCCCGCTGTCCCGCCTCCTGGAGCCGCAGCAGGAACGAGCGGTCCGAGGCGAGCCAGGCCAGGTCGTACGGGGATGTCTGCCCGGCGGCGGGCGGTTGCCCGGGGAGGTCGGCCGTGGCGGTGTAGTCGATGTCCAGCTCGATACCGGTGTCGTCCTTGAGGCGGCCCAACAACGGTGCTACGTCGGCGAGTTCGGGTCCGGCCAGGACGCGCAGCGTGATGTCGTCCCGGCCCGAGGAGCAGGCGGTGAGGGTGGCGGCCAGGAGCGTCACGCAGAGGGCGAGGACGCGCAGGCGCCGTCTCACGGGGTTTCCGTCTCGGGCGGCGGGCAGTCGCCCACGTGGTTGATGATCTCCTCCAGGACGTCCAGGTCGGGTGCGTCGACCTTGGTCTGGTCGGGGTTCGACGCCGGGACCTGTATCTCGTGCCCGCGCAGGAACGCGTTCAGCTGCTCGCTCGTCCCGTCCTCGCCGGAGAACCGCACACGGAAGCCCAACTCGATGGCCCGGTCCCGCAGTTCGGCGTCGGTTTCGATCAGCTCGGAGAGCTTGTCGCCCTTGTCGGTGAGGGAGATGAGCTGCGGTTCGGTGAGGGCGTAGGGGGTGGGGTAGAGCAGGACGCGTCCGGTGTCCTGCTCCTGGTGCTTGCGCACGTGGTCGACCTGGTGGGCGAGGTACTGGTGCTCGTAGATCACGGTGACCGGCGCGATGCTCTCGCCGAGGGCGGAGAAGTAGCTCTCGGCCTGTTCGTCGGAGGCCATGCCCTGGAGGTTGATCAGCGGCTTGACCTGCCCGGCGAGTTCGAGAACGGCCTCCTGGGAGGTGGCGTCCAGGCCCTTGGCGCCGTCGCCGGGGTCGTTCGTGCCGGGCGCGCGGTTGTGGTTCTTCACGAAGGCGAGAATGCTCAGGTAGGTGCCGGCGGCGTTCGACTCGCAGACGCTCGAAGTCCGCACCAGGACACGGCCGTTGTTGCTCCGCTCGCTCGTGTCGTCGAAGCCGATGCCGTTCCAGGTCTCACCCGCCTCGATCAGCGCGAGGAACTTGGCCATGTCGAGGTCGTAGTAGAGGGTGTCGCCGCTCCCGGCCCGCTGCGGGCTCGCCACCCCCCGCTTCCGCAGGGTCTCGGCGTAGTCGCGGAACGTGCCGAGCACCAGCGGCGTGACGAACGGACGGGCCGAGTCGACCGAGCGGTTCAGCTCGTCCAGGATCAGTCGCGCCGCGGGCTGCCCGGAGGGGAACACCACGTCCATGCCCTTCAGGGACTGCGTGGCGATACCGCGTGAGCCGAGTCGGTGGATGTCGACGCGGATGCCGTGCTTCAGCAGCAGCCGCCGTACTTCGGGATCCTGGAAGAAGTCGGACTTGGAGGCCATCTTGGCCTCGATGGTGGTGATGTGCTCGAACGGCCGCAGGGCGTTGCCGGAGACGAGCAGCGAGAGGAGGCCGGCCAGGGCGAGCGGTATGGTGACGGCGACATGGCGCGGTAAGCGGCGGCGAACCCTCCGCCTGGTGGCCAGCCGCGGTTCCTCGATGGTCAACGGTCTGGCGTCGGTCACCGGCTTCTCCTGCCTCTCCCGAGGTCAGGATCATCAGGGACCATGCCGAACTGCCGGTCACCGGAAGGCCAACTCCAGTCGAACCGGAGGCGAACGGCTGGCTACTGATGTGCCGTCACGAGCGTTTGTCAGCCGCTGAGTTGGGAGGCGGAGGGCACCTTGTCCGTAACCTCGGCGCCCGCGCTCTTCCCGGCTTCCTTCACGTTGTTGATGATGTCGTCGAAGGAGCCGACCACCGCGTCCGTCGAGTCGCCCTTGCGGAGCTTGGACGGCAGGTCCTTGAGCGCGTCGATGCCCGCGGTGAGCGGGGCGACGGCCTTCGCGAGCGCCGGGTCGCCCTGGGCGTTCCTGTTCGCGGCCTTGAGCCGGTTGTACGTGAACGCGCCCGCCAGGCCCGCCTTGACGAGGGCGACCCTGCGTCCCTCGGCGCCCTTCTTGAACTTGCCCGCCTTCCAGGGCTTCACGATCCACTGGTAGGTGGCACCGGCCGCGAGCCCCGCGTTCGCCACGAACCGGGTCTTGGCGAACTTCTGCCTCTCGGCGGAGCTGGTCGGGGTGGCGGTCGCGGCCACCGCGGCGGTGTCCTCGGTGTCGTTGTCGCCGCCACACGCGGTGGCGCCGGCGAGCAGGGCGCAGCAGAGGGTGAGCGCCACGATCAGGCGCCGTATCGGAACGGGCACGGGGTCCTCCGGAAGGGAACGGTCCTCCCCGGTCCCGGGAGAACACGGCTCTACCGGCAGCGTCAGCCGACTCGCACACGTGCGCCACTCAGGCTGAGCCGTTCGGGTTTCATGGAGAAATTGCGGGCAACACGGGGGTCATGTCCCCTCGATATCGCAACGGTTCAAACCAGGCGGGGAGGGTCATCGCGATCGTCGCGGACGCGATGGCGTTCATCCTCGGTCTCTGGATCCTGATGTACCTACTGGACGCGAACCGCGCCAACGACCTGGTGCAGTTCATCCACGACGTGGCCGCCTGGCTGGCGGGCTGGTCCCGTGACCTGTTCACCTTCGACGAGGAGTGGGCTCGGGTCGTCGCGGGCTACGGCCTCGCAGCCGTCGTGTACCTCTTCATAGGCCACGCCATCGCCAACCGTATGCACCGGCACTGACGCACGGAAATGACGCACGGACACTGAAGTACCCGCACCACCTGGGCCCCAACTGATCTGCTACCGGCAGCAGTCGGGGTCCAGGCCGGTCGGCAGACGTTCGCCGCTGAAGACGGCGCAGGTGGGTTCGTCGCCGCCGAGCGCGGCGACGGCCAGCAGCAGCGAACCGGCTGTCCAACTGGTGAGTTCCTCGGGCCAGAGAGCCTGGTCCTCATAGACGTATCCGGTCCAGTACAGGCCGGTCCTCGGATCGCGCAGGTGCTGGATCGACTGGAGAATCTCCAGTGCGCGGTCGGATTCGCCCACGGCCCAGAGCGCCAGGGCGAGTTCGGCCGACTCACCGCCGGTCACCCACGGATTGGGGACCACACAGCGGACACCGACCCCGGGGACCACGAAACGGTCCCAGCCCTCCTCGATGCGCGACTTGGCCTCCGCGCCGGTCAACGCGCCGCCGAGCACCGGGTAGTACCAGTCCATCGAGTAGCGGGATTTGTCGAGGAACCGCTCGGGGTGCCGTCGGATGGCGTGCCGCAGGGCGCCCACCGCGAGCTCCCAGTCGGGCTGCGGCTCCTCACGCTGCTCGGCGATGGCCAGTGCGCAGCGCAGGGCGTGGTGGATGGACGAACTGCCGGTCAGCAGAGCGTCGTTGACGGCGCGTCCGTCGGCCTCGCGCTTCCAGCCGATCTGTCCGCCGGGCTGCTGGAGCCTGAGCACGAACTCCATGGCCGCGTAGACGGTGGGCCACATCCGGTCCAGGAACGTGTCGTCGCCGGTCGCGAGGTAGTGGTGCCAGACGCCCACGGCGACGTAGGCGCAGAAGTTGGTCTCCAGGCCGCGGTCGGTGACGTCCTCGAAGTCCCCGTCGGCGTACGCCGCGTACCAGGAACCGTCCTGGTTCTGGTGGCGCGCCAGCCAGTCGTAGGCGCTCTCCGCGGCCTCGTGCTCGCCCGCCGCGTCCAGCGCCATGGCGGCCTCGGTGTGGTCCCACGGGTCCAGATGGTGCCCGCGGAACCACGGGACGGCGCCGTCCGGGCGCTGCACCGCGAGGATGCCGCCCACCGTGGCGGCAGCCTGCTCGGCGGTGAGGACCCCGGGCAGGACGAGGTGTTCTGTCCGGGGAGTCGTCACCGGCCGGCCACCTCGGCGGACTCGTCGGCCGAGGTGGACCCGTCCGATGCGGCGGCTCCGGTGGACCCGTCCGATCCGGTGGCCCCGGCGGAGCCGACGGGCAGATGCGGCTTGGTCGCGTAGGCCACGAAGCTCTTGCCGATCAGCGGGTTCAGCGCGTTCTCCGCGAGCCGGGTGGCGAGCGGTTTCTTCATGATGTCCCAGACCAGGAGCTTGTGGTACGCCCGCACGGGCAGCGCCTTGTCGTTGTCGACGCCGAACGCGCACTTGAGCCACCAGTACGGGCTGTGCAGGGCGTGCGCGTGGTGGGAGCCGTACGGCCTGAGCCCGGCCTCCCTGATCTTCCTGAGGAGTTCGTCCGCCTTGTAGATGCGGATGTGGCCGCCCTCGACCTCGTGGTACGCGTCGGACAGCGACCAGCAGACCTTCTCGGGCCCGTAGCGCGGCACGGTGATCGCGATGCGGCCGCCGGGCCTGAGCACCCGGACCATCTCGGCGAGTACGCCCTTGTCGTCCGGGATGTGCTCCATGACCTCGGAGATGATCACGACGTCGAAGGACTCGTCGGGGAAGGGGAGGGCCAGGGCGTCGCCCTCCATGGCCGTCGCGGTGGCCCCGGCGGGGGCCTCGCCCGCCTCCTTCATCGCCGCGAACCACTTGGCGACCTCGCGGATCTCCTCGCCGTTCTGGTCCAGCGCGACCACCTGGGCGCCGCGCCGGTAGCACTCGAACGCGTGCCGTCCGGCACCGCATCCCAGGTCCAGTACGCGGTCACCCGGGGCGAGCGGGAACCGGGAGAAGTCGACGGTCAGCACGTGGCCCTGCTTTCGCGGTCGGGGGTGGGGGGTGCCGGGCGGGCGGGGATGTCCTGGCCGGGTGTCGCGGGAGCCGCCGTGCCCCCTGCCGCGGAGCGGGACATTGCCTCGCGGTAGTGGGTCACGGTGCCCTCGGCCGCCCGGGCCCAGGTGAAGCGGTCCAGGACGCGTGCGCGGCCCGCGGCGCCCAGGCGTGCGCGCAGCCGCGGGTCGGCGAGGACCCGGCTCAGCGCGGTGGCGAGCGCCCCCGAGTCGCCCGGGGGTACGGCGAGGCAGGTCTCCCCGTCGGGTCCGGCGACCTCCGGGATCGCGCCGCCGGTGGTGGCCACGAGCGGTGTCCCCGTCGCCATCGCCTCGGCGGCGGGCAGCGAGAACCCCTCGTACAGGGAGGGCACGCAGGCGACCTCGGCCGACCGTACGAGGTCGACGAGTTCGGCGTCGGAGATCCCCTTGACGAACTGGACGGCGCCTTCGAGGCCGTACCGCTCGATGGCCTGGGCGACGGGTCCGTCCTCGGCGCGCCTGCCGACGACGACGAGGTGCGCGGCCGGGTGCTCGGTGCGCACCTTCGCGAGCGCCTCGACGAGGAAGACGAGCCCCTTGAGCGGCACGTCGGCGCTGGACGTGGTGACGATCCGCCCCGGGATCTGGGGCACCGCCGGATCCGGCGAGAAAAGATCGGTGTCGGCGCCGATGTGCACGACGTGGATACGGTCCTCGCGCACCCGGAGGTGCTCGACGATCTCCTGGCGCGATGTGCCGGAGACGGTGAGCACGGACGGCAGGCGGCGCGCGACGCGCTTCTGCATGCGGGTGAAGGCGTACCACCGGCGGACGGACATGCGCCGCTTCCAGCCCTCGGCGGCGTCCAGCTCCAACTGCCGGTCGACGGTGATGGGGTGGTGGATGGTGGTGACGAGCGGGGCGCCCACGTCGCCCAACAGGCCGTAGCCGAGTGTCTGGTTGTCGTGGATGACGTCGAACTCGCCGCGCCGCGCCAGCAGATGGTGCCGGGCGCGCAGCGAGAAGGTCAGCGGCTCGGGGAAGCCGCCGGTCCACATCGTGCCGACCTCCAGCGCGTCGACCCAGTCGCGGTACTCGCCGCGCTTGGGGGTGCGGAAGGGGTCGGGCTGGCGGTACAGGTCGAGGCTGGGCAACTCGGTGAGGCTCAGGGCCGGGAGGCCTTCGTCCAGCACCGGGTACGGCTGGGAGCCGATGACCTCGACCCGGTGCCCGAGCCGGGCGAGCTCGCGCGAGAGATGCCGCACGTAGACGCCCTGGCCGCCGCAGAACGGGTTGCCCTTGTACGTGAGGAGCGCGATGCGCAACGGTCGTTCGCCGTCGGCGGCCGCGCCCTCTCCGGGGTCCGCCTCCATGGCCTCAGCGGTCACTCTCGGCCCCCTTCTCCCTGCACTTTCCCGCGAGATTACGCCGGGACGCTAATCTAGAACAAGTTTCAGACTTGATCGTTCAAGGAGCATTGAATCTACCGGCAGGTAGCGCCAGTGTGAGCGGTGGATCAGGTGATTCACGCCACGACGGGACGACGGGGTCGCGGGGTCCGCACGGTGGTCGGACGGCTTGCCGCGCCGACTCGCCGACCCTCTCGCCGAAGTCACGGAACGTCACGGAACGGGAACCATGCCTGCGGAAGCCAAGGCGGACACGAACAGCGCGCGACCGGACTCGGGGCCCGCCGCGCCGCACCCCCCGCGCCTCACCCCGCCCTCCGGCGCGCTCACCGCCTCTCCCCCGCTCACCGAGCGGCAGGAGGCGCGCCGCCGGCGGATCCTGCACGCGAGCGCGCAGCTGGCCAGCCGGGGAGGTTTCGACGCGGTGCAGATGCGCGAGGTCGCGGAGTCCTCGCAGGTCGCCCTCGGCACCCTTTACCGCTACTTCCCCTCGAAGGTCCATCTCCTGGTCGCCACCATGCAGGACCAGTTGGAACACATGCACGGCACGCTGCGCAAGAAGCCGCCGTCCGGCGACACGGCCGCCGACCGCGTCGCGGAGACCCTGATGCGGGCCTTCCGCGCCCTCCAGCGCGAACCGCACCTGGCGGACGCCATGGTCCGCGCGCTGACCTTCGCGGACCGCAGCGTCAGCCCGGAGGTCGACCAGGTTTCCCGGATGACCACGGTGATCATCCTCGACGCGATGGGACTCGACGATCCGACCCCAGCGCAGCTCTCCGCCGTCCGCGTCATCGAGCACACCTGGCACTCGGCCCTCATCACCTGGCTGTCCGGCCGGGCCTCCATCGCCCAGGTCAAGATCGACATCGAGACGGTCTGCCGGCTGATCGACCTGACGGACCCGGGCGAGGGGCGCTGATCCGCCGCCCGGCGCCGCGGCTACTCCTCGGGCGGGAACACCGGCTCCCCGCTGCCCAGCAGTGTGATCATGATCGCCTCCACCGGGCAACCCTCCGCCGCCTCCAGGATCCTCTCGTTGGCGTCGGGCTCCGGGTCGGCCGGGTGGGACTGCATGCCGGTGTCGAGCCGGAACGCGTCCGGTGCGAGGTGGACGCACTGGGCGGAGCCGATGCAGACGGAGCGGTCGACCTCGACCTGCCAGCGGTCGCCCATCCCTACGCCTCCCAGCCGGCCGGCAGGTGGATCATCTTGTGCTCCAGGAACTCGCCGAAGCCCTCGGGGCCGAACTCCCGCCCCAGACCTGAGTTCTTGTAGCCGCCGAAGGGGCCGAGCATGTCGAGGCTGAAGGTGTTGACGGAGTAGGTGCCGGTACGGACCTGGCGGGCGACGTCGATGCCGTGCGCGACGTCCGCCGTCCAGACGCTGCCGCTCAGTCCGTACTCGGAGTCGTTGGCGATCTTCAGCGCCTCGGCCTCGTCGCCGTAGGGCAGGAGGCAGATCACCGGCCCGAAGATCTCCTCGCGGGCGATCCGCATGGAGTTGTCGACGTCGCCGAAGAGGGTCGGCTCGACGTACCAGCCGCGGTCCAGGCCGGGCGGACGGCCGCCGCCGGCCAGGATCTTGGCACCCTCCTCCTGGCCGATGCGGATGTAGTCGAGGTTGCGCCGCTGCTGCCGCTCGGCGACCAACGGGCCGACCTGGGTCGCCGGGTCCAGCGGGTCCCCGACCACCAGCGCGCTCGCCGCGGCCGCGAAGGCTTCCGCGAACTCGTCGTAGCGCGAGCGGGGCACCAGGATGCGGGACTGCGCGACACACGCCTGGCCGTTGTTCATCCAGGCCGCCGAGACGATCCCGGGAACGGACGTCGCGAGGTCCGCGTCCGGCAGCACCACCGCCGCCGACTTGCCGCCCAACTCCAGTGTCACGCGGGTGAGGTTGCGCGAGGCGACCTCCATCACGCGCCGGCCCGCCGCCACGGACCCGGTGAAGGACACCTTGTCGATCCCGGGGTGCCCGACCAGGTACTCGCTGACCTCGCGGTCCGCCGGGAGGATCGACAGCACTCCCTCGGGCAGCCCGGCCTCCTTCGCGATCTCGCCCAACAGGTAGGCGTCCAGGGGCGATTCGGGCGACGGCTTGAGTACGACGGTGCAGCCGGTCAGCAGCGCGGGCGCGAGCTTGGCGGCGGCCACGAACTGCGGCACGTTCCACGGGACGACGGCCGCCACGACGCCCACCGGCTCCCGCCGGACGAGAATCCTGCCGAGGACTCCGTCGCGCGTCTCCTCGTAGGTGAAGCCGCGCGCGACGGTGATCGCCGCGTCCCACACCATCATCGCGCCGAGGGCCTGCGCGAGGACGCTCCAGGAGTACGGGGAGCCGTTCTCGGAGGAGATGACGCGGGCGATCTCCTCGTGCCGTACGGCGATCCCGTCCTTGATCCGGGTCACCACCTCGATCCGCTCGTCGAGGCTCATCCGCGGCCAGGGTCCCTGGTCGAAGGCCTGCCGCGCCACGGCGACGGCCCGGTCGACGTCCGCCGTGGAGGCGTGCGGCACCCGCCCGATGACCTCCTCCGTGTGCGGCGAGATCACCTCGATGACGTCCTTGCCCAGCGGGTCCGCCAACTCCCCGCCTATGAACAGCTGTCCGTGTTCCACGAGCTCGGTCATGGCCGACTGCCTCCCCGGGGAGTTTCTCTGACGATGCATCAGATGACTAGAACTGATACCAGTTCCGGTGAACGGAGTCCACGGGTCGGACTCTTCGGGCGGATGGTCGACCTGGGCTCCCATTGGAACTGGTTCTAGTTATAGTTGGCCGGTACCCGGGACGCGGCGATTGGTGGAAGCCCATGACGCAGGTGACCGATCACGGCGGGGGCGTGCGGTCCATCAGGGTCCCCATCCCGGACAATCCGCTCGGCCACACGCTGGTGTACGTCCTCGACACCGACCGCGGCGCCGTCCTGATCGACACCGGCTGGGACGACCCGACCTCCTGGGACACGCTCGCCGAGGGGCTCACCGCCTGCGGCACCTCCGTCGCCGAGGTGCACGGCGTGGTCATCACCCACCACCACCCCGACCACCACGGCCTGTCGGGCAGAGTGCGGGAGGCGTCCGGGGCCTGGCTCGCGATGCACGCGGCGGACGCCTCGATCGTGCGGCGGACACGGGAGAACCGGCCCGAGCGGTGGTACGCGTACATGACGGCGAAACTGACGGCCGCCGGCGCGCCCGAGGACCATCTGGCACCCCTGCGCGGGGCCCGCCGCCGCGATCTGCCCGGCTTCTCGCCCGCGCTGCCCGACCGCGAGATCGTCCCCGGCGAACTCCTCGACCTGGCCGGCCGCCGCCTGCGCGCGATCTGGACCCCCGGCCACACCCCCGGCCATGTCTGCCTCCACCTGGAGGAGGACCACCCCGCTCAACTCCCGGGCAAGGGACGCCTGTTCTCCGGCGACCACCTGCTCCCGGAGATCACTCCGCACATCGGCCTGTACGAGGATCCGGACGACGCCACCGTCACCGATCCCCTCGGCGACTATCTCGACTCCCTGGAGCGGGTCGGCCGCCTCGCACCCGCCGAGGTGCTGCCGGCCCACCAGTACGCGTTCGCCGACGCTCCTTCCCGCGTACGGGAGTTGCTCGACCACCACGAGGACCGGCTCGCCGATCTCCGCACGCTGCTCTCCGTCCCGCTCACGTCCTGGCAGCTCGCCGAGCGGATGGAATGGAACCGGCCCTGGGACCAGATTCCCTACGGGTCCCGGACCATCGCCCTCTCGGAGGCGGAGGCCCATGTCCGCCGACTGGTGAAGCTGGGGCGGGCGGAGGCCGTGCCGGGGAGCGATCCGGTGACGTACGTGGCCGTGTAGCGGCGGGGGCCCGTGCCGGTGGCCGCCCGCTCAGCCGCCGCGCACCGCGTAGTCGAGGCCCTCCTCGTACCGCATGCCGCGCCCCTCGTCGTACGCCTTCTCGTACGCGCTCCCGCCGATCTCCTCGCGGACGCGGAGTTCGTGGGAGCGGCGGGTGGCTATGAGGTCGGGGGAGTCCATCTGGGCGCGGCCGGTGAGTTCCCAGACGTGGGCGGCGATGCCCAGCAGGCGGGCGGCGCGGGGGCCGTCGCCCTCCGCGACGACGGCGGCGGCGAGGACGTCGAGGGCGAGGGCGGCGCCGACCGTGTTGTGCATCAGGGCGTGACCGGCCACCGCCGTGCGGGCGTTGCGGACCGCCGCGCGGGTGTCGCCGGCCGCCAGGTCCGCCTGCGCGATGACGGCGTCGGCGAAGGCGCCCGTCCAGGACTCGCCGCACGCCACGCTGGCCTCGCGTGCCTCGTGGGCCACGGTGCGCGCGCGGTCGTGGTCGCCGTCCATCATGTGCGCGAAGGAGAGACCGACGCGGACCTGGAGCTGGGCGGCACCGAACGCGTCCTCCCCGATGGGCAGTCGGGGAGCCGCGGACAGCACGTCGATCGCCTCCGAGATGCTCCCGCTGAGCGCGAGTTGAGCTCCCGTCAGGTAGGCGGCGGCTACGGTCGCCACCGCGTCGCCCTCTTCCCGGGCCGCGTCGGCGCAGCGCGCCGCCCAGCCGGCCGCGACGTCCAGGTCACCCTGGAGCAGTGCGACCGCGCCGCGTGACCACAGTGCGCGGGTGCGGTCGGGTCCGGGGGGCGGGTCGGCGGCGAGTACCAGGTCCAGGCAGTGCTGGGCGTCGCGCAGATAGCCGCAGTGGCGCCACAGGAAGCCGATGTCGGCCGCCATTTCGAGGGCGGGGCGGCTGCCGGGGTCGATGAGCGCGCAGTCCATCGCGGCGCGCAGGTCGGCGTGTTCGGTGAGGACGCGCTCGCACCAGGCGACCTGGCGCCCGGTGTTCCATTCGGCGCAGCCCTCGCGGGCCAGGCGGCGGTAGTGGTCACGGTGGCGCAGGCGCACGGCGCGCTGCTCGCCGAGCGCGCGCAGCCAGTCGGCGCCGAACTCCCGCACGGTGTCGAGGAACTGGTAGCGGGACGGGTCGGTCCGGTGGCGTCGCACGATGGACTGCTCGACGAGCCGGTCGAGCAACCCGGGGATCCGCCCGGCGGGCAACGGCCCCCCCGAGCAGACCTCCTCGGCCGCGCCGACACAGAACCCGTCGGCGAACACCGAAAGCCGCGCCCACAGCAGCCGCTCCAACGGCGTGCACAACTGATGACTCCAGCCGATGGCTGTGCGGAGGGTGTGGTGGCGGGGGGGTCCTTCGGGGGGTGGGAGGTGGGGGGGCGGGTCCTTGCGGGGCGGGTCCTTGCGGGGCGGGTCCTTGCGGGGCGGGGCATCGCGGGGCAGTCCCTCTCGATGCGGCCCCTCGCTTCGCGGGGCATCGCCCTGCGGGGCATCCCGGCGGGGTCCTTCGCGGTACGGAGCATCGCGGGGCGGTCCCTCGCGGGGCAGGGCATCCCGGTGCGGGGCATCCCGGTGCGATCCCTCGCGTCGCAAGGCGTCACCTCGCGATGCGTCACATCGAGGGACGTCGCGGGGCGATCCCTCGCCGGGCGATCCCTCGCCGGGCGATCCCTCGCGGGACGGCCCCTCGCGGGGCAGGGCATCCCGGTGCGGTGCATCTCGGTGCCGTGCGTCACCTCGCGACGCGTCACGTCGAGGCACGTCGCGGGGCGATCCCTCGCGCGGCCCGGTGTCGCCGTCCCGCGGCCGTCCGGGCGGCGCGTCCGCGACCCCCTGGGTGCCGCCCGTGACTTCCGGGGTGCCGCCCGGGATCTCCAGGGTGCCGCCCGCAACTTTCGGGTTGCCGCCCGCGCCCTCCGGGTCGCCGCCCGCAACCTTCAGGGCGCCGCCCGAGTTCTCACCCCCCAACCCCCCACCCCCCGGCCCCAGCACGTCCAGGCGGGACGTCAGGTGTTCGTCGAGGCGGCCGTGGAGTTCGGTGAGGGTGAGTTCTGCGAGGCGGACGGCGGCGAGTTCGATGGCGAGGGGGATGCCGTCGAGGTGGCGGCAGACGGCCTCCACCGCGGGGCGGTTGGTGGCGTCGAGGGTGAATCCGGTGGCGGCGGCACGCTCGGCGAACAGCGCCACCGCGTCGTCGGCGACCGGCAGCGGGTCCACGTACAGCACCCGCTCGCCCGGCACGCCGAGCTGCTCCCGGCTGGTGACGAGGATCCGTAGTCCCGGCAGGGCGGGCAGCAGGGTCCCGGCGAGCGCCACGCAGTCCGCCAGGACGTGCTCGCAGGAGTCGAGGATCAGCAACAGCCGCTTGCCCCGCGCCCATTCGGCCACCACGTCGAGGACCGGCCCTGTCGACTGGTCCGCGAGCCGCAGCGCCTCCACGACGGCCAGCCCCACCAGGCCCGCGGTGCGCAGCACGGAGAGCTCCACCAGCCAGACGCCGTCCGGGTAGGCGTCCCGGACCCGGGCGGCGGCCCGGGAGGCGAGCCGCGTCTTGCCCACCCCGCCGGCCCCGACGAGACTCACCAGCCGCCCGACACCAGCGCCTGGATCCAACTCACGGTCGAGCCAGGCCAGTTCCTCCGCACGCCCGACGAAACTCCGCGTCTCCGGAAGGAGATTGCCGGGATGCGGTGACCGACCGGACCGGCCGTCGCCCTCGCCCGTGCTCGTCCCGTCGCACGCACCGTCGTTCGTCTCCTTGGACACATCGATCAGTCTGGCCTGGTCACACCCACCCATTACCGATGTCCGACAACTCGGACAGAAAGACGACAGAGCTCCGTCACTTCCGGGCGCCTTTCGACGAGATGCGGTCAACTCCCCTTTGGCAGGGGCGCGGAGGTCGATATTCGGTGATGGTCGGGTCGGTGAGTGACGGACGAGGGGGAGCTGGGGAGCGGATGGCCGCCAGTGACGGAGGCGGTGCGGGCGACGGAAGCCGGTCCGCAGGCGCCGAGAGGCCGACGACATGGCCGCCGCCCCCGCCGGACGTCGGGAGACGCGCGTGGCGCCCCCCGTCACTGCCGCTCTCGGCGGAGCTGCGGGCCCGCTGGCTGGTGCCCGCCCCGCTGGTCGCCTGCCTGCTGATCGCCCTGCCGGATCTGTTCGTCTCCCGGGTACCGCCGCTCACCACCCTGCTCCTGATCGGTCCGCTGCTGGCCTGCGCAAGGTTCGGCGTGCGGCACACCGTGATCGTCTGCTGCCTGTCGGCGGCGCTGGGCCTGGCAATGGGCATCGGCGACGGCGCCGTACCGAGCGTCGGGTTCGACGTGCACTGGATCGGCCTGCTGCTCGGCTGCGCCCTCACCGTGTACGTGGCACGCCGGCGCGAGCACCTCGCCATGACACTCGCCCACGCCCGCGAGGTCGCCCGCGTCACCCAGGAGGCGATCCTGCGGCCCATCTCCCGCACCCTGGACGGCACTCAGGTGTGCACCCGCTACCACTGCGCCGCCCGCGAGTCGACCGTCGGCGGCGATCTGTACGACGTCGCGGTGACCCCGTACGGACTGCGCGTCCTCGTCGGTGACGTACGCGGTCACGGCCTCGACGCCATCCGGCTGACCTCGGACACGATCACGGCCTTCCGCGAACTCGCCTACACCGCGCCCACGTTGATCGCCCTCACCTGCGCCCTCGACGAGCGCCTGACGCCGGAGCTCGGCCCCGAGGACTTCGTCACCGCCGTGTTCGCCGAGTTCGCGCCCGGCGAGGTGCGGCTCGTCAACTGCGGTCACCCGCCGCCGCTGCGCTCGGGCCACCGCATCGAGTTCCTCGAACCCCTCATCACCACACCGCCGTTGGGACTGAGCCCGGACCCGCGCCAGTACCGGGTCCGCCTCCAGCCCGGCGACCGTCTCCTCCTCTACACCGACGGCCTGACCGAGGCCCGCGACCCGGAGGGCAACCCCTTCCCCCTCCTCGGCGAAGCCGCCCTGGCCCTGCGCGAGCTGCTCCCCGAAGAGGCCCTCCACACCCTCCACACGCGTCTGATCGCCCACACCGGCACCGCCCTCACCGACGATGTGGCCCTCGTCCTCTGCCAGCCCGCGACAGCGACGGTCACAGCCCGGGTGCGCTGATCCCGCGGACCAGTTCCTCCGCCTCGCCCAGCAGCGCGGTCTCCGCCCCGCTCATCGTCGGGTTGGCCGCCCGCCGCTCCCTCGCCTCCGTGAGGCCCGCGTCGGTGATCCCCGGCGTGCCGTCGGCCAGCATCGCGGCCAGGGTGTCGCGGGCCGCCCCGGCGTAGGGGGCGTCACCGACGGCGACCTGGGCGAGGATCAGGGCGGACATGCCCCAGTCGAGGCCGGGCGGGCCCTCCTCGGCGTTGGACCAGTCGATGACCCTGGGACCCTCGGAGGTGAGCATCACGTTCTCCGGGTGCAGGTCCAGATGCAGGACGCGGACGGCGGGGTCGGCGGAGATCCGGGCGGGCACCGCGTGCAGGGCGCGCAGCAGGCGGGCGAGGACGGGACCGGCTTCCTGGGGGCCGAGGTGCCCCGTGGTGAACGCCTCCAGCATGGTCGGCCCGGACAGCCTCTCCATCACCAGGTCGGTGCGGGTCGCGAGCCGCACACCCGGCGCCGGGAAGCCGTGGCCCCGTACATGCTCCATCACCGCGGCCTCGGCGGTCGCGTCGCCCCATCCCGCGCGGTCCCGGCGCAGCACCCACGCCTCGTCCACCTCGTAGACGTCCGCCGAACGCCCCGAGCCGAGCAGTCTCCCCGTTGACCTCATGGCCCGAACCTACCCGGCCGCACAGCCGGCCCTCAGCCGCTGGTCAAGGGGCCGGTAGAGTGAACCCGTCGTCATCACGCCCGTTCTGGGGGAAGCCGGTGCGAATCCGGCGCTGACCCGCAACCGTGAGCCGCTCCAGCAGCGGCGAGCCGGATCACCCGGTCCGGGACGTGACCGGCTCGCGCCACCGGCGGTCCGCCGTTGGCCGGCACCGTCGAGGCATACGGGGCCGGAGCCGCCCGGATACTCACGCGTGCCCGGTGCTGCCCGGTTCCCCACAGGGGAGAGTCATGTTTGTTCGCCGCAGCGCAGCGGTACCCGCAGCGGTTCGCGTCCCGAGGCGGGCGGCGACGCCGGCGACAAGGCCGACGACGAGGCAGGCGGCGCGGCAGACGGCGAGGCAGACGGCTGTATCGGTCGTGGTACTCGCCGCCACCGCCCTGGCCGGTACGGTCTTCGCGCCTGCCGCGCTGGCCGACACGTCACCCTCCCCCTCCCCCTCCGCCTCCCCCGCGCTCCCGTCGGGTCTGTATGGCACTGCCGACCCCGCCTACGACGGTGTCTGGCGTCAGTCGCTCGCGCTGTTCGCCCAGCACACCGTGGGTCTGCGGCCCGCGGCCAAGGCCGTCGACTGGCTCACCGGACAGCAGTGCGCGAACGGCGCCTTCGCCCCGTACCGCGCCGACGCCACCGCGAAGTGTGACGCCGAGACACTGATCGACACGAACAGCACGGCCGCCGCCGTACAGGCCCTCGCGGCCCTCGGCGGGCACGACGCCGAGACCGGCAAGGCCGTCGCGTGGCTGAAGTCCGCGCAGAACAAGGACGGCGGCTGGGGGTACGTCGCGGGCGGGGCCAGCGACGCGAACTCCACGTCCGTGGTGATCGGGGCGCTGACCGCGGTGGGCGAGAAGCCCGCGGACGTCACCGCCGGGAGCGGCGACTCTCCGTACGACGCCCTGGCCGGGCTGTCGATCCCCTGCGACGCGGACGGCGGCGGCGCCTTCGCCTACCAGCCGGACAAGAAGGGGAAGCTCGCGGCGAACGCGGACGCCACCGCGGCGGCCGTCACCGGAGCCCTCGGCAAGGGCTTCGCGGGCGCCGAGGCGAAGCCGGCCGGCGCCGGCGCGGCGTGCGAGTCCGGCGCCGCCGACCCGCGGCGCGCCGCGCACAACGGCGCCGCGTACCTCGTCACGGCCCTCGCCAAGGACAAGTACCTCAAGTCGGCGCTGGCCGGAGCCGAGGACCAGCCCGACTACGGCAACACCGCGGACGCGGTCGTGGCCCTCGCCACCGCCGGCCGGGCCGACGACGCGGCCGGCGCGGTGCGCTGGCTGGAGAGCCACTCCGCGAAGTGGGCCGCGCAGAGCGGACCGGCCGCGTACGCGCAGCTGATCCTGGCGGCGGAGGCGAGCGGCGCCGACCCGCGCGACTTCGGCGGCCAGGACCTCGTCAGGCAGCTCGGCGCGACGGGCCCGGCGGCCGGGACGGCGTCCGCCGCCCCCGCTGAGAGCGACAAGGCGGACGACAGCGACAACGGGGGCCTCAGCGTCTGGTGGATCGTCGGCGTCGGCCTCGTCGCCGGTATCGGCATCGGCTTCCTGATCAGCGGCCGCGACAAGAGGCGACAGCTGTGAGCCGCGGCGGTGCGGTCTCCCTGCTCGTGGCCCTGCTCGCGCTGCTCCTGGGACTCGGTTCCGCGGGGCAGGCCCAGGCCGTCGGCTACCGCTACTGGTCCTTCTGGGACCTGACCGGCGGCGAGTGGACGTACGCCACGCAGGGTCCGTCGACCGCGCGGCCCTCCGACGGCGACGTGCAGGGTTTCCGCTTCGCGGTGAGCGAGGACTCCCAGCACGCCACGAAGCCGCGCGGCGCGACCGACTTCGCCGCCATCTGCGCCGAGTTCCCCGCCCAGGAGGGCAGGAAGCGGGTGGCTCTCGTCATCGACTTCGGTACGCCCGCGGACGCGCCGTCCGGCGAAACCCCGCCGGCCGCGCGCACCGCCTGCGCCCGCGTTCCCGCCGACGCGACCTCCGCCGAGGCGCTGGCCTCGGTCGCGAAACCCCTGCGCTACGACACCAACGCGCTGCTCTGCGCCATCGCGTCCTACCCGAGGACGGGCTGCGGCGACCCGGTCTCCACCGGCTCCCGCGCCACGGAGACCGCCCGCCCCCAGGCCGATCCGCCCGACGGCGGCCCCTCGGTGGGCCTCCTCACGGGCGCCGCGGCCGTCGCCGTGCTCGGCGGCGCGGCGATCTGGCAAGCCCGCCGCCGCAGGAGCTGACCTCGAGGTGGCGACAGCGAGAGAGAACGACGACGAAGCCCCGGCTCCCCGCCCCGCGAGGCAGAACGCCCAACCCCAGCCCCCTACGCCGCCCACCCACCAAAGCGAGGCACCCCTCCAACGCCGGCACCCCACACCGAACACCGCCCCGAGCAAGGACCACCTCCAGCGCCACACCCCCACGCCGAGCACGGCCGAGAGCAAGACCCACCGCTGGCACCGCACCCCCACGCCAGGTGCAGGCGAGAGCGAGAACCGCCCTCCGCACCGCACCCCCACACCAGGCACCGGCGAAAGCAAGACCCACCGCTGGCACCGCACCCCCACGCCAGGAGCTGGCGAAAGCAAGAACCGCCCCTCGCACCGCACCCCCACGCCAGCTACCGGCGAGAGCAAGGACCACCTCCAGCACCGCACCCCCACCCCGAGCACGGGCGAGAACAAGACCCACCGCTGGCGCCGCACCCCCACCCCGGGTTCCGGCCGGAGCACGCGCCGCCCCTGGCGTCGTAACCCCGTACCGGGTTCCGGCGGAAGCAAGGGCCGCCCCTGGCGCCGCAACCGTGTCCGCGCCGCGGAGGCGAGTCGCTCCAACGCCCTGCACCCCGGGGCCTGGTGGGTCTGGGCTCTCGGGCTTGGGACGGCCGCGTCCCGGACCACTAATCCGTTGCTTCTCGCTCTGCTGATCGGCGTCGCGGGGTACGTCGTGGCGGCCCGGCGGAGCGAGGCTCCCTGGGCCCGGTCGTACGGTGCTTTCCTCAAGCTCGGTATGGCCGTCCTCGGTATCCGCCTGGCGTTCGCCATCGTCCTCGGCTCGCCCGTCCCCGGCAGCCATGTCGTCGTCACCCTGCCCGAACTCCCGCTGCCCCACTGGGCGCAGGGCATCAGGATCGGCGGCCGGGTCACCGCCGAGGGCCTGGTCTTCGCGCTGTACGACGGCCTGAAACTGGCCACGCTCCTCATCTGCGTGGGCGCGGCGAACGCGCTCGCCAACCCGGCGCGGCTGCTGAAGTCACTGCCGGGCGCCCTGTACGAGGCGGGCGTCGCGGTCGTCGTCGCCCTGACGTTCGCGCCGAACCTGATCGCGGACGCCCAGCGGCTGCGCGCCGCCCGTCGGCTGCGGGGCCGCTCGGACCGGGGCCTGCGCGGTCTGCTGCACGTCGGACTCCCGGTCCTGGAGGGCGCGTTGGAGCGTTCGGTCGCGCTGGCGGCGGCGATGGACGCACGCGGGTACGGCCGGACGGCCGAGGTGGCTCCCGCCGTACGCCGCACCACGGCCGCCCTGACGCTGGGCGGCCTGCTCGGCGTCTGCGCGGGAACGTACGGACTGCTGACCGCCGAGGGCGGCACGTACGGACTGCCCGTGCTGCTGGCCGGGCTGGGCGCGGCGCTGGGCGGCCTCTGGCTGGGCGGCCGTCGTTCGCTGCGGACCCGGTACCGGCCGGACGCGTGGGGCGTACGGGCGTGGCTGGTCGCGGGTTCCGGTGTCGCCGTCGCCGCCCTGCTGGTCGTCTCCGCGTCGCGGGACCTCTCGGCGCTGCGCCCGGGAGTCGTACCGCTGGTGGCCCCCGCCCTCCCGCTCTGGCCGGCGGCGGCGATCCTGCTGGGCCTGCTGCCCGCCTTCATCACCCCGGCCCCCGCCAAGGCCTCCACCCCCGCGGCCGCCAAAGTCTCCGTCCCGACTCGCAGAGAGCAGCCCTCATGATCCGCTTCGAGGACGTCTCCGTGACGTACGACGGTGCGGCCGAACCCGCCGTCCAGGGCGTGGACTTCGAGGTCCCCGAGGGTGAACTCGTGCTGCTGGTGGGCCCGTCCGGGGTCGGCAAGTCGACGATCCTGGGGGCCGTCAGCGGTCTCGTCCCGCACTTCACGGGAGGCACCCTGCGCGGCCGGGTCACGGTCGCCGGCCGCGACACCCGTACGCACAAGCCCCGCGAACTCGCGGACGTGGTGGGCACGGTGGGCCAGGACCCGCTGTCGCACTTCGTCACGGACACCGTCGAGGACGAACTCGCCTACGGCATGGAGTCGTTGGGCCTGGCCCCGGACGTGATGCGCCGCCGGGTGGAGGAGACCCTCGATCTCCTGGGCCTCGCCGATCTCCGCGACCGTCCGATCGCGACGCTCTCCGGCGGCCAGCGGCAGCGGGTCGCCATCGGCTCCGTGCTGACCCCGCACCCGAGGGTCCTGGTCCTCGATGAGCCCACGTCGGCCCTCGACCCCGCCGCGGCCGAGGAGGTCCTCGCCGTCCTCCAGCGCCTCGTGCACGACCTCGGCACCACGGTCCTGCTCGCCGAGCACCGCCTCGAACGGGTCATCCAGTACGCCGACCAGGTCGTCCTCCTCCGGTCCCCGGGAGCCGCCCCGCTCCTGGGCGCCCCGGCCGAGGTGATGGCGGTCTCCCCCGTGTATCCCCCGGTCGTGGGCCTCGGCCGGCTGGCCGGCTGGTCCCCGCTGCCGCTCACGGTGCGCGACGCCCGGCGCAGGGCGGCCGACCTGCGGGAACGGCTCACGGCAGCGGGCCCCGCGCCCGTACCGCCGCCCACCGCGGCCCCGGCCCCGGCCGCCGGGCCCTCCCGCCGCGGCCGTTTCCCGCTGAGACGCGCCTCCGGGACACCCGTGCCGGGGCGACCGCTCGCGGTGGAGGCTCTCGGCGTCCGGCGCGGACGAGTCGAGGCACTGCGCCGGGTCGATCTCGACGCCGTCCCGGGCGAGACGATCGCGCTGATGGGACGGAACGGCGCCGGCAAGTCCACCCTGCTCGCCGCGCTGGTCGGGCTCGTCGAACCGGCGGCCGGGACCGTGCGCGTCGGCGGGGCCGTCCCGCACCGCACCGCCCCGCGTGACCTCGTACGCCTGGTGGGCCTCGTACCGCAGGAACCACGGGATCTGCTGTACGCGGACACGGTGGCCGCCGAGTGCGCCGCGGCCGACGCGGACGCGGGCGCCGAGCCGGGGAGCTGCCGGGCGCTGGTGTCGGAGCTGCTGCCGGGGATCGGCGACGACACGCACCCGCGTGATCTGTCGGAGGGCCAGCGGCTGGCGCTCGCGCTGGCCGTCGTACTGACGGCCCGCCCGCCGTTGCTGCTGCTCGACGAGCCGACCCGCGGCCTCGACTACGCGGCGAAGGCCCGTCTGGTCACCCTGCTGCGGGCGCTGGCCGCCGAGGGCCACACCATCGTGCTGGCCACCCACGACGTGGAACTCGCGGCGGAGCTCGCCCACCGGGTGGTGATCCTCGCGGACGGCGAGGTCGTCGCCGACGGGCCCACCGCCGAGGTGGTCGTCGCCTCCCCGTCCTTCGCCCCGCAGGTCACGAAGGTGCTGGCGCCGCAGCCGTGGCTGACCGTCGCCCAGGTGAGGGAGGCGCTCGCGTGACCGCCCACCCGGTGCAGCGGCAGGCCCGCGCCGTCCGTCTCGGCCCCCGTTCCTCCCTCGCCCTCCTCCTCACCAGCGCCATCGGCGTCGCCGCGTTCGGCTGGCCGCTCCTCGCCGACCCCACCTCGCAGGCCGGGACGCACGCGCAGGACGCGCCCTGGCTCTTCGCGGGTCTCCTCGTCCTGCTGGTCGGGGTCGTCGCCGCGACGATCTCGGAGTCCGGGCTCGGTCCGAAGGCGGTGGCGATGCTCGGCGTGCTGGCCGCCACCGGCGCCGCGCTGCGGCCGGTGGGTGCCGGGACGGCCGGGATCGAGCCGATGTTCTTCCTGATGGTGCTGAGCGGGCGGGTGCTCGGGCCGGGGTTCGGGTTCGTGCTCGGGTCCGTGACGATGTTCGCGTCCGCGCTGCTCACGGGCGGGGTGGGTCCGTGGATGCCGTTCCAGATGCTGGCCATGGGCTGGTTCACGATGGGCGCCGGGCTGCTGCCGGGCCCGGACCGGCTGCGTGGGCGCGGTGAGCTGGCGCTGCTCGCGGTGTACGGATTCCTCGCCGCCTTCGCGTACGGCACCGTCATGAACCTGGCCGGCTGGCCCTTCATGGACGCCCAGGCCTCGAACGTCGCCTTCGACCCGGCGGACACGCTCCCCGCCAACCTGGCCCGGTTCGTCGCCTACTGCCTGGCCACCTCGCTCGGCTGGGACCTGGGCCGGGCCGTCGTCACCGTCGTGCTGACCCTCACGCTCGGCGCGACCCTCCTCAAGGCGCTCCGCCGGGCCACCCGACGGGCCGCTTTCGAGACGCCGGTCACGTTCGAACCGAAGTGATCTGCGGCGCCCGTCACACCGCCTGGCCGCACCCCGTGCACACGCGTACGCCGTCCGTCACACGCGGGGTGAGCCGGCCCACAGGACCTTGGTCACATACGAAGCGCGGTCGTAGCGGAAAAGGGTGACATGGACGCGTCGTAATGCACCCTGACCTGGGGTTTGAGATCCAGATCACACAGGGCCATTTCTACTCGCATGCGACCACAACTAGTAAAAGGGGTCATTGCGGGCGCCCCCTCCGGCCTGTTTCTCTGGAGCAGTCGCCAGGCGCCGACGAGCCCACCCGGGCCTCGGCGCCGACACATTCCCCGCCACGTAACGCGTGACTCGGCATGTGTACGCCGACTCCCTGTCCCCGAAGGAAAAGGTTCTCCGTGTCCGTCTCCGTCATCCGTCGCATCGCTTCCCCGAAGAAGGCCCTCACCGCCGCCGCCCTGGCCGCCGCCACGACCGGCATGGTGCTGACCGCCGCTCCGGCCCAGGCAGCGACCTCCTCGGCCTCCTCCGCCAAGACGATCGCGCACAAGATGATCCCGAACGCCGCGCAGTACAATGCGTTCAGCAAGATCGTCGAGCACGAGAGCGGCTGGGACGTCGACGCCACCAACTCCTCCTCCGGCGCCTACGGCCTGGTCCAGGCCCTGCCCGGCTCGAAGATGGCTTCCGCCGGCTCCGACTGGAAGACCAACGCCGGCACCCAGATCGAGTGGGGCCTGAACTACATGAACGACCGCCACGGCAGCCCGGTCGGCGCGTGGAACTTCTGGCAGGCCAACGGCTGGTACTGAGCCGGCCCGGCACGCACTGCCACGCACCACCGCGCATGACCACGCACCACGACGCACCACCACGCACCACCACGCACGACCACGCACGATCTGGCGCCGTCTCTTTCACGACCCGGCGCCACCGCGTGCCACCCCGCGCCATCCGAAAGCGGCGGTCCCGATCCCGGGCCCGCCGCTTCGGCGTTCCCCTTCCCCCCGGGAAACCGCTCCATTCCACCCGGGAAACCGCTCGACCCGATCAGCTCGTCCCAGAGACCCTTCGGGCATGGAGTTCCTCTGTTACCACCGCGACCGGCCCGGCTCGGCGACTCTGCGCGACGAGCTGCTGGAAGAGCACTGGTCCTACATGGACCGATACGCCAAGGAGCTGATCGCCCGCGGCCCGACGCTCACCGACGACGGTGAGACAGCCACCGGCAGCGTGCACATGGTGGACCTGCCCGACCGCGCCGCCGCTCGCGCGTTCGCCTTCGACGAGCCGAACTACCAGGCAGGCGTCTACCGGGACGTGCTGGTCCGGCGGTGGTCCAACACGCTGGGCCGCACCATGTGGGACTTCCCTGGCGGCAGGACCGGCGGCAACCGGTACCTGGTGATCGGCCTCGGCGCCGGGCAGCCGGCCGATGTCACCCCGCCGCCGGACCACGACGGCCTGATCGTCTACGGGCCGCTGCTGTCCGACGACGGCACCGCCTGGCTCGGCACGGCGGCACTCGTCCGGTCCCCGGGTCCGGACACGGCACGCGCCCTCCTCACCCCCGGCCGTTACGCCGCCATCGAGGTGCACAACTGGCAGTTCGGCGGCCGACGATGACGGCCCGGGGACCCCGGAGATCGACTTGCCGGGCGATCTGCGGTCCACTGGACCGGTGAGCACCGAGCCGCAGACTCCTGACCCCGACGCCCGCGGCCTGCCGCTGGTCCCCGTCCTGCTCGCGCTGACGGTGGTCAGCGGGCTCATCGACGCGGTGAGCTACCTCGGGCTCCACCACGTCTTCACCGCCAACATGACCGGCAACGTGGTCGTACTCGGCTTCGCCGCCGCCGGGGCGCCGGGCTTCTCGGTGTCCCACACGGCGGCGTCGCTGGGCTGCTTCCTGGCGGGCGCGGTGATCGGGGGGCGCCTCACGGTGTGGCTCGGCGGAGGTTCGCGCCGGACCTGGACCCGGCTGACGCTGGCCGCCGAGGCGGTGCTGGTGGGCGCGGCGTCGGCGGTGGCCTTCGCGGCTCCGGACGCGACCGGCACGACGTACGCCGTCATCGCCCTCACCGCCGTCGCGATGGGCCTGCGCAACGCGACCGTACGCAAACTCGGCGTCGCCGACCTGACGACCACCGTCCTGACGATGACCCTGACCGCCGTCGCGGCCGACTCCCGCCTGGCCGGCGGCAAGGACGACCGCTCCTTCCGCCGCGTCGCCTCCGTCGTGGCGATGCTGGCGGGAGCCCTGCTCGGCGCGTGGCTGGTACTGCACCACGGCCTGGGCATCCCCCTCCTCGTCGCGGCGGCGGTGACGGGCGTGCTGGCGGTGACGGCGTCGGCGCGGGAGTGATCAGTACGGCAGCCCCACGTCAGGCCGCCCCACGTCAGGCCGCCGTACCGATGAGCTCGTCCGCGACCCACCGTGCGACTTCGGCCGGGTACGGCGCCGACAGCCCGAGGACGATGTGCCCGAAGCCCGCGTCGACCGCCTCGCCGATCGCCTTACGGGTGGTGTCGGGCCGGTCGTAGGAGACCGACAGGTGGATCGAGCGGGTGATCGTGGCGGGGTCGCGGCCGATCTCGGCGCAGTAGCGGTCAAGGAGTGCGCTGCGGCTGATGACGTCGGCGATGTCCCCGCCGGGGATGTTCCACAGGTCGGCGTGCTCGGCGACCACGCGCAGGGTCGCGGCGGCACGTCCGCCGATGAGGATCGGCGGGTGGGGGCGCTGGACGGGCTTGGGACTGCCGAACGCCCCGGCGAGCCGGTGGTGGGTGCCGTCGAAGTCGAACGGCTTGTCCTCCGTCCACAGCCGCCGGATCACCGTGCAGGCCTCGGCGAGGCTCTCCACGGCCGACGCGGTGTCCAGGAAGGGCAGGCCGTGTGCGGCGTACTCGCGCCTGGCCTGCGGAGGATGCGGGCGCGAGCCGACGCCGATGCCGAAGTCGAGCCGTCCCTCGGAGACGACGTCGACGGTCGTGGCCATCTTGGCCAGCAGCGCGGGCGGCCGGAACCGGTTGCTGGTCACCAGCAGGCCGAGCCGTATGCGGCGGGTCTGGGCGGCGAGGGCCGAGAGCAGCGTCCAGCCCTCGTAGGCGGGCCCGTCCGGGTCGCCGAAGATCGGCATGAGGTGGTCGAACAGCCAGGCGTGCTCGATCTCCGGGATCGTGTCGGCCTCGCGCCAGACGCGCAGGATCTCGTGGTAGTCGACCTGCGTGGGGGCGGTCATGATCCCGAAACTGGGCCGGGGTGTGTGCGGCATGGAAATCCTGGTCCTTTCGACACCGGCGGCGCCGACCGGGGCGCGCGGCCGGGGTTCAGGCGGAGGCCCACCGGCCCGGAAGCCACGGAGTCCGTGCACGGGCCGGGCTCCGCTCTGACATCATGAATAAACGGAACCTCGTTCCGGAAGGTACGGAACAAGGTTCCGTTTGGCAAGCCCCGGCGCGGAGACGGCGGGGCGGCGAAGGGAACGACGCGGTGCACGCGAGCGACAAGGACGCGGGACAGCCGGACCGGTCCAAGCGAGTGGACGCCCGGCGCAACAAGGAGACCCTGCTCGACGCGGCCGCCGCGGCGTTCGTCGCCTCGGGCGTGGAGGCGCCGGTACGTGACATCGCGGCCAGGGCGGGGGTCGGCCTGGGCACCATCTACCGGCACTTCCCGACGCGGGCGGACCTGATCATCGCCGTCTACCGGCACCAGGTGGAGGCGTGCGCCGAGGCGGGCCCCGCCCTCCTGGCGACCGCCCCGACCGCGCACGCCGCCCTCGAGCGGTGGATCGACCTCTTCGTCGACTTCCTGGTCACCAAACACGGCCTCGCCGCGGCGCTCCAGTCCGACAACACCGGCTTCGCGACCCTGCACGCCTATTTCCTGGACCGCCTGGTCCCGGTCTGCGCCCAACTGCTCGACGCGGCGGCCGAGTCGGGCGAGATCCAGCCCGGCCTCCAGGCCTACGAACTCATGCGCGGCGTGGGCAACCTGTGCATCGGCGCGGAGTCCGACCCGGCGTACGACGCGCGTCGTCTGGTGGGGATTCTTGTCGGGGGCCTGCGCGAACCGCTCGACTGACGGACCCGACCGTCACACCCCCAGCCTGTCGAGGAGCCGGAAGAACAACTCCTACGCGAGGACCACGTCCTCCTCGGCGAACACCTCGACG
This sequence comes from Streptomyces sp. NPDC088747, assembly GCF_044751025.1. Taxonomy (NCBI): domain Bacteria; kingdom Bacillati; phylum Actinomycetota; class Actinomycetes; order Kitasatosporales; family Streptomycetaceae; genus Streptomyces; species Streptomyces sp. NPDC088747. The sequence continues at coordinate 408,308 of NZ_JBIVKZ010000005.1, forward strand.
AGTCCCGGCAGATCCGGCTTGCGGCCGGCCTCGCTCGCCCAGGTGGCCGCCGAGCGCGCGGCAGCCTCCGCGGACGGGAACTCCGCGTCGAAGTCCTCGTCGTCGTCCTCGCAGTACGCCTCTGTCGCCTCCCGCACGAGACAGGCCTCCCAGTGCCCGCCGACCACCGAGAAGCCCTCCACGTGGACCGCGTCGCTGTCCAGCACGAAGCCGGTCAGGGCCGGGGGCACCGTCTTGATGGTGAAGCCGAGAAACGAACGGGCCCGGTCGACCAGAGGGCCGCAATAGGCGGAGTACGTCCAGACCACGGTGACTTCGAGATGGGTGAGGCCCTCCCTACACGGGCCGGAAGGGTTTGTAGTCCACCGGCCGCTGCGACTCCGGCCCGTATATGCCCGACGGGCTCCGCCGCCGGCCCCAAGGTCACCACTCGGGTACTCGCGGACGCCTACAGCCGCTGAAGGATCGTCCCGGTCGCCAGCCCCCCGCCCGCGCACATCGTCACGAGGGCGAACTCCTTGTCGCGGCGTTCCAGTTCGTGCAGGGCGGTGGTGATCAGGCGGGCGCCCGTCGCTCCCACCGGGTGGCCCAGCGCGATGCCGCCGCCGTTGACGTTGACCTTCTCCAGGTCCTGTCCGAAGACCTGGGTCCAGCTCAACACCACTGAGGCGAAGGCCTCGTTGATCTCGACGAGGTCGATGTCCTTGAGGGTCATGCCGGCCTTGCCGAGGACCGCGCGGGTCGCGTCGATGGGGCCGTCGAGGTGGAAGTGCGGGTCGGAGCCGACCAGGGCCTGGGCGACGATCCGTGCGCGGGGGCGCAGTTTCAGGGCGCGGGCCATCCGCTTGGACGCCCACATGATGGCGCAGGCGCCGTCGGAGATCTGGGAGGAGTTGCCCGCGGTGTGGACGGCCGTCGGCATGACCGGCTTCAGGCGGGCCAGCGCCTCCATCGACGTGTCCCGCAGACCCTCGTCACGGTCGACGAGCCGCCACATGCCCTGCCCGGCCCGCTGCTCCTCCTCCGTGGTCGGCACCTGCACGGCGAAGGTCTCGCGCTTGAAGCGTTCCTCCGACCAGGCGCCCGCGGCACGCTCCTGCGAGATCAGCCCCAGCGAGTCGACGTTCTCGCGCGTCAGACCGCGATGGCGGGCGATGCGCTCCGCCGCCTCGAACTGGTTCGGCAGGTCGACGTTCCACTCGTCGGGGAACGGCTTGCCCGGCCCGTGCTTGGACCCGGACCCCAGCGGTACCCGCGACATCGCCTCGACGCCGGAGGAGATCCCGACGTCGATGACGCCGGCCGCGACCATGTTGGCGACCATGTGCGAGGCCTGCTGCGAGGAGCCGCACTGGCAGTCGACCGTCGTCGCGGCCGTCTCGTACGGCAGGCCCATGGTGAGCCAGGCGACGCGGGCGGGGTTCATGGACTGTTCGCCGGCGTGCGTGACCGTGCCGCTGACGATCTGCTCGACGCAGTCGGCCTGGATGCCGGTTCGGCCCAGGAGTTCTCGGTAGGTCTCGCCCAACAGGTAGGCGGGGTGCAGATTGGCGAGTGCGCCGCCGCGCTTGCCGATGGGGGTGCGTACGGCTTCGACGATGACGGGTTCCGCGACCATGGGGGCTCGTCCTCTCCTTGGGCCTGTCCACCCGCGCGGCGCGGGCGTCCCGGCCACCCGCCGCGCCGAACTAGTACGCGTTCTAGTTCTGTTGTGCAGTCTGCTGAGCCAACCCCCGGTGCCGCAAGGGTCGTGCAGCCGTGGAAGTCACCGTCTCCGCGAATACCGGACACGATTCGAGTCGCCGTGCCCCTTGCGACTTGTAGAACCCGTTACTACCTTCACGGCAGTCTCCAGTCTCTGATGGACCGTCAGAACATGCCGAGAGAAGGCCGTCTGAACGGCGGGAGTTGCCGATGCCCTGTCCTGCGCTGCCCGACGGGTTCGATTTCACCGACCCCGATCTGCTGCACCACCGCGTTCCCCTGCCGGAGTTCGCCGAGCTGCGCGCGACCGAACCCGTCCACTGGATCGCGCAACAGCCCGGTATCGCGGGCTTCGAGGACGACGGCTACTGGGCGGTGACGCGGCACGCGGACGTCAAGTACGTCTCCACGCGCCCCGAGATCTTCTCCTCGTTCCTCAACACCGCCGTCATCCGCTTCCAGGAGCACATCCCGCGCGAGACAATCGAGGTCCAGCGGCTGATCATGCTCAACATGGACCCGCCCGAGCACACCCGGGTCCGCCAGATCGTGCAGCGCGGTTTCACGCCGCGCGCGATCCGCTCCCTGGAGAGCGCCCTGCGCGCCCGCGCCGGTTCGATCGTCGAGAGCGCGCTCGCGGGCGCGGGCCCCGACGGCGCCTTCGACTTCGTCACCCAGGTCGCCAGCGAACTCCCCCTCCAGGCCATCGCGGAGCTCATCGGGGTCCCGCAGGACGACCGATCGAAGATCTTCGACTGGTCCAACAAGATGGTGGCGTACGACGATCCGGAGTACGCGATCACCGAGGAGGTCGGCGCCGAGTCGGCCACCGAACTCATCTCCTACGCGATGAACATGGCCGCCGACCGCAAGCAGTGCCCGGCCAAGGACATCGTCAGCACCCTGGTCGCCGCGGAGGACGAGGGCAACCTCGCGCCGGACGAATTCGGCTTCTTCGTCCTGCTGTTGGCCGTCGCGGGCAACGAGACGACCCGCAACGCCATCACCCACGGCATGCACGCCTTCCTCACCCACCCCGACCAGTGGGACCTCTACAAGCGCGAACGTCCCAAGACCACCGCCGAGGAGATCGTCCGCTGGGCGACCCCCGTCGTCTCCTTCCAGCGCACCGCGACCCAGGACACCGAACTGGGCGGGCAGCGGATCGGCAAGGGACAGCGCGTCGGCGTCTTCTACTCCTCCGCCAACAACGACCCCGAGATCTTCGACCGCCCGGAGCTCTTCGACATCACCCGCGACCCCAACCCCCACCTCGGCTTCGGCGGCGGAGGCCCGCACTTCTGCCTCGGCAAGTCCCTCGCCACCCTGGAGATCGACCTCATCTTCAACGCGATCGCCGACGCCATGCCCAACCTGCGACTGGCGGGCGACCCCCGCCGGCTGCGCTCCGCCTGGCTCAACGGCGTCAAGGAACTCCAGGTCAGCCATACGTGACACCCGTCCGTACGCGGGCCGACGACCTCCCGGCACCGCCGGCCCGTCACGCGCGGGAGGCAGGAGCGACCACCATCCCTACGCCCCGCCCCTGCCTCCCCCGCTCACGACACCCACGTGAACGCCCGCACCCGCACCCGCGAACGACGCCCGGTACGCCCGTGGACTCGTCGCAAGCCGCGCCGCGAAGTGCTGCCGCATGGTGACCTCGCTGCCGAAGCCCGCCCGCCGGGCCACCTCGGGCATGGCGAGCCCGGTCCGCTCCAGCAGCCGCTGGGCCGCCGCGACCCGCTGATCCAGCAGCCAGCGCACGGGAGTTGTCCCGGTGGCCGCCACGAAGTGCCGGGCGAAGGAGCGCGGCGACATGCCCGCGCGGGCGGCCAGCGCGGGCACGGTGAGCGGCTCGTCGAGATGCCCGAGCGCGTACTCCCGTACGGCGGCCAGCGCGTCGGCGTCCGGGTCCGCGGGGGCGGGCTGCTCGATGAACTGCGCCTGGGTGCCCGCCCGGAACGGCGCCGTGACCATCGAGCGGGCGATCGCCGCGGCGGCCTCCGCGCCGTGCACGGTACGGACGAGATGCAGGCACAGGTCGATCCCGGCGGCCGTCCCCGCGGACGTCCACAGGTTGCCGTCCTCGACGAACAGCGCGTCCGGCTCGACCCGCACCGTCGGATACCGCTCCCGCAGCAGGTCGATCAGCCGCCAGTGGGTGAGGGCGCGCCGCCCGTCCAGCAGCCCCGCCTGCGCCAGCGTGAAGGCGCCGCCGCACAGCGCGGCGACGGTGGTGCCCCGGGCGTGCGCGCGGCGCAGCGCCTCCAGTACGGGTTCGGGCGCGGGCGTCACATGGTCGTCGAGCCCCGGCACCACGATCAGCTCGGCCCGGGGCAGCCAGGCCAGCGTCCGGTCCGGGGTGACCGCGAGTCCGCCGCGCATCGCCACGGGAGCGGGGTCGGCGGCGACCCGGCGCAGGTCGAAGGCGGGTACGCCCCGGTCCGTACGGTCCACGCCCCACACCTCGGTGATCACGCTGACGTCGAAGGCCCGCACGCCGGGGAAGGCGAGGAGGGCGATGCGGTGAGTCTGTGTCGTCGACCGGGTCACCTTGGCAGTAAATCATCGAACGCTGGCTTCCTGCCCCCTGGAGCGGGCGCGTGAAGGACGGCACGATGGTGCGCATGGAGATCACACAGAACGCCGCGCTGCTGGTAGTCGACGTACAGCAGGGCTTCGAGGACCTGGCCGCCTGGGGCTCGCGCAACAACCCGGCCGCCGACGAGAACATCGCCTCCCTCATCGCGGTCTGGCAGGACACCGGCCGCCCGGTCGTCTTCGTCCGGCACGACTCGGTCAAGCCGGACTCGCCCCTGCGGCCGGGGCAGCCCGGCAACGGCTTCAAGGATTACGTCGAGCAGCGGCGCGGCGCGGGCAAGGGCCCGGAGCTGTTCATCACCAAGACGGTGAACTCGGCGTTCTACGGCACCCCCGACCTGGACGCCTGGCTCAAGGCGGAGGGCGTCACCCAGATCGCCGTCGCCGGGATCCAGACGAACATGTGCGCCGAGACCACGGCCCGCATGGGCGGCAACCTCGGCTACGACGTCCTGTTCGCCCTCGACGCGACGTACACCTTCGACCAGGAGGGCCCGTTCGGCTGGCACCTCACCGCGGACGAACTCTCCCGCGCGACCGCCGTGACCCTGCACGGCGGCGACTTCGCCACGGTGGTGACGACGGAGGAACTGGTCGCTAAAGCCCGGTGACGAAGGCGGCGAAGGCGGCCGGGGTGAGGGTGAGGGAGGGGCCGTCGGGGACCTTTGAGTCCCGGACGGCGATGGTGGCGTGGGGGGTTGGGGCGATCTCGACGCACGAGCCACCCTGGTCGCTGCTGTACGTCGACTTTCGCCAGGCCAGGGGGCCGAGGGGTGCGCACTCGACGCACGAACCGCCCGTGTCGGTGCTGTAGCTGGCCTTACGCCACTGGATGCCGGTCGGAGTCGCGTTGCTCCCCATAGCGTTCCTCCATTGCGTGCCGGATCACATGCGCCGAGTCCCGGAGGGACAGTGCGGCGGCCTGTAGATGATCGTAACGGAGCGAACAGTCCTTGACAGTGTCCGGGTTGGCGGTCGGATGCCCCATCCCGTAACCCTCGGTGTAGACGATGTCCGGGTCACTCGTGAAGCGAAAAAGGTCGAAGGAACCAGTCATCCCGGCGTGCGCCCCGGCCGAGTACGGCAGCACCTGAACGTTGATCCGGGGGTTCTCCTCGAAGCCCAACAGGCGCTCCAGTTGGTCCCGCATAGTCTGCGAGTCGCCCATCTCCTGGTACAGCGCAGCCTCGCTGACGACCGCCCAAAGAACCGGAGGCTCGCCCTTCTCAAAGATGCGCTGCCGAGCCAGCCGTACGGCAGTTCGGTCATCGAGCCGACTGGAGTCCAGGGCACCGAGTACGGCACGCGCGTAGCCCTCGGTCTGCAACAGGCCGTGCACCAGGTGCGTATGAAAGGTGCAGATCTCAGCCGCCCGAGCCTCCAGCTCCGCCACCTGCTGGAACCACCCCGGAAGCTGACTCCGCAACACCAGCCCCACCAACCGCGACAACAACCCGCCCGTGCCCAGCGCGGCGTCGGCCCGCTCGCTGAAGACGTCCGTCGGGAGTTTCCGAGCCGTCTCGATCTGCCCCACCAGTGACCCGGTGTAGTTGATGACGTCGCCGAACTGCTTCTGCGTCAGGCCCGCCGCCTCCCGGTGCCGCCGCAGCTCGAAGCCGTAGTAGTCGAGCGGCGACGCGCTCGGGTCGAGGACGCTGATGTTGGTCACGTACGGCCCCTGTCTGCCAACTCGGCCCGCGAGTCAGTTGTGTTCGGTCGGTAGCTCAGCGTAGCCAATGGCCGTCACGCTCGTCATGTGAACGAACTCATTCCTCCCCCACCCGTCCAGTACGGCATGCGCTTCACGGTCGGCGAACACTCGGCCGGTCACGTCCGGCGGATCGTCCGCGCCTACCTCCGCTACTGGGAGATGCCGGAGCTGGCCGACCCGGTCGGCCTGGCGGTCACCGAGCTGCTCGCCAACGTGCTGCGCCATGTCCCGGGCCGACGCTGCGAGTTGCTGGTGCTGCGCATGCCGGTCGGCGTCCGCGTCGAGGTGTCGGACAGTTCGGCCGCCCTTCCGGTCGTCTCGGCACCCGACAGCGACTCGGAGGGCGGCCGGGGCCTCGTCCTGGTCGACGCGATGGCCGACGAGTGGGGGGTGGAGCCGACCGGTGAAGGCAAGACGGTGTGGTTCGAGTGCCTGGCCGGGGCAGACGTGCGGACGTAGCGACTTCGTCCTCGTCGCGACTTCCCGTAGCTCCCTGCTGAACGTTTTCGGTCCATGTCGCGTCTACACACTCGGCACAACCACACCCCACCCTCGAAGACTTCGAACGGAATCCCAGAGCAGTGGTCTCCGCCGAGCTGACCGATCCGACCGAGCTGACCGACGCGACCGACCTCGCCGATCTGACCGAACTGACCGCCGTCCGGCAGGACCACCCGGCACCGCACCGGAACCACCACCTCAGCGGCTTCTGGCACCGCCACCGGCTTCCGCTCCTCGCCACGCTCCCCACCCTCCCGCTGTACGCGGTGTGGTGGGCGTTCCTGGCGACCGGCGGCGGCGACCTCGCGGCCCAGGAGGCCTGGGCGCAGTTCGTGTCCCGCAACGGCGGCTCGGCGTACAACCTGTTCTGGTACGGCGGGATGCACACCGCCAACTACAGCCTGATATCGCCGTATCTGATGGCCGGGCTCGGCGTGCGCACGGTGACCGTCGTCTCCGGGGTCGCCGCCTGCTGGCTGGCGGCCGTGCTGATCGGGCGTTCGGGGATACGGCGGCCGGTGGGCCCCGCGCTGCTCGCGTCGCTGGCGCTGTGGTGCAACGTCGCGTCGGGGCGTACGACGTTCGCGCTCGGGGTGGCGCTCGGGCTCGCGGCCTGCGTGCTGCTGACCCGTGAGCGGCGGCTGTTGCTCGCGACGGCCTACGCGACGCTGGCGACGATGGCGAGTCCGGTGGCGGGGCTGTTCCTCGCGGTGGTGGGGGCGGCGTATCTCGTCGCGCGGGACCGGGTGCGGGCCGGTGTGCTGCTGGCGCCGCCCGCCGTCGTGGTCGGGGCGACGACGCTGCTGTTCCCGTTCAGCGGCGAGCAGTTGATGCCGGCCGACCGTATCTGGCCGCCCGTGCTGCTCGGGCTGACCGTGGCGGTGCTCGCGCCGCGCGGCTGGCGGGTGGCGCGGTGGAGCGGCGTCGTCTACGCCGCCGGGACCGTACTGACGTATCTGGTCGCCTCGCCCGTCGGCACGAACGTCGAGCGGTTCGCGGAGCTGTTCGCCCCGGCCGCGCTGCTCGCGGTGCTGCTCGGCGCGCCGCGTCTCAAGGCGGTCCGGCGCACCGCGCTGATCGGGGCCCTGTGCTACTCGCTGTTCTGGGTCGGCCAGAAGACCGTCGACGACCTGGAGGTGTCGACGCACGTGCCCGCGTGGGCCGCCGACACCCGCGGGGTCGTCGGCGCCCTCGACCGGCTCGGCGCGGACCGCACCCGCGTCGAGGTGGTGCCCGCCCGCAACCACCGCGAGGCCACCGCGCTCGCCCCGCACGTGAACATGGCGCGCGGCTGGAACCGCCAGCTCGACATGGAGCGCGGCCGGCTCTTCTACGACGGCACCTTCTCCGCCGCGACCTACCGTGCCTGGCTGGACCGCTGGGCCGTCGGGCTGGTCGTGCTGCCCGACGGGAAGCCGGACGGGTTCGCCGAGGAGGAGGCCCGCCTGGTGGCGAACCCGCCCGCCTGGCTGGAGCCGGTGTGGAACGACGCCCACTGGCGGGTGTTCCGGGTGCGCGACGCGGTGCCGCTGGTGTCGGCGCCCGGCACCGTCCTGCGGACCACGAGCGCCGAGGTCGACGTGCGGGTGCCGGGGCCGGGCTCGGTGACCGTGAAGGTCGCGTACTCGCCGTGGCTGCGCGCCGACGGGGGCTGCCTCACGCGGGACGGCGAGTTCTCCCGGCTGACGGTCACCCGCCCCGGCGAGTACCGGATCAGCTCGGCGTACGGCCCGTCACCGGGACCGGCTCCTTCTTGCTGAGCTCGACCGGTTCCGGCTCCGGCTCCGGCAGTGCCCGGGGCCGGGGCCCCTGGAGCAAGTAGGTCAGCCCGAAGCCCGCGCCCACCACCATCGCGCCGCCCACGGCGTCCAGGATCCAGTGGTTGCCGGTCGCCACGATCGCGGAGACGGTGAAGAACGGGTGCAGCAGGCCCAGCGCCTTCATCCACCACTTCGGCGCCAGGATCGCGATCACCAGGCCGCACCACAGGGACCAGCCGAAGTGCAGCGAGGGCATCGCCGCGTACTGGTTGGTGAGGGCGGTGAGGGTGCCGTAGTCCGGCTTGGAGAAGTCCTGGACGCCGTGCACCGTGTCGATGACGCCGAGACCCGGCATCAGGCGGGGCGGGGCCAGCGGGTAGAGCCAGAAGCCGACGAGCGCGAACAGCGTCGCGAAGCCGAGTGCCGCGCGGGCCCAGCGGTAGTCCCCCGGGCGCCGGACGTAGAGCACCGCGAGCACCGACAGCGGGACGAAGAAGTGGAAGGACGTGTAGTAGAAGTCGAAGAAGCCGCGCAGCCAGTCGACCTTCACGACGGCGTGGTTGACCCAGTGCTCGATGTCGATGCGCAGGAACTGCTCCATCGACAGGATCTGGTCGCCGTGCTTCTCGGCGGTGACCCGGGCGCCGTCGTTGGTGCCGCCGGTCGCGGCCAGCCTGACCTGCTGGTAGGCGGAGTAGCCGACGCGGATCAGCAGCAGTTCGAGGAGGAGGTTCGGGCGGGAGAGGACCCGGCCGAGGAAGGGGAGCAGCGGGACGCGGCTCCACCGGGCGGGTACGGCGGGCGCGTACTCGGTGGGGATCGGTCTGCGGTAGTACTCCGAGGTGCGGGACAGGAACGGCACCACGAGGGCGGCGGAGAGCGCGGCGATCAGCACCACGTTGTCGCGCACCGGGTGGAGCACCGGCATGTTCGGCAGCATCATCTTGGCGGGCAGCGTCATCACCAGGACGACGGCGACGGGCCACATGTAGCGGTCCGAGGTCTTCCTGCCGACCCGGCCGACGACCGCGAGGAGCACCCACAGCAGCTGGTGCTGCCAGGTCGTGGGCGAGACGGCGACGGCGACACAGCCGGTGACGGCGACGGCGAGCAGCAGCTGTCCGTCCTGGGCGTAGCGCACCGCGCGGCGCAGGCCGAGGACGGCGACGGCCGCTCCGAGCAGCAGGAACAGGGCGATCTCCAGCGGCCCCTCAAGACCGAACCGCAGCAGTGCGCCGTGCAGTGACTGGTTGGCGAGGCCGTCGGCCTTGCCGCCGAGACCGGCGCCCGCCACGTGGTGCACCCAGTACGTGTACGAGTCGTGCGGCATCGCGGCCCAGGCGAGCGCCGTGAGGCCCGCGAAGGTGGCTCCGGTGCCCACGGCGGCGTGTCTGCGGCCGGTGAACCAGAGCAGCGGCGCGAAGAGCAGCACGGCGGGCTGGAGGGCGGCGGCGAGGCCGATCAGCACGCCGGCGGCCCGCTGCCCGCGTACGGCGAAGCAGCCGAGCAGGACGAGCAGCACCGGGATGATGCTGGTCTGGCCGAGGTAGAGGGTGTTGCGCACCGGCAGCGACAGCATCAGGAGGCTGATCGCGACGGGCGCGGCGAGCAGGGTCGCGCGCCGCGTGACGGGCTCGGGCAGGGCGCGCGCCGTGACCAGCCCGAGCGCGACGACCAGCAGCAGGGTGCCGAAGGTCCAGCCCCAGCCGAGGGCCTGTTCCGCCGAACGGGTGAGTGGCTTGAGGACGAGCCCCCCGAACGGGGTGCCGGTGAACTGCGTCGAGTCGTACAGCGAGCCCTTCACGTGCAGGACGCCGTCCGTACCGACCCAGGTCTCCAGATCGGTCAGCCGCTCCCCCTTCGGGGTGCTCAGGACGGCGGTGAGCTGCCGTACGGCGAGCACCGCGGCGATCACCCACATCCCGATGCGGACGGCCTTCAGCCGCGCCCTCGCTCGCTCGGCAGCCCCCGCCCCGAAGGCATTACCCGCTCTTCCGCCGTGCTCCACGTTCGCCACGCCGCGTCAGCCCTCCCGCCCCGTTCGTCCCACGCGTCCCGCGCGCGGGTTTCCTGTCCGGTCCCCAGAGGCTCGCACCGCCCCGGTCGAGAGACGCAGGCAACCCCCTCTTCACCTGACGTCCTTCCATCTTTTGTCCGGATGACGATAGTGCGCGAACGGTTCAGTGCCACCACGGGACCGCGACACAGATCACAGACCGGCCACCGAACGGGCACGCCCGCCCTGTTCGCCTCGCCGCATACGCGGCATTTATGCGCACTGCCGCCGGCCGGATCCACTGGATAGCCGGGGCGTCCGCGACTAGATTCACCCGCAGGACTAGTTAGCGCATCTAACTAGGCATACGAAAGGCATGGTGCATGAGCGAGTCGCAGCTCTGGGACGACGTCGACGACTACTTCGCCGCCCTCCTCGCCCCCGCCGACGACACCCTGACCGCCGCGCTGCGTGACAGCGACGCGGCCGGACTGCCGCCCATCAACGTCGCGCCGAACCAGGGCAAGCTGCTCCAGCTTCTCGCCCAGATCCAGGGCGCCCGCCGCGTCCTGGAGATCGGCACCCTCGGCGGCTACAGCACGATCTGGCTGGGCCGCGCCCTCCCGGCCGACGGCCGCCTGATCACCTTCGAGTACGACCCGGCACACGCCGAGGTCGCCCGCGGCAACCTCGCCCGCGCGGGCCTCGACAAGATCGCCGAGGTGCGGGTCGGGGCCGCCCTGGAGACGCTCCCGAAGCTGGCCGAGGAGAACCCCGAGCCGTTCGACCTCGTGTTCATCGACGCGGACAAGGTGAACAACCCGCACTACGTCGAGTGGGCCCTCAAGCTCACCCGCCCCGGCAGCCTGATCGTCCTCGACAACGTCGTCCGCGAGGGCAAGGTCGCCGACCCCGGCAACACCGAGGCGCACGTCCGCGGCACCCGGGAGGCGCTCGAACTGATCGCCGCCCACCCGAAGTTGAACGGTACGGCGATCCAGACGGTCGGGAGCAAGGGGTACGACGGGTTCGCGCTGGCCCGCGTGCTGGCCTGAGCGTTCCGCGGGTCACGGGGTCTCGGGGTCTCGGGGTCACACCTCGTGGTAGAAGCCCACGTTCACGCTGTACGGGCCGGTGCGGTCCAGGATGACGATCTCGCCGGAGCCGCCCGCGGGAAGCCTGGCCGTACCGCCGTACGCGAGGGCCCGGGTCAACTCGCCGGCCAGCGTCAGCCGCACCTCGGAGGAGGGGTCGGGCCGGGAGCCCTGCAACCAGGTGACCTGCCAGGCGCCGTCGGGGCCGCACAGGAACTCCAGATGCACCCGGGACACGAACAGCCAGTCGTCCGGGGTCGCGAGACGGCACACGGCCTTGTCCCGGCCCACCCGCAGCATGGCACCCGGCTCGCTGGGCGCGTCGGCCATCAACATGCCGGCCGTCGCACCCGCGTCCGCCCCGGTGACCGAGGCCATGGTGAGTTCGAGCACGTGCGCTCCTTCAGTTCCCGCCGGACCGATTGTCGTCGTACGGAGCGTGCTTGACGCGCCGCCGCCGCATGATAGTTCGCGGCGTCGCCCCAGCGTGCGGGCTACTGCACAATGGGACTCATGACCGAGCGCAAGCCACCCGGCGTCAGCTTCGAGTCCTGGGTCGACCGGCAGATCCGCGAGGCGGAGGCGCGCGGCGAGTTCACGCAACTCCCCGGCGCCGGCAAGCCGATGCCCGCCATCTCCGACACTCCGTACGACGAACTGTGGTGGATCAAGCGGAAGATGGCCCGCGAGGGCCTGTCCGTGCTTCCCCCCACGCTGGTCCTGCGCAAGGAGGCGGAGGACGCGCTCGCGGCGGCCTCCGCGGCGCCCTCGGAGCGGGCGGTGCGCCGCATCGTCGAGGACATCAACGCCAAGATCCGCGAACTCATGTTCAAACCGCCGCCCGGCCCGCCCCTCGGACTCAAGCCGTACGACGTCGAGGAGATCGTCCGGGAGTGGCGCGAGCGGCGGGAGTCACCGGCCGACGGCGGGTGACGACGGTGACGGCCGTCGTGCGGGTACGGCTGAGGCCGCGCTCCGGATGTGTCCGGGGCGCGGCCTCAGGGTGCCGGTCAGGCGTGACGCGGTCGTGCGTGGTGCCGGTCACGCGTGGTGCGGGTCAGAACTTCAGGAGGCGTTCCGCCACCTCGCGGTAGTCCTTGAGGGCTATCCGGAGCTGCTCGGTGTCGGTGGTACCGGCGGTGGCCTTCTCCTCGCCGGTCTTCCCCTGCCAGGACGTACGCAGGGTCTTGCGGCGCCGGGAGACGGCGTCCGCGAACCGCGCGGCGAGCTCCTCCAGCACCTGGTCGGCCTCCTGCACGGCGTCCCGGGGCCCGTCGACGAACCCACCGACCGCGTGCCGCAGCCGCAGCTCGAACTTGTCGGACTCGTCCTGCGGGATCAGACGGCTGTCGTGGCCCTTGGACGTGTCGTGAGCCTTGGACGTGTCATCAGCCTTCGACGTCTCGTGGTCCCTGGACGTGTCGTGGGACTTCGAGGTGTCGTGGGCGCTGGGGGTGTCCTTCTCCGGGAGCGGCCGGACCTCGTGCACGGCGGCGGCGCGCCCGTTGGTCGCGGGGCCGGTTTCTGTGCCTGTGCCTGTGCCTGTGCCTGTGCCGGGGGCCGTACCCGTGCTCGTGCCCGTTCCGGTTTCCTTGGCCTCGCGGGACGCGGTGTCACGGCCGTCGATGGCACGGGCCGCGGCGTCGCGCGACGTGGGGTCGCCCGTCGTGCGGTCAGCAGTCGCGCGGTCGCCCGTCGTGCGGTCGAGGGCGTCGGTGTCCTCACGCGACGACGTGGTGCCGGTGGCGGTGGCGGTGGGGGCCGGGTCCGTCCGGCGGGCCCGCGCGTCGTCGCCCGGCTCGGTCTTGCGGCCCGTCGGAACGCCGGTGGGGCTGCTCGTCGGAGCCTCGGGGGCCGGAGCGGCCTCGCCGGTCACCGGACGGGCGCTGCCCTTCATCGGGTCGGAGCGCGCCGGGTCCGGACGGGTCGCGTCGGAGCGGGCCGGATCCGAGCGGGTCGGGTCCTTGGCCGTCTCGTTCGGGTCCTTGGTGGTGTCGTCCGAGATGTCCTTCATGTTACTCAACTCCCCTTCGCCTGGCGCCTGTTGAACGACCAGGGCTGGTGGGATCGGCCCTCGGGGGCAGCGCCCTCGGGGCGGTTGGCGGTGGTCTGGTCGGCGGACGACTTCGCGTCCGCCTCCGGCCGGTGGTGGGAGTTGTCCTGGCGGGTGGGGGACACCAGTTCCTCGAAGAGCGCGCGGGCCTCGACCATCGCCTCACGCAGCTCCTCGGTACCGTGGCCGTCCGGGGTACGGGCCAGCGCGGCGCGGTGCACCCTGCGGTAGCCGTGGACGTGCGGCCCGTGGTGGACCGAGAGCGCCGCGTACTGCTCGTCGTACTGGTCACCGCCGGGGAATCCCCGGGCGCCGGCCACTTCACCGAGCAGCGTGTCGGCGTCGGCCACGGCCTCGCGCGGCGACTCGACGAACCGTTCCTGGGCTGCCGCCCAACGGGCCGTGTACTGCTCGCGGGCCGCGGGCTCCAGCGCCTTCGGCCGCAGCGAGCCGTGCCGGCTCACGCGTTCCTGGAGATCGCTCTCCGCGGCCTTCACGTCACCGTTGTGCCGGGCCACCGCCCGGTCGTATTCGGGCCCGAAGCGCCGCTGCAGGCTGCGCCCGCCCTGCGGCCTTCGAGCGAGGAGGGTCACGGCGGCCGCGACAACGGCAACGGCCGCCACAATCACGATCAGAGCGATGATCACGCCTGTGGACATGGGTGCCTTCCGAGGTTTACTCGACCCAACGGGCCGGTTCTTGCACCGTGTTGCCCGTAGCACGCCTCTCAAACAGCGGGCGCCGCGCCGGGACCCGCCGAAATCCGTTCGCGAACGGCTTACGGCACCTCGGGAACCTCGGGAACCTCGGGAACCTCGGGAACCTTGGAGCAACACCCGTGGGTCAGGCCGCGCGGCGCGGGACCGATCCGTCGTGCGGGCGTTCCGCGTCCGAGCCGCACAGCTCCGCGTTCAAGTCCTCGACCAGCCTGATCAGATCGGTCGGACGGTCCTGGTCCCACCAGTCGCCGAGCAGCTCCGAGAGCGAGTCCTCGCGCGCCTTGGACAGCTTCGCCGCCGCCTGCCGTCCCTCGGCCGTCAGCACGAGGTCCAGTCCCTCACGGACGGCGAGCCCGCGCTCCTCGACCTGCCGGGCCGCGGCCATCACGACCGACAGCGGTACGCGGCTGTACTCGGCGAGCTGGGAGGGCTCGGCCCAGCCGTACTTCCGGGTCCGCAGCAGCAGCCAGCTCGCGGCGGGCAGCAGGTCGTAGCCGGCCCGCGCGGTGATCTCCACGTAGATCTGGCGCCGCCCCTCCCGTGTGCCGAGCACGGACAGCGCCCGGCACACCTCGTCGTACGACGACCGCTGCACCGGGTTGCTCGCCAGCGTCTGGGTGGCGTCCGGTGCCGTGACCGCCCCGCGCAGCTTGTCCTCGCGCAGGAACCAGGCCAGCACGAAGCCCAGGACGGCGACCGGCGCGGCGTACAGGAAGACGTCGGTGATGGACGAGGCGTACGCGTGCAGGACCGGTGCCCGCAGCGCGGCCGGCAGCTCGGCGATGCCCTTCGGGTCGGCCTTCAGCCCGTCCACGCTGATCCCCGCCGGCAGTTGCCGCCCGCTGAGCGCGGCCGTCAGTTTGTCGCCGAGGCGGCTCGCGAAGACCGAGCCGAAGACGGCCACGCCGAACGAGGCGCCGATGGACCGGAAGAAGGTCGCCCCCGAGGTGGCGACGCCCAGATCCTCGTACGAGACCGCGTTCTGCACGATCAGCACGAGCACCTGCATGACCAGGCCGAGGCCCAGGCCGAAGACGAAGAAGTACGCGCTCATCTCCCCCGTGCCGCTGTGCTCGTCGAGCTGATGGAGCAGCAGCAGGCCGATGGCCGTGATCCCCGTACCGGCGATCGGGAACACCTTCCATCTGCCGGTGCGGCTGACGATCTGGCCGGAGACGGTGGAGGCGATCAGCAGCCCGAACACCATCGGCAGCAGATGCACGCCCGACATCGTCGGTGTCACGCCCTGGACGACCTGGAGAAACGTCGGCAGATACGTCATCGCGCCGAACATCGCGAACCCGACGATGAAACTGATGAGGGCGGACAGTACGAAGGTCCGGATGCGGAAGAGCTTGAGCGGGAGAACGGGTTCGGCCGCCCGGCGCTCGACGGCGACGAAGCATCCGGCGAGTACGACGCCCAGCACCACGAGACCGATGATCTGCGGCGAACTCCAGTCCCAGGTGGTGCCGCCGAGCGAGGCCACCATGATCAGGCAGGTCGCGACGGCGGCGATGAGGAAGGTGCCGAGGTAGTCGATGACGTGCCGGGCGGTACGGATGGGGATGTGCAGGGTCGTCGCGATCACCGCGAGCGCGACGACGCCGATGGGGAGGTTGATGTAGAACACCCAGCGCCAGCTGAGGTGTTCGGTGAACAGGCCGCCGAGCAGCGGTCCCAGCACGCTCGTCGCGCCGAAGACCGCGCCGAACAGGCCCTGGTACTTGCCGCGTTCACGTGGCGAGACGATGTCTCCGACGATCGCCATCGACAGCACCATGAGTCCGCCGCCGCCCAGGCCCTGGAGCGCCCGGAAGCCGATCAGCTGCGGCATGTTCTGCGCGATGCCGCACAGCGCGGAGCCGATCAGGAAGATCACGATCGCGGTCTGGAAGAGCTTCTTCCGGCCGTACTGGTCGCCGAGCTTGCCCCACAGCGGCGTCGCCGCGGTCGACGCGAGCAGGTACGCGGTGACGACCCAGGACAGGTGCTCCAGGCCGCCCAGGTCGCTGACGATGGTCGGCAGCGCGGTCGACACGATCGTCTGGTCGAGGGAGGCGAGCAGCATGCCGAGCAGCAGCGCGCCGATCGAGACGAGGACACTGCCGTGGGCGTGCTCGCCGGCGTCCGTGGCCGCCGCGTCGCGGCGGCGCGCGGCGCTCTCGTTCACGCCCCGGGGCGTGCCGTGCCCGTCCTCGGTCATGCGGACCTCCCGCCGGTCCCCGCCTGTCGGTCATTGTCCATCCTGATCGGTGTGACCGGTTATGGCCTGTTGAGTCCTGTCCGGTACCGCGGAGTGCGGGCTTCCGGGGGCACCGGGGAGATTGTGTGACGGACCTACGGATAATCTCTGGAGTTCCTCAGGGGGAGGACAGGGGAGGGACCCAAGCGTGAGTGAACCGAACGGGCATGTCTGCCCCGAGTGCGCGGCGCCTCGCGCGCCGGACGGCTCGCCGTCGTGCGTGTGCACGCAGCGGGCGTCCGACGCGTTGCGGGATGCGCGTACGGCGGAGGCGGCTGCGGCGGAGGACTTTGATCCGCTGCGGATACGGCCGTATGTGGAGTTGGAGCCGGGGGGCGCGGATGTGGATCCGCGGACTTCCTCTGACGTGGGCGTGGGCGCGGCGGATACGGCTGCGCTGCCGGTCGTCGTGGTGCCGGAGTTCTCCGGTGTCGCTGCGGCGGAGGCGACGATGCGGCTCGGGGTGGTGCCGGGCGGGACGCCCGGTGCGCCCGCCGACGCACCGCCTGCCCGTCGGCGGCGGCGTGTGGTGATTCCGGGGGTCCTGGGGGCCGGGGTGATCGTCCTGGCCGGGGCGGGGTTCGCCAGCGGGCTGTTCTCGTACGAGACGCCCTCGCGGGGGGCTGGGGCGCCGGACGCGGTGCGGGCGAGTGTGCCGGAGGTCTCGGCCTCGTCCGCGTCGGCCTCGGCGTCCGCGAGCGTCTCGTCCACGGCGCCGGTGGCCGCCGTACGGACCCCGTCGCGCAGCACGAGCGCGTCGCCCTCGGCGTCCCCCTCGCCGAGCGCCTCCGCGTCCCGGTCCGCCTCCGCCACCCCGACCCAGACGGCCACCACCGACCGCGCCACGGGGCCGGCCGAGGCCACCGGCGGCGCCCCGGACGACGCCCCGGAGACCTCCCCGGCCCTCCGACGCGGCGACCGGGGCGCCGAGGTGACCGAACTCCAGCTCCGCCTACGGCAGTTGGCCCTCTACATAGGCGACATCGACGGCGACTACGACCGGGGAGTCGAGGACGCCGTCTCCCGCTACCAATGGGCCCGCGGACTCACAACCGACGGCATGGGCATCTACGGCACAGCCACCCGCACGAGCCTGGAGAAGGAGACTACGGAGCCCTGAGCGGGCGGGGTGGGCTGATGCCGGGTGGGTGGGTCGGGGCCGGGGGCCGGTACATCCGCCCGTCGCCGCCGGATCAAACGCCGGTCGATTGGAGACGACCCCGGTGACGCGAACGTACGCGACGGGCATGTGATGTACCGACCCCCGGCCCCTCCCGCCGGTGGGCCACAACAGGTCTCCGGCCCAGCGGTCTCCACCCTCTTCCGCCGGTGGGCCACAGCAGGTCTCCGGCCGAGTGGACTCCGCCCTCTTCCGCCGGTGGGCGGCCATCGGGCCGAGGGCCCTTCCGCCGGTGGGCCGCTCGCCGTATCGGCTCTGGGCCGGGGGTGGCTTTTCAGCCCGTCCGGCGTTTGAGGACGAGCGCGTCAGCGCGATGCGGGGGTCTGGGGGCGGCAGCCCCCAGGGACGGGACGGGTAGGGGCGGAGGGGGCGAGGAAGGGTTGGGTCAGTTGAGGTGGAGGCGGATGCCGCCGCCCCAGAGGGGTTCGACCCGGACCTTGGTGAGGTCGGGGACGAGGGCGTCGGGACGGTGGAAGCCGGCTCGGGGGCCGACCCCGACGACCCGCATACCGGCGGAGCGCCCCGCGGAGATCCCCGCCCCGGAGTCCTCGAAGACGACACAGTCCTCCGGCGCCACCCCAAGCTCGGCCGCCCCCTTGAGAAACCCCTCGGGATCCGGCTTGCTCGCCCCGACGGACTCCGCGGTGACCCGCACATCGGGAAGCGCGAGCCCGGCCGCGCCCATCCGCGCGGTGGACAGCCCGACATCCGCGGAGGTCACCAGCGCATGCGCCAACCCCGCCCCGGTGAGCGCAGCCAGAAACTCCGCCGCACCGGGAATCGCGACGACCCCGTCCATGTCGGCGGTCTCCTCCGCGAGCATCCGCGCGTTGTCCGCGTGGTTCTGCTCCATCGGCCGGTGCGGCAGCAGTACGGCCATGGAGGCGTACCCCTGCCTGCCGTGGACGACCTTCATGACCTCGTCCCCGTCCAGCCCGTGCCGGTCCGCCCAGCGGCGCCAGCAGCGCTCGACGACGGCGTCCGAGTTGACGAGGGTGCCGTCCATGTCGAGCAGGAGGGCGCGGGCGGTCAGAACGGTCGGGGCCGTCGTCATCGGCATGCTCCAGAGCGCGGGAGATGTGGGAGACGTGGCTGAGGCCGGAGGGGGCCCGGCCGCGTCCCCCGAGGGACAAGGTGACCCCGCCCGCCGGTCAGGGTGTGCGGACGGGAGTCACTTTGTTTCTTTACGATACAAAACGGAGGGGGGTCGGCGCCACCGCCTCCGACCAGGCATTCAGTCCCCCGGGGCGGGAAAGGACACCTTCCCGATGACGCCGGGACACCGGGAGGGCCCGGGATGGACACCTGGGTCGACGGGGCTGGACCCTGTCGGGCCGGGCCCGCCTCAGCCCACCAGCGCCTCGAACAGGCTCCACAATCCCAGCCCCAGCATCAGCACCGCCGCGACCTTGGTCACCAGCCGCAACGGCACCCGCTTCATCAGCGCCTTGCCGCCGACGATACCGAGCCCGGCCACGGCCCAGAGGGCGAGGACCGCGCCGAGCCCGACGGAGAGCGGGTCGTCGTAGCGGGCCGCGAGGTTCGCCGTCATGATCTGCGTGAGGTCGCCGAACTCGGCGACCAGGATGAGCATGAAGCCCGCCCCGGAGACCTTCCAGAAGCCCTGGTTCTCGGGCTTGCGGACCTCCGCCTCGTCCTCGTCCTTCTTCATCAGGAGCACCGCGGCGCCGCCGAGGAAGAGGACGCCGGTGAGGGCGTGCAGGAGTTGCTGCGGCAGCAGGGTCAGGACACTGCCCGCGGCCACGGCGAGAGCGACATGGAGGGCGAAGGCGGCGGCGACGCCGGCGAAGACGTACGAGGCGCGGTAGCGGGTGCCGAGGACGAGTCCGGCGAGCGCGGTCTTGTCCGGCAACTCGGCCAGGAAGACGACACCGAAGACGAGCGCCATCACGCTGAAGCTGATCAAAATCCCTCAATCGGTCGGGCCGCCCCACCGAGAGTCCGTGCTGCGCTGCGACACCTCGGCATGGCAGCACACGGCGTCACCCGCGCCGAGAGGCACGGGCAGTGCACTGCTTGCCGAAGGTCTCGCTGGCCGGCCCCGTGTCACGAGGTCTGCCTCCGGGCGCCGGCTCAGACGAGCTGAGCAGTATGTCGACGGTCCCGGCGAAGAGCTACTCCCCTTCTGCGTCGTCCATGGTACGCGACGGCGCAGAAGGGGACGTAGTGACTTTGGTCCCATGGTCGACGTAGGTGTTCTGGTCGGTCACAGGTCTTGATGTGACATGTACACGTCACTAGGTTCTCACCTGGCGCACATCTCCTGGAAACGCGCCGCCGCAAGCATGTGCTCGCTCGTCCTCAACGGCCCCCCACCACAAGGGAGTTCGCATGCCCAAGGTCTACGCGCGTCGACGCCTGAGCATACTCGCCGCCGTCACCGGACTGATAGCCATGGTCGGGATATTCAACGGCCCGACCGCCTCCGCCGCGCTCCCCACGCCCGTCAGCGCCGCCACCGCCCGTACCTACCTCGCGTCCCTCACCGTCGCGACGGAGGACCGTACCGGCTACGACCGCGACCTGTTCAACCACTGGATCACCATCTCCGGCGCCTGCAACACCCGGGAGACGGTCCTCAAGCGTGACGGCTCCAGCGTCGTCACCAACTCCGCCTGCACCGCCACCAGCGGCAGCTGGTACTCCGTCTACGACGGCGCCACCTGGACCGCCGCGTCCGACCTCGACATCGACCACCTCGTGCCGCTGGCCGAGGCCTGGGACTCCGGCGCCGACGGCTGGAGCAGCGCCACCCGCCAGGCGTTCGCCAACGACCTGACCCGTCCGCAGCTCATCGCGGTCACGGACAACGTGAACCAGTCCAAGGGCGACCAGGACCCGGCCACCTGGATGCCGTCGCGCACCGCGTACGCCTGCACGTACGTCCGGGCCTGGGTCCAGGTCAAGTACTACTACGACCTCTCGGTCGACTCCGCCGAGAAGTCCAAACTGACCTCGGTCCTCAGCGGCTGCTGAAACCCACACCTTTTGTTCAGCGCCCGGTTCCCGGAACAGCCACGCCACCCTCCGTCGTTCCGTACCCTACGGGGCGACGGAGGAGGCTGATCAACTTGGCGGAACTGCGCCTGGGACCGCTGCTGAGGTACGTCGACGGCTCGTCCGCGACCTTCTGGGTCGAGACGAGTCGTCCGTGCACCGCCGAGGTGCGCTGCGCCGACGGCACTCGCGGCCGGGCCCCGACCTTCCAGATCTCCGGACACCACTACGCGCTGGTGCCGGTGAGCGGACTGACCCCGGGCACGAGGACGGCGTACGAGGTGCTGCTGGACGACGTGCCCGTGTGGCCGCTGCCCGACTCGCGCTATCCGCCCTCGGTCGTCAGCACCCCCGACGGTGACACCGTGCGGGTCACCTTCGGCTCCTGCCGCTGGGCCGCGCCACCCGACAACGAGAAGGACCCGGCGGGCCCTGACGCCCTGGACACCCTGGCGGCCCGCATCGCCGGGTCACCGGAGGGCGAACGCCCGGACGTCCTGCTGCTGCTGGGCGACCAGGTCTACGCCGACGAGATCTCCGAGGCCACGCTCGACTGGATCGCCGCCCGCCGCGGCCTCGACGACCCGCCGGGCCACCAGGTCGCGGACTACGAGGAGTACACCCACCTCTACTACGAGTCCTGGCTCGACCCCGAGATCCGCTGGCTGCTGTCCACCGTGCCCAGCTGCATGATCTTCGACGACCACGACGTCATCGACGACTGGAACACCAGCGCCTCCTGGGTCGCCGACATGCGCGCCACGCCCTGGTGGCGCGAGCGGATCCTGAGCGGCCTGACCTCGTACTGGGTCTACCAGCACCTCGGCAACCTCTCCCCCCGCGAACTGGCCGAGGACCCCCTGTACGCCGCCGTCCGCGAGTCCCCCGACGGCACCGACGTACTGCGCGAATTCGCCGAGCGGGCGGACACCGACCCCGCCTCCGTCCGCTGGAGCTACCGCCGCGACTTCGGCCGCGTCCGCGTCGTCATGCTCGACACCCGCGCGGCCCGCGTCCTCGACGAGCAGAACCGCCGGATGATCGACCCCGGCGAGGCGAAGTGGCTGCGCGAACAGGCGCTGGAGTCGCCCGGCTCGTACGACCATCTCCTCATCGGCACCTCCCTGCCCTGGCTGCTCCCCCCGCTGATACACGACGCCGAGGCCTGGAACGCCGCGCTGTGCGTGGGCGAACGGGGCGAGCGGTGGGCGCGGTTCGGGGAGAAGGTGCGCAGGGGCGCCGACCTGGAGCACTGGGCGGCCTTCCCGTCCTCCTTCGACGCCCTCGCCGAGTTCATCGCGGAGGTGGGCACGGGCGAGGACTTCCCGGCGACGGTGTGCGTGCTGTCCGGGGACGTGCACCACGCGTACGTCGCCGAGCCGTCCTGGGTCGAGGGTGTGCAACCCGACTCCCGGGTGGTCCAGTTGACCTGTTCCCCCGTCCACAACTCCGTCCCCGGTTACATAAAGTTCGGTTTCCGCTTCGGGTGGAGTCGGCTGGGGCGCGTGATCGGGCACCGGCTCCGCCGGCACGGGCGCTGCGCGCACCCGCCCGTCGAGTGGGGCAGGACCGCCGGGCCCTGGTTCGGCAACCAGCTGATGACCCTGACGCTGCGCGGCCGTTCCGCGTCCCTGCGCCTCGACCAGGCAAAGGCCCTGCGCGACGGCACCCGCCTGGAGACGGTGCACGAATCCGAACTCACCCCCCGATAAGCCCATTGCGCACGGTTGTTGTGCGCCTTGTCCCGGATGCTCGTGAGGCATCCCACATGCGGGGCCGATGATCCGCCCCAGGTCTCGGCTCCCGCACCGCACGACGGCATGATGATGCGGACCGTCCGCTTCCGGCGGGCGGTCCGCCGCTACGCGCCCCCCACGCCCGGGAGTCACCTCGTTGTCCGCACTACCCGCCGCGCCCGCCGGGACCCCCCACGTCCGCGTCGCCCTCGTCGGCGCCGGCCCGCGCGGCACCAGCGTCCTGGAACGCCTCTGCGCCTCCGTGCCCGAACTCCTCGCCCCCGGCGCGCGGCTGACCGTCCACGTCGTCGATCCCGCCCCGCCGGGACCCGGCCGCGTCTGGCGCACCGCGCAGTCGCCGCACCTGCTCATGAACACCGTGGCCTCGCAGGTGACCCTCTTCACCGACGAGAGCGTGGACTGCTCGGGGCCGATACGCCCCGGGCCGAGCCTGCACGCTTGGGCGGGCGGCGGCGTGGGGCCGGACGAGTACCCGACCCGCGCCCAGTACGGCCGTTACCTGGAGTGGGTGTTCGCCCAGGTGGTCCGCGGGGCGCCGCCCGAGGTGCGGGTCGAGGTGCACGGCGCCCGCGCCACCCGGCTCGACGACGCGCGCGACGGCCGTCAGACGCTCACCCTCTCCGACGGCCGCACCCTGTCCGGCCTCGGCGCCGTGATCCTCACCCAGGGCCACCTGCCGGTCCTCGCCGACCCCGCGGAACGGCGCCTGGCCACGTACGCCGAACAGCACGGCCTGCGCCGCGTCCGGCCCGCCAACCCGGCCGACGTCGACCTCTCCCCGCTGGCCCCCGGGGAGCCCGTCCTGCTGCGCGGCCTCGGCCTCAACTTCTTCGACCACATGGCCCTGTTGACCACCGGCCGCGGCGGCCGCTTCACCCGGACCCGCGACGGCGCCCTGCGCTACCTCCCCTCGGGCGAGGAGCCGCTCCTGTACGCCGGCTCCCGCCGCGGCATCCCGCACCAGGCCCGCGGCGACAACGCGAAGGGCCCCTACGGCCGGCATCTCCCCCTCGTCCTCACCGACGACGTGATCGCCTCCTTCCGCAAGCGCGCGGACAACGCGAACAAAGGTGACGCGCCGGACTTCTTGCGCGAGATATGGCCGCTGGTGGCGAAGGAGGTGGAAACGGTCTACTACGAGGGGCTGTTGGGGCTCACCGGACCCGGACGTTTCAGGGACCGCTTCCTCGCCGCCCCGCACCGCGGCCCCCAAGAGGCCGCCATACTGGCCGAGTTCGGCGTCCCCGACGCCGACCGCTGGTCCTGGGAACGCATTTCGCGCCCGTACACCGGTCGGGTGTTCGCCGATCCCGGCGCCTGGCGGGACTGGCTCCTCGGTCATCTGCGCGAGGACGCCGCGCAGGCCGCGCTCGGGAACGTCGAGGGCCCGCTCAAGGCCGCCCTGGACGTGCTGCGCGACCTGCGCAACGAACTGCGGCAGATCGTCGACCACGGAGGACTCTCGGGCGTCTCGCGCCGGGAGCACCTGGACCGCTGGTACACACCGCTCAACGCGTTCCTCTCCATCGGGCCGCCCCGGAGGCGCGTCGAGGAGATGGCGGCGCTGATCGAGGCGGGCACGCTGACCGTCCTCGGCCCCCGTACCGAGGTGCGGGCCGAGGACAGGGCCTGGGTCGCGCACTCCCCCGACGTGCCGGGCTCGGCCGTCCGCGCGACGACGCTGATAGAGGCGCGGCTGCCGGAGGCCGACGTGCGGCGCACCGCCGACGAACTCCTCGGGCGACTGCTCGCGACCGGCCACTGCCGCCCGCACACCGTCGACGGCTACGAGACCGGCGGACTGGACGTGACACCGCGCCCCTACCGCCTGATCGACCGTCAGGGCCGGGCGCACACACGCCGGTTCGCCTTCGGCGTGCCCACGGAAGGGGTGCACTGGGTGACCGCGGCCGGGGCCAGACCCGGCGTGGACTCGGTCACACTCGCTGACGCGGACGCGGTCGCGCGGGCGGCACTGCGGGCGGCCTCGGTGGCGGGACCACCCGCGACGACGGCCGGGACGGCGGCGGTGACGGACGCGCAATTGCTGTCGCGGTCAGCATCGCAAGCGAGGTCGGACTCATGGCCACATGCTGAACTCGCGAGCGTTGACCAGGGCTTCCTCACCTGACGTGGGGCGGGCCCCGTGGGACGCGGTAGACGAGGGGCGGGCACCGTGGTCGTACCCGCTCAGTCCGCCGTGGCCGACCCGGCCGACCCTGCCGTCCATCCGAACGGGACCGTGAAGCAGCCGACCCTGCCGCCGGCCATGCCCCGCCCGTCGTGCAGGACGACGGAGGCGGCCTCGCCGGGCCTGAAGTTCCAGCCGTGCCGCGCGCTCGCGCCGCCCGCACCGTCGCGGTCGGCGGTGAAGTCCAGCCAGACCTCGTTGTCGGCGTTGACGTAGGCCGGGTCCTTCGACGGCTGCTTAGGGTCCTCACGGTGCTGGTAGTGGCCGCCCGCGGCGGCCGGTTCGGCGCCGCACGGCTTCCGGTGCACATGCGCGCCGTACACGTGACCCGGCTTCAGACCCGCCACCTTCAGCCGCACGGTCGTGGCGCCGCCGGCCTGGGTGTGCTGGCTCACCTCGATCCGGGCGGCGGCGGGCACGAGCGACGCCTCGTACGTCACCGCCGCCGACGGGACGAAGGCGGTGGGCGGCGCGAAGCGCGCGTCCGTCCGCATCCAGTAGCCGTCGGGTGCGGCCGTACCGGCACCGCCCGTCGCGAGCACGGCCGACGCCACGGCACCGACGAATATTCCTGCCACCATCGCTGTCCCACTCCTTCCGGGCCTGCGCGCGCCCGCGAGATCGGTCCCCCACTCGTTGGTACGGGAAGTCGGCGAGGTACGCCGTGCGGAGGCGGCGTCCGGGTGAACGTGCCGCGAGTGACCCACGAGCCCCCCGTGGAACTGCTGTCACACCGGCCGCGTACGCTGTATGGCTGTCACAGGCCGCCTTGCCGCTCCCCGCTACGCCGCGGCGTGGTTGTGCCTACGGGGGAGTCACAGGGGAGTGTTTCGGTGCTTGAGAGTGTGGGGTCGCTGACGGGCAGCCCATGGATCTACGTGGCGGTGGCCACGTCGGTCCTGCTGGACGTCTTCCTGCCGGTGCTGCCGAGCGGGGTGCTGGTCATCATGGCCGCGACGGCCGCCGCGGCGGGCTCCGCGACCGGCGATGTCCCCCACGCGGTGCCGGACATCCTGTTCCTCACCCTGTCCGCGGCCACGGCCTCCGTGCTGGGCGACCTGGTCGCCTACCGCCTCGCCTGGCGCGGCGGCGAACGGCTCGACCGGGCCATCGCCGGCTCCCGTCGGCTGACCAGCGCGCAGGAACGTCTCGGCGCGGCTCTCGCACGGGGCGGCGGCGCGCTGGTCGTGATCGCCCGCTTCGCCCCGGCCGGCCGCTCGGTCGTCTCACTGGGCGCCGGCGCGGCCCACCGCCGCGTGCGCGACTTCCTGCCCTGGTCGATCCTGGCGGGCCTGGCCTGGGCGGTCTACAGCGTCGCCCTCGGCTATTTCGGCGGCCAGTGGCTGGGCGCGACCTGGCTCGCCGCGGGGGTCTCGCTCCTGGCGCTGTTCGGCGCGGGCGCGGGAGCGGCGTACCTGATGCGGCGGCCTCCCGTGTCGGAGGAGCAGCCGGACGGTACGTAGGGCGGGGCGGGCGTGCCTGACGCGCGCTTGAGCGGGCTCAGGCGCGCTGGGGTGTCGCGCCGCGTACCTCCAGGCCGTCCAGGAGTTCGGCCGTGGCCGCCGCGATCGCCTCGACCGCGTGGTCGAAGACCTCACGGTTGTGGGCGGCGGGGGCGCGGAAGCCGGACACCTTGCGGACGTACTGGAGCGCGGCGGCGCGGATCTCCTCCTCGGTGGCCTCTTCGGGGATGACGGGCGGACGGAGTGTCTTGATGCTGCGGCACATACGTCCAGTGTCGCGCGTACCCGGCCCGCCGTCCGTCGCACCCGGGTATCGGCGGCACCGCACCGGGGTATCGGCGGCCCCGCACCGGCTGGGATGATCCGTTCCGAGGCGGCCACCTCTCCAGGGGCCGACCGACGAGAGGACCAGGACAGCCATGAGGACAGAACGAGTTCCGGATACGACGGTCGCGGTGCTCGGCCCCGGCGGGGTCGGCGGCCTGTTGGCGGCGCTGCTGGCCCGCGCCGGACACCGGGTGATCTGCCTGGCGCGGGACGAGACCGCGCGGACTTTGCGCGCGGACGGCATCCGCGTACGCAGCGGGCACTTCGGCGACTTCACGGCCCGGGTCGAGGCCGACACCGAGCTGCGGGAACCCGTCGACGCGATCCTGATCGCGGTGAAGGCCACGGCGCTCGACGCGGCGCTGGAGCGGGTCCCGGTGGGGGCGCCGGGCGACGGCCTCCTCGTACCGTTCCTGAACGGTGTCGAACACCCCGCCGCCCTGCGCGAGCGCTACGGCTCCGAGCGGGTGGCCCCGGCGGCGATCCGCGTGGAGTCGACCCGCCTGGCGCCGGGCCTGATCGAGCACGGCAGTCCGTTCGCGGACGTCGACCTGACCGGTGAGACCGTGCGACGTGAGCGGCTAAACGCGCTCGCCGCCACCCTGGAGGGTGCCGGGCTCGGCGTGCGCGTCAAGGACAGCGAGGCCGCGACGCTGTGGGCGAAGCTGACCTTCCTCGCGCCCCTCGCCCTGCTGACCACGCGCTACGCGCTGCCGCTGGGCGACGTACGGACCCGCCACCGTGCCGAACTGGCGGCGCTGGTCGAGGAGACGGCGGCCGTCAGCACCGCGTGCGGCGCCCCGGCCGACCCGGCCGCCGCGCTCGTGCCGTACCACTCCTTCCCCGCCGCCACGAAGTCCTCCATGCAGCGCGACGCCGAGGCGGGCCGCCCGCTCGAACTGGACGCGATCGGCGGCGCGTTGCTGCGCGCGGCCGAGCGGCACGGGGTGGCCGTGCCGGTGGCGAGCAGGCTGGTACGGGAGCTGGCGACGGCCGGTCACTGACCGCACCGCCGCCGTGGGGACGCGTCGGGAGCGGCTTCGGCCTCCTGACGCGTCGGGAGCGGCTTCAACCCCGCGGACGCGTCCGGGAGCGGCGTCAGCCCCGCGGACGCGTCGGGGAGCAGCTTCAGCCCCGCGGACGCGTCCGAGGCGGGCTTCGCGCTCCCGACGCGTCAGGCGCGGGTCTTCGCCAGCAGTTCGACGACCTCGGCCGTCGTCCCGGTCTCGCCGAGGCGGGGGAAGATCCGCTCGACGCTGTTGCGGTGGGTCTCCTCGGTGATGTCGGACATGGCGTCGGTGGCGAGGGTGACGTGGTAGCCGTGCTCGTGGGCGGCGCGGGCGCTGGACTCCACGCCGATGCTGGTGGCGATGCCGGCCAGCACGATCTGGGTGATGCCCCGGCGGCGCAGGTGCAGGTCCAGGTCGGTGCCGTGGAAGGCGCCCCAGTTCCGCTTGGTGACGGTGATGTCCTCGGGGTGCCCGGTCAGGTCGTCGACGACGATGTCCCAGCCCTCGGGCCAGGTACGGGAGCGGCTGCCGCCGTCGGTGCGGCCGGGCACCGCGTCCGCGCCGTCGGCGGCGACGGTGACCCGTACGAGGACGACCGGGAGGCCGTGCTCACGGAAGGCGTCGGCGAGCCGGCCGGCGCGCTCCACGACCTCCGAGCCGGGGTACGGGGCGAGGCCCGGGTTCCCGACGATCCCGTTCTGGAGGTCGATCAGGACGAGTGCGGTACGGGGGTCGAGCGTGGTGAGAGCCATGGTCAGGCCTTTCCGGAAACGGGGGTGGTGGGGGTCGCGGAGGTGGTGGGGGTGATGGTGCGGAGGGAGCGGTCCAGGAGGGTCGCCACCAGCAGCAGCACGGCTCCGACGAGCATGAACAGGGCCAGTTCGTGCAGCCCGTGGGTGTCGGCGCCGTGGGCGAAGAAGGTCGCGGTGGCGGCGGAGGCACCCAGCGCGCCGAGGTAGGTGAAGGTGCGCAGGAGTCCGGCGGCGGAGCCCATGCGGTCGGCGTCGGCCTGCCGGTAGAGGGCGTTCTGGTTGGCGAGGCCGTTCAGGCCCTGCGGTATCCCCATGAGGAGGCCGACGCCCGCGAGCAGCCAGACCGGACTGCCGGAGCCCACCACCAGCAGCAGCGCGCAGGCGACGATTTGCACGACGCTGCCGACGACCAGCTTGGCGCGCACCGCCTCACGCCGTCCCGTCACGCTGGAGACGATCAGCGCGCTCAACGACAGCGGGAGCAGCAGCAGTCCGGCGGCGGACGCGTGCAGCCCGCGGCCCTCCTCCAGCCACTGCGTGAAGCCGTACAGGAAGCCGTAGACGGCGGTGAAGCCCAGGAACTGGCGCAGGAAGGTGGCCAGCATGGGCAGGTTGCCGCCGAGCACCCGCAGATCGATGAAGGGCTCCCGCACCCGTAGTTCGCGCAGGGCCAGGCCCGTCCCCGCGGCGGCCGTCAGCCCCAGCAGGTACAGCTCGGCGACGCCCGGTTCCATCAGGAACAGCATCATCGAGACGAGCATGGCGGCGAACAGGAGCATGCCCGGGACGTCCACGGCGCGCTTGGCCGGCGGCGTGGCGACCGCGTCCGGCGTGGCGACCGCGTCCGGCGCGTCGGCCGCGTTCGGCGCGTCGGCCGCGTCCGCCGCCCGGAAGGGGTGCTTCGGCAACCGCAGCGAACCGAGCACCAGACAGGCCAGCGACAGCGGGATGTTGACGGTGAAGATGAGCCGCCAGCCGCCCGCGCCGATGAGCAGTCCGCCCAGGGTGGGGCCGATGACGACGACGGTCTGGTTGGCCACCGAGAGCGCGGTCAGGACCCCGGCCGGGCTCTTGAGCCCGGTGCGTTCGGCCTCGCTCCGGGTGAGGTACATCGACGCGGGATACGCGGCCGACGTACCGAATCCGATCAGCACCCGGGCGGCGATCAGCGCGCCGAGGGACGGGGCGAGGGCGCCGAGCAGTCCGGCGACACCCACCAGTGCCGTACCGATGAGGTAGAGGCGACGGGGCCCGTACGTGTCGACCAGCCGCCCCACGACGGGCTGCCCCACGGCGGTCGCGAGATACAGCGCGGAGACGAGCCACGCCGTCCGCGAGGGCGGCGCCCCGAAGGCGGCTCCGATCGGCACCAACGCCACGGCGATCATCGAGGAGTTCACCGGGTTGAGTACGGAGCCGATGATCATCGGGGCGATGAGGCGGCGGTCGAAGCCGGTAGGGGTCGGGCGGGGGTGCCGGGCGGGGCGGGCCGAACGGGCTCGGTGCGGTATTCGGGCGGCGAGGATCGGTATCACGGCCGGGTGAGCCGTTCCAGTACGGCCATCGCCTCGATGACGGTCTGCCGCTCGGCCTCCGTGCAGCGGTCCTCGAAGGCCTGGGCCAGCCACTCCGAACGGGCCTGCCGGGTGCCCTCGACCCGCTCGCGCCCGGCGTCGGTCAGCGTGACGAGCTGGCGCCGGCCGTCCCCCGGGTCGGGGTTCCGCTGGACGAACCCCTGCTCGTCGAGTGCGGCGAGGGTGGCGGCCATGGACTGCGGGCGGACGCCCTCGGCGGCGGCCAGCGCACTGGCCGTCGCGGCTCCGCTCTTGCTCACCAGCGTGAGCGCGGACACCTGCGAGGGCGTGAGGTCCGTCGCTTCCGAGACCTCCCTGATACGCCGCCGCAGCCGGCTGAACGCCACGCGCAGATCACGCGCGGCGCGCGCGGCGGAGTCGGAGGCGCCGCCGGAACCGTCGGTGTCTTGATCCATATCTCCACGGTAATTCCTTCAGGTAAGACTGTCCAGTTGCAACTGGACAGTCTTACCTGCGAGAAAAATCGCGGCATGCATGGCCTCATCCGTCCGCGTGAAGTCCCGGAAGGAACTCGCATCCCAAATTCGAACAGGCGTACCATTGCCGCGTGGCTGCGACCTATGACTTTCCGAGTGACCTCCTGGCCGGTCAGGAGGAGCTGCATCAGGTCCGGGCCGAGCTGCTGGCCCTGCTGAAGCGACTCCCCTGGTCGGTCGAACCGCTGGACGGCTTCAGCGACACCAACGGCTGGCGCAAGGTGGAACGCCCCGCCTCCCCCGGCTGGACCCCCGACGAGCAGGCCGAAGTGGAGAAGCTCCGCCGCCGCGAACGCGAGCTCGCGGTGTTCGTGACCTGCCACCGCTACTGGTCGGAGGTCACGCCCGCGGAAACGGTCGACGGCCGCGCGCGCCTGAAGCACGCCGGGCCGGAAGGCCCGGCGTGAGGGCGGCGGGTCAGTACGCCGGTCAGTACGCCGCCGGAGGAGTCATCTGAGCGGTGTTCGAAGGGTCCGCCGGAGCGTTTCGAAGGCGGTTGGGCGCGGACGGTCCGCCAGGAGGTCCCGTACGCGCAGAGCGCACTCCCGCGGGCTGTGGAGGCTGGTGTCGACGTCGAGGTCGTGCGGCCCGTGGGAATGGACCGCGTCGTACTGCATGGCGGCCAACCCCGGCCAGCGGTCCCCGCGTTCACGCTCCCGGCGCTCCAACTCGGGCAGCGGACACCGGACTCCGACGAGGACCGTGTCCTCCGGCACCAGCAGACCGAGCAGGTCGAGCAACCGCCAGCGACGGCTCAGCGGATGATCGACGACGAGATTGTTGCCCCCGGCCGCCATCCCCGCGACGGCCCGGTGAAAGCCCTTGGCCGTCCGGTCGATCTCCGCCTGAAGATCCTCGTCCGCGATCTCACCGCCCCCACGCATGGAGTGGAACGCGTCCACCGGCATATGGAACCAGGTCCCGTCGAGCACCCCGAGAAGCTCCCGAGCGATGCTGCTCTTCCCCGAACTGGAAGCCCCGTTGAGCAGAACGACGACACCACCGACGGGGGTCGCAGGAATCCGCGAGTGCTCAAACTCGACACCCTCCGCGGCCTCACCATTCACCTCGGTCGCCACGAGATGCCCCCCTTCCGCCCGCATTGCCCCCGCGGGCCAACACCCGCCGCACGGCCATGATCCCAAACGGAGTCACTCGGTCCCCGAAAGATCTCCGCTGCCACTCGACCTCGTGATGCGGAACTCCATCCACTCGATCCCAGGGACGCTGAAACGGGCTCCGATGTTGGCGGCCGCGATGCCCTCGAACTCCTGGCGTGGGCTCGGTCCCGGACTGCCGAGGCTCCATGGCGTCGCGATCGTCCACGCGTACTCAAGGGCGGTCATCAACGCGTGCTCCGCAGTGGGGCACCGGACCGGAGAGACCAGCCGCAACCGGGCGAGCTCGGGAAACTTCCCATACCGTTCGTAGCTCTGGAGCTCGATGGGGCGATCCAACCGACTTGCGAGGCGGCCGATCACCCGCTCCGCGGCGCGACGGTCTGTCGCCCGGACATGACAGTGCCACTGGATCGTCTCGAACATGCCGGGAACAATACGAGCCGCTGTCGTACGATCTGGCTTGCTTCAAGCGGTAGTTGATCCGGATGGGAGGGCCGTTTCAGTCCATGGTCGGCTCAACCACGGTGCCCGGGGACGGGGCCGATTCGGGTACGGACACGTCGGCGTCGGGCTCGGGAGACGCTTCCGGCGCGGGCGGGGCCGACGGGGGCGGGTCCGGTGGGCGGTCCGAGGAGAGTCGGCGTCGGCTTCGGATCAGGTACGGGATGGGCGGGGCGCTCGCGCTCGCCGGGGTCGGGCAGTTGCTGGTGGCCAACCTCCTCGTGACGAACGGCTGGCTGCGGATGGTGCTGACGATCGGCGCCATCTGTACGGCGGTCGGCGTCGTCCAACTGCTCCCGCAGTCCTGGCACAACAGGATGGGCACCCTCGCCGTAACCTTCGCCACGGTCGCGGGAGTTGTGCCGCTCTTCCTGGTCGAGCCCGGCGACGACTCCCCCGAGGCCGACCCTGTGGTCCTTGCCGCGCTGGTCGAGCGGGGCCCTTTCGACCAACGGCTCCCCGATCCGCTCGTACCGCAGGGACTGGCGCCGACGAACTCCGGAATGGAGTCGGGCCCGACCAAACTGACGTCCGTACAGCTGAAGATCGGCATCGACCCCGAGGTCGGCGTGTTCCTCCCGGGCGACGATGGAGAGGAGACCTTCCAGATCTTCGCCTACCTGGAGATCTACCCGGCCGGCGACGACGCACGGCAGCGCGGAGAAGCCCACATAAAGGAACTGTCCGTCTGGGACACGCCACTCGCCGACGACCCGGCCCCCGGCAACTACTGCTTCCAGGGGGCCGCCGTCGAGGGCGCCACCGCCGCCTACTGGGAGTGCGGCGGCGTACGCGGAGACGTCTTCGCCTCAGTGACCCTGACCCCAGGAGACAACGCCCACCTCGGCACAGCCCGCGACACCGTCTCGGCCCTGCTCAACTACGCGGACAGCATGGCCAGGAAAGCAGTCCCCGCGTAGACGCCCCACCCTGCCGGAAAAGACCAGCCGAAGGCCGGCAAAGACCAAGGCCCAGGCCACCCGATTCACACCGGCTGACCTGGGCCTCGCACACATCCCGGACCTGGTGGGCGCGGACGGTTTCGAACCGCCGACATCCGCCTTGTAAGGGCGGCGCTCTACCACTGAGCTACGCGCCCAGGACGAGTCGACAGCCTACATTGCCTGGGGGCATGCCCGGCAAACCCGTATCCGGGGGCCCGTTCGGGGGTTTACCCCACCCTTGATCCGGGAGCGGCCCGGATGCCCCCGCGGTGCGCGGATCCGTAGGTTCGAGGTGCGTCGGAAGAGCAGGTGCCAGAGGGGCCCGGCACCGTCGCCGTATCGCAGGGGGAGATCCACATGGCTCGCACAGCACGTACCGGAACCGCACGCACCGGAACCGCACGTACCCGCACCCGGGCGGTCGCCGTCACCGGAGTCGTCGGGGTCGTCGCGGTGCTCGCCGTCGGGTGCGGGGCGAATGCCGGGGACGACAAGGACCCCGAGCAGCGCTCCTTCGCGTTGAGTGGCCGTACGCTCACCGTCGACTCCGACGACTCCGCCCTGGAACTGGTCGTGGCGGACTCGGAGGACGCGAGGAAGGTCGAGGTCACCCGCTGGTTCAAGGGCAGTGTCGCCATCGGCGGGGACCCCAGGGTGACCTGGAAGATGGACGGCGACCGGCTGGTACTGCGGATGAAGTGCTCGGGAGTGATCGCCGACTGCTCGGCCAAGCACCGGATCGTGGTCCCGCGCGGCGTCTCCGTCGACGTGAAGGACGGGGACGGAAGCGTGCGCGCGGAGGGCTTCGAGGAGTCGCTGCGCATCCGTACGGCCGACGGATCGGTGCGGGTGAAGGACTCCGCAGGACCGCTGGACCTGCGTACCGCCGACGGGTCCATCCACGCGTCCGGCGTCGACTCGCGGCGCGTCCAGGCCCGTACCGCCGACGGCTCCGTACGGCTGGAACTCGACACCGTCCCCGACCTCGTCGAGTCCCGCACCCAAGACGGCTCCGTCACGATCGCGCTGCCCCAGGAGACGTACAAGGTGACGACGGACACGGGAGACGGCTCGGTGGACGTGTCGGTGCCTCGGAGCGACGCCAGCTCCCATGTGGTGTCCGCCCGCACCGGCGACGGGAAGATCACGGTGCGAACCGCGAACTAACCGACCCGTGTGTTCGTCCTCAACGGGTGGGAGAATGACACCTGGCAGGGCGAATCACAGCACGGGAGAGGGATGTGACGGCGACACCTTCACAGCCGTACACGCCGTCTGTGCCATGCGCACAGGCAGAAGGTGGTCGCCCCCCGGGGTCCCGGGAAGGCCGCGCCACCGGTGCTCGGCACGCCCTCTCCCACGCCGCCCGTGACGCGCTGACCCTCATGTCCCTGCCCCTGCTCGTCGCCCTCGCGCTGCCCGCGGCCTTCGCCGGCGGCGGCACGCGGCGCTGGTTCGGCGGGCGTTCCGAGGGCCAGCGGGCCGAGGCGCAGGCCGCCAAGGACGCCGCGGCAGCCGCCTTCTACGAACTCGACACCGCCCAGCGCGATCTGCGGATCTCGATAGAGACGATCACGGCCGTCGACGCCTCCCCGGCCGCCCGCCGCGCCGTCTCCGACTTCGAGGCGCTGGGCCGGCGCATCGACGAGGCCAGCCAGCAGTACATCACCGCCGTCGACGCCCACGACCTCGACCGGGACGAGCTGGAGGCCTCGGTCGCCGCGCGGGCCCGCACCGAACTCACCGCCGCCAAGGACGAGCTGAGCCGCGTCAAGACGGACCTGGACCGGTTCGAGCAGGGGCTCGGACCGCTGCTCGGCAAGGCCGAGACCCAGCTCGCCCGGCTCGCCCCGTCCGTCGAGCGCGCCCGCCAGACCCTGCTGGCCGCGTCGAACGCGCTGGACGGCGTACGGGGAGCGGGGCTCAGGGCCGATGACCTCGCCGCCCGGCTGGCCGCCCTCGCCCCCGAGCTGACCAAGCTGAACCAGGGGGCGGGCACCCACGGCGTGCCGGAGACGCTGGAGCGCGCCGAGCGGGTCTCGAAGGAGGGCGAGGCGGTACGGGCGGAGGCGGACCGGCTGCCGGAGCGGGCCGCCGAGATCGACCACCGCCTCGTCTCGCTGCGTACCCGCGCGCAGGCGCTGACCACCCGGTCCGGGCAGGTGGAGCCGGTCCTGAGCGAACTGCGGCGCCGGTTCTCGGCGGCGTGCTGGCAGGACCTCCAGCACGTACCGGACCAGGCCGCGGAGAGCGTACGGCAGGCCGAGCTGAAGCTGAAGGAGGCGCGGACCGCCCGTGAGGAGCAGCGCTGGCCCGACGCGACCGCCCTCCTGTCGACGGTCCGTGCGCTGCTCAACAACACCGACGAGGCGGTGTCGGCGGCGGGCGACCGGCTGCGGCGGCTGAACGCCGTGTCGAAGAACCCGCAGCAGGAGATCGACCGCACCCGCTTCGCCATCAGGGACGCCCAGCGCCTCGCGATGGCGGGCCGCAACACCCCGGACCCTCGTCAGGCCCGCCCCCTCGACGACGCGGTGGCCCGCCTGGAGCGCGCGATCACCTCGCTGGAGGGCCGCCACCCCGACTACTGGCACTTCCTGACGGAGACCGAGGCGGTACGGCAGTCGGTGACGCGGGTCGTCTCGCAGATCCGCGAGGAACGGGGCGGCGGGGCCTGAGCGGGCCGACGGGCCGACGGGCCGGCTCGTGAGGCCCGGAGGTGGCGGTCCCGGCGTCCCGGGCGGATGCTGAAGAGACGACGCGGGCCTCCGCCAGGTGCGGGAGGCAGGCCTCCGCTGAGAGCGGGAGGAGGCGGACATGGCCACGCACGTACTCCGCCCGGGAACCAGGCGGCGCATCAACCTCGACGAGCATCTGCCCGTCGATCACCGTCTCAGCACCTTCTACCGCATCGGCGCGGGCCTGATGGGCCTGGTGCTGCTCGTGTTCGGCATCCTGGGCCTGATCGACAAGGTCGGCTTCTTCGACACCCGCGGGGACCAGGTCGCGGGGCTGAGCACCAACGGCGCGCTCAGCGTGCTGTCGATCTGCGCCGGGCTGCTCCTGTTCGCGGGGATGGTGATCGGCGGGAACTTCGCCTCCACCCTGAACATGGTCCTCGGCGTCCTCTTCATCCTCAGCGGCTTCGTGAACCTGGCGCTGCTCGACACCGGCGCCAACTTCCTCGCGTTCCGCATCCAGAACGTGCTGTTCAGCTTTGTCGTGGGCGTCCTGCTGATGTTCTTCGGGATGTACGGGAGGGTCGGCTCGGCGCTGCCCCACGACAACCCGTACTGGAGGTCCCGCCATCCCGAGCGGCGGGAGGAGGAGCAGCGGCTGAGGGCCAAGGTCCACGCGGTCGCCCTCCAGCGCGCGAGGCGGGCCGAGCTCGACAAGTGACCCTCGTCGGCGGCACCGCGGGCCCGCTAACCTGAGCCTCATGCCTCGCTATGAGTACCGCTGCCGGACCTGCGGCGACACGTTCGAAAAGAGCCGCCCGATGGCGGAGTCCTCCGACCCCGCGGCCTGCCCCGCCGGACACGACGACACGGTGAAGCTGCTGTCGACGGTCGCCGTGGGCGGCTCGGCCTCCGCGCCGGCCCCTGCCCCCGGCGGCGGTGGCGGAGGCGGCGGCTGCTGCGGCGGGGGCTGCTGCGGCTGATCCCCCTACGCGGGGGTCGCCACGATCTGCGGGGCCACGTAGCTCCGGGCTACGGGCCTTGGAGCTACGTGGCTACGGGGCTTTGGGGCTACGGAGCTACGGGGCTACCGACCCCCGCCAACAGCTCCCCCACGATCCGCTCCCCCGCGGCTACCCCCCGCTCGGCCAGCACGGTGATCGTCGGGGCGGTCCAGCCCTCCTCAGCCAGTTCGCCGTGCCCGGGGCGCCATCCGCGGTCGGCCGCGAGGAGCAGGTCGGCGTCGAGGAGGGAGTCGCCCGCGGCGAGGGTGAGGGTCGCTCCGGTACGCCGGGCGACCTCCCTCATCGCCGCGCTCTTGGTGAGCGGCTTCGGCACGGCGTAGATCTTGCGGCCCTGGAGGGACACGGTCCAGCCACGGCTGTCGGCCCAGACGGCGAGTTCCTTGACCCAGTCCTCGGGCAGCAGCTCGCGCTCGACGACGAGATAGACGAACAGGTCCTCGGCGACCCGGTGCTTGCGGACCCAGAGCGGGTCGGCGGTCGCCTCCATGTGGGCGCGCACCTCGGCGAGGGGCGCGCACTCACCGGCGAGCCGCGTGGTCACCCGTCCGTGCCAGTCCAGGTCGGACACCCCGTCGACGAGCAGGTGCCCGCCGTTGGCGCAGATCGCGTACTTGGAGGCGGGACCCGGCAGGCTGATCCGCTGGTACTGCGCGCGGGTGCGGGTCGTGGTGGGGACGAAGTCCGCCGCCTCGCCGAGTTCGGTGAGGAGAGCTGCCGCGGTCTCCGTCATGTACGAGAGCGGCTTGCCCTCGTACACCTCGACGCAGAGCAGCCGCGGCACCAGCTCGTCCGGCATCGTCAGCGCGAGGGCGGCGGTGGAGTAGATGAGCGTGCGGTCGAGGTCGCTGGCGACGAGCGTCCTGGGCGAGGGGGCCATCAGACGTTCACCGCCCTGCCGTCGGCACCCGTCGCACCGCGCGTGTACTTCGGGTGGATCAACCCGACGCAGGTGTAAGGGAGTTCGGCGACCTCCTCGACGGGCACGCCACGCTGCCCGGCGAGCAGGCGTACGTGGTCGAGGTCGGCGCCCGCTCCCGCGCGGGCCAGGATCTTCCAGGGGACGCGGCGCAGCAGCACCCGGGTGGTCTCGCCGACGCCCGGCTTGACGAGGTTCACGTCGTGGATGCCGTACTCCTCGCTGATCCGCTCCACCGCCCGCCAGCCCTCCCAGGTGGGGGTGCGGTCGGCGGCGAGGAGTTCCTTGGCCTGGGCGCCCGCCGCGTCGGCGACGTCGGGGAACCGGGCGGTGACGGCGTCCAGGAAGTCGACGGAGACGTCGGAGCCGGCGAGTTCGCGGTAGAACTTGGCGCCGTGGAAGTCGTGTTCGCCGACCAGGTCGGCACGGAGCACGGTGCGCGAGATCAGCCCGGAGACCGTCGAGTTGAGGCAGGCGGAGGGGATCAGGAAGTCCTCGCGGGTGCCGTACGTCCGTACGCACGAGCCGGGGTCGGCCAGTACCGCGATCTCCGGGTCGAAGCCGGTGACGCCCTCGGCCTCCTCGAACTCCCTGATCGCGTCGGCGAGTTCGCGGGTGATCGCGCCCTTGCCC
Source organism: Streptomyces sp. NPDC088747 (assembly GCF_044751025.1). Taxonomy (NCBI): domain Bacteria; kingdom Bacillati; phylum Actinomycetota; class Actinomycetes; order Kitasatosporales; family Streptomycetaceae; genus Streptomyces; species Streptomyces sp. NPDC088747. The sequence goes on from NZ_JBIVKZ010000005.1 coordinate 446,282, forward strand.
GTCCAGCCGTCGACGAACACGACGTCGGCGGGGTCGTGGTGGGCGGCCAGCCAGCGCAGCGCGTTCGTGTCGATGCCACGGCCGCGGACGATGGAGACGGCGTAGTGCGGCAGGTCGAGGCCGTGGAGGTCCTTGGCCCAGCGGCGCATCAGGACGCCGACCGGGGTACCGGCGCGGGCCAGCGACACCAGGACGGGGCGCGGTGATCTCTCGGCGAGTACGAGTTCGGTGACCGCGCCGACGGCCTGGGCGATCCGGGCGGCCGAGGTGTCGAGGGCGACGTGGAAGAGCTCCTGGTAGTGGGCGCTCGGCTGGTACTCGACCGGCAGCGACTCCGCGTAGTGGGCGCCGCCGCTCTGGATGGCCTCCTCGCGCTCCTCGGTCGGCGCCTCCAGCGTCACCTCCGAGAGGTCCTGGAGCAGCCAGCCGACGTCCTCCGGCGCGTAACTGGAGAAGGCTGGGCCGCGGAGGGGCTCGGGCAGCATGGAGGGCCTTTCGGTGGACGGCCGTGCGGGGACGTACGAGGGGACGACGGCGAGCAGGACGCTCGGGGTGTGCGCGGCGAGCTGTGCCAACAGGCCGTCCTCGGCGTGCAGTTCGGGGGTGTCGGCGGTGGAGTCGACGACGGCGACCACGGCGTCGAAGCCGGCGCCGGCGACGTTGTAGGCGTAGCGCTCGCCGGGGCCGTCGTCCGGGTTGTCGTGGGCGGGGAAGACGAGCCGGCTGCGTATCGCGTAGCCGGGGTCGTCCACGGCGAGCACCGGGGAGCGGGTGGTCGTGGAGTACCGCACCTCGGCGGCGACGACCTGCTCCAGTTCCCGGGCCAGGCGCAGCGGCGCGTACATCAGCTCCTCGAAGCCGAGGACGAGCACCCGCCGGGCGTCGTCGGGCAGCGCGTCGGCGACCCGGGCGGCCAGGGCGGGCAGCGCACCGTCCAGACGTATTCGGGCGCCGGGCGCGAAGCCGTGCCGCCCGCCGTCCGGAACGCCGCCGGGCCAGCCGAGCTCGACCCGGCCGACCCTCCCGGGCCGCGACGGAGCGAGCACCCCGGACCCCGAGGACCCCGAGGACCCGGAAGAGCCCGAAGACCCCGAGGACTCCCTCGCCGCCGCCTCGTACTCGGCGACCAGCGCCTGCCCCTTCTCCAGTACCCCCTCGGGCAGCCGCACCGTCCCCGAGGCGGCCGTCACCAGGTCCACCCGGGCGCCGATCTCCCGGGCGAACTCCTCCAGGCGCCCCATGTCGGCGGCCGACCGCATGTCGACGAGGGCGACGACCACGTACCGCTCGCGCGGATAGCGGGCGTGCAGGTCGCGGATGGTGTTGAGGATCGTGTTGCCGGTGGAGAACTCGTCGTCGACCAGGACCAGCGGTCCTGAGCCGGCGAGGAGGTCCGGGTCCTCGGGAAGGAGCAGATGCGAGGTGGCGTGCGAGTGGGACTCCTCGAAGCCGCCCGCGCTGGCGACGCCGGGTACGGGCCGGCGGGTGGAGTGCAGGTAGGGCGCGAGGCCCACCCCGTCCGCGACGCAGTGGCCGAGCCCGGTGGCCGTCTCCGCGTAGCCGAGGACCACCGCGGCGCGGGACTCCTCGGCGCCCAGCAGGTCGCGCACCCGGCGGCCGAGCGCGAACCCGTGGCCGTACACCACGGACGGTGACTGCGGCACGTGCTTGCCGAGCACGTTCGAGACGAGCAGATGCGCCCGCTTGGGGTTGCGCCGCAGCGCGAGCCCCAGCAGGTCGCTCAGCTTCTCGTCGCCGACCAGTTCGACGCCGAGCCGCTCGGCGACCCAGGTCCCCGTCCACACCACGTTGTTCATCAATTCCTTGTCGGTAGAAGTACGCGGCACCGCTCGGGCGCGGCGGCTAGGGCTGGTGGGGAAGTCCGGCGGCCAGCAGTTCCACGAAGCCGATGTCCTCGTTGGCGACACCGAAGACCTCGGCGCGCTGAAGGGTGCGCTCGGCCCAGGCGCGGTGCGGCTTCACCTCGTTCATCTTGTTCGTGTACGCCGACCTCAGCACACCCCCGCCGCCGCGTTCGGGCCGGAGGATGTCCTCAGCGTCGGTGTACTCCTCGTGGCTGACGACGGACAGCGCGTGCACGGGAAGGACGTGCGAGGGGTGGATGCAGGTCTTGCCGAGCAGGCCGTTGGCGCGGTCGAGGGAGATCTCGCGCAGCAGCCCGTCCATGTCGTGCTCGATCAGCGAGTCACGCAGGTCCTCGGCCTCGGGGGTGAAGGGGCTGCGGCGCAGCTGCGGTTTGAACATGCGCTCCTGGGCGCGGAAGTACTCCCACACCGGGCCGGTCACCGTGAAGCCGGTGCCGTCGGCCCGCCCGAACACGTTCACCACGTCGGCGATCACGGAGGCGACGATCTGGACGTCGTACGCGGTCATGTCGGGCGCCCTGCGCAGGGCGTACGCCGAGCAGAAGTCGGTGACGCCGAGGCGCAGCGCGAGGACGCGGTCGCGGTACTTGGTGACCGTGCGGTGGATGCCCTCCAGGGTCTCCCTGCGGCTCTCCACGTAGAGCAGGTCGGGCGACTCCAGGACGGGCATGGCGAACAGGCGCCGCCCGCTCGCGTTCTCGGCCGCCGTCAGCGCCTCCAGGAAGGGGACGCCGCGCTCCTCGGTGAACTTCGGCAGGACGAATCCGGACAGCAGCCGCACGGCCGGGCCGAGCCGCCGGACGAGGTCGGGGATCTGCTCGGGCTCACGGACCCGTACGAAGAGCAGCGGGAGCTCCGGGCTCCCGGGCCGCCCGGCGAGGTCGGTGAACTGCCTGACCAGGTTCTCCTCGGCGCCCACGACCTCCGCGTCGTCGATCGAGTCCTCCAGGCACAGCACCATGGAGACCACGCCCCGGCCGCCCAGCTTGGCGATGTCGTCGGCGAGCTGGGGCCTGGTCGCGGGGCTGTAGAGGGTGGCTCCGAGGGCCGCGGAGAGCACTCGCGCCGGTGACTCGGCGGTGAAGAGGGTCGGCTCCCGGTAGAAGAGGCGCTGACGCTCTTCCGGGGCGATATGACCAAAATGACGCATGAATCTCCCCGTAGCGGCTAGGCGGCCTGATCGAATGTGGCCGGTAATAGTACGTACGAATCCATGTCGGGGGTTCCCATCGAGCATGAAGTTCTGGTAACGCAGCCGTGTCAGCTGTTCTTCGTTGGCGGGCGGGGATCTTCTGCCCCGCATTGTCGTGACCAGGCCCCAGAGGGCAGGATGACCGCATGACGCACGCGATGCTGAAGGGATCGAACGTCCCGCTGGACGCCACGGCGGTACGCGCGGTGCTGCGCTGGACGCCCGGACAGGGAGTCCCCGACGTGGACGCCTCGGCGCTGCTCCTCGGCCCCGACGGTCGTGTGCGATCCGATGAGGACTTCGTCTTCTACAACCAGCCACGCCACCCCTCGGGCACGGTCAGGCTGCTCGGCAAGAAACGCGGGACAGAGGGTCTTACCGACACGATCCAGACAGATCTGGCGGGTGTCGAGTCCGCGGTCGGACAGATTCTGCTGGTCGCGTCGGCGGAGGACGTCACCTTCGACCGCGTACGGGGCCTGCGCATTCTGCTGTATGACGCTTCCGTCGCGGACGCCGAGCCGCTCGCGTACTTCGACATCAAGCCGGAGACCGGCTCGGAGACCGCGCTGATCTGCGGCGAGCTGTACCGCCGCGGCGGTGGCTGGAAGTTCCGGGCGCTCGGCGAGGGCTACTCGAACGGCCTCCAGGGGCTGGCGGGCGACTTCGGGATCTCGGTGGACGAGTCGGAGCCGGCCGCTCCCGACTCCCCCGCCTGGTCGGCGCCCGCACCGGCGCCGGAGACCTCCATGCCGCTGCCTCCCGAGCAGCCCGCCCCGGTGCCCCAGCAGCCCGCGTACGGCTACCCCGGGCCGCAGACCGCGCCCGCTGCCACCCAGCCCGCGTACGGCTATCCACAGCCGTCCAGCCAGCCCGCCTACGGATATCCCGGGCCCCAGACGGCGCCGGCCACGGCACCGGCGTACGGCTTCCCGCAGGCGGTCGGCGCCCAGCCGGACCCGGACTTCCGACTGCCGCCGCAGGGACCCCAGTTCATCGGCCGCTGACACCCGCTTCAGGAGAGCGGTGCTCAGCGGGCGGCCTTCGACTTGTACCCACGGCCCCACTGGAGCCCCCAGCCGTACAGCCGGTCCAGTTCGGCCTGGAAGCCGTAGACGAACCGCACCTCGCGGCGGACGATCAGCTCGTCCTTGACGTTCTCGATCATCACGACCGCGCAGGAACGGGCCTGCGGGTGGCGTTCGTCGAGGCTGATCTCCACGCGCGGTCCGTTGCTCGGGAAGAGCGTGACGATGGCGTGCGTACGGTCGAAGGCCGGGGTCTGGTCGTAGATGTAGACGAAGACCAGCAGCCGCTTGATGTCGTCGCGGTGATCGAGGTTGACGTAGATCGTCTCACCGGACGCCGAGCCGAAGCGGTCGTCGCCGCTGAGCTTGACGTAGGGCGGGCCGTTGAGTTCGCCGAAGAAGCTGCCGAGCGGCTGGACGACGCCCTTGGTGCCGTCCTTGAGCTCGTACATGACGCCGAGGTCGAGGTCGACGTTGACCATGCTCTGGGTGTGCGCCTGGACCACTTCCGGCTTGAACGTCAGAAAGGGGTGGCGCAGCAGGCTGCCGCGTCGCGGCCCGCCTATGTCGGAGGTGCGCATCCGCCAGGACAGGTTGATGCGCAGGTTCCCGGTGGCCGCCCCCTGCTTGGTGAGCGACACCGTGCGGTTGCGCTTGGTCAGCTCGATGGAGTTGCTGGCCGCGCTGCCCGAGTCGAAGTCCGCCGAGCGCCCGCGCCACAGGTCCTGCCACATACCCATTCCCGCCCCCACGTTGCCTCGATATGCCGCGGGGCGGACGCGAGGACTCGTCCTCGCGTCCGCCCCGTTCTCAGAGCGTTCCTCACCGGGGCCCGGGTCACACCCCGGAGCCCGGACCGGGGTCAGACCCCGGACGAGACCTCGGTCTTGTCGTCCGAGCCCTTGCCCTTCCCCTCGGCCGCCGCCAGTGCGTTGTTGCGGCGCACGGAGGACCAGAAGGACCAGGCGATCAGGACGACACCGATGAGGCCGGTGATGACCTCGTTGATCTCGAACCGGATGGTGATGAGCAGGATCGCCGCGAGGGCGCCGATCGCGTAGTGCGCGCCGTGCTCCAGGTAGACGTAGTCGTCGAGGGTGCCCTGGCGGACCAGGTAGACCGTGAGCGAACGGACGTACATGGCGCCGATGCCGAGGCCGAGCGCCATCAGGATGATGTCGTTGGTGATGGCGAAGGCGCCGATGACGCCGTCGAAGGAGAAGGACGCGTCGAGGACCTCGAGGTAGAGGAACATGAAGAACGCGGCCTTGCCTGCGAGGGCCACGGCGGAGACTTCCTTGCCGCTGCGCTTGGCCTCTTCCTCGGCCTCGTGTTCGCGCTCCTCCGACTCTTCGAGGCGGTTCTCGAAGAAGCTGGAGAGGCCGCCGACCACCAGGTACGTGATGAGACCGCCGACGCCGGAGAGCAGGACCGTCTCCGCCTTGTCGGCGTGCCCGGCGTGCAGATGGGCCTCAGGGGCGAAGTACAGCGCGGAGACGAGCAGGACGATCAGCGCGATGCAGACCGACAGCATGTCGACCTTGCCGAGCTTGGCGAGCGGGCGCTCGATCCAGCCGAGCCACTTGATGTCCCGGTCCTCGAAAATGAAGTCGAGGAAGATCATCAGCAGGAACATGCCACCGAAGGCCGCGATCGACGGGTGGGCGTCGGTCACCAGTTCCTGGTAGCGGTCCGCGTCGTTCAGCGCCAGGTCGACCGCCTCGATGGGGCCGAGCGAGGCGCTGATCGCCACGATCAGGATGGGGAAGACCAGCCGCATTCCGAAGACGGCGATCAGAACACCGATGGTGAGGAAGATCTTTTGCCAGAACGGGCTCATCTTCTTCAGGATTCCGGCGTTGACCACCGCGTTGTCGAAGGACAGCGAGATCTCGAGGATGGAGAGGATCAGGACGATCCCGAACGCCGTCCATCCGTCGATCAGCACCGCTGCGACCAGGCCGAGCGCGGTGACCGCGAACGACCAGCCGAAGGTTTTCAGGACCACTGGTTACCCCATCGTGTGTTGGGGGGCTACCCCCGGACGAAGTCCGGAGGGGGTTTCCCCCCGCCGTACCCGGCTTTACGAAACGTTGACTCCGAAGTCTAGAGCGATGCCCCGGAGCCCCGACGCGTACCCCTGCCCCACTGCGCGGAACTTCCATTCCGCTCCGTAGCGGTAAACCTCGCCGAAGATCATCGCCGTTTCCGTGGAGGCGTCCTCGGAGAGGTCGTAGCGGGCGAGCTCCTGCCCGTCGGCCTGGTTGACGACGCGGATGAAGGCATTGCTGACCTGGCCGAAGGTCTGTCCGCGGTTGTCGGCGTCGTGGATCGAGACCGGAAAGACGATCTTGTCCACATTGGCCGGAACCTTGGAGAGGTCGATCAGGATCGACTCGTCGTCGCCGTCGCCCTCACCCGTGAGGTTGTCGCCGGTGTGCTCCACCGAGCCGTCCGGGCTCTTGAGCTGGTTGTAGAAAACGAAGTACTCGTCGCCGAGCACCCGGCCGGAGTTGCACAGCAGCGCGCTGGCGTCCAGGTCGAAGTCGGCTCCGGTGGTGGAGCGTGCGTCCCAGCCGAGCCCGATCAACACCTGCGTGAGGTTGGGTGCGGCCTTCGAGAGGGAGACATTGCCCCCCTTGGCGAGCGTGACGCCCATGATCCTTTTCCTCCCCGAGGTCAAACGTTGGTTGCCGAGCGCGTCCGGCGCCGCACGTGGGATGTGCGGCGCCGGACGGATGTGAGCCGAAGGGCCTTGTTGCTCAGACGTTGACGCCGAAGTCCTGCGCGATGCCGCGCAGGCCCGAGGCGTAGCCCTGGCCGATGGCGCGGAACTTCCACTCCGCACCGTGCCGGTAGAGCTCGCCGAAGACCATGGCGGTCTCCGTCGAGGCGTCCTCCGAGAGGTCGTACCGGGCGATCTCCGCCTCGCCGGCCTGGTTCACGACGCGGATGAACGCGTTGCGGACCTGGCCGAAGGACTGCTGGCGGTTCTCGGCGTCGTAGATCGAGACCGGGAAGACGATCTTCTCGATGTCGGCGGGGACGCCGGCGAGGTTGACCTTGATCTGCTCGTCGTCGCCCTCGCCCTCACCGGTGGTGTTGTCACCGGTGTGCTCGACCGAGCCGTCCGGGCTCTTCAGGTTGTTGAAGAACACGAAGTTGGCGTCACTGCTGACCTTGCCCTCCGCGTTCGTCAGGATGGCGCTGGCGTCGAGGTCGAAGTCGGTGCCGGTGGTGGTGCGGATGTCCCACCCCAGACCGATGATGACCGCGGTCAGTCCCGGGGCCTCCTTCGACAGCGATACGTTGCCGCCCTTGCTGAGGCTGACTCCCACGAGTCCTCCATTGGTGTCCAGGGGCGGGATGCCCCTACTGCGTTCGGTATCGGATCAACGAGTCGATCCTAGTGAGGGGTTCCCGCACCCTGCAGGGCTTGGGACCGAAGAATCACAGGGTGTCGATCGCCTTGACGTACTCGTCGAGGTCGCGCGCGTCCGGAAGGGCGTTGACGACGGTCCAGCGGACGACACCCTCCTTGTCGATGACGAACGTGCCGCGCACCGCACAGCCCTTGTCCTCGTCGAAGACGCCGTAGGCGCGCGAAGTGTTGCCGTGCGGCCAGAAGTCGGACAGCAGGGGGTAGTCGAGGCCCTCCTGCTCGCCGAAGACGCGCAGGGTGTGGATGGAGTCGTTCGAGACGGCCAGCAGCTGGGTGTCCCGGTCGGTGAACCGCGGCAGGTTGTCACGGAGGGCGCACAGCTCGCCGGTGCACACCCCGGTGAAGGCGAACGGGTAGAAGAGCAGCACCACGTTCTTCTCGCCACGGAAGTCGGACAGCCGCACCGTGGCGCCGTGGTTGTCCTTGAGCTCGAAGTCCGGGGCCTTGGTGCCGGCCTCGATCGACATGGTCACGCGCGCTTCCCTTCCAGGGGGCTGTTCGGGTGAGTCCACCCTACGCAGCGCGCACCCCCGGCGGCGGAGAGGCCGACATGTCAGAACGCCGGACCGGCTGAACTTCTCAGCGGGTCCGGCGTTCGAGGGCGAGGCGGTCAGGCCGGATGTCCGGGGGGCCGGGGACGGGAGCCCCGGCAGCCGGTCTCCCGGCCCGACGGGCGGAGCGTCACCGCTTGCCGGACTTGGCCCCCTTGGGGGTGGCCAGCCGGCTACCGCTCCAGTCCTTGCCCACGCTGGCACTCTTGGTCGCAGACAGACCCGCGGTCGTCGCCGCTTCGGCGATGTCGCTCGGCTCCACGTAGCCGTCACGGCCGGTCTTCGGCGTCAGCAGGAGGATGGCGCCGCCCTCTTCGATGTACGTGGTGGCGTCCACCAGTACGTCGGTCAGGTCGCCGTCGTCATCGCGGAACCACAGCACCACGGCATCGGCGACGTCGTCGTACTCCTCGTCCACGAGCTCGCTGCCGATGACTTCCTCAATGGCCTCGCGGAGCTCCTGGTCGACGTCGTCGTCGTAGCCGATCTCCTGGACCACCTGCTCGGGCTGGAACCCCAGCCTTGCGGCGGGATTCGTCCTCTCCTCCGCGTGGTCCGCGGTCGCGCTCACGGGTTGCCTCCTGATCATGTTTCTGGTCGGGGTCTCCCCGGGCTTTGTCGGAGCTAGGGGAGTCTTGTCGCCACGCGCGTACGCGAAGCATTGGCCGTAGTCCACACGGACGGGGCGGATCGCGCAAGTACCCGGCGGTCGAGACCGCCGAAACGGTGACGATCCTGGCGGTGTCGACGCAACTCCTGTCATGGAATCGCGGTACTTGGTGACACAGACCACACCATTCTGTCCGGTTTGTGGATTTCGGCACCCTCCGGGCTTGCGAGGCCCGAACGTCTTTGCGGAACGCGTCACGGACTGAGCGTATCGTTGCGTTTTGGCCGGGCACGTCCCAACGTACTGCGAGAACGTCCCGGTTACCTATCGGTAGAGGTGACGATTCCGTTCGCCGGGTACACGATGGGGAACGGTGTGAACACAGCGAAGTGCAGCCCCCTCTGACAGCGAAGGAACAGCGTGGCTTCCGGATCCGATCGCAACCCGATCATCATTGGCGGCCTTCCCAGCCAGGTCCCGGACTTCGACCCTGAGGAGACTCAGGAGTGGCTCGACTCCCTCGACGCGGCCGTCGACGAACGCGGCCGTGAGCGCGCCCGCTACCTGATGCTGCGGCTGATCGAGAGGGCCCGCGAGAAGCGCGTGGCCGTGCCCGAGATGCGCAGCACGGACTACGTCAACACGATCGCCACCAAGGACGAGCCGTTCTTCCCCGGCAACGAGGAGATCGAGCGCAGGATCCTGAACGCGACCCGCTGGAACGCCGCGGTGATGGTGTCCCGCGCCCAGCGCCCCGGCATCGGGGTCGGCGGTCACATCGCCACCTTCGCCTCCTCCGCCTCGCTGTACGACGTGGGCTTCAACCACTTCTTCCGCGGCAAGGACGAGGGCGACGGCGGCGACCAGATCTTCTTCCAGGGGCACGCCTCGCCGGGCATCTACGCCCGCGCGTTCCTCCTGGACCGGCTGAGCGAGCAGCAGCTCGACGCGTTCCGCCAGGAGAAGTCGAAGGCGCCGTACGGGCTGTCCTCGTACCCGCACCCGCGGCTGATGCCGGACTTCTGGGAGTTCCCGACCGTCTCCATGGGCCTGGGCCCGCTCGGCGCGATCTTCCAGGCGCGGATGAACCGCTACATGGAGGCGCGCTCCATCGCCGACACCTCCAAGTCGCACGTGTGGGCGTTCCTGGGCGACGGCGAGATGGACGAGCCGGAGTCGCTGGGCCAGCTCTCCATCGCGGCCCGCGAGGGCCTGGACAACCTGACCTTCGTCGTCAACTGCAACCTCCAGCGCCTCGACGGCCCGGTGCGCGGCAACGGCAAGATCATCCAGGAGCTGGAGTCGCAGTTCCGCGGCGCCGGCTGGAACGTCATCAAGCTGGTCTGGGACCGCACCTGGGACCCGCTGCTCGCCCAGGACCGCGACGGTGTGCTGGTCAACCAGCTGAACACCACGCCCGACGGCCAGTTCCAGACGTACGCCACCGAGACGGGCGCGTACATCCGCGACCACTTCTTCGGGCACGACCACCGGCTGCGCGCGATGGTCGAGGGCATGACCGACGACCAGATCCTGCACCTGGGGCGCGGCGGTCACGACCACAAGAAGGTGTACGCGGCCTTCGCGGCGGCCAAGGCGCACAAGGGCCAGCCGACCGTGGTGCTGGCGCAGACCGTCAAGGGCTGGACGCTGGGGCCGAACTTCGAGGGCCGCAACGCGACGCACCAGATGAAGAAGCTGACGACCGCGGACCTCAAGGGCTTCCGCGACCGGCTGCACATCCCGATCACCGACCAGCAGCTGGAGGGCGGCGCACCGCCGTACTACCACCCGGGCCGGGACTCGGAGGAGATCCAGTACATGCACGACCGCCGCAAGGGCCTGGGCGGGTACGTCCCGACCCGCGTCGTGCGGTCCAAGCCCCTCGCGCTCCCCGAGGACAAGACGTACGCGAGCGTGAAGAAGGGTTCGGGTCAGCAGTCGATCGCCACGACCATGGCGTTCGTACGGCTGCTCAAGGACCTCATGCGGGACAAGGAGATCGGCAAGCGGTTCGTGCTGATCGCGCCCGACGAGTACCGCACCTTCGGCATGGACTCGTTCTTCCCGAGCGCGAAGATCTACAACCCGCTCGGCCAGCAGTACGAGTCCGTGGACCGCGAGCTGCTGCTGGCGTACAAGGAGTCGCCGACGGGCCAGATGCTGCACGACGGCATCTCCGAGGCGGGCTGTACGGCCTCGCTGATCGCCGCGGGTTCGGCCTACGCCACGCACGGCGAGCCGCTGATCCCCGTCTACGTCTTCTACTCGATGTTCGGTTTCCAGCGCACCGGCGACCAGTTCTGGCAGATGGCCGACCAGTTGGCGCGCGGTTTCGTACTGGGCGCGACCGCCGGTCGTACGACCCTGACCGGTGAGGGGCTCCAGCACGCGGACGGCCACTCGCAGCTGCTCGCCTCGACGAACCCGGGCTGCGTCGCCTACGACCCGGCGTACGGGTACGAGATCGCGCACATCGTCAAGGACGGCCTGCGCAGGATGTACGGCCCCGACAGCGAGGACGTCTTCTACTACCTGACCGTCTACAACGAGCCGATCCAGCATCCGGCCGAACCGGAGAGCGTTGACGTGGACGGCATCCTCAAGGGCATCTACCGCCTGAAATCCGGCGACCAGGGGACCATCCCGGCGCAGATCATGGCCTCGGGTGTCGCGGTGCCGTGGGCGGTCGAGGCGCAGCGGATCCTCGCCGCCGACTGGAACGTGAAGGCGGACGTCTGGTCGGCGACCTCCTGGAACGAGCTGCGGCGCGAGGCCGTCGAGGTGGAGCGGCACAACCTGCTGCACCCCGAGGAGGAGCAGCGCGTCCCGTACGTGACGCAGAAACTGTCGGGGGCCCAGGGGCCGTTCGTGGCCGTCTCGGACTGGATGCGTTCCGTTCCCGACCAGATCTCCCGCTGGGTGCCCGGGACCTACCAGTCCCTGGGCGCGGACGGCTTCGGCTTCGCGGACACCCGCGGCGCGGCCCGGCGCTTCTTCCACATCGACGCGCAGTCGATCGTGGTCGCGGTGCTGACCGAGCTGGCACGCGAGGGCAAGGTCGACCGGTCGGTGCTGAAGCAGGCGATCGACCGCTACCAACTGCTCGACGTGCAGGCCGCCGACCCGGGGTCGGCGGGCGGCGACGCGTAGTCCGTACGTCACTTGAGGGGCGGTGGGGCCATGGGCCCCGCCGCCCCTTCGGCTTTCCTCTTCTCTCTACGATGCGGGGATGAAGGAGCAGTCGGCACAGGTCCGGTGGGAGCGGCGTACGCAGCGGCCGCTGCTGGGGTTCGCGCTGGCGTTCGCCGTCGCGTACGCCGTGCCGATCGTGTGGCCCGCGGCGGGCCGGCGCGTGACATGGGCGTGCTCGGCGGTGGAGTGGCTGGTGTGGGGCGTGTTCGCGGTGGACTACGGCGCGCGCCTCCTGCTGGCCGAGCGGCGCCGGGAGTTCGTCCGTACGCACTGGCTGGACCTGATCGCGGTGGTGCTCCCGCTGGTCCAGCCGATGCGGCTGCTGCGGCTCGTCGCCACCCTGCTGCTGGTCGGGCAACGGGCCCGGATCGCCTCGCAGATACGGCTCACGACCTATGTCGCGGGCGCGGTGGTGGGCCTGCTGATGTTCGGCTCGCTCGCGGTCCTCTCCGTCGAACGGGACTCGCCGGAGGGGAACATCAGGACGCTGGGCGACGCGGTGTGGTGGTCGTTCACGACGATGACGACGGTGGGGTACGGGGACCACGCCCCGACCACCGGCCTGGGCCGCGTGCTCGCGGTGGGGCTGATGCTCTCCGGCATCGCGCTGCTGGGTGTCGTGACGGCCAACATCGCCGCCTGGTTCATCTCCCGCTTCGAGATGGACGACGTCGAGGAACGCCGCCAGACCGCCGCGATCGTCGCGCTCACGGACGAGGTACGCGCCCTGCGGGCGGAGGTGGCCGCGCTGTCGCGGGGCCCGGCGCCCGAGGACGCGGCGCTCACAGCGGTGCCGCACCCGGGACCGGGTGCGGCGGAGGAGCACTCGCTGTAGTCAACGGCCGTGTGCGCCCCGCGAGCGGGTACGGCCGTGGCTGTGGACCGCGGTCAGAACAGTCCGGTGCCCGGCCCCGCGCCGACGAGCCACACGAGGGCCAGGAGCGTGTCGATCGCGCCCAGGACGACCGCGACGAGAGCCGCGACGGGACGGGCTCCGGCCCAACTGCGGCCCATCGCGAGCCAGCCGCAGACGATCGCCACCGGACCGAGGACGATCCCCAGTACGAAGAAGCCGGCGATCGCGCAGACAAGCCCGATGATCCCCAGAGTCGCGCGATCCGGCCCGGTCCGTGACCTCGTACGGTTACGTGACCGGGGGTGCCTGCGCGTGCTCTGTCCAAAGCCCGCCATCATCCATCAACTCCTGAACTCCCGGGAGAACTCGGTCGGTTCGGATCGATGTGCGGGTACCCCCGTATCCCGGCTTGAGACCTGACGGCGCGCTGCCCCCCTCCGGCAGCGCGCCGCGGTTCCGGTCGTCCTCCAGGTCGTACGGAGGACTTGACCCACTGTGACCTGCGGCGCGTGCCGGATGCCAGGGGGCTTTAGCGTTCTCACCCTGATAGGGGAAACAGCCCCTGGAACAGGGTCAGATGTGGCCCGCCCCGGCCCCGACGGCGTCCGCGTTGACGCCCCGCTTGGTGAGCATCGCGACGAAGACCGCGACGACCGCGACCGCGGCCGCGACCAGACAGGCCAGGCTCATGCCGGATATGAAGGTGTCGTGGGCGACGTCCGTGATCCGTGCGGCGATGTCGGCGGGGGTGCCGGGCGCGACCGGCGCGGCGCCGACCTGGACCGCCTCGGAGGCCGCGTCCGCCTGCTCCGGGGTGAGCGGGGGGAGCTTGGCGTCGGCCCAGTTGCCCGCGAGGTCGCCGTCGACCTTGGAGGCCATCACGGCGCCCAGTACCGCCGTGCCGAGGCTGCCGCCGATCTGCATCGCGGCCTGCTGGAGACCGCCGGCGACACCGGAGAGCTCCATCGGCGCGTTGCCCACGATGACCTCGGTGGCGCCGACCATGACCGGCGCGAGACCGAGGCCGAGACCGGCGAACCAGAGCGACATGACGGCGCTGCCGGTGCCCGTGTCCAGCGTCGACATGCCGTACATGGAGATCGCGGTGAGGGCCATGCCGCCGGCGAGCGGGATGCGCGGGCCGGTCTTGGTGATCAGGTATCCGGCCAGCGGGGAGCCGACGATCATCATCCCGGTCAGCGGGAGGAGATGCAGGCCCGCGTCGACCGGGCTCATACCGTGCACGTTCTGCAGGTAGAAGGTGACGAAGAACAGGCCGCCGAGGAAGGCGATGGCCATCAGGACCATCAGGACCACACCCGCGGACAGCGGCACCGAGCGGAACAGCGCCAGCGGGATCAGCGGCTCCTTGACCCGCTGCTCCCAGAGGGCGAAGAGCACGAAGCCGAGCACCGAGACACCGAGGAACGTCCACGTCAGGACGTCGCCCCAGCCCCAGGCCGGGGCCTTGATGAGCGCCCAGACCAGACAGAACATGGCCGCGGAGAGCAGGGCTATGCCGAGGAGGTCGAAGGAGCGGGGCGCGTTCTCCGCGCGGTGGTCGGTGAGGATCAGGATGCCGAGGACGAGCGCGAGGACGCCGACCGGCACGTTGATGAAGAACACCGACTGCCAGCTGACGTGCTGGACCAGCAGACCGCCGAGGATCGGGCCGCCCGCGGTGGAGGCGCCGATGACCATGCCCCAGATGCCGATCGCCATGTTCAGCTTCTCGGCCGGGAAGGTGGCGCGCAGCAGGCCGAGCGCGGCCGGCATCAGCAGCGCCCCGAACAGGCCTTGCAGGACGCGGAAGGTGACCACCAGGGCGATGCTGCTGGAGAACCCGATGGCTCCGGAGGCCGCGGCGAAGCCGATCACGCCGATGAGGAAGGTCTGCCGGTGACCGAAGCGGTCGCCGAGCTTGCCCGCGGTGATCAGGGTGACCGCGAGCGCGAGGAAGTAGCCGTTGGTGATCCACTGGACGTCGGCGAAGCTCGCGCCGAGGTCCTTCTGAATGGCCGGGTTGGCGATGGCCACGATGGTGCCGTCGAGGGCGACCATCATGACGCCCACGGCGACGGTGAACAGGGTGAACCACGGATGGCCGCGCAGCCCCGTGGTCGGCGTCGGCCCGGAGACGGGTGCCGGGGCCTTGTCGGCCGGGCCCGTCGCGTCGACGGTGGTCTGACTAGTCATGCGTTCGAGGCTAGTGACAGCCACTGACAGTTGACAAACCGATTCACAAGTCGGTAACTGTCACGCCACTCACGGATACCCTGAACAGGGCATACGGTTCAGAATGCGCAGAGTCCGGGTCGGGGACAGGCCGGAGAAGCAGGGTCGGGGCAAGCCGGAGAAGAGGGACCATGGACACCGCGGACCGCACCGGGTCGCCGGCACGGCCGGGGCTGCGCGAGCTCAAGAAGCAGCGCACTCAGGACGCGCTGCTGCGGACGGCCCTCGAACTCTTCATCGCCCAGGGGTACGAGCGGACGACCGTGGACGAGATCGCCGACGCCGTCGAGGTCTCGCAGCGCACCTTCTTCCGGTACTTCGCGGGCAAGGAGGACGTCGCCCTTCTCACCCAGCGCATCGCGGAGTCGCACTTCCTCGCCGCGGTGCGCCAACGCCCGCCGCATGAGGCCCCGTTGGAGGTGCTGCGGCGCTCGGTCCTGGAGAGCTGGGACACCATCGGCGAGGCGATCGAGGCCGTCATCCCGATCGAACTGCACATGCGCACCTTCCAGTTGATCGAGTCGACGCCCTCCCTGCTCGCCGTCCACCTGCGCCGTTCCGCGGAGCTGGAGGAGGAGATCGCGCGGCTGATCGCCGAGCGCGAGGGCCTCGACGTGGACGCCGATCCGCGCCCGCGCGTCGCGGTCGCCGTGTTCGGCGGGGTGATGCGCGTGACGGGCCGGCTGTGGGGCCGGGGCGAGGACGTCAGCGTCGAGGCGATCCGTGAACTGACCGCCCGCTATCTCGGCCACGTGGGACCCGCGTTGGCCGAAACATGGCGTACGGACTAACGGCAGCCGTACACCGAGGGGCCCGGCCGCCGCTCGCGACACCCCTCACCACACACACAGAGTCACATGTAACCCACATAAAGCCGGAGTTCACTCACCCAGCGTGAGCATTTAACTCAAACTGAACCCGCTTTGCCCTGATTACCCCACCAGAAACGTGATCCGCCTCACTCCGTTAACGCGAGACACACTTGTTCTCCTAGTGTGTCCTCCCAGTGACTTCCTTCGACGCATCCCCCCAACTGAACGTCTGGCGCGCACTCGCCGCGCTGGCCGTGGTCTTCGTGATGCTGGCCACCAGTGGCTGGACCGCGATCCACAGTCATCGGGGGTCCTCGGCCCTCGCCTCCTCGCGCTCCGCCTGGGAGCGCGGCACCCTCGCCGGACACCCGCTCCCGGACGCCGACTCCGCGCCGGGCGTCCTGGCCCGCTTCTTCGCCTCGCTCGACGCCGGCCAGCGCGACCGGCTCGCCCACCGCTACCCGCTCGCGGTCGGCAACATGAACGGGGCCCCGGTGGAGCTGCGCTACACGGCGAACCGCCTGGCCCTGGAGAAGCAGCGCAGGGTCGAGCGCGGACGCATGCACGACAACCGGCTCTCCGAACTCGGACAGCACGAGGCCGGCCGCCGTATGCACCGCTACGAGGACCTGCTCGAAAAGGGCCGCGAGATCCTCGCCTTCGATCCGAGGGGCGGAGGCCGGATCGCCGAGGTCTTCGGCGACCTCGACACCGCCGAGCGCGTCTCGGTCGTCGTACCCGGCGTCGACACCGACCTGCTCACCTTCCAGCGCACGTCGAAGAAGTACTCGGCGCCCGTCGGCATGGCACAGGCCCTCTACACGGCGGAGCACTCGGCGAGCCCCGCCACCGACACCGCCGTGATCGCCTGGGCCGACTACACCGCGCCCAGCGGACTCGGCATCGAGTCGGCCACCGCGATGCGCGCCGAGGACGGCGCGGTCCGGCTGAACGCGCTGGTACGGGCGCTGCCCGGCGACTCGTCGGTCGTCCTGTACTGCCACAGCTACGGCTCCGTGCTGTGCGGGGTCGCCGCCCGGAAACTGCCCCCGCGGGTCTCCGACATAGCGGTCTCGGGAAGCCCCGGCATGCGGGCCGACACCGCCGAGGGACTGCGCACCACGGCCCAGGTCTGGGCGATGCGGGACTCCGACGACTGGATCCAGGACGTACCGCATCTGGAGGTCGGCGGACTCGGGCACGGCGCCGACCCGGTGTCGGCGGCGTTCGGGGCGCGGGTGCTGTCCGCGCGGGACGCCAAGGGCCACACCGGTTACTTCGAGCCGGGCACCGACAGCCTCCACAACTTCGCGGAAATCGGCATCGGCTCATACGGCTCGGTGGACTGCGCGCGGCCGGATGACGCGTGCCGGACGGGTTTGTCCGGCGGGTCGTCGGCCTGACGCGCGTAGAAACGAGAGGAACCGCGGTCCGCCCAGGGTGGCGACGCGAGCCTGTGTGCCGCATACGATGGCCCGCATGGGTGACGTACTGGCCGGATTTCATGCCGCCTGGGAGTTCGAGTCCGACTCCGTGCTCATCCGCTTCGAACGGGGAATCCGCACGCCGAAGCTGTTCCAGGCGCTCGGCGAACGACGTATCCCGCTCGACGCGATCGCGGCGGTGACACTCACGCCCGGGAAGCGCGGCACGGTCGTGCTGCGCGCGGTCCCGAGACCCGGCGCCGATCCGCTCGTCGAGGCGGCGGCGGGGCAGCTCAAGGAAGGGTGCGATCCGTACCGGCTGGTGCTGCCGGCCGAGCGGGAGACGCTCGCCGAGTACTACGCGGACGAGCTGCGCGACCGGCTCTCGGCGGACGACGAACCCGCCGAGCGGTTTCTCGTCGCGCCTCCCGAGGCGCCGTTGCACTTCAAGGCGTACGACGGGAAGGCGTCCTTCGACGGACGGTCGGTGTCCTTCCGGTGGTTCTGGACGGGGGCCTCCTCCGCGAAGTGGAAGTCGGGGGACCAGACCTTCCCCGTCGCCCAGTTGACCGGCGTCGAGTGGCGCTCTCCCGAGATCTTCGAGGGGCACCTGCGGCTGCTGCGGCGTGATCCGGCGGTCGCGCAGCCGGCGCAGGCCGATCAGGATCCGGCGGCTGTGGTGTTCGGGCTCGGGTACGGGCCGGTGCATGAGTCGTTGCCGTTCGCTGCGGCTGTGCTGGCCGCGGTGCGGGGTTCTGGCGGGGCGCCTGTGCCGGTGGCTGCGCTTGCGGCTCACGCGGTTCGGCGTGATCCCGCGGATATCGCCGAGCGGATCCGGCACCTCGGGGAACTCCGCGACGCGGGCCTCGTCACGGACGAGGAGTTCTCCACGAAGAAGGCGGAGCTGTTGGCGGAGCTGTGACGGGGGCCACGCAGGATGTTTTCGCCCCCTCCGCCCCTACCCATTCCCGTCCCTCGGGGGCTCCGCCCCCGAACCCCCGCTCCTCAAACGCCGGAGGGGCTGAAACTTTTACCCCGGGCGGCGCTAGAGAGTTTCAGCCCGTCCGGCGTTTGAGGACGAGCGCGTCAGCGCGATGCGGGGGTCTGGGGGCGGCAGCCCCCAGGTACGGGACGGGTAGGGGCGGAGGGGGCGAGGAAACTACTCTCGGCCTGCTGACGTGAAAGTCATGTCGGCGTAGCGGTCGCCGGCGACCTGGGCGGCGATGGGCTCAAGGAGGGCGAGTTCGTCCGGGGTGAGGACGAGACGGGTCGCGGCGGTGTTCTCCTCGACGCGCTTCGCCTTGGTGGTGCCGGGAATCGGCACGACGGCAAGCCCGTGCACAGCCCCCCGCTGCTGCACCCAGGCAAGCGCGACCTGCCCGAGAGACACCCCGTGCGCGTCGGAGACAACCCGCACCGGCTCCAGCAACGCAGCGTTGACAGCGGCGTTGTCCCCGTTGAAACGGGGCTGGTGACGCCGGAAGTCCCCCTCCCCCAGATCGGTCGCGGCATTCGCGAAGGACCCGGTGAGGAACCCCCGCCCGAGCGGGGAGTACGGCACGAGCGCCACCCCCAGCTCAGCCGCCACCGGCACCACCCCCGCCTCGATGTCCCGGCTGAACAGCGACCACTCCGACTGGACGGCAGTGATCGGGTGCACGCCCTGCGCCGCACGCAGCTCGTCGCCGGTGACCTCGCTCAGCCCGAGCCGCTTGACCTTGCCCTCGCGCACCAGGTCGGCCATGACGCCGACGGTCTCCTCGATGGGGACGTTCACGTCACGCCGGTGCATGTAGTAGAGGTCGATCACGTCGACGTCCAGCCGACGCAGGCTCGCCTCGACGGCCTGCCGGATGTAGGGCGCGTCGTTGCGGATGATCCGCCTGGTCGGCTCGTCCGGCGGAATGGACAGGGCGAACTTCGTCGCGATGACGACCTCGTCGCGGTGCGCCTTGAAGAACGGGGACAGGAACTCCTCGTTCGCCCGATGTCCGTACGCGTCCGCCGTGTCGTAGAGCGTGACACCGAGTTCCAGTGCCCGCTCCAGGGCGGCCCGCGCCTCGTCGGCGTCCGCCGGGCCGTACGCGAAGCTCATGCCCATGCAGCCCAGGCCCTGCGCCCCGACCTCGGGGCCGCCGGTACCGAGCTCCAGCTTCGCGATCTCGCTGTCCGTCATCAGGACCTCTCCGACGCCAGGGCCCGCCCGGCGTCCGCGTAGAAAGTGATCTTGCGGTCGAGCACCGCGAGGGTGTCCTGGAGTTCGGCGATCCGGGACCGCACGTCCCTGCGGGTCGCTTCCAGGAGTTCGTAGCGCTCGAGGTAGGTGTCGTCGCCCTCGCGCACCAGCTCCGCGTAGCGCACCATGTCGGCGACCGGCATACCGGTCAGCCGCAGCTTGCCGACCAGGCCCAGCCAGTCCAGGTCGCGGTTGCTGTAGCGGCGCTGTCCGGTGTGCGAGCGGTCGATGTGCGGCATCAGCCCGATCCGCTCGTACCAGCGCAGGGTGTGCGCCGTCAGGCCGGTGTAGGCGACGACCTCGCTGATCGTGTAGCTGTCCTGCCCGTCGGGGCGCCGCAGCCGCTGCTCGGGCGGCGCGGCACAGACATCGGGACTGGTACCGGTCTCGGCGGCCTCGGCCGTGGTCTCCATCACCGTCATGACCACCACGCTAAAACCCTGGAGTGCACTCCAAGCAAGCGGAACCCATGAAAATCCCGTGACGTCGCCCGGTCGCCGTGTCTACGTTGTGGATCATGACTCCTGTACGCCGGGCCCTGCCCGAGGACGCCGAGGAAGTACTACGCCTGCGCCAGGTGATGATCGACTCGGTCTTCGCCACCGAGCCGTCGTCCAGTGCCTGGCACGCCGAGTCGCTTCCCACCGTACGCCGCAGGCTGGCCGAGACCGACGGGGACTTCGTGGCCTTCGTCGTCGACCACCCGGACCGGCCGGGCGCCCTGGCGGCACTCGTCGCCGGGACGGTCGACTACCGGATCGGGCGCGCGGACAATCCGCACGGCGCGATCGGATACGTCTTCAGCGTCGCCACCGATCCGGACGCGCGGCGCCGCGGCTACGCCCGTGCGGCCATGGAGACGCTCCTCGGCTGGTTCCGTGAGCGGGGCGTCACGGCGGTGGACCTCAGCGCCTCCGCCGAGGCCGAACCGCTGTACGCCTCGCTCGGCTTCGTGCGCAAGCCGGACCCCTCGATGCGGCTGCGCCTCTGAGCCGCTTAGGCTCCTACGCATGTCTCTGGAGAGCCTGGCGCTGATCGACAACTGGCCCGTTCCCACCGCCGCGGCGGCCGTCGTCCGCGCGGACGGCGCGGTGCTCGGCAGCCATGGGCCCGGCGACCGTGCCTTCGCGCTCGCCTCGGTGTCCAAGCCGCTCGCCGCGTACGCCGCCCTCGTCGCGTACGAGGAGGGGGCGATCGAGCTCGACGAACCCGCCGGGCCCGCCGGCTCGACCGTGCGCCATCTCCTCGCGCACACCTCCGGGCTCGCCTTCGACGAGCACCGGGTGACGTCCGCGCCCGGGGAGCGGCGGCTGTACTCCAACGCCGGGTTCGAGGTGCTCGGCGAGCACGTCGCCAAGGCGACGGACATTCCGTTCGCGGAGTATCTGCGGCAGGCGGTGCTCGATCCGCTGGGGATGGGCTCGACCACGCTCGACGGGTCGCCCGCCAAGGACGGGGTCTCGACGGTGGACGACCTGGTCCGTTTCGCGGCCGAGGTCCAGGCGCCGCGGCTCCTGGACCCTCGGACGGTCGCGGAGGCGATGACCGTCCAGTTCCCCGGTACGAAGGGTGTCCTGCCGGGGTACGGGCACCAGAAACCCAACGACTGGGGGCTCGGTTTCGAGATCCGCGACTCCAAGTCGCCGCACTGGACGGGGAGTTCGTCCTCGTCCGGGACCTTCGGGCACTTCGGGCAGTCGGGTACGTTCCTGTGGGTCGACCCCGTCGCGGGGGTGGCCTGCGTGGCGCTCGCCGACCGGGCGTTCGGGCCCTGGGCCGTCGAGGCGTGGCCGGTGTTCACCGACGCGGTCCTCGCCGAGCTGGGCTGAGTTCTGGGCTGAGCTGAGGGGTTTTTCGCCCCCTCCGCCCCTTCCCGTCCCGTTTCTGGGGGCTGCGCCCCCAGACCCCCCTTTCGCGCTTCGCGCTCGTCCTCAAACGCCGGACGGGCTGAGACCGGACGGGCTAAGAGCTGATCGCCGCCATCTCCCAGACCAGCAACTCCGCCGGTGAGCCCGCCACCGCCTCCACGTCCTTGGCGTCCGTGATGCGGGCCGCGTCGCCGGGGACCAGTTCCTCGTCCTCCAGGAGTACTTCGCCTCGTACGACGTGGACGTAGACGAACGCGGCGTCCGGAACGGCGGTCCGCTCCCCCGCCATCAGGCGGCGTACGTGGAGCATGGCGCCCGCCTCGGGGACGGCGTACGGCGTGGAGTCCGCGATGCCGTGGACGATCTCGTAGGCGGGGTCGCCGCCGGGCTCCAGCGGGGCCAGCCACATCTGGACGAAGGTCAGCGGCTCGGTGCCGTCGTTGCGTTCCACGTGCCTGACGCCGCCCCCGGCGCTGAGCCGCTGCACGTCACCGGGGCGGATCACCGACTCGTGGCCGCCGGAGTCGCGGTGGGTGAGCTCGCCCTCGACCACCCACGTGACGATCTCGGTGTGGCTGTGCGGGTGCTCGTCGAAGCCCGCGCCGGGGGCGAGCCGCTCCTCGTTGCAGGCGATCACGGCGCCGAAGCGGAGGTTGTCCGGGTCGTAGTGCGGGCCGAAGGAGAAGGCGTGGAGCGAGGAGATCCCGGCCTCCGGGTCCCCTCCGCTGTAGCGCTCGTCGGCGCGGCGGACATCCATCACAGGCCCACCGTAGCCCCGTACGCCGCGCACGCCCGGCGCCTGGGCGCGACCCGCCGCCGCACACCTCCGTCCGGATAAGGCAGTCTTGTCCCGTGCCCGAACCCGAAACCAGCAACACCGCTCGTCCTGCGCTCGACGCCCGCGCGCACGCGGCGACCCTGAAGCGACTGGAGAAGTCGTCCGGGAACCTCGCCGCCCAGGCCATCGCGCGGATGGACGAGACGCTGCCGTGGTACCGGGCCATGCCCCCGGAGAACCGTTCCTGGATCGGTCTCGTCGCCCAGGCCGGTATCGCCGCCTTCACCGAGTGGTTCCGGCGCCCGGACGCTCCGCAGGCCATCTCCACCGATGTCTTCGGGACCGCGCCGCGCGAGCTGACCAGGGCGATCACCCTGCGCCAGACCGTCGAGATGGTGCGCACCACGATCGAGGTGATGGAGAGCGCGATCGACGAGGTCGCGGCGCCGGGCGACGAGTCCGTGCTCCGCGAGGCGCTCCTCGTCTACGCCCGCGAGATCGCCTTCGCGACCGCCCAGGTGTACGCGCAGGCGGCCGAGGCGCGCGGCGCCTGGGACGCCCGTCTCGAATCGCTCGTCGTGAACGCCGTGCTGTCCGGCGAGGCCGACGAGGGCGCCGTCAGCCGGGCCTCGGCGCTCGGCTGGAACTCGCCCGAACATGTCTGCGTGGTGCTGGGCACGGCGCCCGACGGTGACAGCGAACTGACGGTCGAGGCGATCCGGCGGGCCGCCCGGCACGCCAAGCTCCAGGTGCTGACCGGGGTGCTCGGGGACCGGCTGGTCGTCATCGCGGGCGGCAGCGACAATCCGCTCGCCGTCGCCAAGTCGCTGATCGGCCCCTACGCCGCCGGGCCCGTGGTCGCCGGGCCCGTCGTGCCCGACCTGCTCGCCGCGACCCGCTCCGCGCAGGCCGCCGCCGCCGGACTCAAGGCCTGTTTCGCCTGGCAGGACGCGCCGCGCCCGGTGCTCGCGGACGATCTGCTGCCGGAGCGCGCCATCGCCGGTGACCCCGCCGCCCGGGACCAGTTGGTGGAGGAGATCTACAGACCGCTCGAAGAGGCCGGCTCCGCACTCCTGGAGACGCTCGCCGTCTATCTGGAGCAGGCGAGCAGTCTGGAGGGAGCCGCCCGGATGCTCTTCGTCCATCCCAACACCGTGCGCTACCGGCTCCGACGTGTGACTGACGTCACCGGTTGGTCGCCTTCCGATGTACGCTCCGCGTTCACGCTGCGCATCGCGCTGATTCTGGGACGTTTGGCCGACGGAGATCCTCAGGCCTAGGCTTTTGTCGGAGCCCTACAATTCCCCTTCGTGTTCTTCGTCCCTGTCCCCACGGGCGGTCGTGGCCGTCCACAAGAGAGAGTGTGAGTGTGCTCGTACTCGTCGCTCCCGGCCAGGGCGCCCAGACGCCCGGCTTCCTCACTCCTTGGCTCGACCTCCCCGGCGCGGCCGACCGCCTCGCCGGCTGGTCCGACGCCATCGGCCTCGACCTCGCCCACTACGGCACGCAGGCCGACGCGGACGCGATTCGCGACACGGCCGTGGCGCAGCCGCTGCTCGTCGCGGCCGGACTGCTGTCCGCCGCCGCGCTGGGCGAGGTGACCCCGGGCGCCGTGGCGGGCCACAGCGTCGGTGAGATCACCGCCGCCGCGTTCGCGGGAGTCCTGGAGGACACGGCGGCGCTGCGGCTCGTACGCAAGCGGGGTCTGGCGATGGCCGAGGCCGCCGCCGTCACGCGGACCGGGATGTCCGCCCTGCTCGGCGGGGACCCCGCGACGACGACCCCGCACCTGGAGAAGCTCGGTCTGACCGCCGCGAACGTGAACGGCGCGGGCCAGGTCGTGGCGGCCGGCACCCTGGAGCAGCTCGCCGACCTCGCGGAGAACAAGCCCGAGGGCGTACGCAAGGTCATCGCGCTGAAGGTCGCCGGCGCGTTCCACACGCAGCACATGGCGCCCGCCGTCGACGCGCTGGCCGAGGCCGCCGCGGAGCTGACTCCCGCGGACCCGCGGTTCGTGTACGTCTCGAACGCGGACGGCAAGGCGGTCACCACCGGCGGCGAGGTCGTCGCGCGGCTGGTCGGCCAGGTCGCCAACCCGGTCCGCTGGGACCTGTGCATGGAGACGTTCAAGGAGCTCGGCGTGACCGCGCTGCTTGAGGTGTGCCCCGGCGGAACCCTGACCGGTCTGGCCAAGCGCGCCCTGCCGGGTGTGCGGACGCTGGCGCTGAAGACCCCCGACGACCTCGACGCGGCTCGCGAGCTCGTCGCCGAGCACAGTGCCTGACAAGGAGCCCGAGAGCATGTCGAAGATCAAGCCGAGCAAGGGCGCCCCGTACGCGCGGATCCTCGGCGTGGGCGGCTACCGCCCCGTCCGGGTCGTGCCGAACGAGGTGATCCTTGAGACGATCGACTCCTCCGACGAGTGGATCCGCTCGCGCTCCGGCATCGAGACCCGGCACTGGGCGAACGACGAGGAGACCGTCGCCGCGATGTCCATCGAGGCGTCCGGCAAGGCCATCGCGGACGCCGGGATCAACGCCGGCCAGATCGGCGCCGTGGTCGTCTCCACCGTCTCGCACTTCAGCCAGACCCCGGCCATCGCCACCGAGATCGCCGACAAGCTCGGCACGGACAAGGCCGCGGCCTTCGACATCTCGGCCGGCTGCGCGGGCTTCGGCTACGGCCTGACCCTCGCCAAGGGCATGGTCGTCGAGGGTTCGGCGGAGTACGTCCTCGTCATCGGCGTGGAGCGGCTGTCCGACCTGACCGACCTGGAGGACCGCGCGACGGCCTTCCTGTTCGGTGACGGCGCGGGCGCGGTCGTGGTGGGCCCCTCCCAGGAGCCGCACATCGGCCCGACGGTCTGGGGCAGCGAGGGCGACAAGGCCGGCACGATCAAGCAGACCGTCCCGTGGGACCGTTTCCACATCGGCGACGTCTCGCAGCTCCCGCTCGACTCCAAGGGCGAGATCAAGTTCCCCGCCATCACGCAGGAGGGCCAGGCGGTGTTCCGCTGGGCCGTGTTCGAGATGGCGAAGGTCGCTCAG
The DNA here is from genome assembly GCF_044751025.1 of Streptomyces sp. NPDC088747. Lineage (NCBI taxonomy): Bacteria > Bacillati > Actinomycetota > Actinomycetes > Kitasatosporales > Streptomycetaceae > Streptomyces > Streptomyces sp. NPDC088747. Next base: position 471,442 of record NZ_JBIVKZ010000005.1, read on the forward strand.
CAGGCGCTGGACGCGGCCGGGATCACCTCGGCCGACCTGGACGTCTTCATTCCCCACCAGGCCAACGAGCGGATCATCGACTCGATGGTGAAGACACTGAAACTGCCGGAGCACGTCACGGTCGCCCGCGACGTACGCACCACCGGCAACACGTCGGCCGCCTCGATTCCGCTCGCGATGGAGCGGCTTCTGGCGACCGGCGAGGCGAAGAGCGGCGACACCGCGCTCGTCATCGGCTTCGGGGCGGGTCTCGTCTACGCCGCCACGGTCGTTACCCTCCCCTAGGCACACCGGCCGGATATCTCCGGCCGGAGTAATGCCACACCCTCTGGATACATACCGAAGGAGCGCCGACATGGCCGCCACTCAGGAAGAGATCGTCGAAGGTCTCGCCGAGATCGTGAACGAGATCGCCGGGATCCCCACCGAGGACGTCCAGCTGGACAAGTCCTTCACGGATGACCTGGACGTCGACTCGCTGTCCATGGTCGAGGTCGTCGTCGCCGCCGAAGAGCGCTTCGACGTGAAGATCCCGGACGACGACGTCAAGAACCTCAAGACGGTCGGCGACGCGACCAACTACATCCTCAAGAACCAGGGCTGATCTCCCGGTCCCTGGACTGACTGCCCCGCCACCCGGCGGTGGCGCCGCTGAATCCTCGTATCCGTTGGAGAAAGAATTCCCGTGAGCCCGACCAATCGCACCGTGGTCGTCACCGGTATCGGCGCAACCACACCGCTGGGTGGCGACGCAGCCTCTACCTGGGAGGGCCTGGTCGCCGGACGTTCCGGCGTCCGCGCCCTCGACCAGGAGTGGGCCGCCGAGCAGGCGGTCCGTATCGCGGCGCAGATCGCCGTGGAGCCGGGCGAGGTCATTCCGCGCCCGCAGGCCCGCCGTCTGGACCGCTCGGCGCAGTTCGCGCTGATCGCGGCCAAGGAGGCGTGGGCCGACGCCGGTTTCACCGACAAGGCGGGCGACGACGCGAACGTCGACCCCGACCGGCTGGGCGCGGTCATCGCCTCCGGCATCGGCGGCGTGACCACTCTCCTCGACCAGTACGACGTGCTGAAGGAGAAGGGCGTACGCCGCGTCTCCCCGCACACCGTGCCGATGCTGATGCCCAACGGCCCCTCCGCCAACGTGGGACTCGCCGTGGGCGCCCGCGCCGGCGTGCACACCCCGGTCTCCGCCTGCGCGTCGGGCGCCGAGGCCATCGGCTACGCGATCGAGATGATCCGTACCGGGCGTGCCGACGTCGTCGTCGCCGGTGGCACGGAGGCGGCCATCCACCCGCTGCCCATCGCCGCGTTCGGCAACATGATGGCGATGTCCAAGAACAACGACGACCCGCAGGGTGCCTCGCGCCCCTACGACGTGGGGCGCGACGGCTTCGTCCTCGGCGAGGGCGCCGGCGTCCTGGTCCTGGAGTCGGCCGAGCACGCCGCCAAGCGCGGTGCCCGCGTGTACGCGGAGGCGGTCGGCCAGGGCATCTCCTCCGACGGGCACGACATCGTGCAGCCGGAGCCCGAGGGCCGCGGCATCGCGCACGCGCTGCAGAACCTGCTGGACAACACCGACCTGGACCCGGCCGAGATCGTGCACGTGAACGCGCACGCCACCTCGACGCCGGCCGGTGACGTGGCGGAACTGAAGGCGCTGCGCAAGGTCTTCGGCGACGACACCGACCACATGGCGGTCTCCGGCACCAAGTCGATGACGGGTCACCTCCTCGGTGGCGCGGGCGGCGTGGAGTCGGTCGCCTCGGTGCTCGCCCTGTACCACCGGGTGGCGCCGCCGACCATCAACGTCGAGAACCTCGACCCCGAGGCGGCGGCCAACGCCGACATCGTGCGGGGCGAGGCGCGGAAGCTGCCCGTCGAGGGCCGGATCGCCGCGCTGAACGACTCGTTCGGGTTCGGCGGCCACAACGTGGTGCTGGCGTTCCGCACGGTCTAGTTCCGGCCGTTCCGCTCACGTACGTGAAGGGCCCCCACCGATTCGGTGGGGGCCCTTGCGCGTGCGGTCGGGGCGGGCTCAGACGACCTGGTGGAGCCAGCGGACCGGGGCGCCCTCGCCCGCGTACCTGAAGGGCTCCAACTCGTCGTCCCACGGCTTGCCGAGGAGCCTGGCGAGCTCGGCCTCCAGGTCGGTCTCCCCGCGCTGGGAGCGCAGCAGGGCGGCGCGCAGCCGGTCCTCGGGGATCAGGATGTCGCCGTGGATTCCGGTGACGGCGTGGTAGATGCCGAGGTCGGGGGTGCAGCTGTAGCGCTCGCCCTCGGCTGTGGGGCACGGCTCGGAGGTGACTTCGAAGCGCAGCATCTGCCAGCCGCGCAGCGCGGAGGCGAGCTTGGAGGCGGTGCCGACCTCGCCCTTCCAGGAGAACTCGGATCTCCAGGTGCCCGGCGAGGCGGGCTGCCGGATCCAGTCGAGGTTGACGCGCGTGCCGAGCACCCCCGCGACCGCCCACTCGACGTGCGGGCACAGCGCGCGGGGCGCGGAGTGCACGTAGAGAACTCCACGTGTCGTCACTGGGGCCTCCGGACAGAGCGAGACATCTTGTAACTTAGCGGGACGGCAGTGGCGGGTTGGCCACGTGGCGAGGCTACCGTGCGGCGGCGCGGGGAGTGTGACGTACCGTCGGTCCCAGCGCGCAGAATCATTGAGGTTTCACCCAAGGGGACGCGGTGTTGACCGACCATGTTCGCCGGGGTATGGACCGACCCTGCACAACGAACGAGGGGACCTGGGGATGCGGAACCGTAGCCATCGTTCGCGGGCCGTCCTCGCTGTCGCGGCGGCGGCCCTGCTAGGTGTCGCCGGGTGCGACGCCACCGGTGGCGACTCCCCCGCGCCGAACGGCAGCACGGCCGCGGGCAGGCCGTCCCCGCGGCCCACACCGGCCTGGGACCGCAGCCCCGGGTCGGTGGCCGCGGTCGGCGACTCGATCACCCGTGGCTTCGACGCGTGCACGGTGCTGTCCGACTGCCCCGAGGCGTCCTGGGCGACCGGCAGCGACGCGGGGGTGCGGAGTCTCGCCGTACGGCTGCTGGGGGCGGCCGGGGCGGCGGAGCACAGCTGGAACTACGCGGTGACCGGGGCGCGGATGGCGGACCTGCCCGGGCAGATGGCGCAGGCCGTCACGCGTGAGCCCGACCTGGTGGCGGTGATGGCCGGCGCCAACGACGCCTGCCGCTCGTCCGTCTCGGCGATGACGTCCGTCGCGGAGTTCCGGACCGACTTCGAGGACGCGTTGGACACGCTGCGCGAGTCGCTGCCCAAGGCCCAGGTGTACGTGGCGAGCGTGCCGGACCTGAAGCGGCTGTGGTCCGAGGGCCGCACCAACCCGCTCGGCAAGCAGGTCTGGAAGCTGGGCATCTGCCCCTCGATGCTGGGTGACGCGGACTCCCTGGACGCGGCGGCGACGCTGCGGCGCGACACGGTGCAGGACCGGGTGGAGGCGTACAACACCGTGCTCGCGGAGGTCTGCGCCAAGGACAGGTACTGCCGTTTCGACGGCGGCGCGGTCTTCGACTACCGCTTCGGGACGGACGAGTTGAGCCACTGGGACTGGTTCCATCCGAGCAAGTCGGGGCAGGCCTGGCTCGCGGAGACGGCCTATCGCGTGGTGACGGCGAGGAAGCCGGTGGCGTAGGAGTTCGATCGGGAGGCGGTCCGGTGGCCTAGGCTCTGGATCATGTACGACGAACTCTTCGGCACGCTTGCCGACGGCACCCCCGTCCACCGCTGGACGCTGGAGCGGGCCGGTGCACGGGTGCGGGTCCTGACGTACGGCGGGATCGTGCAGTCGGTCGAGGTCCCGGACCGGGAGGGGCGGACCACCGACGTGGTGCTGGGCTTCCCCGACCTGGCGGGTTATCTCGCGCACCCCGAGCCGTACTTCGGGGCGCTGGTGGGGCGGTACGCGAACAGGATCGCGGGCGGGCGCTTCCCGCTCGACGGCCCGACGTACCACCTGGCGCAGAACAACGGCACCAACTCCCTGCACGGCGGCGAGCGCGGCTTCGACAAGCGCGTGTGGGACGCACAGCCGGTCGAGCACGGTGTCCGGCTGTCGCGGACCTCTCCGCACGGCGAGGAGGGTTTCCCCGGGAGCCTGGAGGTCTCGGCGACCTACACGCTGGACGTGGTCGGGACGGTCCCCGCGCTGCGGATCGCGTACGAGGCGGTCACGGACGCGCCGACGGTGGTGAACCTGACGAACCACACGTACTGGAACCTGAGCGGTTCGGGGAGCGCGGGCGGACACGAACTCCGGCTCGCCGCCTCGCGGTTGACGCCGGTGGACGAGGACCTCATCCCGACCGGTGAGTTCCTGGACGTGGCCGGCACCCGCTTCGACTTCCGTGCGGCGCGGAAGACGGGCACCGGGTACGACCACAACTTCGTGCTCGACAAGGGGCTGACCGGGACGGCGGTGGAGGTGGCCGAGCTGTACGACCCGGCGTCCGGGCGCGTACTGACCGTGGCGACCACCGAGCCCGGCCTCCAGCTCTACACCGCCGACCACCTCGACGGTTCGGTGCCCTACGCGCCCGGCGACGGCATCGCGCTGGAGACGCAGCACTTCCCCGACTCCCCGAACCGGCCGGAGTTCCCGAGCACCGAGCTGCGGCCCGGCGGGGTGTACCGGTCGGAGACCGTCTGGCGGTTCGCGGTCCGCGCCTAGGGCCCGCGGGACCAAAAGCTTGCCGAGCCCCGGCCCGGATGTCAGGTTCCGGACCGGGGCTGCTCAGGAGGGCGGGTCGGCCTGGCTCAGACCGTAATGCTCGACGCGACTCGGCGGTCCGCGATCGAGCGTCCTGCCTGGATCTCGTACGAACCCTTCACAAACGCCCACGAGTTCGCCGTCTCGTCCCATACCTCGAAGGCGCGGCGCGGGAGTTCCACCACGGCCTCGGCGCTCTCGCCCGGTCCCGCCTCCACACCGGCGAACCCGGCGAGCCACCGGGCGGGGCGGGCGCCGTCCGGCTCGGTGGGCGCCAGATAGACCTGGACGACCTCGCGGCCGGCCCGCTCACCGCTGTTGCGGATCCGGATCGTGGCCGTCGTGCCGTCGGTCTCGATCGACTCGTAGGTCCAGTCGGTGTAGCCGAGGCCGTGCCCGAAGGCGTACGAGGGGGTGGCGCCGGCTTTCTCCCAGGCCCGGTAGCCGATGAACACGTCCTCGGCGTACGGGAGTTCACCGTCCTCCGGGGCCACGCGGGTGACCGGGGCCGCCGCGAGGGAGCCCCAGGTCGTGGGCAGCCGCCCGCCGGGCTCGTGGGCGCCGGTGAGGACGTCCGCGAGGGCCGCGCCGCCCTCCTGGCCGGGGAACCAGCTCAGCAGGACGGCGGCGACCTCCTCGCGCCACGGGAGCTCCACCGGGGAGCCGGAGTTGACGATCACGACGGTGTTCGGGTTGGCGGCGGCCACGGCGCGGACCAGGTCGTCCTGGCGGCCCGGGAGGCGGAGGTTCTCGCGGTCGAAGCCCTCGGACTCGACGCGTTCGGTGGTGGCGACCACGACGACGGCGGTGTCGGCGGCGCGGGCCGACTCCACGGCCTCCGCGATCAGTTCGTCGGCGTCGCGGCGCGGTTCCTGGTGGGCGAGCGTGAAGGCGATCATCTTGACGGGGCTGTCCTTGGCGCGGGCGAGCGTGTGGGTGAGGGACACCTCCACCGGCCGGCCCGCGGTCAGTTCGGCAAGGGCATGGGGCACCGGGGCGCCGAAGAAGGTCTGGAAGGGGCTGTCCTCGTCGGTGCGCTGCACGTCGTCGTAGTACGTGGTGCCGTCGACGGTGAGGGTGAACGCGCCCAGGCCCTTGATGCCGAAGGTGTGCGTGCCGGTGTCACGCGGATTGAAGGTGCCGGTCAGTTCGACGGTGCGGAGGGCGTCGTGGGTGACGCCGTCCGGGAGGTCGTTGCCCGTCCACTGGATGTGGCCGTTGGGGGCGGCGCCTTCGCCGATGACGTCGCCGGACGCGTCGCGGCAGACGGCTCGGAGCTCGAACCCCCTGTCGGCGATGGCGAGTTCCTCGTTCGGGTCGGCTCCGACGTCGTACGTCAGGCTGCCCTCGGGAAGGGCCGCGGTGAGGCCGTCGAGGGGCGGGACGATCCGGGCGGGGAAGACGGTGGCGGAGCCGCCGCCGAGGACGCGGGCGTCGCGGGCGGCCGCACCGCTGAGCGCGACCGTGCCGGGGTGGAGCGGCAGGACCGCGTTCTCGTTGCGGACGACGTTGCGGACGAGCACGAAGGAGCGGCGGGCGATCTCGCGGGCCAGCGACTCGCCGTCGACGGTGGCGGGCGGCTCGGACACGACCGGTTCGGCGCCCTCCAGGATGCCCACGCGGGCGGCGACGCGCAGGACGTTGCGTACGGCGGCGTCGACCGCGGCCTCCGCGACCAGGCCGTCCCGCACCGCCTTGGCGAGCGGCTCGCCGTACACGGTGCGCGGGCCCGGCATGGCGACGTCGAGGCCGCCCTCGATGGCGGCGGACGTGGAGCGCGCGGCCCGCCAGTCGGAGACGTTGAAGCCGTCGAAGCCCCATTCGCCGCGCAGGATCCCGTTCACGAGGTGGCCGTGTTCGGACATGGTCGTGCCGTTGACCGAGTTGTAGGCGGTCATGACGCCCCAGGGGCGGGCGCTGTCGACGATGGCCTCGAAGGGAGCCAGGTAGAGCTCGCGCAGGGCGCGCGCGGAGACGAGGTTGTTCACCGTGAAGCGGTCGGTCTCGGCGTCGTTGGCGACGAAGTGCTTGACGGTGGTGGCCACGCCGCCGGACTGGACGCCCCGCACATAGCCGCCGCCGATCACGCCGGTCAGATACGGGTCCTCGCTGTACGCCTCGAAGTGCCGGCCGCCGAGCGGGGAGCGGTGCAGGTTCACGGTCGGCGCCAGCAGCACGTGAACCTGCTTGCGGCGGGCCTCCTGGGCGAGCAGGACCCCGGCGCGGTGGGCGAGATCGGGGTCCCAGGTGGCGGCGAGCGCGGTCGGGGACGGCAGCGCGACGGAGGGGTCGTCGACGGTCCAGCGGACGCCGCGGACACCGACCGGCCCGTCGGACATGACCAGCGAGCCCAGCCCGATCTCCGGGAGCGCGGGCAGCGACCACATGTCCTGCCCGGACAGCAGACGCGCCTTGGCGTCGAGGCCGAGCCTGCCGAGCGCCGCCTCGACGACCCTCTCACGGGCCCGGTCGGACGGGCTCTGCGCGGTCTCCGGCACGGCGGCACCTCCACGTTGAAGTCCCTGGAGTCTTTGACAGGCTCGCGGCGTCTCAATCCTGTCCAGGGGAAGAGACCCGGAGAACACCTGGCGAGTCCCCCGGAACCCCGCCTCCCCATCTCCGTCACGTCCGTCACCTCCCTCACCTCCGTCACGCCCCATGGCGTACGCCCCGTCCGTCACGGGATACTGCCGCCGTCCGGCACACCCCACGGCGGCGGAAGGCCAGAACTCCCTTGAATCACATACGTACTCGGATCGGCGTACTCGGACTGGCGATGGTGGCGGGGCTCTCGGCGGCGCCCACCTCCTCCGCCGCCCCGTCGGCCGCCGGGACCCCCACCGTGGAGGAGCTGCGGCTCGACAGGGCCGCGCCCCAGGAGATCCTGCGGCGCTCCGGATTCGACGCCGTGGCATCGCGGTTCGCGCGGGCGCTGGAGAAGGCCGACTCGTACGCGCGGGCCGAGCGGGCCGCCGTGCAGCAGGGTGCGCGGTTGTGGCGGCGGGCCGTGGACCGGGCGCAGGGCCGGGGTCCGGCGGGCGGGGACCTGAGCAGGGACGACGACCGGCCGCTGTACTGGGCCCGGCTCGGCATGACGCGTGAAATACGGCAGTGGGCGCCGGAGTTCGGACTCACCGACGCCCAACGGAACAGGCTGCTCGCCAGGTTGGAAGCGTCCTCGCGCGGTCAGGACGACCTCCGCTATCCGCGGGCCAAGGGCGTGAAGCGGGTGCTGGTGACCGGCTTCGACCCGTTCACGCTGGACCGTGACGTGCGGATCTCCAACCCGTCCGGGGCCAATGCCCTCGCCCTGGACGGCACCACGATCCGGACCGCGGACGGTCCGGCGCGGGTGGAGACCGCCGTGTTCCCGGTGCGCTGGGAGGACTTCGCCGAGGGCACGGTGGAGCGGACACTGCGGTCGAAGCTGCCCCGGGTGGACCTGTTCACGACCGTCAGCCAGGGCCGGGTGGGCCGGTTCGACGTGGAGCGGACCAACGGCGCCTGGCGCGGCGGCTTCGCGGACAACCGGAATCTCTCGGTCACCGGGACCGTGCCGGTCACCGACCCGGCCTCGCAGCCGCAGTGGACGTCGACGACCCTGCCGTACGCGGAGATCGTCGCCGCCGAAACGGGCCGCTTCCCGGTGTACGACAACACGTCGGTGACCGAGATCCCGGCGGGCGGCACCACCGCGGTCGTACGGCCGGACGGTCCTACACCTGGTTCGACGGCTCGTGCCGGGGGCGGCGGGGACTACCTGTCCAACGAGATCGCCTACCGCGCGACGCTGCTGCGCGACCGGCTCGGGCTGAAGGACAGTCTGCCGGGCGGGCATGTGCACACGCCCGTGCTCCAGTTCGGCACGGGCAACACGGATCCCGCGACCGGGGTGATCACCGACGCGGAGTTCGTACGGAACCGGCTGGACATCATCGCCCAGGTGCGGGCGATCCTGGTGGTGGCGCTGGAGGCGGGGGCCTGACGGGAGCGGCGGCCGGTGGTGGGGCCTGGGGCCTGATGGAGTGGTGGCGGTGGGCGGGGCCCAGGGCCCGGGGCCTGACCGGGAGCGGCGGGGGTGGGCGGGGCCCGGAGGCTGACCGGGGGCGGTGGGTGTCGCTCGGGGGGCGTGGCTCAGCCCTGGGTCGCCGACCGCTGCCTGTTCGCGGCGGCCCTGCCGCCCCGCTCGCCCTCCGTCGTCTCCTCGCCCAGCAGGTCGCGGGCCATCAGGGTGGCGCCCGCGACCGCGCCGGGCATCAGGAAGACGGCGACGAACGGGACGAGGAAGGAGACGGCCAGCGGGGTGCCGAAGCCCCAGATCAGCCTCTTGCGGGAGCGGAGCAGGACGAGGCGCTTGCGGAGGCCGACCCGGCGGCGCTGCATGGCCACCGCCGTCAGCTCCTCGGTGAGGAAGAAGCCGGTGACGAAGAAGCCGATCACCGGGACCGCCGTCTGGCCGACGAACGGGATGAAGCCGAGGGCGAAGAGCAGCAGGCCCCACAGAGCCGCCCTGACGACGATGCGCAGGCTGTCGCGGGCCGAGATCCCCAGCTCCCGCCAGAGCGGCAGGCCCGACTCGGGGGCCGTGCCGTCCGGGGATACGTCACGGTCGACCTTCTCGGAGAGGTTCTCGTAGAAGGGCTGGCCGATGAGCAGGGTGACCGCCGTGAAGGTGACGACGGACAGGAGCAGGGCGAGGGCGAACAGGACGGCGGTGAGCAGGCCGCGGAAGGCTCCCCGCCAGGGGCTGGACCAGTCGTCCGCGAACGGGGTCGCCCAGCCGATCAGGTCGTCGCCGTATATGGCCAGGGCGACGAGGGCCGCCGCGTACACCACGAGGGTGATCAGTCCCGGGAGCAGGCCGAAGCCGTACTGCTTCCCGTGCCTGGCCACCCATCGCTGGCCCTTTATCAAGTAGTTGAAGCCCACCCCGAAGTCACGCATGGGGGAACCTTAACCTCGTTCTCCCGGAGCCCTCACGCCTCCGTCGCGGTCAGCCATCTGCCGATTCCGGCCATCGCGCCGGGGCCGTAGTCCGAGCCGACGCTCCGGACCAGATCGGCGATCGACACCGCGCGCAGCGCGGCTCGCCAGGCCTCGTCCGCGCCGTTCATCGCACGGGCGATCGCGCAGGGCGCGGTGCAGGACTCGGCCGGGGAGGCCAGCGGGCCGCGTTGGCGGATCTCCGTGCAGGCGAAGGCCGGGGCGGGGCCGTCGACCGCCTCGACGACGTCGAGCACCGTGATCGAGGCGGGCTCCCGGGTGAGCACGTAGCCGCCCGCCTTGCCCTGCACCGAGCGCACCAGCCCGGCGCGGGAGAGCGCCTGGAGCTGTTTGGCCAGATAGCTGGCCGAGACGTCGTGCAGTTCCGCCAGCCGCGTGGCGGGGACGGGCTCGTCGACCGAGGTGAGGACGACGCAGCAATGCAGGGCCCACTCGACTCCGCCGGACATCTTCACCCGATCACTGTAACCAGACCCGCTTGACTCGGACAGTGAATGTCCGAGTATATTCTCGGATGAAAGATGTCCGAGTTCGGCGCACCCGGCGCCGCCCTGGCGTTCATATGCCATATTGCGGACATAATCCCCAAGCGAAGGGCATGCCATGAAGTTCGCGGTCATCGGCGGTACGGGACTGATCGGTTCGCAGGTCGTCAGGAACCTGAACGCGGCCGGGCACGAGGCGGTACCGCACTCGCAGTCCACCGGCGTCGACGTCATCAGCGGTCAGGGGCTCGACGACGCGGCGGCGGGCGCGGACGTCATCGTCAACCTGACGAACTCCCCGACCTTCGACGAGGCCTCCCCCGCCTTCTTCCGCACCTCGATGGAGAACCTGCTGGCCGCGGGCCACCGGGCCGGCGTCGGTCACTTCGTCATCCTGTCGATCGTCGGCGTGGACCAGGTCCCCGAACTGGACTACTACAAGGCGAAGGCGCTCCAGGAGGAGATCCTCGCGGCCGGACCGATCCCCTACTCGATCGTCCGCGCGACGCAGTTCATGGAGTTCATCGAGGCGGTGCTGTCCTGGACCACCGACGGGGACACCGTCCGGCTGCCCGCGACGCCGATCCAGCCGATCGCCGCCAAGGACGTCGCCGACGCGGTCGCGGAGGTCGCCGCGGGCGCCCCGATCGGGGGCATCCGCAACATCGGCGGGCCCGAGATCTTCGCGCTGGACGAGCTGGGCCGGATCACCCTGGCCCACAAGGCCGACGGCCGCACGGTGGTGACCGACCCCACCGCGGGCATGTTCGGCGCCGTCAAGGGCGACGTCCTCACCGACAAGGACGCCCACCTCGCTCCCACCCACTACGCCGACTGGCTCTCCTGAGCCACGCCGAAGTCACCGCCACCGCCAGGGCGTTGACAGCGCCCGGTGATGTACGGACGCACGCGGAGGGGTGACCGCGTGCGGGACGGCAACGCCCTCTTGTTGCGGGAGAGTCGAACAGGTACACCTCGCCGTACCGACCCGACCACCGGTCCTGTACGGGTCGGTCCTGTGCCGACCGGTACAGGACCGGCCCCGGGGATCACTCAGGAGGTACGAAGCGTGCGCCTACCGAGACCCGTACTGACCGCCTCTGTCGTCGTCACGGCGACCGGCTCGCTCCTGCTCGTCCCGCACAGCGCCACCGCCGACCGCGATCCCCCGGTGCGCGAGGGATCGGCCCAGGACGGCGCCGCGGGGAACGGCGCCGCGAGGAACTCCGCGAGCACCGCCCGCAACGCGCTCGCCGCCCCCGTCACCGACCTCTCGGGCACGACGGCCGGCTATCCCCGTGAACAGGTCCTCACCCCGGACCCGGAGAACCCGGCCGACAGGTCCGTCAAGCTGGGCCTCACCCCGTACCACGCGATCGCCCCGAAGCTGAACGCCCTGCAACGGCTGGGCGACCGGGTCAGTGTGGAGATCGCGGGCGAGTCGGCGGGCGGCCACCGGCTCTACCTCGTCACCGTCACCGCGCCCGAGTCGGCCCGCGAGACCCGCGCGCAGGAACGGATGCGCGAGCTGATCGAGAACGCGCCGCGGGCGGCGGCCAAGGACCCGGCGGTGAAGAGGACCTACAAGACGCCCGTCTTCTTCAACAACAACATCCACGGCAACGAGTGGGAGGGCACGGACGCCGCCCTCAGGGCCGTCGAGCGGCTCGCGACGGCCAAGGACGCCGGAACCGCCGACCTCCTCGCGCACAACCGGCTGTACTTCAACATCACCGCGAACCCGGACGGCCGGATCGCCGGAACCCGGGCCAACGCCAACGGCTTCGACCTGAACCGGGACTTCATCACCGCCTCGCAGCCCGAGTCCCGGGCGATCCGCCAGATCGGCATCGACAAGCAGCCCGCGGTCATGGTCGACCTGCACGGCTACGTCAACGGCACGCTGATCGAGCCGACGACCCCGCCGCACGGCGAGAACTACGAGTACGACCTCTTCCTCAAGAACACCTACGCCAACGCCCTGGGCATGGAGGCCGCCGTCAACGGCCTTGGCTACACGCCCGCCGAGGACGGTGTGGAGCCCGCGCAGATCCCCTTCCGCGACCAGGAGGAGGGCTGGGACGACTGGCCGCCGATCTTCACGCCGCAGTACGCGGCCTTCCACGGCACGGTCGCCGCGCACACCGTCGAGATCCCGTTGCAGGTGAACAACGCCGCCTACGAGTCGCTGCCGGTGGCGGAGTTGAGGCGGCGCGCCGCCGTCAACGTCGACGTCGCGGACGCGGCCGTCCGCGCGACCCTCGACTTCGCCCGCACGCACCGGAGTTCACTGATCGCCGACCAGATCGAGGTCTTCCGGCGCGGCGCGGAGGGAGCGGCGCAGGTGCCGGTCTCCGCCGAGACGGTCCCCGGCGTCCCGGGCATCGGGCCCGAGGACGTCTACACGACCGAGTTCCCGCGCGCGTACGTCGTTCCGGCGGGCGCGACGCAGCGTTCGGCGACCGCCGCGGCCCGGCTGGTCGACCATCTGCTCGCCAACGACGTCCGCGTCACCCGCGCGACCGGGGCCTTCCGGCTCGCGGGACGGTCGTACCCGAAGGGCAGCTACGTCGTCGACCTGCGGCAGCCCAAGCGCGGCATGGCCAACGTGCTGCTGGCGGACGGGACGGACATCAGCGACAAGGTGTCGGTCATGTACGACATCTCGGGGTGGAGCCTGGGCCGACTGTGGGGCGTGACGGTCACACCCGTGCGCGGCGGCACCAGCCTGGCGGCCGTCCCGCGGCGCCCCGTCGACGCGGCCGCCGGCGTCGGGTACGTCGCGCCGCGCGGCACCCTGCGGCTCCGGCTCGACGACCCGCGGGAGATCGCGGCCCTCAACTCCCTTCTGAAGCAGGGGGTTCCGGTGCGCCTGGCGGCCGACGGCAGTGTGCTCGTGCCGGGTTCGGCGAGGGCGAGGGCGGTCGCCCTGGCCCGCGAGTACGACGTCGCCTTCGACGCGACGAAGGCGACCGGCGGCACTCCGCTGCACCACACCCGGGTGGCCGCCGCCGTCACCCCGGGCGAGCTGTTCGCGCTGCGCGAGATGAACTTCGACGTGGTGCCGGTGTCGACGGCGATCCTCAACGCCGGCTTCGACTGGTCGGCGGCGGATGTGCTGTTCGCGTCGTCGGGGCTCAGCCACACGGGGCTCAACGCGTCCGCACGGGCCGCTCTCGGCGCCTTTCTGGGCACCCACGGCCTGGTGGGGCGGGGAGCGGCCGGCGCGGCGCTCAACGCCGCCACAGGGCTGCTCCCGGTGCGCCCGGTGGCGGCCGACGGTGACGCCAACGGCGTTGTACGGGTGGTGAGTTCGGGCCCGGTGACCGCCGGTGCCCCCGATCACGGCTTCGTCTACGCGCCGCTCTGGTTCACCGACCTCGGCCCCGGGGTGCGCGTGGAGCAGTCGTACGCGACGGGTGATCCGCTGGTCGCCGGGCACTGGCGTCCGCTGGCCGACGGCACGGCCGGGCCCACGGCCGCCGCGGGCCAGGCCTCCGTGGTGAGCGGCCCGCACGCGGTCCTCTTCGGCACCGAGCCGCTCTTCCGCGACCATCCGAAGGGCCAGTTCCCGCAGGTGGGAAGGGCGTTGCTGACAGTCTCCTAGCAAAGTCCGTATGCCGCGAGGCCGCACCCCATGACGCGGGGTGCGGCCTCTGGCGTACGGATCGACCGCCGTCAGACGAGCGTCACAGTGATGTTGCCGCGTGTCGCCTTCGAGTACGGGCAGACCTGGTGGGCCTTTTCGAGCAGTGCCCGAGCCGTCGCCGGGTCCACGTTCGGAACGGCGGCGGAGATCTCGACGATGAGGCCGAACCCGTCCTCGTTCTTGCCTATGCCGACCTTCGCGGTGACGGTCGAGCCGGAGATGTCGGCCTTCTCCTGGCGGGCCACGACACCGAGCGCGCCCTGGAAGCAGGCGCTGTACCCGGCGGCGAAGAGCTGCTCGGGATTGGTGCCGACACCACTTCCGCCCATCTCCTTGGGCGGGTTGAGGACGACGTCGATCTTGCCGTCATCGGTGGTCACCCGGCCGTCGCGCCCGTTCTCTGCGGTGGCGACGGCGGTGTACAGGACGTCCGACTGCTGGATGGACATACGGTGCGTTCCTCCTTGGTCAGCCGCGACTCGCGCCCACGATCGCGACGATTATGGAAAGAAGTTACCGGATGCCGGAAGTCCAGCAGAAGGGCGGGGCGGCGCTCAGAGCTTGACGATCATCTTTCCGATGTTGTCGCCGCGCAGGACCCCGAAGAACGCCTCCAGGTTGTTCTCGATGCCCTCGACGACCGTCTCGCGGTACTTGAGCGCGCCCGAGGCGACCCAGGGGCCGACCTCCTGGACGAACTGCGACTGGAGGTCGTAGTGGTCGCCGACGAGGAAGCCCTCGATGCGGCCGCGGGTCTGGATCAGGCGGGCGAGGTTCTTCGGGCCGGGGGCGGGCTCGGTGTTGTTGTAGACGGAGATCGCACCGCAGACGGCGATGCGGCCGTCCCGGTTGAGCCGGCCGATGGCGGCCTCCAGGTGGTCGCCGCCGACGTTGTCGAAGTAGACGTCGACGCCGTCGGGGGCGGCCTCGCGCAGCTGCGCGTTCACGGGGCCGTTCTTGTAGTTGAACGCGGCGTCGAAGCCGTACTCGTCGAGAAGGAGCTTGACCTTCTCGTCGGAGCCCGCCGAACCGATGACCCGCGAGGCGCCCTTGAGCCGGGCGATCTGGCCGACCTGGCTGCCGACGGCGCCCGCGGCGCCCGACACGAACACCGAGTCGCCCTCCTTGAAGGAGGCGGTGCGCAGCAGACCGGCGTACGCGGTGAGGCCGGTCATGCCCAGCACGCCGAGGTACGTGCTCAGCGGCGCGGCGTCCGGGTCCACCTTGACGGCGTGCTTGGCGTCCACCACGGCGTACTCGCGCCAGCCGAAGAAGTGCAGCACGTGGTCGCCGGCCGCGATGCCCTCGGCGTTGGAGACGACGACCTCGCCGACCGCGCCGCCCTGCATGACCTTGCCCAGCTCGTAGGGGGCGACGTACGACTTGGCGTCGCTCATGCGGCCGCGCATGTACGGGTCCACGGAGACGTAACTGTTCCGCACGAGCACCTGGCCCTCGCCCGGCTGCTCGATCTCCGCCTCGACCAGGGCGAAGTCCGCGGGCACCGGCCTGCCGACCGGGCGGCTCACGAGGGTCCACTCGCGGCTGACGGCGGGGAGCTGGGGGGTGTCGGTCATATGGGTACGCCTCTCTCAACTACTTCACTAACTGAAACAACCATGCTCTTGAATATTTCATGATGTCAAGTAAGCGGTTAGCATTGAACGCATGGCCACGCAGAAGACTCCCCGTATCGACCCGCTGACGCTGGAGGTCGTCGACCTCATCGGCACGGTGGTGGCGCGGTATCACGAGGAGTACGAGGAGGCTGCCGCCGAGCACGCGTTGACCGGGGCGCAGGCGCGGCTGCTGAGCCTGTTGTCGCTGGAGCCGCTTCCCATGCGGCGGCTTGCCCAGAAGCTCAAGTGCGAGCCGTCGAACGTCACCGGGATCGTGGATCGGCTGGAGGTGCGGGGGCTGGTCGAGCGGCGGCCCGATCCGACCGATCGGCGGGTCAAGCTGGCGGCGGCGACGGACGAGGGGCGGCGGGTCGCTCGCGGCCTCCGCGACTCCCTCCGCTTCGCCCGCGAGCCGCTGGCCGGGCTCTCCCGCGAGGAGCGGCTGTCCTTGCGGGGGCTGCTCCAGCGGATGCTCTCGGCGTAGCCGGGGGCAGGGCGTTTTTCGCCCCCTCCGCCCCTGCCCGTCCCGTACTCGGGGGCTCCGCCCCCGAACCCCCGCTCCTCAAACGCCGGAGGGGCTGAAGTTTTTCAGCCCGTCCGGCGTTTGAGGACGAGCGCGTCAGCGCGAAGCGGGGGTCTGGGGGCGGCAGCCCCCAGGAACGGGACGGGAAGGGGCGGAGGGGGCGAAGAAACCCCTACGAGCACCACCACAGGAACTGCGCGCACGTCTCCGAGGGCGTAGGAGACGGGGTCGGGTCCGCCGAGGTGGGGTCCGGGCTCGGGGGCTGGGAGGTGGTGGGGTCCGGCGAGGCCGGGGTCGAGGTCGTGGCGTCGGGGGTCGAGGACGGCGACTGGTCCTGCGGGTCGCTCGACGCGGAGTCGGAGGGGGAGGCGGACACCGACGCCGACGGCGAGGCCGATGAGGAGGCGGACGGCGATCCGGAGGCGGAGGCGCCGGCACCGGAAGAGCCCTCCGCGTCGTCGATCGGGAGAGCGGTCCGGGCCGGAGTCGCGGCACCCCCCTCGGGCGACTCGTCCGCCGTGGAGGCCTGCGGATTGGATCCCGGCCCCTCCACACCGAGCTCGGCAAGGCTCAGCCCACCCGCGGCGAGCAACAGCCCCGCCCCGGCTATCAACGCCCCCCGCCGCCGCTTCCGGTGCGCGGCGGCCTTCCGGTCCCGCCGCCCGGCAGGCCCGGCACCGGACCCCCGCCGCCGCCCACGGGGATGCGCGTCGTCGCCCTCGGGAGTCTCACCGACGTCCTCGTCGGCCTCCGGGCGTGATCCGACGGCGTCCGCGTGCTCGCGGACCTTCTCGGCTGGTGTACCGCACCCCGGGCATGCGAGGGCGCCATTGAGGTGCCTGCGGCACGGGTGGCAGTAGTCCATGACGCCGGAAGACTAGGTTCCCCGCACGTTCCGTTCCTAGTCGGGGCTGTGAATGTTGTGTAGTGAACCATCGGTTCCGGTCGGCCAGTTGGGGACGCCCCCGAACATTCCGCGCCATCGCCGGGCATCCCGCGCCCATCGCGTCGAAACCGTTATGTGTTCGACCCATTGACACCCCCGGGGCCACTTCCTTAGTGTCACGCCAGCATTTCGAACGTGTGACGAAATTTCGAACAGAGCCGAAGAGCACAGGGGGCAATCGCCGTGCGCATCACGGGAATCAGCACACACGTGGTCGGGACACCCTGGCGGAACCTGACCTACGTCCAGGTGCACACCGACGAGGGTGTGACCGGAGTCGGAGAGACCCGCATGCTGGGCCACACCGACGCGCTGATCGGATATCTGCGGGAGGCCGAGGCCAACCACATTCTCGGCTCCGACCCGTTCGCTGTCGAGGACCTCGTCCGGCGGATGAAGTACGGCGACTACGGGCGGGCCGGCGAGATCGTGATGTCCGGTATCGCCGTCATCGAGATGGCGTGCTGGGACATCAAGGGCAAGGCGCTCGGCGTCCCCGTCTGGCAGCTGCTCGGCGGCAAGGTCACCGACAAGGTCAAGGCGTACGCCAACGGCTGGTACACCACGGAGCGGACCCCGGAGGCCTACCACAAGGCCGCACAGGCGGTCGTGGCCCGCGGCTACCGGGCGCTGAAGATCGACCCCTTCGGCACCGGCCACTTCGAGCTCGACCACGCGGCCACCCTCTACTCCGTCTCGCTGATCGAGGCCGTGCGCGACGCGATCGGTCCCGAGACCGAGCTGATGCTGGAGATGCACGGCCGGTTCTCGCCCTCGACCGCCGTCCGGCTCGCCCACGAGCTCGCGCCCTTCAAGCCCGCCTGGCTGGAGGAGCCGGTCCCGCCGGAGAACCTGAAGGCGCTGGAGAAGGTCGCGGCCAAGGTGGACATCCCGGTCGCCACCGGTGAGCGGATCCACGACCGCGTCGAGTTCCGCGAGCTCTTCGAGAGCCAGGCCGTGGACATCATCCAGCCCGACGTCGGTCACATCGGGGGCATCTGGGAGACCCGGAAGCTGGCCGCGACCGCCGAGGCGCACTACGTCCTGGTGGCGCCGCACAACGTGGGCGGTCCCGTCCTGACCGCCGCCTCCCTCCAAGTCGGCTTCAGCACACCGAACTTCAAGATCCTGGAGCATTTCAACGACTTCGCGGACGCGGAGATCAAGAAGGTCGTGAAGGGTGCCCCGGAGGTCGTCGACGGCTACTTCCACCTCTCGGACGCGCCCGGTCTCGGTGTCGAGCTCGACACCGACGCCGCGGCCGAGTTCCCGCAGCAGCAGGCCCGGTTCGACCTGTGGGCGGACGGCTGGGAGCAGCGCAAGCCCAAGGGGTCGCAGTGAGTACGGCGGTCGTCGTCGCGGCGCCGGGCGAGCACCGGCTGATCCGCCACGAGCCCCGGCGGCCGGCGGCGGGCGAGGCGCTGGTGCGCGTGCACGCGGTCGGCATCTGCGGCAGCGACCGCGAGGTCTACCAGGGCAACCGGCCCGAGGGGTACGTCCGTTACCCCCTCACGCCCGGCCACGAGTGGTCCGGGACCGTGCAGGAGGCCGGCGCGGGAGTGCCGGCCGCTCTCGTCGGCCGTAAGGTCGTCGGCGAGGGTTTCCGCAACTGCCAGGTGTGCGACCGCTGCCACGCGGGCGAGACCACGCTGTGCACGGCGGGGTACGAGGAGACCGGCTTCACCCAGCCGGGCGCGATGGCCACCACCCTCACCCTCCCCGCCCGTCTTCTCCATGTCCTGCCCGACGACGCCGACTTGACCGCGGCGGCGCTGCTGGAGCCCGCCGCCTGCATCGCGGCCGCCGCGCTCAAGGCCAACGCGCTGCCCGGCGAACGGGTCGCGGTCGTGGGCACCGGGACGCTCGGGATGTTCGCCGTGCAGTTCCTGAAGGCCGGCTCCCCGGCCGAGCTGCTGGTCGTCGGCACCCGCCCCGACCGCGCGGCGCTCTCCAGGGACTTCGGCGCCACCGACTTCCGTACCAGGGACCAGGAACTGCCCGCCGACTTCGACGTGGTCGTCGAAACCGCCGGGTCGGCGTCCGCCGCGCGCACCGCCGCCTCCCTGCTCAGGCGCGGCGGACGTCTTGTCCTCACGGGTATTCCGGCGCCGGGCGCGGAGGGTCTTGACCCCACCGATCTCGTCGTACGGCAGCTGGAGGTGCACACCGTGTTCGGGGCGCCCCCTGATGCCTGGGCGCACGCGGTGCGGGTGTTCGGTGCCGGGCTCCTGGACCCGCTGCCGATGGTCAGCCACGAGCTGCCGCTCGCCGAGTTCGCCGAGGCCATCGAGCTGGTGGGGTCCGGCGATCCCAAGGTCGGAAAGGTCCTGCTACGCCCATGAACCCGTTCGTTCACCACCGTCCATGAGCCAGATCCTTCCGCTCCCTTGAGCGGTACGCCGGTACGGGGTGCCTGACCACTCCCGTACCGGCGTACACCCACCGACACGAACCGCGTTCGAGATGTCGAACGCACTCCAAGTCAACGAACGCGAAGGACAGCTTGTGACCGACGCCCCGCCTCCGGCAGCCCGTCGACCCGGCGAGCAGGCGCTCGCCGCGCTCGGCCTGGGCGCACCGCCCCTCTCCCCCGCCGACGCCTCGCCGCACACCTTCCCGGGAGGCGGCCGCTGGCGCACCGAGGTTCCCTCCGTCGAGGGCCCCGAGGCGCTCGCCGTGGTCCTCAAGGAGTCCTCGCGGCTCGATGTGCCGATCCACCGGATCAGCCAGGGCAGCGGCGTCTGGATGCTGACCGACTCGGAGATCACCGAGATGGTCGAGGCCACCGACGAACACGACATCGAGCTCTGCCTGTTCACCGGCCCGCGCGGCACCTGGGACATCGGCGGCTCGGTGCGCTCCGACTCACGGGGCGCCGGACTGCGCGCCCGGGGCCACGACGCGGTCGCCGGATGCGTCGAAGACGCGATCAGGGCGACGGAGTTGGGCGTGAAGTGCCTGC
The DNA here is from genome assembly GCF_044751025.1 of Streptomyces sp. NPDC088747. Taxonomy (NCBI): domain Bacteria; kingdom Bacillati; phylum Actinomycetota; class Actinomycetes; order Kitasatosporales; family Streptomycetaceae; genus Streptomyces; species Streptomyces sp. NPDC088747. Next base: position 491,357 of record NZ_JBIVKZ010000005.1, read on the forward strand.
TCGTCGCCGACGAGGGCGTGCTGTGGACGCTGCACAGGGCGCGCGTGGCCGGGATCATCCCGGCCGACACGACCCTCAAGCTCTCGGCGCTGGTGGGCCCGGTCAACCCGGCCGCGTACGCCGTCTACGAGCACCTCGGCGCGGACTCCCTCAACGTGCCCAGCGACCTGACGCTCTATCACCTCACCGAGATCCGGCGGGTTTCGGCCGCTCCCATGGACATGTACATCGAGGCTCCCGACGATCTCGGCGGGTATGTGCGGATGTACGAGGTCGCCGAGCTGATCCGGCGCGGCGCACCGCTCTACCTGAAGTTCGGCCTGTCCAAGTCCCCCGGGATCTACCCCTACGGACACCATCTGCGGGACCTGACCCTGAACACGGCCAGGGAGCGGGTGCGGCGCGGCCGGCTCGCCCTGGACCTGCTCGCGCGGCACGGGGCGGACGGCGAAATGGCGCCGCTGGGCTCGCGGTTGCCGGGCGCACTTGTGCGGTTCGAAACGCCCTCATAACGTTCCGGGCCAACCGCTTCACAAAAGACGACGCAGCCGCACACAATCCCACACACCTCTTCTCGGTCGTACCTCGTACTCCCCTCGGACAACGTCCTCGCACCGCCTGACCGAACCGGCACACACATCAAGGATGATGATCATGCGTAACCGCAGAGCCGCACTCGCCGCCATAGCCGGAGCCGCTTCCCTCGCCCTCACCCTCTCCGCCTGCGGGCAGGACAGTGACGGCGGCAGCGAGGACAAGGGGGGCGACGCCAAGGACGCCACCATCGGGATCTCGATGCCCACCAAGTCCTCCGAGCGCTGGATCGCCGACGGGGCGAACGTTGTCAAGAACCTGGAGTCCAAGGGCTTCAAGACCAAGCTGGTCTTCGGCGAGGACGAGCCGGACCAGCAGGTCTCGCAGATCGAGAACATGATCACGCAGGGTGTGGACGCGCTGATCGTCGCCGCGATCGACAACAAGTCGCTGAACAACGTGCTCCAGCAGGCCAAGGACGCCGACATCCCGGTGATCTCCTACGACCGGCTGATCCTCGGCACGAAGAACGTCGACTACTACGCCTCCTTCGACAACGAGAAGGTCGGCGAGCTCCAGGGCTCGTACATCGTCGAGCAGCTCGGCCTGAAGGACGGCAGCGAGAAGGGCCCGTTCAACCTGGAGCTCTTCGCGGGCTCGAACGACGACAACAACACCCGGTACTTCTTCCAGGGCGCGATGACCGTCCTCCAGCCGTACATCGACGAGGGCAAGCTCGTCGTCAAGTCCGGCCAGACGAAGCTGACCCAGGTCACCACGCTGCGCTGGGACGGCGCGACCGCGCAGCGCCGCATGGACGACATCCTCACCGCCTCGTACAAGAGCGGCAAGGTCGACGCGGTGCTCTCGCCGTACGACGGCATCTCCATCGGCATCATCTCGGCGCTGAAGTCGGACGGTTACGGCTCCGCGAGCAAGCCGCTGCCGGTCGTCACCGGCCAGGACGCCGAGGTCGCCTCGGTGAAGTCGATCATCGCGGGCGAGCAGGCGATGACCGTCTACAAGGACACCCGTGAACTGGCCAAGGTGGCCTCGGAGATGGTCGACGCGGTGCTCAACGACAAGAAGCCCGAGACCAACGACACCAAGACGTACGACAACGGCGCGAAGGTCGTTCCCGCGTTCCTGCTGGTGCCGGTGAGCGTCGACAAGGCCAACTACCAGAAGGTCGTCGTCGACTCCGGTTACATCAAGGAAAGCGACCTCAAGTAACCGCCGCACTCTAGGGATTGGAAGGCACGACCATGGCGGGACCCGTCCTGGAAATGCGCTCGATCGTCAAGACCTTTCCCGGCGTCAAGGCGCTGTCGGACGTCACACTGACCGTCCGTCAGGGCGAGGTCCACGCCATCTGCGGGGAGAACGGAGCCGGCAAGTCGACCCTGATGAAGGTCCTCTCCGGCCTGCACCCGCACGGGAGTTACGAGGGGGAGGTCCTCTTCGAGGGAGAGGTCTGCACGTTCAAGGACATCAGGGCCAGTGAGCAGCACGGCATCGTGATCATCCACCAGGAGCTGGCCCTGGTGCCCTACCTCTCCATCGCGGAGAACATCTTCCTCGGCAACGAGCACGCCAAGCGCGGGCTCATCAACTGGAACGAGACCCTGCGGCACGCCTCCCAGCTGCTGCGCCGGGTCGGCCTGAACGACCACCCCGAGACCCGCGTCACCGACATCGGCGTGGGCAAGCAGCAGCTCGTGGAGATCGCCAAGGCGCTGTCGAAGAAGGTGAAGCTGCTCATCCTGGATGAGCCGACCGCCGCCCTGAACGACGAGGACAGCGGCAAACTCCTGGATCTCATACTGGAGTTGAAGAACCAGGGCATCACCTCGATCATCATCTCCCACAAGCTCAACGAGATCCGCAGGGTCGCCGACTCGGTGACCATCCTGCGCGACGGGAAGTCCATCGAGACGCTCGACGTGAAGGCCGCGGAGACCACCGAGGACCGGATCATCAGCGGCATGGTCGGCCGCGACCTCGACCACCGCTTCCCCGACCGCACCCCGTACGAGGGTGAGGTGGGCGCGGCTCCGGCCCTGGAGGTGCGCAACTGGACCGTGCACCACCCCATCGACCAGTCGCGCAAGGTGGTCGACGACGTGTCGATCACCGTCAAGCGCGGCGAGATCGTCGGCATCGCGGGCCTGATGGGCGCCGGGCGCACCGAACTCGCGATGAGCGTCTTCGGGCGCACCTACGGCCGGTACGCGGGCGGCACGGTGCTGCGGGACGGCAAGGAGATCCGTACCAAGACCGTGCCCGAGGCGGTCGGGCACGGGATCGCGTACGTCACCGAGGACCGCAAGCACTACGGCCTCAACCTCATCGACACCATCAACCGCAACATCTCGCTCAGCGCCCTGGGCAAGGTCTCCAGGCGCGGGGTCGTCGACGAGCACGAGGAGCGGCAGGTCTCCGAGGGCTTCCGCAAGTCCATGAACATCAAGGCGCCGACCGTCTTCGAGCCGGTGGGCAAGCTGTCGGGCGGCAACCAGCAGAAGGTCGTCCTCAGCAAGTGGATCTTCGCGGGTCCCGAGGTGCTGATCCTGGACGAGCCGACCCGCGGGATCGACGTGGGCGCCAAGTTCGAGATCTACACGGTGATCGACAAGCTGGCCGCCGAGGGCAAGGCGGTCGTCTTCATCTCCTCCGAGCTGCCCGAACTGCTCGGTATGTGCGACCGCATCTACACCATGGCCGCCGGGCGGCTCACGGGCGAGGTCCCGCGGGCCGAGGCCACGCAGGAAGCGCTGATGCGCCAGATGACGAAGGACAAAGAGGTATCCCGATGAGCACGGATGTGACCGCCAAGAGCCCGGCCCCGGCGCCGCCGGGGAAGTCCGGCGGCTCGGCCGGCGGCGGCCTGCTCCAGCTGGTGCTGGACGGCCTGCGCCGCAACATGCGCCAGTACGGCATGCTGATCGCCCTCGGTCTGATCGTGGCGCTGTTCGCCGTGTGGACCGACGGTGACCTGCTGCTGCCGCGCAACGTCTCCAACCTGGTGCTGCAGAACAGCTACATCCTGATCCTCGCGATCGGCATGATGCTGGTGATCATCGCGGGCCACATCGACCTGTCGGTCGGCTCGCTCACCGCGTTCGTGGGCGCGTTCGCGGCCGTGCTGACGGTGCAGCACGACGTGCCGTGGCCGGTCGCCGTGGTGCTGTGCCTGCTGATCGGCGCGGTGGCGGGCGCGGTGCAGGGGTTCTTCATCGCGTACGGCGGCATACCGTCGTTCATCGTCACCCTCGCCGGCATGCTGATCTTCCGCGGTCTGACGGAGATCCTGCTGGAGGGCCAGACCCTCGGCCCGTTCCCGGACGGGCTGCAGAAGATGGGCAACGGCTTCCTCCCGGAGACCGGCCCGGACACCAACTACCACAACCTCACGCTGCTGCTCGGCATCGCGCTGATCGTCTTCGCGGTCCTCCAGGAGGTCCGCGACCGCAAGCGCCAGCAGGAGTTCTCGCTGGAAGTGCTGCCCAGGAACATCTTCCTGCTCAAGCTCGTCGCCATCGTCGCCGCGATCCTCGTCGTCACGATGCTGCTCGCCAGCTACAAGGGCGCGCCGATCATCCTGCTGGTGCTGGGCGTGCTGGTGGTCGGTTACGGCTATCTCATGCGCAACGCCGTCTTCGGCCGTCACATCTACGCGATCGGCGGCAACCTGCCGGCGGCGAAGCTGTCCGGCGTCCGGGACAAGAAGGTCACCTTCCTGGTCTTCCTGAACATGGGCGCGCTCGCGGCCCTGGCGGGCATGGCGATCGCCGCCCGCCTGAACGCGGCCTCTCCGAAGGCGGGCCTGAACTACGAACTCGAGGCCATCGCCTCGGCGTTCATCGGCGGCGCGTCCATGAGCGGCGGTGTCGGTACCGTCCTCGGCGCGATCATCGGCGGTCTCGTCCTCGGCGTGCTGAACAACGGCATGAACCTCCTCAGCGTCGGCTCCGACTGGCAACAGGTCATCAAGGGCATGGCCCTGCTGGCAGCGGTCGGCTTCGACGTGTGGAACAAACGCAAGGTCGGTTCGTAAGTCCTGTCGTACGGGGGTCCGCAAGGGCCCCCGTACCTATTTCTGGAGCCGCTAGAGATGGAAACGAACAGACGCACGGTCCTCACCGCGGCGGCAGCCGCCGGAATCACCGCCGCCACGCTCGGCGGCACGGCACACGCCACGGGAGGCAGGACGCCGGTGAAGTCGCTCTTCGGCAAGCTCGCCGACGGCACCAAGGTCCACAGCTGGTCCCTGGCGAACGGCGGGACGAGGCTCAAGGTCCTGTCCTACGGCGGGATCGTCCAGTCGCTCGAAGTCCCCGACCGGCACGGCAGGTACAAGAACGTCTCGCTGGGCTTCGACAACATCGAGGACTACGTCGCCTCAAGCCCGTACTTCGGCGCGTTGATCGGCCGGTACGGGAACCGCATAGCCAAGGGCAGGTTCACGCTGGACGGGACCGCCCACCAGCTGTCTGTCAACGACGGCGAGAACACCCTGCACGGCGGCGCCCAGGGCTTCGACAAGCGGGTCTGGGACGTCGAGCCCTTCACCAAGGGCTCCGACGTCGGCCTCCACCTGCACTACACGAGCATCGACGGCGAACAGGGCTTCCCGGGCACGCTCAGGGTCAAGGTGACCTACACGCTCACCCGGCAGGGCGACTGGCGGATCGACTACGCGGCCACCACCGACAAGGCCACCGTCGTCAACCTCACCAGCCACGTCTACTGGAACCTGGCCGGCGAGGGCAGCGGCTCGATCTACGACCACGAGCTGAAGATCGCCGCCGCGCGTTACACACCGGTCGACTCGGGGCTGATCCCCACCGGCGAACTGGCCAGGGTCGCGGGCACCCCCTTCGACTTCCGGCGCGCCAAGACGGTCGGCGAGGACATCCGGGTCGCCGACCAGCAACTGCTGTACGGCAAGGGCCTGGACCACAACTGGGCGCTGGACAAGGGGATCACCGCGAAGCCCGAGCACGCGGCGACCCTGCGGGACCCCTCCTCCGGGCGTACCCTGAAGATCGCCACCACCGAGCCGGGCCTGCAGTTCTACTCCGGCAACTTCCTGGACGGCACGCTGGTCGGCACCGGCGGCCGGATCTACCGGCAGGGCGACGCGCTCTGCCTGGAGACCCAGCACTTCCCGGACTCCCCCAACCAGCCGTCGTTCCCCTCGACCACGCTTCGGCCAGGTCAGACGTACCGTACGAGCACGGTGCACACCTTCGGCAGCTGAGGATTCCGCGGGCGTGGACGGACTTCCGGTCCTCCTGGTTGCCTGTGATCACCAACACTCACGGAATTCACACGAGTTGAACAGCGCCTCCCCCGCATCCGTATGAATGGGTGGCCCGCGCTCCCCCGCGCGGGCCACCCACAGACGTCAGGGCCCGTCCTCCCCACCGGGCCCGCGCCTTACGGAGGTTCCATGGCCGACAACGTCACCTCGCTGTTCCGCAGCACGGCGGCGCACAGCCCCTCGATGGCAGCGCTCACCCGTGAGGGCGGCGAAGGGGCCGGTCCGGTCGACTTCTGTATCCCGTGCAACCCGTACTTCCCGACGCCCGCCATGTTCGACGACCTGGCGGGCCGGTTGCGGGAGATCATCACGTACTACCCGAGCAGCGCCGACACCATCACGGCCGAGCTCTGCAACCTTCTCCAACTACCGCCGCAATGCGTCGCGATGGGCAACGGTTCCACCGAACTGATCACCTGGATCGACCACTTGCTGGTCCGGGAATCCCTCGCGATACCCGTCCCCACCTTCGGCCGCTGGACCGACCAGCCGATGGAGACCGGCAAGCGCGTCGACATGTTCCCGCTCCAGGAGTCCAGCGGGTTCGCCCTCGACCTCGCCAAGTACGCCGAGTTCATCCGCGCCCGCGGCACCCGGGTCGCCGTCATCTGCAACCCGAACAACCCCGACGGCGGCTTCATCCCCCGCCAGTCGCTCGTGCAGTTCATGGACGCGATGGCGGACCTGGACCTCGTCATCATCGACGAGTCGTTCCTGGAGTTCGCCGACGCGGAGCACGATCCCAGTGTCGTCGAGGACGCCGTGATGCGGCCCAACGTCATCGTGCTGCGCAGCCTGGGCAAGAACTTCGGCCTGCACGGCATCCGCTTCGGCTACATGGTCGCCAACCCGGCGCTGGCCGGCAAGGTCCGCTCGATGCTGCCCAAGTGGAACCTCAACTCCTTCGCGGAGACCGTGGTGTTCATGCTCAAGAACCACGGCCAGGAGTACATGCAGAGCCTGCACATGGTCCGCCGCGACCGGCTCGACATGGCCCAGCAGCTCTCTCACCTGCCCGGCCTGACGGTCTACCCGTCGCAGGGCAACTTCCTCTTCGTACGCCTCCCCGTGGGCGCCGAAGGCACGGTGGTCCGGGACCGGCTGCTCACCGAGCACCGCATCCTGGTCCGCGAGTGCGGCAACAAGATCGGTTCGTCCAGCCGCTTCCTGCGGCTCGTGGTGCGCCCCCAGGTGGACGTGCGTCGCCTGGTGTCCGGCCTGGAAGGGGTGCTCTACGGGACCAGGAGGGGAGCCGTCGTGCCCGAGCTGAACAACGCGGCCAACTACAGCTCGGGTACGGCGGCGGTGGACCGGCTGGTCGGCGCCACGAACGGCGCGGGCATGCAGGGGCTCGCGGCGCAGGCCGCGGCGATGCCGAGCCTCGCGCCCGCACAGCCCGTGCAGCAGCCGCAGCCCGTACAGCAGGCCACCTGGCCGCCGCCGGCCGCCGCGCAGGCCCCCGGCGCCATGCCGGGCCTGATACCCGCCGCGCCCGCGGCCGCGATGGCACCGCCGCCGGCCGCCGTCATTCCGCAGCCGCAGGCCGCCCCGATGCCCCAGTACGCCCCGGTCCCGGCCGCCGGACTGCCCGCGTACACACAGACCGGGATGCCGGGCATGGCCGCCGCCGTACAGCCCCAGCAGCCCGGCCCCACCCAGCAGGCCGGTCACCCCAGCGGACTGACCGCCGCCCAGGTCCGCGGCCGCACACAACCAGAACCTCCGCCGCAGGCCATGGGATGGCCGGCAGCGGGAGCGATGTACAACCAGGCGGGTTAGTCGGGCGGGGCCTGTCCGGGTGCGGGGCCGGAGGGTCAGTGAGTGGTGAGCATTCCCTCGCGCAGCCGCGACAGGGTGCGGGTCAGCAGGCGCGAGACGTGCATCTGGGAGACGCCGAGGCGCTCGCCGATCTGCGACTGGGTCAGCTCGTCGACGAACCGCAGCTGGAGGATGAGCCGGTCGCGGTCCTCGAGTTCGGCGATGAGCGGGGCGAGGGCGTGGAAGTCCTCGACCAGCTCCATCGCGGGGTCCTCCTCGCCGATGAAGCTGGCGAGAGCGGTCTCGCCCTCGTCGGCGTCGCCGTGGATGGCGGCGTCGAGGGAGGTGGAGTTGTAGCCGTTGGAGGCCATGCGGGCCTCGATGACCTCGTCCTCGGTGAGGTTCATCAGGACGGCCAGCTCGGCGACCTTGGGAGCGCGCCCCAGGCGGGTGCTCAGCTCCTCGGTGGCCTTCGCGAGCTCGACGCGCGCCTCCTGGAGCCGGCGCGGCACGTGCACGGCCCACGAGGTGTCACGGAAGAACCGCTTGATCTCGCCGACGATGTACGGCACGGCGAAGGTGGCGAACTGGTTCTCGCGGCTCAGCTCGAAGCGGTCGATCGCCTTGATGAGGCCGATCATGCCGACCTGGACGATGTCCTCCATGTCGTCGCCGCGGTGGCGGAACCGGCCCGCCGCGTAGCGCACCAGCGACATGTTCATCTCGATGAGGGTGTTGCGCGCGTACTGGTACTCGGGGGTTCCCTCTTCCAGTACGGCGAGTTGAGCGAAGAACCGCGTCGACAGGTCGCGCGCGTCCTTCGGCGCGACCGTCTGCGGGTCGACGATCTCCGGCAGCCCCGCGAATCCGGCCTCCGTGTGTGTCCGGTCAGCCGTCGTCATGGTCGCCATCGTCGTCATCGTTGCCCTCCCTGGTCCGTCGGCCCTCTGCCATCCCCAACAGAAGCGTAGTCGGCGCCTACCCGGGTCTCACCGTCTCACTCCCCCTGGAACCCGACAATCTGTAAAGCCCACCCCAAGGATCTTCCGACGGCCGGTCCCGCGTGACGAGTGGTGACTCACGGTCCTCACAGTTGAGTGCGTTACAGCACCCGCTTCAGGGGCAACCGTTCATCCTGAACGAAAGCCACCCCGTACGAGGAGGGGCCTATGCGAACGCGTCATCCGCGAATCGACAACAGGCCGCCGGACCACGCCGTCTTCGACGCGCGGCCCGAGGCCGCCGCGGACGCACGGGATCTCGCCCACATGTTCATGAACAGTCTCGACCCGCCGATGGACACCCTGGCCGCGTCGAGCGTCGCCCTCGTGGTGTCCGAGCTCGTCACCAACGCCGTACGGCACGCGCACGGCGCGACCTGCTCGCTGCGCCTGTCGGCCCGGCACGGCACCGTCATCGTCGCGGTCACCGACCCCGACCCCCGGCCGCCGCGGGAGCGCGCGCCCGACCTGACGGGCGGAACCGGCGGCTTCGGCTGGCCGATGGTCCAGAACCTGGCCGACCGCGTCACCGTGAGCACGGGGCCGGGCGGCAAGACCGTACGGGCGGTGCTTCCTCGGTAGTGCTTCCTCGGTAGAGCTTCTCTGACAGTGCCTCCCCCGGTCGGCTATTCGCTCTCGTCGTCCTGCGGCGGATGTTGTCGCGGCAGGACCGGAGGCGGCTGCTGAGCCGGATCTCCCGGACCGCTCTCACGGGGCAGCGTCGGCTCGGGTGCCGAGGTCGGCGGCCAGACGGGGCGGTGCGCCGGGGGCAGGTCGAGCAGGGCGTGGGCGACCGTGCGCCGGGTGGGGAGGAGCTCCGAGCTTCCCGTCCCCACCAGCAGCTCCGTCAGGCGGCGGCCCGCACCGGCCAGGAGGAGTTTCCCGTCCCGGCGTCGCAGCAGCCAGCGGACGGCGAGCAGGCAGTTGAGACCTCGGGAGTCACAGAAGACGAGGGCTGTCACATCCAGCACCAGATGCCGGTGTCCGGCGTCGACACTGGCGGCGAGCGTGCTCAGGAAGAACGCCTCGCAGCTCTGGTCGAGTTCGCCACTGACCCGCAGCACCGCGCAGGCGTCGCAGTCGGTGACCTCGGTGATCGTCAGGCGGTGGGTCTGCGTGGACATCGCGCCTCCACCGTAGGCTCTCGGCGCCGTTCCGCGCGACACCCGTATGGGTGCGTGTGCCCCGGATTCCGGTGGGCAGCGGACCCGGATGAGATTCCTCGGTGACCTCGAACGCGCCATGGAGCGCTGGTCGGACGCCCTGTGGGAGCTGCTCATCCCGCCCGCGCGCGAGCAGGCCGAGGTGGTGGGGAGACTCCGTCGCGAGTGTGACGACCACGCGCTGATCCTTGACAGCCGCCGCACCCTGGTCCCCAACGCCTTCGTCATCGAACTCCCGCCGGAGTCCCACCGCCGGCTGACCCCCGACAGCGCGCTGCTGGCCGGACAGCTCGCGGCGCAGGTATGCCGGCACGCCGCGGAACAGGGGTACACCTTCGCCGGTCCGGTGGCGGTCCGGCTGGCCCCCGCACGGGCGGCGGGGGTCGACCGTTTCCGGGTCCGGAGCCGCATCGTGCCGGCCCAGGGCACCTCTCCCCAGGCCGTGTCGTCCAGTTCCCGGCTCCCGCGCGACGACACGCCCTAGCCCCGCCGCGGCCCGCGGCCACGCGGCACCCAGGTGGCTCCCAGGCTGTGCGGGTACGGTCCGCCGGGCGGCGCGGCGCCCGGGTGGGCGCCGGCGAGCGAGCCCCCGGGCCGCCGTGCACGGCCCGGGACGCGGTACGGAGGCGCCGGATCCGCCGTGGGCCGCGCCGCCCCTCTCGGTCATTCGGACAAGGGCTCCCCGTACGGGGCCGGACAGGCGGAACGGACACGTGACACGGGCCGGAAGCGTCGCCACCGGGCACCGGCAGCAGCACCAGCCACTCCCGCACGACCAGCTCCCGCCGGCGCGGGACGAGTCGCCGACCGCCTCCGGGGACGCGCCGCGCCGGCCCCGGCTGTACGTGATCGACGCGCTGCGGCTGATGGCGGCCCTGATGGTGGCGCTGCACCACTACATCGGCACCTACCGGGCCGACCGGCCGGGCAACCACATCTGGGACCGGCCGGTGTCGGAGATCTTCCCCAGCCTCTTCCCGGTCGCCGCGTACGGCTGGATCGGTGTCGAGTTCTTCTTCGTCATCAGCGGGTTCGTCATCTGTATGTCCAGCTGGGGCAGGCGGCCCAGGGAGTTCTTCGTCTCGCGGGTGATCCGCCTCTACCCGGCCTACTGGTTCGCGGTGCTGTTCACCACCGCGGTCCTCACCCTGTGGCCCGCGGAGTTCAGCGCCGTTCCGTCGGCGAAGGTCATCCTCAACCTCTCGATGCTCCAGCAGGGCGAGGGAGCGCCCGCGGTGGACGGCGTGTACTGGACACTCTGGTCCGAACTGCGGTTCTACGTCGTCTTCATGCTGGTGGTGGCGGCCGGGCTGACCTACCGCAGGGTCGTGCTGTTCTGCTGCGTCTGGGGCGCGCTGGCGGCGGTCGCGCACAACTCGGGGATCCCCTTGCTGGTGACGGTCGTCAACCCCGAGGCCGCCTGGTTCTTCATCGCCGGACTCGCCCTGTACCTCATGCACCGCTTCGGCCAGGACCTGCTGCTCTGGGGCATCCTGGGCCTCGCCTGGGTGATGTCCCAGAACCAACTGCTCGCCCGGATCAGCGTGGAGAAGGTCTCGGGCTGGTCCGGCTCCGTGATCCTCTACACGCTCTTCCTGCTCCTCATGACGGCCATCGCCCTCGGTGCGACCGACAGGTTCCGGTGGAGGTGGACGGCTACGGCGGGAGCGCTCACCTATCCCTTCTACCTCCTCCACTACGGCGTCGGCACCACGCTGATCCACCACCTGCACGACCGCGTCGACGCCCGCCTCCTGGTCCCCGCCGTCATCGCCGCGATGCTCGCCCTGAGCTGGCTAGTCCACCGCTTCGTCGAGGTCCCACTGTCCCGGAGACTCAAACGGGGCCTGAACGGGGCGTTCAGCAGACTGGACGCCAGGCACTGACCAAGCCCTTAGGGGCTGTCGTCCGCGAGCCGCAGCCAGTCACCGGTGTCCCGATGACGGTCGAGTCCTACGGCCTGGAACTCGTCCCCGATCGCGCCGGCCACCGCGCCGAGCCGCCGGAGCGCCTGGGACAGAGGGCTCCCGGCGGAGGACCACGGCCGGTCCTCGGGTTTGTGCAGCGGCCCGAGTGCGACGGCCCCGTCGGCCCAGACGACGGCGCGTTGTTCGCCCACGCCGCCGAAGTACTCGGCCTCGACGTAGGCGACCGGACCGACGGCGGACCACCGGGCGAGCCGTCCGTCGAAGCCTTTCGGCAGCCGCCAGAATCCCAGCGACCCCTCCGCACCGCTGTGACCGTCACGAGCGCCGTCACCGCCGTCCGTGACCGCGTCGAAGAGCCGGTCCGTCATCGGCATCAGCGCCAGGCCCTGGGCGAGCGGCACCACAGCTGCCACTGTCCCTACCCCTGCCCCACTCTCGGCGAGCTCCCGTGAGACGGCTCGCAGCAACTCGTCCCGGGCGACGACCGCCTCAAGTACATAAGCCACGCCTGGCCTCCCACCCCGGTCGGAGAGCTCATCATGCACCCCGCCGCGTCCGGAGCCCCGGCGGGTCGGCAAGGACGTACGGCCGCCTCCGCCCGCCGGATCAGGCGGTGTGGAAGTAGTGCCCCTTCTCCAGGTCCTCAAGGAGTCCGGGACGGGTCGGCTGCCAGCCGAGGGACTCGCGGGTGTGCGCGCTGGAGACGGGGCTGTCGACTCCCAGGAAGCCGCTGAGCCAGGTGAAGTGCCCGGCCGCGTCCTCGTCGGGGACGGAGACCACGGGGACGTCGAGGTGACGTCCGATCACCTCGGCGATGTCGCGGATCCGCACGCCCTCGTCGGCGACGGCGTGCAGGGTCGATCCCGCCGGGGCCCTCTCCAGAGCCAGGGCGATGAGGTGCGCGGTGTCGAGCCGGTGCACGGCGGGCCAGCGGCTGGAGCCGTCCCCGAGGTAGCCGGACACGCCCTTCGCGCGGGCGATGCCGACCAGGGCCGTCATGAAGCCGTTGTCACCTTCGCCGTGGTTGGTCGGGGGGAGCCGTACGACGCAGGAGCGGACGCCGCGGTCGGCGAAGGAGAGCGCGAGCTCGGAGGTGGCGAGCCGCAGCCGCGGCCCCTCGTCCCCGGAGGCCGCCGCCATGTCGGAGCCGTGCCCGTCCTCCTCGGTCGCCACCCGGCCGGGCGCGATCCCGATCGTCCCGGCAGCCATCAGGAACGGCCGGTCCGTGCCCGCGAGCGCCTCGCCGAAGGCCTCGACGGCGCGGCGGTCCGCCAGGGCGGCGTCCTGGAAGCCGCCCGAGAAGGCGATGTCGTGCTTGAACGCGAGATGGATCACGCCGTCCGACGCGGCGGCGGCCGCACGCAGGCCGTCGAGGTCGTCGAGGTCGCCGCGGCACACCTCCGCCCCCGCCGCCACGAGGGCGGCGGCCGAGGCGTCCGAGCGGGCGAGCCCGGTGACCTGATGACCCGCGCCGATGAGCTCGGGAACGACCGCGGAACCGATCCAGCCGGACGCACCCGTCATGAACACACGCATGGGAAACCTCCTGAGTAGGCCGACCGCCCGCGCCACGCCGGACGCGACGAGACAGGCGATGTCAGCGACTGTCATCACCCTACATCTGATGCCAGTCACTGTCATCACATAGAATCAGCGCCATGAGTCGATGGGAGCCGAACGCGCGCGGCCGGCTGGAGAAGGCCGCACTTGAGCTCTACAGCGAGCGCGGGTTCGAACAGACCACCGTGACCGAGATCGCCAAGCGGGCCGGTCTCACGGAACGGACCTTCTTCCGGCACTACGCCGACAAGCGCGAGGTCCTCTTCGCGGGCTCGGCGATGCTGGAGGAACTCATGGTGGGAGCCCTTGAGAGCGCCCCGGACTCCGCGACCCCGATCGACGCGGTGGCACTGGCCCTCGACGCCGCCGCGACGGCCTTCGAGGAGCGCCACGCACACGCCCGGCAGCGCCAGAAGGTCATCGCCGCGAACGCGGAGCTGCGCGAGCGCGAGCTGATCAAGCTCGCCACGCTCTCCGCGGCGCTGGCCGACGCCCTGCGCCGCCGCGGTGTCACCGACCCGGCCGCGAGCCTGGCCGCCGAGGCGGGGATCGCCGTCTTCAAGATCGGGTTCGAGCGGTGGGTCGGCGAAAGCGACCCGCAGGGCATGTCGCGGATCATGAGGGAGTCGTTCGACGAGCTCAAGGCCGTGACCGCGGGCGACTAGGCCTGCCCATACGGCAGTTCCCGCCATCGCCGGTGAGGCGGACAGGGGGTGCCACAACCCCGGAAACCCGGCCGGACCACCCGACCACCCGACCGCGAAGGATCAGCGGACCGCGACGGGCCGCCGCTCCTCGACGGCCGGCTCCTCGGCCGCCCTCTCCTTGCGGTAGGCGCGGATCGAGTACGTCAGGGCGGCGGCCCACAGCGCGTACAGGAGGACGTACACCGGGGTGCTGACCGAGCTCGACGCCCCGATCCAGTCGCTCTTGAGGAGCGTACGGACGTTGGTGACGATGATGATGCCGCCGACCGCGGAGCCGAGGACGCGCGGCGGGACCAGCCGGACCAGCCAGGCGGCGAGCGGCGCGGCGACGACTCCGCCGAGCAGGAAGGCCGCGACCCAGCCCCAGTTGAGGCCCTGGGAGCCGAGGGAGAAGAGGAAGCCGAGGCTCGCTGCGACGGCAACCAGGAACTCGCTGGTGTCGATCGAGCCGATCACCTTGCGCGGCTCCATCCGGCCGCTGGCGAGCAGCGCGGGCGTACCGACGGGACCCCAGCCGCCTCCGCCGGTCGCGTCCAGGAAGCCGGCGACCAGGCCGAGCGGGGCGAGGAACCGTTTGCGGAGCGGCTTGCCGAGGTTGCCCTTGGGCATGCCGCGGAAGGTGAAGCGGGACATGACGTACAGGCCCAGGCCGAACAGGATCAGCGACATCACGGGCTCGGCGACCTCGGTGGAGAGGTGGGAGAGCGCGGTCGCGCCGAGGAAGGAGCCGACGGCGCCCGGCACGCCGATGCGGGCGACGACCTTCCAGTCCACGTTGCCGAAGCGCCAGTGCGAGGCGCCCGACATCAGGGTGGTGCCGATCTCGGAGAGGTGGACCGTGGCGGAGGCCAGGGCCGGGTTGGTGCCCATGGCGAGCAGCAGGGTGGTGGAGGTGACGCCGTAGGCCATGCCCAGGCTGCCGTCCACGAGCTGGGCGCCCAGGCCGGCGAGGGCCAGCAGGATGAGCGTGCGCAAGGGGAGCCGTCCCGTCGTTCTCGGTGTCCGGACTTCCCGTCCGGTCGACAGGAATGAACGGGACGTGACGTTAAGGGCTGAACCTGAGCGCGGCCTTGGTGCCGCATGAGGACGCTTCACAGACGGAACCCGTCCTTCCGCCGGACGGCCTCACCTCGGGGACCGCGGCCTGGCAGCTCAGGGTGTCCCGGGCCGCCACGCCGGGGCCGACGGGGAATCCCCGGACGTGCGGGCCGCCCGTACCGGGTAATCCGCCCGCGCCGAGGTCGCCGTACCGCCATTACGGGACGAATCGACCTGGACAATGGCCGCCCGAGCCGCCGCTGTCCAGGAGAGATCCACATGGTGTTGAGCAGACGTACCTTCGGCGCACTGGCCACGACCACCGCGCTCGGGCTCTCGCTGGGGAGCGGGGGGAGCGCGTACGCCGCCGGGACCGTGCCCACCGGGCCCGCGCCGGGCACGCCGGGCGCCGACGGCGAGCGGCACACCATCGGCTTCGACAGGTACTCGATGCTCATCGACGGCAGACGCGTCGTCCTCTGGTCGGGCGAGGTCCACCCCTTCCGGCTGCCGAGCCCCTCCCTGTGGCGGGACGTCCTGCAGAAGCTGCGCGCCCACGGCTTCAACACGATCAGCGTCTACGTGTCCTGGAACTACCACTCCCCCGCGCCCGGGACCTACGACTTCACCGGCGTCCGCGACCTGGACCTGTTCCTGCGGACGGCCGCCGAGACGGGGCTGTACGTGATCGTGCGTCCCGGCCCGTACATCAACGCCGAGGTGGACGCGGGCGGTTTCCCCGGCTGGCTGACCGTCACCGAGGGCACGGCGCGGACCTCGGACCCGGCCTACCTCGGGCACGTCGACGAGTGGCTGACCGCGGTCGACCGGATCGTCGCCCGGCACCTCCACAGCGACGGCGGCGGCACCGTCGTCCTCTACCAGTTGGAGAACGAGTACGCGGACCACGTCGACAGCCCTCTCGGCCGCGACTACATGGCCCACCTGTACGCCAAGGTCCGCGCCGACGGCATCGACGTGCCGCTGTTCCACAACGACAAGGGCAGGAACGGTCATTGGGCGCCGGGCACCTTCGACACGGGCGGGGAGAGGGGGCGTTACCTGTATGGCTTCGACGGGTATCCCTCGCCCGCCCAACCCCCTCCGGACTGGGGCTACTTCGGTGCCGGCGGTACGAAGGGGGGCTCGACCGCGAGTCCCCGTACGCCGGGGTTCATGGCCGAGTTCGGGGGCGGCTGGTTCGACCCGTGGGGCGGCGCCGAGTTCGGCGGCAAGGGGTACGCGGAGTCGGCCAGGACGCGTGACGCGGCGTACGAGAGGCGGTTCTACCTCACCAACCTCGCCAACGGCATCAAGATCCACAACGTCTACATGACCTTCGGCGGCACGTCCTGGGGCTGGCTGCCCGCGCCGGTCGTCTACACCTCCTACGACTACGGCGCCGCCCTCGACGAGGCACGCCGGCCGACTCCCAAGCTGGTCCCGATGCACCAGATCGGGCAGTTGCTGCGTTCCGTGCCCGACCTGGCCAAGCTGGACCGCGCCGGTCCCGTCACCGGAACGGATCCGCGGCTCACGGTGTATCCCCTGGTCAACCCGGACACCGGCGCGCGTTTCCACGTCGTGCGCAACGACGGGACGGCGGAGGTGACGACGCGGGTCCCGCTCGCTCGGCTCCCGCTCACCGTGCCCGCGCGCGACGCGCGACTGCTGGCCGCCGGGATCTCCCTGGGGCGGCGGAAGCTGGTGTACTCCACCGCGCAGCCGATGCTGTGGCTCACGGCGGGGCGGCAGGACATCGCGGTGCTCACCGGCCGCTCCGGGGAGAACACCGAGACCGCGCTGGAGTGCGCGAGCGAACCGACGGTCACCGTGCGGGCGGGGGACGCGGATCACACGTACGAGAGTGGCGTGCTGCGGATCCACGCCCGACTCGGCGGTCTCACGCGGGTGTTGGTGGAGGGCGGCGGTGTGCGGGCGCCGCTGCTGCTGCTTCTCGCCGACGACGAGACCTCCGGGCGGCTGTGGCGGTACGACACCCCGTCGGGCCCGGTGCTGGTGCACGGCCCCGCGCTGCTGCGCACCGCCCACCTGCGCGGCTCAGCCGTGGAGCTCACCGGGGACACCGTGGAGGCGGCGGAGCTGGAGGTGTGGGGGCCGCGCGGGATGAGTGAAGTCCGTTGGAATCAGCGCGGCTTGCGGACGCGGGCCACGGATTCCGGGAGTCTGCGGGTCGAACGGCGGCTGCCGGGGGTGCCGGAGGTCCCGCTTCCCGCGCTGACCGGCTGGCGGCGGCGCGAGGAGAACCCGGAGTCCGCCACCGGATTCGACGACTCGGGATGGCGGGTGGCGGACCGGACCTCCTCGCACAGCACCACTCCCGTACCGGCCGGACAACCCGTGCTGTTCGCCGACGACTACGGCTTCCACTACGGAGACGTCTGGTACCGGGGGCACTTCGAGGGCTCCGCCGAGTCGGTGTCCCTCGCCTTCACCACGGGCACCCAGGGTCTGCTGATGGCCTGGCTCGACGGGCGGCCACTGGGCTCGCACCGGATGCCGGTGCCGGACAAGAGGACGGTCAGGCAGGGGACTTGGGACGCCACGGTGACCTTCCCCCTCCCCGCGGGCGAGGGGTCACGGGTGCTCTCCGTGCTCGTCCGCCGTATGCAGCACGACCAGGACGGGAAGGCGGACGACACCCACAAGGCGGCCCGCGGTCTGACCGCGGTGACCTTCAACGGCGCCTCTCCCGAAGTTACTTGGCGAATCCAGGGAGGGACGGCCGCCGATCCGGTGCGCGGGCCGCTCAACCACGGGGGCCTGCACGGGGAGCGCGAGGGCTGGCATCTGCCCGGGTTCGCCGACGGCGACTGGAAGAGGGCCCGCTTCCCGCGGGCCGAGCGGCGGCAGGGCGTCGTCTGGTACCGCACCGCGTTCCGGCTCGCCGTGGACCCCGGCGTCGACGCCTCGGTCGGCCTCACCCTCACCGACGACCCGGACCGCGCCTACCGCGTCCAGATCTTCCTGAACGGCTGGAACATGGGCCAGTACATCAACGACGTGGGCCCCCAGCACACCTTCGTGCTGCCGAACGGCCTGCTGCGCACCCGGGGTTCGAACACGCTGGCCCTCGCCGTGCTTTCCGACGGGACCACGCCCTCGGGTCCCGGCGAGGTGGAGCTGACGCTGATGGGCAGCGCGGCCGGCGGAGTACCGGTGACCGTGGTGGACTCCCCCGGCCGCGCCACCGGCTAGCCGAGCCGGATCACGTTCCAGGACAGCGGCTCCAGGACGGCGGTCAGCGTGCCGTCCTGGAGACCGGTCCCCTCGACCCGGTGCGGGGTGACCCGCTCCTGGTCCGCCGCGGTGTTGACGGCGTCCGGGTCGGCGTCGGCGATCGCGCTGTGCTCGATCACCTTCGTCAACCCGAGTCCGTTCAAAGCGACTTCGAGCGGCAGCGGTTCGCTCTGGCCGCGGTTGACCGCGAAGACGGTGACCGAACCGTCCTCGGCGCGCACGGCGGTGGCGTGCAGCAGGTCCGTCTCGCCGTACTTCCTGGTCTCGTACGTCGGTGAGTCGACGCGTACGTCGAGCACCTGGCCGCGCCCGTACTGCGAGGCCTGCGCGAAGGGGAAGAAGGTCGTCTGCCGCCAGGCCGGGCCGCCCGGCTCCGTCATGATCGGGGCGATGACGTTGACGAGTTGGGCGAGGCAGGCGACCGTCACCCGGTCCGCGTGCCGCAGCAGCGCGATGAGCAGCGAGCCGAAGACGACGGCGTCCGTGACGGAGTAGACGTCCTCCAGGATGCGCGGGGCCTCCTGCCAGTCCTCGACGGGGTGCGGGTTCGGCCGGCTCTGGTACCAGACGTTCCACTCGTCGAAGGAGAGGTTGATCTTCTTCTTCGACTTGAGACGGGCGCCCACGTGGTCGCAGGTCGCCACGACGTTCTCGATGAAGGACTCGGTGTCGACGGCGGAGGCCAGGAAGGAGTCCCGGTCGCCGTCGGTCTCCTCGTAGTAGGCGTGCAGGGAGATGTGGTCG
Organism: Streptomyces sp. NPDC088747; assembly: GCF_044751025.1. NCBI lineage: Bacteria > Bacillati > Actinomycetota > Actinomycetes > Kitasatosporales > Streptomycetaceae > Streptomyces > Streptomyces sp. NPDC088747. The sequence goes on from NZ_JBIVKZ010000005.1 coordinate 510,377, forward strand.
ACGAGGTCGTACGTCTCCTGGAGCACGGTCGCCTCCCAGGCGGCGAACGTCTCCATGCCCTGTCCCGAGGAGCCGCACGCGACGAGTTCGAGGTCCGGCTCGATCTGCCGCATCGCGCGGGCGGTCTCGGCGGCGAGACGGCCGTACTCCTCGGCCGTCTTGTGCCCCGTCTGCCAGGGGCCGTCCATCTCGTTGCCCAGGCACCACAGCCGGATCCCGAAGGGGGCCTTGTCGCCGTGGGTGACGCGGAGGTCGGACAGGGCGGTGCCGGCCGGGTGGTTGGCGTACTCCTGGAGTTCCAGGGCCTCGGCGACGCCCCGGGTGCCGAGGTTGACGGCCATCATGGGCTCGGCCTGGGGGCCGACCTTCCGGAGGAACGCGATGTACTCGGAGAGGCCGAAGCGGTTGCTCTCCGTGGAGCGCCAGGCGAGGTCCAGGCGGCGGGGGCGGTCCTTTGCCGGGCCGACCGAGTCCTCCCACTTGTAGCCGGAGACGAAGTTGCCTCCGGGGTAGCGGATGGTGGTGACACCGAGTTCCCGGACCAGGTCGAGGACGTCCTGGCGCAGACCCTCCTCGTCGGCGGTGGGGTGGTCCGGCTCGAAGATTCCGGTGTACACGCAGCGGCCGAGGTGTTCCACGAACGAGCCGAAGAGACGGGGGTTCACGTCGCCTACGGTGAAGGCGGGGTCGAGGGTGAAACTAGCCTTGTCGTGCATGGGCGCCTTTCGGGACGGTGGTTCCTGTTTCGTGGGGGATGGGGGTGCGGCTCCGCGCTCCTAGGCCACCCGCGGCCAGCCGCTCGGCGTCCAGGCCAGCCGGTTGAGCCCCAGCTTCGGGGTGCCGGCGTCCTGCGCGTCGTAGTAGTGGTAGGCAAGCCAGTCCTGGCCCCGGTCGCGGAAGACCGACTGGCCGCCGGTTCCCACGTACCTGCCGTGACCGGCCAGCAGGAGGTCGCCGCCGCCGTTCAGGAGGGACCTGCCCGCGCTGTCCACGTACGGGCCGGTGACGCTCGTGGACCTGCCGACCCTGATCTTGTAGGTCGAGTTCACGCCCGCGCAGCACGCGTCGTAGGAGGCGAAGAGGTAGTAGTGGCCGCCGCGTCGGAGGATGTACGGGCCCTCGACCGCGTACGGGGCGTCCGGGCGGGTCGCCAGGTGGTGGACGGTCGCGCCGGAGACCGCCTTTCCGGTGGTCCGGTTCAGCTCGACCATGCGGATGCCGGTCCAGTACGAGCCGAACGCCATCCACAGTCGGCCGCCGGCGCTGGTGATCGCCGGGTCGATGGCGTTCCAACTGTCGGTCGTCTCCGAGGAGAAGACCTTGCCCTGGTCGGTCCAGGTGCCTGGGCGGCCGGACGCGGAGGTGGCGACGCCGATCGCGGAGTGGTTGGTGCCCCAGGAGGAGACCGCGTAGTACAGCCAGTACCTGCCCGCGCGGTAGGAGATGTCGGGGGCCCACGGGTCGCCGGTGTCGTTGTACTGGTACCACCAGCTCGGCGGCGAGGCGAAGGCGTTGCCCGCGTCGTTCCAGTGCCGGCCGTCCGCCGACAGGCGGGCGCCGATCACCCCGCCGGTCGAATAGCCCGCGTACTCACCGGAGTTGAGGCGGATGACGGTCGGGTCGTGGATGATCCGCTGTCCGGTGATCGCCACGGGGTCGGGATAGGTCTCCGCCTGTGCCGTCGCCGGCAGCAGGGCGAGGAGGGCGGCGGCGAGTACCGCGGCGAGCTTGGTGTGCTTCAACTGGTAGCTCCTTGTCGGGAGTTACTGGCCCGCGAGACCGGTGTGCGCGACACCCGCGACGATCTGGCGCTGGAAGAAGACGAAGACGACGATCAGCGGCAGGCCCGCCATCAGGCCGCCCGCCATGAGCTGGGCCCACTGGATGCCGTAGGAGTTCATGACGGTCGCGATGCCGTTCGGCATGGTCATCAGGTCGGGGTTGTTGGTCACCATGTACGGCCACAGGAAGTTGTTCCAGGACGCGATGAAGGTGAAGATGCCGACCGCGGCGAGGGAGGGGCGGGAGAGCGGGAGCACGATGGTGAAGAAGACCCGCCAGCGGCCCGCGCCGTCGATGAACGCGGCCTCCTCCAGCTCCCTGGGGATGCCCTGGAAGAACTTGTAGAGGATGTACACCATCGCGGCGGGCGCGCACTGGGGCAGGATCATGCCCCAGTAGGTGTCGACCATCCCCATCTGCTGGACGGTCGTGAAGAGGGGGACGCCGAGCACCGCGGGCGAGACCATCAGGCCGGTCATCACCAGGCCCAGCAGAGCGTTCTTGCCGCGGAACTCGGTGCGGGCGAAGCCGTATCCGGCGAGGGCGCTGACGGACAGCACCACGAACGTCACGCAGACCGAGACCACCAGCGAGTTCACGAACCAGTTGGTGATGTTGCCGGTCTCGAAGATGGCCCGCCACGCCTGGGTCGTCCACTCGTCCGGCAGCCAGTGCGTGGGCACCTCGACGGCCTCGGTCTCGGACTTCAGGGAGGTGAACAGGGCCCAGAGGAGCGGCGCGAGGAACACCGCGGAGACGGCGGTGGCGATGAGCGTGAGCACGATCTGGCTGGCTGTCCAGGACCTGCGGGGCCTCGCGCGTACGAGTGGCGCGCCGCCTGTGGGTACCAGGGCCTCGTCGCGTGTCTGTGCGGCGGTGCTCATCGGCCGCCCTCCTCACGGTTGCGCAGCAGCCACATCCGCGCGAGGGCGACGGCCGCGATGATCACGAAGAAGATGATGGAGATCGCGGAGGCGTAGCCGACGCGGTAGCTGGTGAAGCCCTCTTCGAGGGTGTACTGCACGAACGTCCTGGTGGAGCCCTCGGGTCCGGGCAGGAAGTCCATCATCACGACGGCCTGGTCGAAGACCTGGAGCGAGGCGAGGATCTGCAGGGCGAGGACGAGGCCGGTGATGTTGCGCAGCATCGGCAGGGTGATGTGGAGCATGCGGTGCCAGGCGTTCGCGCCGTCCAGCTTGGCGGCCTCGTAGAGGTGCGCGGGGATGCCCTGGAGGGCGGCGAGGTAGAGCAGGAAGCTGAAGCCGACCGTCCACCACAGGGTGCAGATGACGACGGCGAGCATCGCGTACGACTTGTCGTTCAGCCACGGGGTCTCGGTGCCGAGGACGTGGTTGACCATGCCGGTGCCGGGGTTGAACAGCCACTGCCACAGGTTGGCGGCGACGGTCGACGGCAGCAGGAACGGGGCGAAGAAGCACAACCGCCACAGCCACTTGGCGCGCTCGATGTGGTGGGCGAGCATCGCGAGGAGGAAGGCGAGGACGGTGATGCAGGGCACGACCAGGAGCGTGAAGTACGCGCTGTGGCCCAGCGATTCCCACACCAGTGGGTCGTCGAGGGCTTCGCGGTAGTTGTCCAGGCCGACGAAGTTCGTGGCGTCGCCGGAGATGTTGGCGTCCGTGAAGCTGAGGTACACGCCGCGCAGCAGCGGCCAGATCACGAAGAGCACGAACAGCACCAGGAACGGGGCGACGAACCAGGCGCCGTGCTGGAAGCCCTGCTTGCGGCGGACGGTGGCGCTGTGTGCGGCGGTCCGGGCCCGGGTGGGTGTGATGACGGTCTGTGCGCTGGTCGTGGTCATGCGACCGCACCTCCTTGCGCGGCGGTCCGGCCGTCCATGGGGTTCCTGGAGGCGAGCAGCTCGGTGAGCGTGCTCTTCATGGAGCGGGCGGCGGCGTCCGGCTTGGCGGAGCCCATCGTCGAGGAGACGACGATCGGGCCGACGCGCTGGGCGAGGATGCCGGTCGAGCCCGCGAACCACACCTTGGGCTCGGTGGCCTGGTGGTCCATCGCGGTGACGTACTCGTTCTGCGGGCTCAGTTCCCGGTACGCCGTCGTGGACAGGGTCGGGGTGTAGGCGGGGATGTGCCCGCCGGCCGCCCACTGCTGGGCGTGCTGGACGATGTAGGCGGCGAGCTGGTGCGCGCCCTCGTTGGTGTCGCCGCCGCGCCCGGACTGGTGGGGAAGGACGAAGGCGTGCGACTCGGCGTGGGTGGCCGGCTCGCCGAAGACGGGCGGCAGCGGGGTGGCACCGTACTCGATCTTCGCGCCGTCGAAGACGGGCACCGACCAGTTGCCCTCCCAGACGAACGGGCCGCCGTTGACGAACTGTTCGGCGCCCGCGCCGCCCGCGAAGCCCGGGTTCGCATACCCGTCGGTGACGTGCCGGCGCAGGAACTCCAGTACCTGGGTGGCCTTGTCGGTGTCGAAGGTGACCTCGGTGTCGGCGTCGTCGAACCAGGTGCCGCCGAGCTGGGTGTAGAAGGCGACGAAGAACCACCACTGGAAGTTCTGGTCGCTGGACCACATGCCGATGGTCTGGAGGCCCTTCTCGGTGGCGGCCCTGGCCTCCTTGAGGACGTCGAACCATTCGTCGGTCGACGTCACGGGCACCATGCGGCCGTCGGCGCCGAGCAGTCCCGCCTTCTTCAGCACGTCCTTGCGGTAGAAGCAGAGCTGGACGTGGATGTCGAGGGGGAGGGCGTAGAGCTTGCCGTCGATGACGGCGCGTTTCCACAGCTCGGGGTTGAAGTCGGCTTCCCGCACGCCGTACTTGGCGAGCAGTTCGACGTCCCAGGGGTCCAGGAGCCGGCCCGGCGAGAAGCCGGTCACCCGGCCCAGGTGCATGACGCCGAGGTCGGGGGCGCGGTTGCCCGCCGCCGCCATGGCCAGTTTGGTGTAGAAGGGGCTCCCCCACTGGAGGGTGGAGTCCTTGACGTCGATGCCGGGGTTCGCCTCGCGGAAGGCGTCCAGCATCGCGATCATGTTGTAGCCGTCGCCGCCGCTGAAGAGGTTCCAGTAGCGGACGCGGGTGTCGGCGCCGGAGGCGAGCGCGTCCGCTCCGGTGCCGAGCGCGGCGAATCCGAGGCTCCCCGCGACCGTCAGCCCGCTCAGTCCCGCCAGGAAATGCCTGCGATTCAGGCCAGGTCGTCCCATGCCCTGCCCCATCTGTTCGAGATTTCGATGAATGCTCGTAACTTCGAACGGACCGTAGATAGGAAGCGTTTACTCGTCAATGGTTTGCGCAAAAACAGCGGCCCCCGTCCGGAGATCCGGACGGGGGCAACAGGTGCTTCGCGGGCCGCGGTTGGCGCTGTCAGCCGGCGAACAGGGGCTGGGGCAGGCCCTTTCCGGCGCCGGGGACCACCAGCACCGAGCCCGAGAGCGGATGCGGCGCCTCAAGGCCCGTACGGGCGGTGGTGATGTAGAGGTCGGTGAGGTCGGCGCCGCCGAACGCGCAGGCGGTGGGGCGCGGTACGGGCAGTTCGACCACGCGGTCGAGGTGCCCTTCCGGGGTGTAGCGGCGGACCGCGCCGCCGTCCCAGAGGGCCACCCAGACGCAGCCCTCGGCGTCGACGGTGAGCCCGTCCGGGAAGCCCTCATCGACCATCGCCAACTGCCGCCTGTTGAGCGGCAGTCCGTCCTCACCCACGTCGAACACGTCGAGCCTGCGGGTCGGCGAGTCGATGTAGTACATCAGCCGGCCGTCGGGGCTCCAGCCGGTGCCGTTGCTGACGGCGACGGAGTCCAGGACGGTCCTGGCGGTGCCGTCGGGGGCGAGCCGGGACAGGCTGCCGCCGCCCGGCGCCTCGTCGTAGCGCATGGTGCCGAACCACAGGGCGCCGTCCGGCGCGACCGCCGCGTCGTTGCCCCGGCGGCCGGGGACGACCTCGCGGTGCAGCCACCGGAAGCCGTCGATGCCGTCGTAGAGCGCCACGCCGTCACGGAGGTTGACCACCAGACCGCCGCCCGCGCGCGGCTTCGCGGCGCCCACGTGCTGCTCGGTGACCATGACCGTGCGCCGCCCGCCGGCCGGGTCGTAGGTGTGGATCCGCGAGCCGAGGATGTCGACCCAGATCAGCCGCTGCTCCCGGGAGTCCCACGTGGGGCCCTCTCCCAGCGCCGCCCGCTCACGGACGGCGACCTCGACCGCCGTCATCCCACGCTCCGGTGGCCGAGCCGCTCGGACAGGTCGGCGGCGCCCTTCACGGCGAGCTGCTCCAGTTCGTCCCGGCGCTCGTCGCTCCAGCGGATCATCGGTACGGAGATGGAGAGGGCGGCGACGACCTGGCCCGTGCGGTCGCGCACCGGGGCGGCGACGCAGCTGACGTCCGGGTTGGACTCGCGGCTCTCCACGGCGGTGCCCCGGCCGCGGATCTCGTCCAGGGCCTCGCGCAGCGCGGCGGGATCGGTGATGCTGTTGGGCGTCATCGCGACCAGCTCGGCGTCGTCGGGGACGCGGGAGTTCAGCTCGGGTCCGGAGAGCGAGGCGAGCAGCATCTTGCCGACGGAGGTGCAGTGGGCGGGCAGCCGGCGGCCGGCGGCGGACACCATGCGCACCGCGTGCGTGGAGTCCACCTTCGCGATGTAGATGACGTCGGTGCCCTCCAGGATGGCCACGTGCACGGTCTCGTCGCAGGTCTCGGCGACCGTGCGGGCGACCTGCTGGCCCTCGGCGGCGAGGTCGAGCTGCTCGGCGTACCGGCTGCCGAGCTGGTACGGCCGCACACCGAGCCGGTAGCGTCCGGGCTGGCCCGGGACCTGCACGATGTACGAACGGGCGGCGAGCGTGGTGACCAGTTCGTGCACGGTCGTGCGCGGCAGTTGGAGCCTGCGCACGATGTCGGGGGCGGAGAGCGTGCCGTCCCCGTCGAGGAAGAGCTCGAGTATGTCCAGAGCTCGGGTCACGGCGGGTACTAGTCGTCCCACAACCGGCCCCCTCCCTTGTGTTCGAAATTTCAACAGACGATCGGCATGGCGAACACAGGTTACTCATAGTGGCGTTGGGTGGGCAATGGGTGTGCGCTGTGAGTGACGGTGGCGCACCTGAGTGACACCTGACCACCGCTGTGGCCCGTGGTGTCCGCCGCCGTGGTCCCGGACGGCCCGCTACCTCCGTGTCCGGGGGTCGCCGAGTACACCGCGCAGGCGTTGCGCCCTGAGCACCAGCTCCAGCTCGAAGCGGCGGTCGGGGTCGTCGACCTCGTCGCCCCACAGTTCCCGGATCTGCCGCAGGCGGTAGCGGACGGTCTGCGGGTGGACGCCGAGGCGGGCCGCGACCTCGGGGGCGCCACCGCGCGTTTCCAGCCAGGCGAGCAGGGTCTCGGCGAGGCGTCTGCCGTGGGTGGGACCGCAGTGCGCGAGCGGCGCGAGGCAGCGCAGGGCGAGGTCGTCGATGAGCTCCTCGGGCTGGAGGAGGACGAGTGCCTCGGTGTGTTCCGTGCAGTGCAGGACCTCGCCCGCCGGGAGCAGGCGCCGCTCCATCAGGCGTACGGCGGCCTCCGCCCAGCGCAGCGACTTCGCGGCGTCGGCGAGCGGCACCGGGGGGCCGATGGCGCCGGACCAGCCGGTCAGCGCGCGGTGCAGCAGTTCGGGGCGGCCCGCCGCGTCCGGTTCGGGCACGACCATGCGGGGCTGCTCGTACTCCATGTCGAGCAGCACGCCCTGGCTCACTGCGGGGGCGACGGCCTCGCGGGCGGGGCGCAGCAGTACGCCGACGGCGACCTTGTCGGGCAGCGGCCAGCCGATGCGGGCGGCGCGTTCGACGAGCGCTTCGGCGATGTCACCGCGGTGGTGGTGCTCGGAGAGCAGGAGTTCCATCAGCCGGCGCTGGAGGCGCAGGCGTTCGCCGGCCTGGCGGGCGGCGGCCTCGGCGTAGCCGCGTACGGACTGGTTGACCAGGCCGTCGAGGTACTCGTAGCCGGCGTCGACGAGTTCGTACATCGCCGGTGGCGGGATCTCGACGCGCTGGCCGATCTCGGCGAAGCGGCGCCAGGCGAGCCGCACGCCGAGCCGGTAGATCGCCTGGAGCGAGTCGAGGCTGCGGCCGTTGAGTCCCTCGCCGCGGCCGAACTCCTGGAAGACCTCGGGGTGGACGCGGGGGCGGCCCTCGGCGGTCTCCAGGTGCTGCACGAACACCTCGATGGCCCGGCGGATGCCGATCAGCGCCATCGGCTCGCCCGAGTCGTCGAGGAAGACGGGCAGCGTGGGGTACTCCTGGCGGATCTGCTGAAGGATCTCCTCCGCGAGCACCGGCGCCTCGGCCATCGCGAGCGCCGCGAACTGGCGCACCTGGTGGCGCGGCACGTCCCGCCACGCCGAACCCGTCGTGACGGTCGCGGGGCGGGGGGTCACCTGGGGGCTCCGGGGGGTCGTGGTCGGGGGGTTGCCTTCGAGGGCTCGGGGGGTCGCGGTCGGGAGGATGCCCTCGTCAGCCCGGGAGGCCGCAGCCGGGCAGCCTGGTCCAGCGCCCCGGCGGACAGAGGGGCGGCGGTCGCCGTGGGCGGCACGCTGGCGGACGCCGTGGGCGGCACGTCGGCGGTCACGGCGGGCGGCAGACCGGCGGTCGCCGTGGGCGGCACGCCGGCGGTCACGGCGGGCGGCACGCCGACGGTCACCGTGGGCGGCAGACCGGCGGTCGCCCTGGGCGGGGTGCACGGGGTCGGCCTCGGCGGTCCTGTGCGGGGTGGGCGAGACGTCGCTGTCGGGGTTCCCGCTCGCGGCGGGCGGGCTCGCACGTCAGCGCTCCTGCCCGGCGTTCTCGTAGGTGATCAGCGGGGTGTTCGGCTGGTCGGGGGTCGCTTCGAGCAGCGCGACGATGCCGAGGGCCGTACCCACCGCGAGTGCGGCGGCAGCCAGGACGGTCAGTGCGGCGGCGAGCAGTCTGGACATCGCGGGTCAGCCTCTCTGTCGGAGGTCGTCCCCACCCCGGCCGCTCCGCCCGCGGCCATGGTTCTCCCATGGCCGTGCGGTCGGCGGCCCCTGCCCGTTCCCCGTGGTGCGTTCCCGATGTTCGCCGGTCCCGTCCGGCAAGTCCACAGTCTCGACAATGCATTGACACTCCGTCAAGGGTGCGCCTACGGTTCCCGGCCCATACCGCAGGTGCACTTTCCCCACGGTGTCGACCCGCCGCCCGAACCCGCGTGTCGAGCCGCCTCACGCCCTCTGGAGTGCCCGGATGCACCGGAAAGCCTCGCCCGTCTCCCTGATCCTGCTGGGCCTCGGGACCTTTCTCCTCGTGCTGGCCCCGCTGCTCGCGTGGTACGTGAAACCACATGCCGCCGTGAATCCCATCGACATCGACCAGACCGCCGTCTACACCGGCACCGGCAGCGTCTTCGACGTCGAGAAGGTCGAGACCGTGCCCGGCCGGCGGATCACCGTCACCCAGCGGGTACGCGGCGACGTCGCCGCCAGCGAGACCAGCGGAAACGCGGTCTGGGACGTGACGACCACGGTCGACACGGACAAGTCGCTGCCCGCCGACGACCCGCACGACGCGCTGGAGTTCACCCCGCACCGGTGGGTCAGCGACCGGACGACCAACAAGCCGGTGCACTGCTGCCGGGAGAAGCCGTACATCCAGGGCGAGGCGTACCTCAAGTTCCCCTTCGACGTGCAGAAACGGGCGTACCGCTGGTGGGACAACTCCCTCGGCGCGACGGTCACCCTGAACTACCGGGGCGTCAAGAAGGTCCAGGGCTACGAGGGTTACCGGTTCACCGGCACGGTCCCGGCCACCAAGACCGGAACCCGGCTGGTACCGGGCGCGATCGTGGGCCAGCCGGAGCGCAGCCAGGTGCTCGCCGAGGAGTGGTACGCCAACCACGGCGTCGAACTCGTCGTCGACCAGCGCACAGGACGTGTGCTGTACGCGCAGACCGGACCCCGCAAGACGCTGCGCGCACCGGGCGGCACCGAGGACGCGGCGGTGCTGCTGGACTCCGAGAAGCTCGCCTTCACCACGGACACCCAGAAGTTCGCGGTGGACCGGGCCGACGAGGAGAGCGCCCAACTGGGGCTCGTGGGGCAGACGTTGCCGATCGGGGCGGGTGCGCTGGGGCTGGCGCTGGCCGCGGTGGGGGTCGTTTTGGTGGTACGCGGGCGTCCACATCCCGATACGCCCGAGTCATCCCAGCCTGCGTCCACGATGTGATGAAGCGTCAGCTCACAAACCCCGGAAATTATCACCTCGGTGAGTAGCCGCACGGATGCGCTGGGCGAAAACTGTCCACCCCCACCCGAACACAGCCCGCCCACATCCCCGATACAGCCAGTACCCCCGAAACGCACAGACCCGCACTTCCCGTAGGACCAACCCTCGATATCCGTACCTCGTCCGACCCCCCACGCTGAGATCCGCACCCTGAGACGAGTTGGAGCACACATGCCCCAGCACGTACCGTCCTCGCTGCGCCCGGCGTCCCCGCGCCCCGCGCAGCTCCTCGCGGCGCTTCCCCAGGCGCCGCGCCGTATCGTCTTCCTCGCTCGCCGGGATCTCGACAACCCGGCGGCCGGCGGCTCCGAGCTGCTGGTCGACCGCCTCGCCGAGGGGCTGACCCAACTCGGCCACCAGGTCACCCTGCTGTGCGGCGGGCCCGCGGCCTATCGCGACTACCGGGTCGTGTCGGCGGGCGGCGACCTGGGGCACTATCTGCGCGCCCGCCCCACGTTCCACCGCCAGGTGGGCGACTGCGACCTGCTGGTCGAGGTGTCCAACGGCATGCCGTACCTGGCGCCGCTGTGGCACCGTGGACCCACCCTCTGCCTGGTCAACCACGTGCACACCGACCTGTGGCGGATGCGGTTCGGCGGACCGCTGGCGCCCGCCGCCCGGATCGGCCGAAGACTTGAGCACTGGGCGCTGGCGGGCGCCCCGCAGCGCCGCAACCTGCTGGTCGCCGTCTCCCCCTCGACCGCGCACGCGCTGCGCGACATCGGCGTCGAGCGCGACCGGATCCGGGTCGTGCACAACGGCGTCGAGGAACCGGGCCCCCGGGCCCCGCGATCCCCGGAGCCGCTGTTCGTGGCGATGGGCCGGCTCGTGGAGTACAAGCGGATCGATCTGCTGCTGCGGCTGTGGGAGCGGGTCCGCCCGGTCACCGGCGGCCGACTGGTGATCGTCGGCGACGGCCCCGAGCGGGAGCGTCTGGAACAACTCGCCGGTCCCGGCGTGGAGTTCGCAGGCCATGTCCCCGAGGCCGAGAAGCACCGGCTGTTGTGCGCGGCCTGGCTGCTGCTGCACCCCTCGGCGGTGGAGGGCTGGGGCCTCGTGGTCACCGAGGCCGCGGTCCGCGAGACCCCGGCGGTCGCCTTCGACGTACCCGGTCTGCGCGACTCGGTGGTCGACGGCGAGACGGGCGTACTGGCCCGCGGCGAGTCCTCGTTCGCGGCGGCCTGGTGCACTCTCGCCCTGTCCGCGCACCGCCGGACCCTGATGGGCCGGGCGGCCCGCGACCGCGCCGCGCAGTTCCGCTGGAACCACACGGTCCGCCGGTTCAGGGCGGTGGCCGCGGAGGCGGTGAGGGGCTGGACCCCGTGAGCGCCGCCACCGAACGTATGAAGGACCCCTCGATACGCCGCTCGGTGACCCTCTTCCGCGCCTTCATGCGCGAGCAGGACGACCCCGAGGCCTGCTACTCGCTGCTCGCCCGTGACGCCGCCGACCAGGTCGAGGCCTACGGCGGCGCCGTGGCGGGCCGGACCGTCGTGGACGTCGGCGGGGGCAGCGGCTACTTCACCGAGGAGTTCCGGCGGCGCGGGGCGCAGGCCTACCTCTTCGAGCCGGACATGGCGGAGCTGGGGCCGAAGCCGCCCGACTCGGCGGTGGTGGCGGACGGTTATCTGCTGCCGCTGGCGGACGGGGTCGCCGACGTCTGCTTCTCGTCCAACGTCCTTGAGCACGTGGCCGATCCGCAGACGTTCGTCAGCGAGCTGGTGCGGGTGACCCGGCCCGGCGGGCTGGTCTACGTGTCGTTCACCAACTGGCTCTCCCCGTGGGGCGGTCACGAGTGGGCGCCCTGGCACTACTTCGGCGCGGAGCGGGCGCGGGCCCGCTACCACCGCCGTACCGGAAGACCGGCCAAGCACACCCTCGGCGAGAACCTCTTCGCCGTGCACATCGGAACCACCCTCCGGCAGGTGCGCGCCCGCGACGACGTCACGGTCGTCTCGGCGCGCTCCCGCTACTGGCCGTTTCTCGCGGGAGCCGTCGTGAAGGCGCCGGGGCTGCGCGAGTTCGCCACCTGGAATCTCCTCCTCATCCTCCGGCGGTCCTCACCATGACGAGCACGGTCCAGGCTCCACCCCCGGCAGCAGTGCGCCCCACCGCGACCAGGTCCGGCCCCCCGGAGGGGCCGCGGTCGCGGCGGTGGCTGCTGGGGTTCTGGGCCGTGGTGTTCGTGCTGTTCCTCGCCGTGCACCCCGGACGGACGACCTTCGACACCAAGCTCGGTGTGGCGCTGGACCCGTGGCAGTTCCTGTCCGACCTTGGGCAGTTGTGGCACGACCGGGGCGGATTCGGCGGCATCCAGGACCAGTTCGTCGGCTACGTCTGGCCGATGCTGCCGTTCTACGGCCTGTGCAAGCTGATCAGCCTCCCGGTGTGGCTCGCGGAGCGGCTGTGGATGTCGCTGATCGTGTCCGTCGCCTTCTGGGGCGCGCTGCGGCTGGCCGAGCGGCTGGGCATCGGCACCTCCGCCTCCCGGCTGCTCGCCGCCGTCGCCTACGCGCTGTGGCCGGTGTTCACGATCGTCGTCGGCTCGACCTCGGCCGCCGCGCTCCCCGGCGCCTTCCTGCCCTGGGTGCTGCTCCCCCTCGCCGACGAGCGCTACAGCGCCCGGATCGCCGCCCTCCGCTCGGCCCTTGTCATCCCCTTCATGGGCGGGGTGAACGCGGCCTCGACGCTCGCCGCCCTGCTGCCCGTCGGCCTGTATCTGCTGTCCCGCCCGCGCGGGCCCCGGCAGCGCAAGCTGATCACCTGGTGGGTGCCGGGCGTGCTCCTGGCGACCGCCTGGTGGGTGGTCCCGCTGCTGATGCTGGGCATCTACGGCGAGAACTTCCTTCCCTACGTGGAGACTTCGCAGACCACCACGGCCACCATGTCGGCGACGGAGACCCTGCGCGGCGCCGGGAACTGGGTGGCGTACCTGCACTTCGGCGAGGCCTGGCTGCCGGCCGGCTGGACCGTGGTGTCCTCGGTGGTCGTGGTCGTCTGCTCGGCGCTCGCGGCGGCCCTCGGCCTGGCCGGACTCGCCCGCCGTGACCTGCCCGAGCGGCGCTGGCTGGTGCTCACCGTGCTGTCCGTCGCGCTCATCACCCTCGCCGGGTACGGCGGTTCGTTCGGCGCGCCCTTCCACGGCGTGGTCCAGGACTGGCTGAACGGCGGGCTCGTCCCCTTCCGCAACATCTACAAGTTCCAGGTGGGACTGGCGCTCGCGCTGGTCCTCGGGCTGGCCCATCTGGTCGGGGTCGCCTCCCAGGAGCGCGGTGCGAGACAGGTCCGCGGGCGCCGTCTCGCCCCGCTGATCGCGGCGGTCCTGGTGCTGCCGGGGCTCGCCTGGCCCTATCTCAACGGGTCGATCCTGAACCCCGGTTCCTTCCAGGAGCTCCCCAAGTACTGGCAGTCCACCGCCGACTGGCTGGAGAAGTACTCCCCCGACTCGCGCGCCCTCGTCGTCCCCGCCACCGCGCACGGCATCTACACCTGGGGCTCCACCATCGACCAGCCCCTCGACGTCCTCGCCGAGTCCCGCTGGGCGCAGCGCGACTACGTACCCTTCGGCACCGCGGGCAACCGGCGCGCCATGGACGCGGTCGAGCAGTCGCTGATGACGGGCTCCGAAGTCCCGGGCCTGGCCGACTACTTGAGCCGGGCCGGCCTCCACTACGTCGTCGTACGCAACGACCTGGACCCCGACCAGCTCGGCTACGTGCCGACCGCCACGGTGAAACGGACCCTGGAGCAGTCCGGCTATCAGCGGGTGACGGGCTTCGGCCCGGTCATGACGGGCGGCCGGATCGCCGAGGACACCCCTCTTCAGGTCGAGGGGCTGTATCCGCGCCAGCGGTCCGTGGAGATCTACGAACCGGTGAGCGCTGACGTGCCCCGGCCGGGACAGGCCGGGCTCAAGCCGATCGCCGACACCGCGGTGGTCTCCGGCGGGCCCGAGTCGCTCCTGCCGCTCGCCGCCGACCCGGCGATGCGCGGCCGTGCCGCCGTGCTCACCGGCGACAACCATCCGGGCCTTGGCACGCCGGCCGTCCAGGTGCTCGGCGACGGACTGCGGCGGGCCGACACCCGCTTCGGCCTGGTCAACGCCAACACCTCGTACACGTACACCGCGAACCAGCGCAACGACAGCGACAGCGCGCAGAACCCGGGTGACAAGCCGCACCAGATCCTGCCGACGGAGGGCATCGAGCACCAGACGGTCTCCGAACTGCGCGGCGCCGCCTCGGTGACGGCCTCCTCCACCGGCAACTGGCTGTTCCACCTGCCGCAGTACGACCCGGTGAACGCCTTCGACGGCGATCCGGACACCGCGTGGGCGGAGGGCGCGGCCGGTTCGGCGGACGGGCAGTGGCTGCGGATCGGCTTCACCGCCTCCGTGGACATGCCGTCGTCGTTCGAGGTGACACCGCTGGCGCAGGACGGGGTGCGGTCCGCGGCGACGCGGGTGCGGGTGGAGACGGAGCGGGGCAGGGCCACCAGCTACCTCCAGCCGAACGGCCAGACCCAGAGCATCAAGTCCCCGACCGGCGGCACGAGTTGGCTGAAGATCACGATCGTCGACTCGACCGCGCAGCACGCGGGTCTCACCGGTGCCGGCTTCTCCGGGATCGACATCCCGGACGTCCAGGTGACCCGCCTGCTGAAGCTCCCGACCGACACCGCGGGCTCGGACGCCGCGGCCGAGATCGTCTCCCTGCACCGCGCCGCCGACCCCACCGGGCTCTCCCCGACGGGCACGGAGGCGGGCCTGCACCGCACCTTCTCGACGTCGGCGTCGGGAACGTACGCGATCAGGGCGAGCGCGGTCCCCGTGCCGGGCGAGGAGCTCGACAGGCTGCTGTACGAGGTCGCGCCCGAGCAGCAGAGCCGGATCGTGGCCACCGCCGACTCGACGGCGGGGCTCGGCGCGGGCCTGTCCGCGCGCAATCTCACGGACGGCGACCTGACGACGGCGTGGATCGCGGGCGACGACCCGACGATCCATCTGAGCTGGCCGGACAAGCAGCCGGTCTCCTCGATCGTGCTGGCCCCGGCGGGCGGTCTGTCCACCCGGCCCACGAAGATCGCCATCAGCTCCCCGGACGGGGCGGCGATCGCCGGTGTCGACGAGAACGGCTGGGCCCGCTTCGAGCCCATCACCACCGACCAACTCGACATCACGGTCACCGAGACCGCGCCGCTGACCGTCCACAACCCGGTCGCGGGCGCCGACCTGCAGCTGCCGGTCGGACTCACCGAGGCGTACATCCCCGCGCTCGACCAGTACCGCACCCCGCAGCCGTCCGGCACCCAGGAGTTCTCGCTCCCCTGCGGGAAGGGGCCGATCCTCGCGGTCGACGGGCAGCTCTACGAGACGAGCGCGACCGGCACGGTGGCGGACCTGACAGCACGCCGGGCCATAGACCTGACGCTCTGTCAGGAGGGCTCCGACAACGCCGAGTTGGACCTGCCGTCCGGCTCGCACCGGGTCGAGGCCGGGAACGCGGGACCGCTCACCGTCACCGACGTCACGCTGACCCGCGGGACGGTCACGGAACAAGCCACCGCCGGGCGTGAGCTGGGGATACGCGACTGGCTCGGCGACCGCCGCGAGGTGACCGTCGGCTCGGGCGCGGCCTCGTACCTGACGACGTACGAGAACTTCAACGACGGCTGGAAGGCGACGCTCGACGGCGAGGAACTCACGTCGGTACGGCTCGACGGCTGGCAGCAGGGCTGGCAGATCCCGTCCGGCTCGGGCGGCACCGTCAAGCTGTCGTACGAGCCCTCCACGGCGTACGAGGCCGGGCTGATCGGCGGCGGTGTCGGCGTGGCCGCTCTGGTGGGCCTCGTCCTGTGGCGCCGGCGCTCGCCCAGCCCGGACGAGCCGCAGCCGGTGCCGTCAGGCCCCGGAGTCTGGCTGGGCCTGGTCGCGCTCACGCTGGTCGCGATCGTGATCGCCGGGTTCTTCGCGCTGCTCGTCCCGGTCCTGGCCCTGCTCGCCCGGAAGCGGCACGCACTCCTCGTACCGGTCGCGTTCCTCGCGTTCGCCGGGGCCGGTGTCGCCGCCGCGACGGGGGCCGGACAGGCGCCTGCGTCGGACGCGGGAGCGTTCTCCGCGGTCGCCCAACTGCTGGCGCTGATCGGCCTGTTCGCGGCGCTGGTGAGCGTCCGGGAGTCCGACCCGGCCGGTCCGCCGTGGCGGTGGGAACCCTCGGGTTCGGAGGCTCCGACGGCGCCGCTGCCGCAGCGGGTACGGGGCGAGCACGGCGGGCCGGGAGCGTTCGGCGAGAGGCCGCCGCCCCCGCAGACCGAGCCCCTGCCGCCCGCGCCCGTCACCCGCCCCGGCGCGCCGGAGGAGCGGGCGCCCTCGGGGCCGACCGTCTCCGCCCGCGGGCCCGGCTCCGCGCAGCGGGAACCCGACTCCCCGACGGTTCGGATCCCGTTCCGCAGACGGAGGCCGAGGCCGGCCCCCTCGGACGACACCGGGAGGGGCGAGGCCACATGACGGCTGTCGAGCACCCGGCACGCAACGGCGCGGAGGGACCGGCCGGCCCGCCCGCCCGCGTGCCCTTCCCCGTCGTCGACGAGGTGTCCCGGCACTGCCTCCAGGAGGCGGAGCCGGAGACCGTCCACATCGAGATCCATCTGCCCGGCCGGCTGGACCGCGCCCGCCTGCGCTCGGCCTTCACCGAGGCCCTGCGCAGGCACCCCCGCGCCCTGATCCGGGAGGCGCCGGGGGCCTGGTACCGGCTGCGGTACGAGTGGGAACTCGCCGACGAGCCGGACCTGGAGGTCGTGACGTTCCCGCCGCCGGACCGGGACGCCCTCAAGCACGCCCGCGACCGCGCGCTGAGCACCGCACCGCCGCTGACGGCGGCGCCGCCGCTACGCCTGGAGGTCGTCGACGGGGACAGCGCCACCCGGGGCACCGTCCTCTTCCTCACCATGAGCCACACGGCGATCGACGGCCCCGCCTGCCTCCGCGTCCTGGCCACGGCGGCGGAACTGTACGGCGGCCGGGACAACTCCCCCGCCGCGCCCCCCGTACGCACACCCGGCCCGCCCGCGACCGAGCGGGTGGAGACGCCCTCCACCTGGGCGCCGCCCGCCCGGGTGGCGCAGGGCACCCCCGACTCCTCCCCGGGCAACGGCCTGCTCGTCACCGAACTCGGCGTGCCGCGCCGCCCCAAGGGCTCCCCCTACACGGTGAACGACCAGCTCATGGTCACCACCGCCCTGACGCTCGCCCACTGGAACAGGGAGCACGGCGCCCGGCGTCGCCCGCTGCGCATCACCATGCCGGTCGACGACCGCCCCCGGGATATGGACATGCCCATCGGGAACGGTACGAGACTCGTCGAAGTCTCCTTCGCGCCCGAGGAGTTGGACGAGAAGGAGATGGGCGAGCTGCTGCGCCGCACCGCGCTGCGCACCCAGGCCCTGAAGTCCGCGGAGCGCCCCCAGCTCGGCCACGGCGCCGCCCTGCTGACCGCCCCCGTCGTCCCGGTGTCCTGGCGCGCCGCCGCCACCCGGGGCCTGCGCAGGGCCGCCGCGCCCTGGACGTCGACCACGCTGCTGAGCAACATCGGCCGGATCCCGTACGCGCTGGACTTCGGGGAGACCGCGGGCCGGGCCACCGCCGTCTGGTTCTCGGCACCCGCCCGGATGCCCCGCGGACTGACGGTGACCACCGCCTCCACCGCGGGCCGCCTGCACGTCGCCCTGCGCTGGTCGCGCGCCCTGCTCAGCCACGGTGACGGCGCCCACCTCCGCGACCTCTTCGAGCACTATCTGCACGCGACACAGGAGAAGGGCCCATGACGGCAAAGGCTCCCGCGGCGGACCCGACAACAGGTGCCGTGCGCCGAGGACTTCGCGACTTCTACGAGGACCCGGCCGTTCCCGTCGCCTCCGGCGGCGCGCGCAGCCTGCGGCAGGCCCGCATGCTCGCCGCCGCGCTCGGCCCGGCGACCGGGGGCGCGAAGACCGTCCTGGACATCGGCTGCGGCGACGGCAGCGCCGCCGCGACCGCCGCACCGCTCCTCGCCGGGCACCGCCTCGTCGGCGTCGACTGGTCCCAGGACGCCCTCAGGAGGGCGCACGCGCATGTGCCGTACGCGATCCGCGGCGAACTCACCGACGGCGGGCTGCCGTTCACGGCGGCCTCGGCCGACGCGGTGCTGTTCAGCGAGGTCGTCGAGCACCTCGTCGACCCGGACTCGGCGCTCGACGAGATCCGCCGGGTGCTGCGCCCCGGCGGCCACCTGATGCTCTCCACGCCGAACCTCGCCGCCTGGTACAACCGCGCCCTGCTGCTGGCCGGCGTGCAGCCGGTGTTCTCCGAGGTGAGCCTGCGCGCGATCCACGGCCGTCCGGGCAAGGAGGTCGTGGGGCACCTGCGGCTCTACACGCCCCGCGCGCTGCGGGAGTTCGTGACGGCGTCGGGCTTCGAGGTCGTCACCCTGCGGGGCGCGCCCTTCCACGGCGTACCGCGTCCGCTGCGCCCGCTGGACCGCCTGGCCTGCGCCGCCCCCTCGCTGTCGTCGATCCTCCTGCTGCACGCCCGAAGGACGTAGACCATGTGGTGGGGAGTGGCCGCGGCTCTGCTGGCGAACGTTCTTTACAGCACCGGATTCGTCCTGGAGAAACGCGCGTTGGCGGCCATGCCGAAGGTGGACATCCGCCGCCCCGCCCGCCTGCTGCGACTGGTCCTCGGCAGCCCGCTGTGGATCGGCGGTTCGCTGTCGCTGGCCGCCGGGTTCGGCGCGCAGCTCGCCGTCTACCGCACCCTTCCCATCGCCGCCGCCCAGGGCATCTTCGTCTCCGGGCTCGTCCTGCTGGTGCTGCTCTCCTCCCGGCTGCTCGGCGAGGAGACCTCAGGCCGGGAGCGGTACGCGCTCGGCGCGATCCTCGCCGCCCTGCTGATGGTGGTGCTGTCCCTGAGCGAGGACTCGGACACCGTCAGCCGGAGCGCACCGGCGCCGCTGATCCTCACCGTCTGCCTGCCGTCCCTGGCGATGGGCATCTGGCTGTACGGAGCGGCCGAGCGGCGCTCCCGGCACCGGCACCGGATGCCGACCACCGGCGTGGAGTACGGCGTGGCGGTGGGCCTGCTGTACGGGGTGAGCTCGCTCGCCATCAAGGGCATGTCCGGGTATCTGACGGCCGGTGGACCGCTCGGCACGCTGACCGGCCTGCTGCGCTCCCCGTACCCCTATCTCCTGCTCTTCACCGGCGCGTTCGGTCTGGTCATGTCGCAGGCGGCCCTGCAACGCTGCCGGGCCTCGCTGATCGTGCCGGTCTGTACGACGGTGACGTGTCTGTTCACCGCCGTGCTGGGCACTCTGGCGTTCGGCGAGGCGCTGCCGCACGAACCGGTGCGGCTCGCCCTGCGGCTGGCGGGCACGGCCCTCGCGGTCTCCGTCCTGCTCGTCATGCCCAAACACGACACCGCGCCCCAATCCCCCGTAGCCACCAAGGAGTTGACTCCCCCGTGAATCCCGACGACCCGTTGCTGAAGATCCTGGCCTGCCCGTTGGACAAGGGCCCGCTCCATCTGCTCGTACCCGATGAGTCCCTGGGGTCGGAGGCCGCCCTCTACAACCCGCGCCTGCAACGCCGTTACCCGATCCTGGAGGGCATACCGCAACTGCTGCCGTCCTCGGGGGAACAGGTCGACGAGGACGAACACGAGGAACTCCTCAAGAGGATGGCCCCATGAGCGGCCCCGCGACCGGCCCGGCGGCCAACTCCACGACGACGACCCTGACCGCCCGGCTGGCCCGCCTCGTCCCCACCCGGCTGGTCGCCGCGACCGCCCGCCGGGTCTATCCGCGCTTCGAGCCCGAGCTGGCCCGGCTGTCCGACCTCTGCCCGCCCGGCAGCCGCACGGCGGTGGACGTGGGCGGCTGGTACGGCCCCTGGACGCACCGGCTGGCCGCTCTCGCGGACCGGGTGGTGACCGTCGAACCGGTCCCGCACCTGGCCCGGCTCCTCACCTCCGGGGCCCCCGCCAACGTCCGCGTGGTGCACGCCGCCGCCTCCGACCACCAGGGCACCGCCCGTCTGTGGCTGCCCGCGGACGACGCCGGCGACCGCGGGGTGTCCTCCCTGGTCCGCCGGGACATCCACGCCCACGCCCTGGACGTCCCCTGCCTGACCCTGGACAGCCTGGACCTGCACGACGTCGACTTCATGAAGATCGACGTGGACGGCAACGAACTGGCCGTCCTGCACGGCGCGAGCACCCTCCTCAGCCGCGACCGTCCGGCCCTCTTCGTCGAGCTGGAGTTCCGCATCCAGCCCATCGCCCCCGTCGTCGACCACCTCGCCCGGCTCGGCTACGAGGGCTGGGTGCTGCCCGGCGACACCTGGCAGACCCTGGCCTCCTTCGACCTGGAGGCCCACCAGGCCCGCACCTGCCACGTCGTCTCGCGGGGCCTGCTGCGCAGGGTGCTGCCCCCGAAGGGCCCCCGTTACGTCAACTCGGTGCTCTTCCTCGCGGACGGCCGCCGTCCGGGCGCTCCGGCGGTGCGCGACGATGGGTCCCATGCCGCCCGCGAAACGCCCCACGACCCCCTTCACCCCTCTGGACTTCCAGCTGGTCCTGCTGCGCCGGATGGCGGACCACAACCCTGACCTGGTCGAGGACGCCCGGCACGAGCTGGGCGTCTCCATCGCCGGGATGCGCGAGGCCAACCGCCGCTGGCAGGCGATGCTGCACGCCCCGCGCTCCCGGGCGGCGGCCTCGCGCTACCGGTCGATCCTCGGCGTCCCCGAGTCCGTCGTCCCCCGGCAGATCGGCGACCTGTCCTGCGAGGCGCATCTCTGGCCCGTACCCCTCTGGCCCGACCTGCGCTTCGAGGTCCTGATCGCGCCGAACGGGGTGGCCTGGAACGAGTGGCTGGTGCGGGCGCCGGGCGCCCCCGGCCCGGCGCTCGACACCCTCGACGACCTCGCCCCCTGGTCCTGCACCGTCGACGAGGTGGCCCGCGCCTTCGCCCCCGCCCGGCCCCTGGAGGGCACCGCCCCGACGCGCTGGGGGCTGGCGTTCACGGCTCCGGACGCGGCGGGCGTACGACGGGAGTGCGCGGCCGAGTTCACCTGGGGGCTGTTGCAGCGGGTGGGCGTCAAAGAGCAGCCTTGACGATCGCCTCCGCGACCACGGGCACCGACTCCGGGTGCAGCCACAGGAAGAGGTTGGGCTCGATCAGCTCCAGCTCCATGACGCACGGCTCGCCGTCGTCGCCGTCGACCAGGTCGACCCGGGCGTAGAGCAGCTCGCCCACGTCCGGGACGGCCGTCAACGCCCTTTCGGCGACGGCGAGTTCGGCCGGGGTGGGCTGCCAGGTGCCCAGTCCGGGGTGCGCCACCTTCTTCACGTCGAAGGAGGTGCCGGATTCGAGTACGGCGCCCTTCCTGCTGGCGTGCACCAGACGGCCGCCGAAGAACTGGAGTGCCCGCTCGCCCCCGGCGTCGATGTTCTTCACGTACGGCTGGACCATCGCGGTCAGGCCCTCGGCGTGCATCCGGGCCAGGTGCGCCCGCGCCGTCTCCCGGTCCTCGGGGGTGTACCGGGCGGCGTAGCGGGCGCCGGCACCCGCGGTGGGCTTCACGACGAACTCGCGGTCGCCGGGGAGGTCGACGGACTCGCCCGGTGCCACGTACCGGGTCGGCACCACGGGAACGCCCGCCTCCGCGAGGGCTCCGATGTACCGCTTGTCGGCGTTCCACCGCACCACGCCCGCGGGGTTCGCCAGCCGGGTCGCGCGCCCGCACCGCTCGGCCCAGGCCACGAACTCCGCAGCCCGCCAGCTGTAGTCCCAGGTGGAGCGGATCACGACCAGGTCGAAGGCCGCCCAGTCGACCGCGGGGTCGTCCCAGAACGCCGCCCGGACCTCGGCGCCCGCCTCCGCCAGCGCGGCCGTCAGCACCGGCAGATCGCGGTCGGCGCTGGGCTCCTCGCCCGGGTCGTAGGTGGCGAGCGCGATCCGGGCACGTGCGGCACTGCGGGCCACGGTGGACTCCATCCTCGTACGGCGATCTCCTGGTGATCCGGGCGCAGGCTAACAACCCGCCGTGCGGCCCGGCCAGGTGTTTTCGCCCTGTCGGACCGGCTCTAGGGAGTGGCGGCCTTCCACTCCTCGGCGGTGAGCGGCGGGCCGGTGAGCTGGGGCTTTAGGGGGCCGGCCACGGCGGCGAGGAGGACACCGGGGGCGAGGAGGACGTGGGCGCCGCGTTCCAGGGAGGAGACGTCGGTGAAGCGGCGCGCGAT